>JAFAVK010000143.1 GCA_019242475.1 Acidobacteriota bacterium | reverse complement strand
TCGGACGCGCGACCGGAATGGGCGCGAATATGGCTGAGGCCGGAAGCACTGGCGGCGGCAGCAAGAGCGGAGGCCGCAAGGGCGGCGGTGGCGGCTCGAAGGGCGGCGGCTCGCAGTCTTCAGGCGGAGGCGCTTCAAAGAAATCTTCATCGGGCGGCGGCTCGAAAGGCAGCGGCGGCGGCTCGTCGAAAGGCGGAGCCAAAGGCGGCGCGAGGACCGGAGGCAATTCGGGCGGCGGAAGCGGCACGACCGGAGGCGCGAAGAAGGGCGGCGGCACGCAGGCTACTGCATCGAAGCGCGGCACGAAGGGAAGCGCCAAAGGCGGCGCAGGGAAAGGCGGCAGCGCAGGCGGCCAGGGCGGACGCGGCGGCGCGACCAGACCCGTCGGAGCCAAGAAGGGCGGCGCGGGCACAGCCGCTTCGTCCAAAGGCGGCGGCGGCAGCCAGAGCGGCGGCGCGTCGAAAGGCGGCGGCTCGAAGGGCGGCGCGTCGAGAGGTGGAGCCGGTGGCGGTGCAGCCAAAGGCGGCGGTGCAGCTAAAGGCGGCGGCGCGAGAGGCGGCACGAAGAAGGGCGGCGCGGGCGGCTCGAAGGGACAGGGCGGCGGCACACGCGGCGGTCAGGGCGGAGGCGGCAAGGGCTCCGCTGCCCGGAAGGGCGGAGGCGGCGGCGCGGGCTCCGGTAAAGGCGGCGGTGGCGGAGCCAAAAAGGGCGGCGGCGGCGCAGGCGGCGGCAGCGGAAAGAAGAGCGGCAAAAAAGGAGGTGGCTAGGCGGCGCTCAGAAGGGAGCAGCCGTCAGGGTCGCCGAAGTCGTCGGCCGGGGCGCGGCAGCCATCGCTAACGTCCTCGACACGTTGACCGGCGGACGCAAACGCCGTTAACTCAAGTCCCAGGTCTCAAGTCCCAGGTTCCAGGTCAAAGACAGGTTTTTGGACTTGAGACCTGGGGCCTGGGACTTGGGACTTATATGGAAATCGTGCCTGCGAAATCGAAGCCCATCAGGCGCGCCATCGTCGCGCTCCTCAGCCTGATGCTGCGCGTCTTCTATCGTCACATCGAAGTGGCCGGACGCGAGCGCGTGCCCGAACAGGGCTCTATCCTGTATGTCCTCAATCATCCGAACGCATTGGTCGATCCGGTCTTCATCCTCTGCCTGACGACGCGCCCGGTCTCGTTCCTCGCCAAATCGACGCTCTTCCGCATGCCTGTCATCAGCTACTTCGTGCGCGCGCTGGATTCGATTCCGGTCTATCGCAAGCAGGACGCGGGCGAAGACACAGGGCGCAATCGTGAGACGTTTCAGAAATGCCGCGAGCTGTTACAGCAGGGCGGCGCTATCGCCATCTGTCCCGAAGGCGTCTCGCACGACGAGCCGCGCCTGCGTCCGCTCAAATCCGGCGCGGCGCGCATCGCCCTCGGCGCGGCCTCAGCGGGCGGCCGCAACATAGACCTGCGCGTCGTCCCGTGCGGCCTCTACTACACCTCGAAGACGACCTTCCGCAGCGCGGCGTTGCTCTATTTCGGCGAGCCTTTGAAGATCGAGCCGGTCGCGCTCGAAGAGGACGGCGAGCCGCCGCGCGAGGCCGTCGCCGCTGTCTCGCAACAGATCGAGCGCGCGCTGCGCGAAGTCGTCCTCAACGCGGAGCACGAAGAGGCGCTCAACACGATTGCCAGAGCCGAGCGCATCTTCTCCGCGGAGGCGCAGGAGGAGACGGACTCGCAACCGAACCTCAAACGCGAGTTCGAGCTGCGCCGCAGGTTCATAGAGGGCTATGCTTCGCTCCGTGCGCGTGCGCCCGAACGCCTCTCGGCGCTGACCTCGCGCATCACGCGTTACGAAGAGGAGCTGGATCAGGTCGGCATAGACCCGCGCGACCTGACCGTGCCGGACTCGCCCCGCGCAGCCGTCAGCCGCGCCATACGCCGCACTGTGCCCTCGCTGCTCCTGCTGCCCTTCGCCGTCGTCGGCACAGCGATCCATTACCCGGCCTACAAGCTCGCGGGCTTCTTCGCGCACAAATTTTCGGGGAGCTACGATGATGTCATCTCGACCATCAAGATCCTCGCGGCGACGCTGCTCTTTCCCCTGACGTGGGCGGGCGCGGGCCTCCTCTGCTATCTCTTCCTGCACGATTGGAAGTATGTTCTGGCGGCCCTCCTGCTGGTGCCGCTCGCGGGCTACGCGGCGGTTCGCTTCTACGAAGAGCTCGACCGCTTCATCGCCGGCGCGCGCGCCCTCCTCTTCTTCATCACCCGCCGCTGGTTCTTCAAAAAACTCCTCGTCGAGCGCCGCGCGATCCACGAGGAAATCCTCTCACTCGGCAATCAGGCCGTGAGCGAGGTAGGGAACTAACAGTTCGATGAAAGGATTGCTATCGAGCGCTCCGGTTGAATGAGTTGTTGGGGGGCGCGTTGGAATCAAAATGCTATCTTGTCTGATTTTTGCAGATTACAGTAATCGCAAAGTAGTTGGATATTACTTTCAGAAGTTCCTCCGCCTTTTGAGACTGGAATAATGTGGTCAAAGTGTAGGTTCTCCATTGAGCCACATCTAACGCATTTACCCTCATCTCTTGTGTAAACTAATAGCTTCACGGCTTC
>JAFAVK010000079.1 GCA_019242475.1 Acidobacteriota bacterium | reverse complement strand
TGACCTCCGGCTGCTCGTTCTGCTCCCGTACGAAGCGCGGCGCTTTGCGCGGGGCACGCAGGGTGGCCTCCGCGGCAGCCTCGCCGAGCTTCTCGGATGCGGTCTGTGTCAAAGTGTTGGGCGTCTCCGCCGCAACAACGTTCTCGGGAGTCGCGCCCTGCGCCTGCGGGGCGGAAACCTGCTGCGCCGCCTGCTGCTTGGCCGCGGCCTCCGTGTTCTTCGCGAGCACCGCGTGCTTGACGGCGAGGATGTGCTCGCAGCGGTAGCGCGCGTCCTGGGCCGACTGCTCCTCGAACTCAAGGCAGGTGCAGCGCACACGGCCCGCCTCGTCGCGCCAGACCTCGTAAGAGGCGCGGCGGCCACGCAGCGTCGGCGTGGTCACGCGGAAGCGGTCGCCCTCGCGGTTCACCAACCCCATCGCGGCGATGCCCTGCGCGCGCTTGTCGCGCATCAAAGCTTTCTTGTCGAGTACGGCAGTCATGGCCTTAAATCCTCCGTCCTAACCTGTTCGGAAACTCTCAGGCGGCCTTCTCGGTCGGCATCTGCTTGACGACGCGCTCGGCCGCCTCGGGCTGCGAGGCGAACCCCGCGCGCTCCTGCAGGCGGCGCTCCAGCTCGACGACCCGCGCCTCCAACTCCTCGACGCGCCGCCCCTGCCGGTGCAGGCTCTTGAACAGTCCGTCGAACGTCTCCCAGATCACGTCGCTCACCTTCCGTTTCACTCCTTGCGTTTCAGAGTCGCCGCATGTTTACTGCAACGCTCTGTTTCATACGTGAAACAGTGTACCAGCGTTCCCGGTTTGTTGCAAGCATAAAACAAGGTCTTGCGCAGGAAATTTTCTTGTGCTATGTTGGGGTTGCAAAGGTGGGCGCCGGAGTCCGTGTGGGCTTCCAGTCGCGCCCCGTAAGGAGGCCGAAAATGGCAGATCAGTCGAAAAGTTTAGTCAACACGGTCGAGCTCGGCCGCGCCATCCGCCGCAAGCGCGAGCAGTTGGGCCTTTCTTTGAGGGACGTGGCCGACGAGACGAAAGTCTCCGCCTCGACGCTCTCGCGCATCGAGAACGGCACGGGCAAGCCCGACGCCGACAACATCGCGCGGCTCACGGGCTGGCTCGACATGCCGATGGAGCGCGTCATGGGCGCGCGCAAGACGGAGGAGGGCACCGACACCTCGGCGGTCGTCTACTTCCCGCACGAGGCCACGCCCGACATCGTCGAAGCGCACCTCCGCGCCGACCGCAACCTCACGCCCGAGACGGCCAAAGCCCTCTCCGAACTCTTCCGCGTCGCCTACCAGCAGTTCAGCGCGCCCGGCACCGACGCCCGCGCCCGCAAAGGTCGGAAGTAGAAGAGCCGGCCCAAGGCTTCTGTTTGTCAGGCGCTCGACTCCCGGCGGGTTGAGCGCCTCTTCGTTTGAGCAGTCCTGTTGAATCCTCGCTCCAGGCCAGATGATGTTCCGAGTCTGGCGGCTATCTGAACTCCCGATCAGATGTAAACCTGTAAAGGAGAGAAAAGCATGTCAGGGAAGACGAATTACAAGCGGGAAGGCTATCACAGCGTGACGCCGTACCTGTGCGTGAGCGACGCGGCGCGGGCCATCGAGTTTTACAAGGAGGCGTTCGGGGCGACTGAGATCAAGCGCATGGAGGTGCCGGGCGGGAAGATCGGACACGCCGAGATTAAGATCGGCGACTCGTACGTCGCGCTCGCCGACGAGTTCCCCGAGATGAACTTCCGCAGCCCGCAGTCCATCGGCGGCACCGCGGCCCAGTTCATGCTCTATGACGAGGACGTGGACGCGTGCGTCGAGCGGGCCGTCGCGGCCGGCGCGAAGCTCACACGCCCGGTCAAGGATCAGTTCTACGGCGACCGCTCGGGCAGCGTCGAAGACCCCTTCGGCCACCACTGGTACATCGCGACGCACGTCGAAGACCTCTCGCCCGAAGAGGTCAAGCGGCGCATGGACGCCGAGATGGGGCAGTGCGCGGGCGAGACCGTGAGCGCCTGAGCTTTCGCACACGGCGGGGCGGTCGGCGGCGTGAGCTGGCCCGCCCCGCCGTTTCACTTCACAAAGGACGAGCCAGGGGAAGTTGTTTGAAGTTCAAGGCGATTTACGGGGTCGATTTCAGCGGCGCGCGTCTGGCGGGGCGGAACACCTGGGTGGCGCGGATTGAGCGCCGGAAGAGAAGCGAGGGGTGTCAGAGCCCCTGGCGGCTGGCGGAGTTGGCGCGCCTCGAAGACCTGTGCGGGACGGCGGAGCGGGCGGAGGCTCTGGGGCATCTGGTCGAGTTGATAGGCGAGTCGGAGGGGGCTCTGTGGTCTCTGGACTTCCCGTTCGGGATGCCGTTGGAAGTTTTGGGAGATTGCTGGGGGAAGCAGTTCGAGTTCATCGGCGAGTGGGGCGAGGACGGCTACGGGGCGGGGCTCGAATGCGTGCGCCGCTCGGAGGGGATGTGCGGGACAAAACACATCCGCCGCCTGACCGACATCGAGGAGCGCGCGCCGTTCGACCCGTACCACTACCGCATCATCTACCAGACCTTCCACGGCATGCGCGACGTGCTCTTGCCGCTCATGCGCCGCCGGCACACGGCCATCCTTCCTTTTCAATATAAACGTCTGCCGAAGGCCCGCCGCGTCCTCGTCGAAGCCTGCCCGGCCTCGACCTTAAAGCGCATGAGGCTCCCGCACCAGAACTACAAGCAGCCCGAGGGCGGCCCGCTCACGCCCAGGCGCCGCCGCACGCGCCGAGCCATACTCGACGGCCTCGCGCCGCACGTCTGCATCCGCCCCACCGACCGCCTCCGCATCATGCGCAACGGCGGCGGCGACGCCCTCGACGCCGTGCTCGCCGCCCTCGGCGCCGCCCGCTCCTGGCGCGAGACCGACCACTCTGCCGTCGCCCGCCACCGACGCTACCCACGCGAAGGTAGGCTCTACGTCTAACGTCAAGTTGATTAGCGAAGAGTGAAAATAAGTAGACCTGGCGGGTATAATCTTAAGCACAATCTCGGAGCGGCTGAGGCGGAGGTCTCTTATGAAATATCGCGTGCTGATCGAGCAAGACGAGGACGGCGTCTTCGTCGCCGAAGTGCCATCACTGCCGGGCTGCATCTCCCAAGGGGAAACACGGGCTGAAGCTTTAGAGAATATTAGGGAAGCTATCGGCGTCTATCTGGAGAGCCTTGAGGCCCATGGTGAGCCGGTGCCGCCTCCTATAACCGAAGAACTGGTGGAGGTCGAGGCGTGAGCGACTTGCCGCGCGTCTCGGGCCGCGAAGTCGTTAAGGCTTTACGTAAAGTCAGCTACGAGCAAGCAGAGGGGTAGTCACATCGTCCTAAGACAGACGGTCGAACCGCATCGCCGCGTCGTCGTGCCGGATCATAAAGAGGTCGCGAAGGGGACTCTCAGGGCGATCATCAAGCAGGTAGGGCTGACGGTAGATGAGTTCAAGAAACTTCTAGAATAACTCGTCTTTCATTCCGGAGAGCAGAAGTGGACACGGAGAATCTGCCGCCGACTTTTAAGGGGAGACAGTACGAGGTGCGCGCTCTGGGGTTGCGCGACTTCGCGGGGCTGCGCCGGGAGGACGAGCCTTTGGAGCCTTTCGAGCTGGCGTACTTCGCGAAGCTGTTGGTGATTAACTTCGACGAGATCGCGGGGCTCTCGGAGGAGACGCGGGAGCACCTTCTGGGCGTCGGCGTGAACGACTGGTCGGGGGGGACTTCGTCGCGGCCTCTGCCGAACGGGTGGCGGCTGGTGATCCTGAACCCGAAGCACGGGAAGGCGCGGAACAACGCGACGCTGATGGAGGAGGTCTGCCACGTCTTCCTCGGGCACAAGGCGAACCGCCTGTCGATTGTGGCGCAGAACAAGCAGGGCAAGACGGTCGCGCGCGACTACAACGAGGCGGACGAGGAGGCGGCGTACGCCGTGGGCGCCGCGGCGCTCGTGCCGTTCGCGGGGCTGCGGCGGCTTCTGAAGCAGAACCGGACTTCCATCGAGATGGCGCGCCACTTCAACGTGAGCCGGGAACTCGTCGAGTACCGTTTGAAGGTCTGCCGCCTGTGGGCCGAGTACCGCCAGCGCCACCCCGAAGAGGACGCCGCGCGCGAGCTGCGCCGCCGCGCCTTCGCCGCCGCGAAAGAAGTAGACAGTAGACAGTAGACAGTAGGCAGTAGGAAGACAAAGCGGCGCGCTCGGGTTTAAAAACCAGGCGCGCCGCCGTGTCTTTCTACTGTCTACTGTCTACTCCCTTATTGCCCCTGCTGCGGCCGGCCCGACTGGATGAGGCGCTGGCGGGCCGTGTTGCCGGGAACGGCGATGTGAGTCGCCGGATCATATTCCTTGCCCACCGACGGGCTGCCCTGCGGCACCCACAGCTCGACCCGGGTCGTCGAATAAGCGCGCGGCAGATAGCGGACGTAATAGCCGTCGGGATGGACCGACCAGCGTCCGGACGGAATGTCCTGGCTTCCGGGACCCATGGGCGCGTTGCCGGAGAGGACGGCGACCCGCTCCATCTCGGCGAAGGTGGCGCCGGGCATGGTCATGATCTGACGCAGCCGCGCCTCCGCCTCCGCGATCTGGCGGAGCGGCTCCGGCACGCCTCCCAGCATGTCGGTCAGGGCATTGCCGTGGAGCGCGTCGAGCGCGCTGCGGTTGAGGCCGGCGAGCTGGCGCGGGGTCAGCAGCCGCGCCGCCGTCACCTTCATGCTCGATTCCATGTCCTCGAACTTGGCCCGGG
>JAFAVK010000043.1 GCA_019242475.1 Acidobacteriota bacterium | reverse complement strand
GTCGCCCGAGCCGGACGGCTTGTCGTCCTTCGCCTGCTTCGCGTCGGAGTCCTTCTCGTCACCCGAATCGGCCGACGACTTCTTGCTCGACGACTTCGATTCGCTGCTCGCCTCGTCGGATTCGGGCTCGTCGGCGGGCAACGCCTCCTTGCCTTGGCTCGACCCCTTCGTGCTGGCGGCGGGCGTCTTGTGCTTCTTTGCCGGCTTCTTCTTCTTCGCCTCGGCCGACAGCGACACGAGGAGGAAGAGGGCGGCGACTCCGAGCGCGAGGGCGCGCGTGCGGGTCGTCGATGTCGGCGTCGCGAGGCGTTTCCGGCGGGACGGCATCAAGGCTACTCATACCGCAAATTGGTTATGTTCTTGTCGACAAATTTCACCGGCGCCTCGACGCGCCGGTCGAGCTGGGGCCGCGCGCGGCAACCGTTTTCTTGAGCCGGTTCGACGAGCACGCGGCCCAACGAGCGATTCGGTCGCACATCTGCAGTGGCGTCGCCGCGGCGCCACGAGTAGTCTCCGCGCCACTGCAATGGCCATCTCCTGCGGGATCGTCGGGCTTCCCAACGTCGGCAAGTCCACGCTTTTCAACGCGCTGTCCTCGGCGGGCGCCGCGGTCGCGAACTACCCCTTCTGCACCATCGAGCCGAACGTCGGCGTCGTGCCCGTGCCCGACGCGCGCCTCGACGCTCTGGTCGCGCTCTACCATCCGAAGTCGGTCGTCGCGGCGACGGTGAACTTCGTCGACATCGCCGGCCTGGTGCGCGGCGCGTCCAAAGGCGAAGGCCTCGGCAACCAGTTCCTCGCGAACATCCGTGAGACCGATGCGATCGCGCACGTGGTGCGCTGCTTCGAGGACGACAACGTCATTCACGTCGAGGGGCGCGTCGATCCGGTCGCCGACGTCGGAACGATCGACACCGAGCTCTGCCTCAAGGATCTGGAGACCGTCGACAAGCGGATCGAGCGCGCGAAGAAGGCGCTGAAGGGGACGGCCTCGAAAGAAGAGAAGCAGATCCTCGAGATCTGCGAGCGGCTGAAGGCCGGGCTGGACGCGGGCAAGCCGGCGCGCGCGCAGGGCCTCGGCGCCGAGGAGACGGCGTTGCTGCGCGACCAGGGCCTGCTGACGCTGAAGAAGGTCTTCTACGTCGCGAACGTCGCCGAGAAGCAGCTCGCGGCGGCCGACAGCGACAAGTACGTGCGCGCGCTACGCGCCCACGCCGAAGCCGAGGGCGCGCCGGTCGTCGTCATCTGCGCGGCGGCGGAGGCGGAGATCGCGGGCCTGGACGCGACGGATCGCCCGGCGTTTCTCGACAGCCTGGGGTTGAAGGAGCCGGGCCTGCACGCGGTGGCGCGCACGGCGTACAAGATCCTCGACCTCATCACGTTCCTGACCGCGGGCGAGGACGAGTGCCGCGCCTGGACGGTGAAGCGCGGCGCGAAGGCGCCTCAGGCGGCGGGCGTCATCCACACCGACTTCGAGCGCGGCTTCATCAAGGCCGAGGTGATCTGGTGGGAGGACCTCGTGAAGCTCGGGTCGGAGGCCGCGTGCCGCGCCAACGCGAAGCTGAACCTCGAAGGCAAGGACTACGTCGTCCGCGACGGCGACGTCATCCACTTCAAGTTCAACGTCTGACCGCGAGCAGGAGGCGAGCGTTGCCGCTCGCAAGGCCTGCCCTCTCCTCGACCCTCTCCCGCTTCGCGGGCAAGGGTGACGTCTCCACGCACCTCGCCGCGAGCTCCGGTCCCCACCCCGCGATCCGGTCCTCTCGCCGCGCGCAGCGCGCACACCCGGTCCCCTCGCCCAGCGTAGCTTCGTCCCCTCGCCCCGCTGATCTTGTCCCCTCGCCCCGCGAAGCGGGGAGAAGGCTAGGGAGAGGGGCCGCGTCCCCCGTGCACCTCGACTAAATCATTCTGCATCGCGAACAACGCCGCCGCCGCCCGCGTCGTCACGCCCGCCTTTTCGAAGATGTGCTGCACGTGGTGCCCCGCCGTCTTCACCGAGATGTCGAGCGCCGT
>JAFAVK010000083.1 GCA_019242475.1 Acidobacteriota bacterium | reverse complement strand
CCCCGGCGGCGTCTCCGCGGTGAATTGTCTTACGCGAACGCGGCGCGGGCGGCGGCCGAGTCCATGTACTCGTGGAAGCCCTCGATCTTCCCGTCGCGGACGGTGAAGACGTGCGCCCAGTCGCCGCCGTACTCGCGGCCGTTCTTCTTCACGCGCCAGCGGTAGGTGCCGAGCGCGACGACCTTGTCGCCCTGCGCGACGTACTCGCGCGGCTCGAAGCTGACGGAGTCCTGCGACTCGGCCAACTGCGAGAAGAAGCCGCCGACGCTCTCGCGCCCTTTGCGGCCGCCGGAGAACGCGGCGCCCTCGATGTCGGGCAGCCGCCAGTCCACGTCGTCGGTCAACGAATCGAGGATGCCGCCGATGTTGCCCCCCTTGAAGTTCTCGTACGCGCGGCGCACCACGGCCACGCCGTCCTGCTCACTCATACGCCTGCTCCTCTCGAAGTAAGGAATCTTCTGCCGCTGAAAACCCCCGGGCTCGCTCGCACACATACTTACGAGGCCGCGCGCCCCTCCGGATGTCACTCGGCCGACTCGACGATCTCACGGAAGCGGCGCGCGTCGTCGCGCATCTCGACGTTGTTGAAGAAGACGTAGGAGGTCGCGCGCTTCGGGAGCATCGTGGACAGTTCTTCCAGCTCGCCCTCCTCGTACTTGTAGCGCCAGCCGCGCCGCCCGTGCAGGCGGAAGTAGCACTTGCCCGGCGTCGTCGAACGCTCGCTGAAAGGGTCTACGGCGTGCCAGAGTTTGAGTTCGTCGCACAGCTCCCCGACCAGCTCGCGCGGCCAGCCGCCGCGCGGCTCCCACGCGAAGACGAGCCGGCCGCGCTCGACGCCTTTGAAGAAGCGCCGGAGGTTCTCGACATTCTCAACGGTCGGCTTGAAGCTGGCGGGGCATTGGAAGAGGACGGCCCGCGCCTTCAACGCGCGGGCGCACTCGCGCGTCACCTCCCAAGCGTTTTGCACGGCCTCCGTCGGGCGGAAGAAGCCGGCGCCCTCGCGCTGCTCCTCGGTGAGCGGGCGCTTGAGGCGGCGGTAGGTCGGGCTCGAAGAGAGGTGCGTGACGAGCTGCCAGGACTTGAGCGCGAACTCGAAGTCGGCCGGCGCCTCCTCGCGCCAGCGCCGGAGCGTCGAGACCTGCGGCGGCTGGTAGAAGGTGTGCTGCACCTCGACCGAGTCGAGCAGCTCGTAATACGTCTCGCGCGACGAGCGGAATCCGCAGCACCCGACCCGCACCCGCCCCTTGCCCGAAGTCATAGAGTTATTTCCGGCACCTGAAGCAGTAGGCAGTGGGCAGGCGGCAGTAGGCAGTTGAAGAAGAGTTGTTCTAACTGCCTACTGCCGCCTGCCCACTGCCTACTGTCTTAAGAGCCCGGCGCTTCGTCGGCCGAAGGGCCGTAGATGGAGGGCACGGCCACGTCGAGCAGGCGGAGGTAGACCGAGAGCTGCCCGCGGTGGTGGACGACGTGGTTGAGCGCCAGCAGGCGCACGGCCGTCGCCCGCGGCCCTTTGAAGAAGGTCTGTTCGCCGCTTCTGAGCTGCCAGGATTCGTTCAGCTTCTCGTCCGACTGGCCGCCCAGCAGCCCGACGGCCGTGCTGATGTTGCCGTCGAACTTCTCCAAAAGCTCGGCCGTGCTCGAAGGGACGAACGGCTGGAAGTTGCCGGCGGCGAAGTTCAGCTCGTCCTGCGTCAGCGCCGGGGCGATGAGCGAGGGCAGCTCCGCGACGTGCCCGGCCAGGCGGCCGAGGCTCATCGACTTCTCGTGCGGCTTCCAGCCGAAAGAGCCCTCCGGCACGCGCTCCAGAAGCCTCCGCGTCGTCTTCGCCTCCTGCTGCAACTCGGCCGCGAGCGACTCGCATACACTCATAAGATTTTCCTTCCGTGTTTCGGGCGATGAGAAAAGCGCAGCCAATCTACGCCGCCCCGCACGCCTTTTCAAGGCCCGCCGCGCGTCGCACGAAATTGCTCATTGCTTAATGACGACCACCTGGCCGGCCTCAAGCTTTTCGAGAGCTTCGAGCACCCGCGGCATCAAGGGTTTTAGCATAGGGTAGGTGCTTCTTTTGGCGGAAAGAATGATGACGGGGACGGGAAGGGTTTCGAGGTTCTGCTGATACTGAGGTTCTGATCGACCGTAAGGAGAGCGTCGTACTGCCCGGCGGCGGCCCGCAAGAGTCGGCCGTTCTTTAATCCTTTGAAGCCGGCTTCCTCAACCGTAAAGACTTCGTGCCCCGGCAAGTCCCGTTTGAGGTAACGGGTGACGCACTCGTCAAGCAGCACTCTCATAGCCAATGAGCAATCTCTCTTTCGACTCTTCCAGCACCGCCAGTGCTTGTTCGCGCGTGACGGTCGGGAACTGGTCGAGGAATTCGTCGAGCGTTTCGCCAGTCTCTAAACAGTCGAACAGGTTTTGAATCGGCACGCGGGTGCCGTAGAAGACGGGAGTCCCGCCGAGCTTCTCGGGGTCGCTTTCGACCAGCTTCTTAATGCCGCTCATACTTATCCCTCCGCGCCGGGTTCGGTGGCCGAATGTTACCAGAGAATAGAGTTGCTTTCCCGCGAAAAAAGGCGGGGCGGTCTTTCGGCGGGGGCGGGGTTGCGGTAGAGTAGCGCCATCCCACTTTCAGAAAGGAACGTTCAGAGAGATGGACGAAGAACTGGTCGGACTGTTGCCGGAGGAGGTTTCGAGGCGCGGCTTCATCGCCGGCTCTTTGGCCGCGGGCTTCGCGCTGGCCGTGCAGCCCATCGCGGCGCAGACCGTGATTACGACGGACGCGGAGGGGCTCGAAGCCGGCGACGTGAAAATCCCGGTGCGCGACGGCGAGATGCCGGGCTACCGCGCGATGCCCGCCAAGGGCAAGAACTTTCCGGTCGCCCTCGTGGTGCAGGAGATCTTCGGCGTCCACGAGCACATCAAGGACATCTGCCGGCGCTTCGCCAAGCTCGGCTACCTGGCCGTCGCGCCGTCGCTCTACAACCGGCAGGGCGACACGACGCAGCTCAAGATGGAAGACATCATGAAGGTTGTCGCCAAGGTGCCCGACGAGCAGGTGATGGCCGACCTCGACTCGACCGTGACTTGGGCGCGTTCGACGGGCAAGTCGGACGGCAAGCGCGTCGGCATCACGGGCTTCTGCTGGGGCGGCCGCGTCGTGTGGCTCTACTCGGCGCACAGCAAGGAGGTGGACGCGGGCGTCGCGTGGTACGGACGCCTCGTCGCCGCCCCCAACCAGCCGGCCAACCCTCTGATGCCGAAGCAGCCGATTGACCTGGTGGACGAGTTGAACGCGCCGGTGCTCGGGCTCTACGGCGGGAAGGATCAGGGCATCCCGGTCGAGTCGGTCGAGCGGATGCGCGCGGCGCTCAAGAACTCGAAGTCGAAGGCCGCCCGTTCGTCCGAGATCATCGTCTACCCGGAGGCCGGCCACGGCTTCCACGCCGACTACCGCCCCTCCTACAACAAGGAGGCCGCCACCGACGGCTGGCAGCGCCTGCAAGCGTGGTTCAAGAAGTATGGAGCAAAGTAGACAGTAGACAGTAGACATTAGGAAAACTAAGGCGGCGCGTCACGGTTTATTAGCCGAGCGCGCCGCATTGTCTTTCTACTGACTACTGTCTACTTCAAAAAATTTGGGCGGCGTGGCCTTGCGACCGCGCCGCCCGGCTGGCGGGACTCCCGTTCTCCCCGTGACGGAAAAGCCCCGACAGATGCCCTGAAGACTCCCCCTTGCTCTCCGACGTTCCGCGTTGAGCGTCCCGTCTTACACGCGAACAGTGCGGCCGGGGTTCGGAAAAATACGCGCCGGGTGAATTCTTTTACCGCACCCTATCCGCGGAAGCGCTGGCGGTATTCGATGGACTCGATGAAGGCGCGCACCAGCTCGGCCTTGTGGAAGTCGCCGCCGTTGTCGTCCAGCTTCTTGAGCCAGAAGTTGAAGCCGCCGAAGGTCGGGTCGGACTTCCCGTCGAAGCCCACGTCGTCCGGGTTCCTTCTCAAATAACCGAAGTACTGCATCAGCACGAAGGCGCGGTTGAACTCCTTCGCGACGAGCGCCGCGTTCTCCGCGACGCGGACGAGCGCGCGGGCGCGCGCCGCCGTGTCGGACGTGTCGGCCGCGCCGTTGAACTCCGTCTCCGCCGCCTGCCGTTCGGCCGCCGTGGGCGTCACCCCGGCGTTCGTGAAGAGCGCGCTGACGAACTGCGCCGGCGTGAGCGAAGCGGGGTAGGCTTGTGTGAACCGCGTGCTCGTGACGAAGTCGCGCAGGAAGGCTTCGCGGTTGGCCGCGAGCCTGTCCGGCCAGCCCGGCGAGTTGACGACGACGCCCTCGCCGATGCGCTGCGTGTCGGGCATGAAGTCTTCGTAGCGCACGGGCACGGGCTTGCCCGCGAGGTCGCCGTAAGCAGCCTTGTGCAGACGGTAGACGAAGTAGCCCGTGTCGCGGAACTCGATGGAGACGAAGAAGGCGCCCGAGGTGTTCGTGCGGCGGAACTGGAGGCAGGCCGGGTCGGCGCCGCACTGCGCGATCTCGTTCGACCAGAAGTCTGCGCCCGACGCGTCGGGCGCGCGGTTGAAGAAGTCGAGGTACTGCTGGCGGACGAAGCCGCGCGTGTCGTCGATGGGGTTGACATTGAAGTTGACGAGCGAGGTGACGGCCGCAGCCGCGTTGATGCGCCGCTTGACGGGCTGCTCGGGCTGCGGGCGGTCGCTCGTGTTGCGGATGCGATCCTTGACGAGGTCGGCGGTCATCGTGGGCGCGGCCGCGCGGACGAGCGCCCCCACCCCTGCGGCGAGCGGCGAGGCCATCGAGGTGCCCGACCAGACGCCGGTGCCGCCGCCGGGCACGCTGCTCGTGATGCCGACGCCGGGCGACATCACGTCGTTGACGACGCGGTCGTCGCGCTGCGAGAAGGGGGCCAGCGTGTCGTCGGACTGGCTGGCGGCGACGGAGAGTTCGCCGTCGAAGTTCTCCGCGGCCGGGAACATCGGCGTCGCCGTGCCGTGGTTGCCGGCGGCGGCCACCACCAAAACCTTCGAGCCGGGCGCGTTCGGGTCAACCACCTTCGAGTCGCACGCCTCGCCGATGATCTTGCGCAGGAGGTTCGACTCGTGGAAGGTGGCGATGCTCAGGTTGATGACGTCGGCGCCGTCGTCGGTCGTGGGGTCGCCGTCCGGGTCGAGCGCGTAGCGCACGGCCTCTGCGATGACCCACATGTTGCCGACGCCCTGCGGGTCGAGCACGCGCAAAGGCATGATCTTGGCCTCGGGCGCCGCGAGCGCCACCAGCCCCGCGACGTGCGTGCCGTGGCCGTAAGGGCCGCAGGCGCGCGGGTCTGTGTTCGCCGAGCCGGCGGGGCAGGTGGGCAGGACTTCGCTCGGGTCGTCGTCGTCGTCCACGAAGTCGTGGCCGCGCAGCAGGCGCCCGGCCAGAGCCGGGTGGCGGCGGTCAACGCCCGTGTCGAGCACGGCGACGATAGTCCCGGCGCCCTTCGTCGCCCTGTGCGCCTCGTCGAGTCGCATCTTCTCCTGCGCCCACTGCGCGCGGTACTGCGTCTCCCCGCCGACCGTCCAGGAGACACCGACCGTCCAGGAAACGCCGACCGTCCAGGAGACGCCGCTCCCCTCCGGCGCGCCGGCCGTCCAGTTGGGCTCGGCGTTCTGCACGCGCGCCGTGTCGAGCGCGACCGACGCGGCCTTGACCTTCGAGTCGGTGCCGTCGGTGACGCGCATCCGGTAGATGGGGCGCGCGCCGAACTGCTCGACGAGCTGGAGGTGGTACTGGTTGGAGACGGCCTGGAGGTCTGAGGCGCGGACGAGTTCGACGTTGACCTCGTCGGCGATGTAGGCGTCCTCGCCGTTGTTGACCGAACCCGAAGAGGCGCGGGCGGGGACGGCCCCGGGCACGCCGCCGAGAAGGAGCGCCGCGACGAGGGCGAGCAGGACGAACGGGCGTAAAAACTTGCGGGACATCTTAGAGGGGACTCCTGAACATTCCGAAGGATAACCTGCGGGGAATCAGAGCGAACCGGACTCGTCCGCGAATAAAACCGCCGTGCGCTGGAAAAGTCCGACTGCTTTTGATGCCTTCCCCCCGCAGAACAGTGCCCGCCCCGGGCGGAAAAATACACCGGAAACAGGGAATTTTTTGGCGGAGGGGTGGGCAGTAGGCGGTAGCCGCGTCAGCGGCCGTTGATGAAGGAACGTTCCTTCTCAGAGACCCAAATTTCCGTCTCAGAGACCCAAATTTCCGTCTCAGAGACCCATCGTTCCTTCTCCGAGACCCGACATTCCTTCTCGGAGAAGGAATTTTCCTCCTCCGAGAAGGAACTTTCCTTCCCAAAGAAGGAGCTTTCCTTCTCCGAGAAGGAATTTTCCTTCTCGGAGAAGGAACTTTTCTCCTCGGAGAAGGAAAGTTCCTTTTCGGGGAAGGAAATTTCCTCCTTTAAAGAAGGAATTTTCCTCCTCCGAGGCCCGACGTTCCTCTTCGGGGGAGGAAAATTCCTGCTCGTTGGAGGAAAGTTCCTCCTCCGAAGAGGAACGTCGGGCCTCGGAGCCCGTTCGTCGGCCCGGGAGGCGGGAATGTTGGGCTTTCGAGGCGGAACTTTACCAGCGGCCGGTGAGGACGAAGGGCGACCAGAAGAAGGGGTGCGGGCGCTCTCGCATCTGTCGGAGCTGTGCGGCCCGGAGCGCGGCGGCCGGGCGCGAGCCCGCGCGCAGGTGCGTGTAGAAGTCGGTCATCAGCTCGGCCGTCGCCTCGTCGTCCACCGTCCAGAGGCTCATCAGAAGGGAGGCCGCGCCCGCGTAGAAGAAGCCGCGCACGAGCCCGATCAGCTCGTCACCCGGCGCGACGGCGCTCACGCCCGTCTCGCAGGCCGAGAGCGTGACGAGCCCCGCGCCCACCTCCAAAGTGTACGCGTCCTGCACGGTCATCCAGCCGTCGCCCAGGCGGAGCGAGGAGAAGAGCGGGCTGTCCGGCCGGAACTGGCCGTGACAGGCGAGGTGCAAAACGTCCGCCGCGGGCGCGTGCGCGCGCAACGCGCCGAGCGTGGCGTCGGCGTCGAGCAGCGCCTGCGAATCGGGGAAGAGCGGCGCGAGCGCCTTGATCTCGTCGCGCACGCGCGGCGTCTGCTCGTCGGCGAC
>JAFAVK010000089.1 GCA_019242475.1 Acidobacteriota bacterium | reverse complement strand
CGGGCGGCCCCGGCGGCGGGCGCGGACGCGGCCCCGGCGGCGGCGGTAGAAGATAAAAGACCGTAAACGGTAAACCGTAAACCGTGACAGGAATCTAAAGCTTTTCACTCGTCACGGTTCACGGTTCACGGTTCACGCAGTTGAGCGGAGCGAAACACCATGTTGATGCCGAAGAAGGTAAAGCACCGGAAGCAGATGAAGGGGCGCATGACGGGCACGGCCCAGCGCGGCTCCGAGATCAGCTTCGGCGAGTACGGCCTGAAGACTTTGGAGCCGGGCTGGATTACGGACAGGCAGATCGAGGCCGCGCGTATCGCGATGACGCGCCACGTCAAGCGCGGCGGCAAAATCTGGATTCGGATGTTCCCCGACAAGCCCATCACCAAGAAGCCCGCCGAGACGCGCATGGGCAAGGGCAAGGGCGCGCCCGACCACTGGGTCGCCGTCGTCAAGCCCGGCCGCATCCTCTACGAGATCGAGGGCGTGTCGGAGGAGATGGCGCGCGAGGCGATGCGCCTGGCGGCGCAGAAGCTGCCGCTCAAGTGCAAGTTCGTCTCAAGGGCCGAGCAGGAAGGGGGCGCGGTTTAAGCCATGAGAAGACACGAAGAACTGGAGAGCCTCCAGAACATGTCTGACGAGCAGTTGAAGGCCGAGGCCGCGCGGCTCAAGGAGTCGCTCTTCCGCCTCAACTTCAAGCTCGCGCTCGGCGAGGTGGACGCCGTCAAGACCGTCCGCCGCGAGAAGAAGACGCTCGCCCGCGTCCAGACCTTGATGCGCGCGCGCGAGCAGGAGCAGGCGGCGAAGTAGGAACGAGGTTCGAGATGGCAGAAGAGAATAGCAAAGAAGCAGTGACGACCGACGCGCCCGAAACGGCGGCCGCGGCGACCGAGTCGGGGCAGACCCTGGCGCAGGCCGTCGGCGCGGGCGTGGACGCGCAGGCCGGGAACGCGACGGGCAACGAGGCCCCGAACCGCGGCCGCCGCGCCGAGAAGATCGGCGTCGTGGCGTCGGACAAGATGGAGAAGACGTGCGTCGTGCGCGTTGACCGTCTGATCAAGCACCCGAAGTACCGCCGCTACGTCCGCCGCACGTCGAAGTTCATGGCGCACAACGAGAAGGGCGCGACCGTCGGCGACAAGGTGCGCATCGTCGAGACCCGCCCCATCTCCGCGCACAAGCGCTGGCGCGTCGTCGAGATCATTCAGAAGGCAGAGAAGTAGTTTTCAGTTTTCAGTTTTCAGTTTTCAGCAGGGACATGATTCTTACTGAAAACTAAAAACTGAAAACTTAAAAACTGCGAACGGAGTGAGCTATGGCAATCCAGATGCAGACGTCGCTGGACGTGGCGGACAACTCGGGCGCGCGGCGCGTCGAGATGATCCAGGCCATCGGCGGCTCGACGAAGGCGACGCGGGCTTCCCTGGGCGACAAGATTAAAGTCACGGTCAAGGAAGCGAGCCCGGACGGGGCGGTCAAGAAGGGGACGGTGCACAACGCCGTCGTCGTCCGCACGGTCAAGGAAGTCCGCCGCAAGGACGGCACCTACATCCGCTTCGACCAGAACGCGTGCGTGCTCATCAAGCCGGACGACACCCCCATCGGGACGCGCGTCTTCGGCCCCGTGGCGCGCGAGCTGCGCGACCGCAACTTCATGAAGATAGTCTCGCTCGCGCCGGAGGTGATTTGAGTTATGGCACAGACGGGAACCAAGCGGGCGAAGGTGAGGAAGGGCGACCAGGTCGTCGTCATGGCCGGCCGCGACAAGGGCAAGCGCGGGCGCGTGCTCGACGTGAAGCCCGCCGAGGGCAAGGTCAAGGTCGAGGGCGTCGGCGTCATCAAGCGCCACCAGCGCCCCAACCCCGGCGCCAACAAGCCCGGCGGCATCATCGAGCGCGAGGCGTACGTGGACATCTCGAACGTCCAGCTCATCGACCCGGCCGACGGCACCCCGACGCGCGTGCGCTACGAGGTGGCCGCCGACGGCTCGAAGACGCGGGTCGCCTCGGGCAGCGGGCAGGCGCTCGACAAGGAATAAGGTTTAAGGAAGACCGCACCCCCGGAAACAGCTTTTAGAAGCTGAGACCCGGGACACGAGATGCGGGGAGGTTTTTAAGAGAATGGCAGCCAGACTGAAAGAGCGTTACCAGAAGGAGATCGCTCCCGCGATTGCCAAGGAGTTCGGCATCTCGAACCCGATGGCGATCCCGCGCCTGGAGAAGATCGTCATCAACATGGGGCTCGGCGAGGCCATCGCCAACGCCAAGATCGTGGACACGGGCGCGGACGAGATTCGCGCCATCACGGGGCAGAAGCCCGTCACGACGCGCGCCAAGAAGTCCATCGCGTCCTTCAAGCTGCGCCAGGGCATGCCCATCGGGACGATGGTCACGCTGCGCGGCGACCGGATGTACGAGTTCCTCGACCGTCTGGTGAGCGTGGCGCTCCCGCGCGTGCGCGACTTCCGCGGCGTGAGCCCGAAGGCGTTCGACGGGCGCGGCAACTACACGCTCGGCGTCCGCGACCAGCTCATCTTCCCCGAGATCGATTTCAACAAGGTGGACAAGACGCGGGGGCTGAACATCTCCATCGTCACCACCGCGCGCGACGACGAGCAGGCCCGGGCGCTCCTCAAGGCGCTCGGCATGCCCTTCCGCCAGTAAGGCCGTAAGTCAGGAGAGAAGAGAAAAGAGATGGCGAAGAAATCCATGATCGCGAAGGCGAAGCGGACGCCGAAGTTCTCGTCGCGCGCCTACACGCGCTGCGAGCGCTGCGGCCGCCCCCGCGGCTACCTGCGCAAGTTCAAGCTGTGCCGCATCTGCTTCCGCGAGCTGGCGCTCCAGGGGCAAATCCCCGGCGTCGTCAAGTCGAGCTGGTAGTCCGTAGAGGTTCATCGACAGTAGTCGGCCGGCGCGTGGGGCGTGGGGCGAAACCTGCCGAGTTAAAGTGGAGTTGAAAGAGTAATGACCGATCCTATTGCCGACATGCTGACGCGGATGCGGAACGCCATCGCGGCGAAGCACTCGCGCGTGGACATCCCGGCGTCGAAGCTGAAGCTGGAGATCGCCCGCATCCTGAAGGAAGAGGGCTACATCAACAATTTCGTCGTGAAGGGCGAGGGCGTCAAGCGCACCATCCGCATCTTCCTCCGCTACGACGCGCGCGGCGCCAGCTCGATCACGCACCTCTCGCGCGTCTCGACGCCCGGCCGGCGCGTCTACATGGGCGCGACCGAAATCCCGAAGGTGCTCGGCGGCTACGGCGTCAACATCGTCTCGACCTCGCGCGGCCTCATGTCGGGCAAGCGCGCCCGCCGCGAGAACGTCGGCGGCGAAGTGTTGGCCGAGATTTATTAATCCATTTATTCGCCGCCTCGTCGAGTCAATGACGGCGGTTAATCAATCGAGGGTTTGTTATGTCTCGCATTGGTAAGAAAGTTATCGCGCTGCCGAAGGCCGTCACGGTGACGATCAACGAGGCCGCGCGCGAGCTCGAGGTGAAGGGGCCGAAGGGGACGCTGCGGACGCCGATTCCCGAGGGCGTCTCGTTCAAGCTCGAAGACGGGCAGTTGCAGGCCGAGCGGGCGTCGGACGACTTCCGCGCCAACCACGGCCTGGCCCGCGCGCTCGCCAACAACGCCGTCGTCGGCGTGACCGAGGGCTTCACGAAGCAGATGGACGTGGTCGGCGTCGGCTACAAGGCCGACGTGCAAGCGCGCAAGATCGTCTTCAGCTTCGGCTCCTCGCACCCCATCGAGTTCCCCCTGCCCGAGGGCATCGAGGCGAAGGGCGAGCGCATCGCGGCCAAGGCCAGCATCCAGCAGTACCAGCTGACGCTGACCCTCTCGGGCATCGACAAGCAGAAGCTCGGGCAGGTCGCCGCCGAGATGCACGGCCTGCGCAAGCCCGACCCGTACAAGGGCAAGGGCGTCCGCTACGCCGACGTGCAGCTCAAGCTCAAGCCCGGCAAGACCGGGAAGTAGTTTTCAAGTTTAGCGTCGCGGTTCCTCTACGGAATCACCCCTCGCGAATGGTTCGCGTCGGCATGCGCGGCGGCTAAAGGAGCGAAAAGGAAATGGCAAAGAAAGACAAAGCAGCGGTCAGGAGGGCGGTGCACACGCGCATCCGCCGCCGCGTGCGCGGCACGCAAGAGCGCCCGCGCCTGGCGATCTTCCGCAGCCTCAACCACATCTACGCGCAGGTCATCGACGACGAGCGCGCCGTGACCATCGCCTCGGCCTCGACGGTCGAGAAGGACTTGCGCGGCGCGTCGGGCGGCAACGTCGAGGCGGCGCAGCGCGTCGGCCGGGCGATTGCCGAGCGCGCGATTGCCGCGGGCGTCGAACAGGTCGTCTTCGACCGCGGCGGCTTCCGCTTCCACGGGCGCATCAAGGCCCTGACGGACGCGGCGCGCGAGGCGGGCCTCAACAAGAACGAACGGCCCGAGGGAGAAGAGGCGGCAGAGGGCGGCGCGGAGGCCGCGGCCTAAAGGCAGTTTCCTAAAGATGAGCAATGCGACCACCGAGACAGAGAATCCAAGCGCAGGGGCTTGACCTGACCGACCAGGTCATCTCGATCAACCGCGTGACGAAGGTCGTCAAGGGCGGCAAGAACCTCTCGTTCGCCGCGCTCGTCGTCATCGGCGACGGCGCGGGGCACGTCGGCTTCGGCACGGGCAAGGCGCGCGAAGTCCCCGTCGCCATCAAGAAGGCCATCGAGGCGGCCAAGAAGAACCTCATCCGCGTGCCGCTCATCAAGAACACGCTGCCGCACCCCATCGTCGGCGAGTTCGGCGCGGGCCGCGTCCTGATGAAGCCGGCGAGCGAGGGCACGGGCGTCATCGCGGGCGGCGCCGTCCGCGCGGTGATGCAGGCCGCGGGCGTCCACGACGTGCGGACGAAAGTGCTCGGGTCGGGGAACCCGCACAACGTCGTCCGCGCGACCTTCGACGGCCTCCTCAACATGAAAGACCCGTTCGAGGTGGCGCGCCTGCGCGGCAAGCAGGTGGAAGAACTGTAAGAGGTTTGAGAAATGGCTGAAGAGAATAAGCAGCAGGAAGGCGGCGGGAAGATTCGCATCCAGTACTACCGGAGCGCCATCGGCTTCCCGAAGACGCAGAAAGAGATCGTGCGCAGCGTCGGGTTCACGAAACTCAATCAGATTTTTGAGCGCCCCGACACGCCCTCGATGCGCGGCGTCGTGCAGAAAGTCCCGCACCTGATTCGGATAATCGAGTAGTTTGCGATTTTCGATTTTTGACTTGCGATTTGAAGGGCGAGGCGTCTTTCAATCAAAAATCAAAAATCGAAAATCAAAAATCGGAGTTCACAATGGCTATCGGTCTGAACAATTTGAAGCCGGCCGCGGGCTCGACGCACAAGAAGAAGCGCGTCGGGCGCGGCCCGGGCTCCGGGCTCGGCAAGACGGCCGGGCGCGGCAACAAGGGTCAGAAGTCACGCTCGGGCTACTCGGGCAAGGTCGGCTTCGAGGGCGGCCAGATGCCCCTCCAGCGCCGCCTGCCGAAGCGCGGCTTCACCAACATCTTCAAGAAGCAGTGGATCGAGGTCACGCTCGCCACGCTCGAACAGTCGTTCGCCGCGGGCGACGAGATCACGCCCGAGACGATGCACAGCCGCGGCGTCATCGCCAAGGGCAAGCGCGACATCGTCGTGCTCGGCACCGGCGAGCTGTCGAAGGCGCTCACCGTCTCGGCGCACCGCTTCACGAAGGGCGCGCGCCAGAAGATCGAGGCCGCGGGCGGCACCGTCAACGTCATCACGCCGCACCACAAGCCCGACGCCCTCGTGCCCGTCTCCGAGTAGGCCGGCCCCGGGCCGCCCGACGCAGGCCGACGGAAAGCAGACGCTGAGGACGCCGCAGGGGGCCGAACGCCCTCCCGAAGCGTCTTCAGCGTTGTTTTGCTAAAAGCAGCCGTCGGCGCTCAGCATTCGGCGGCCGGCTTTGTTAATATCTGGGAGCCCGACCGCCCGAACCGAGAGGACTGACGAAAGCCGTTCGCCGACCGACGAAAGCCAGAAAGCCATGGAAAAGTTCTTCGCCGCCGTCCGCAACATGTTCAGCGTGCCCGACCTGCGTAAGCGCATCTTCTTTACGCTCGGGCTGCTGGCCGTCTACCGCCTGGGCGCGCACATCACCGCGCCCGGCATCGACCGCGACCAGCTCCGCCGCGTCTGGCAGGAGGTCGGCTCCACGCTGCTCGGCGTGCTTGACCTCTTCTCGGGCGGGAACTTCCAGACCATCTCGATCTTTGCCCTCGGCGTGACGCCCTACATCACCGCGACCATCATCACGCAGTTGATGACGACCGTCTTCCCCTCGCTCAAGCGCTTGCAGGAGGAGGGCGAGGCGGGCCGCCAGAAGCTCAACCAGTACAACCGCTACCTGACGGTCATCCTCTGCATGTTCCAGACCTTCATCGTCGCCCGCTGGCTCCAGGCCAACAACGTCGGCGCGGCGGGGCCGGGCTTCATCATCACGACGATGATCACGCTGACGACGGGCACCATCTTCGTCATGTGGCTCGGCGAGCAGATCACCGAGCGCGGTATCGGCAACGGCGTCTCGCTGCTCATCTTCGCCGGCATCGTCATCGGCCTGCCCACGCGCGGCGTCCCGCAGGTGGTCGAGCGCCTGCGCAGCGGCGACACCTTCGCCGTCGTCGGCGTCATCGCCATGGCCGCGGCGCTCGTCGGGCTCATCGCCTTCATCGTCTTCGTCGAATCCGCCCGGCGTAAGGTGCCGATCTCCTACGCCAAGCGGCACGTCGGCCGCCAGCTCGTCGGCGGCCAGCAGACGCACATGCCCATCAAGCTCAACATGGGCGGCGTCATCCCCGTCATCTTCGCCTCGTCGGTGCTCGCCATCCCGCAGACCGTCTTGCAGTTCGTCAGCTTCGACCCGAACGTGCAGGACTGGCGCTTCAAGCTGCACAACTTCTTCACGGGCTTCCACGGCGGCGACCCGTACTACGAGCTGTTCTACCTGTCGCTCATCGTCCTGTTCACCTTCTTCTACATCACGATCATCTTCAACGTCGAAGAGGTGTCGGACAACCTGCGCAAGCACGGCGGCTTCATCCCGGGCATCCGGCCGGGCCGGAACACGGCCGAGTTCCTGAACACGATTTTGACGAGGCTGACGACGGTCGGCGCGCTCTACCTCGCGCTCGTCGCCTTCATCCCGCAGTTGATGCTCTCGGGCTTCAACGTCGGCCGCCTGCCCTTCTTCGGCGGGCGCATCGAGGAGTTCGTGACGGGCACGCCGGGCCTCGGGTGGATTCCGCACGGCATGGGCTACCAGTTCTACTTCGGCGGCACGTCGCTCCTGATTCTCGTGGGCGTCGCCATGGACACCGTCGCGCAGGTCGAGTCGCAGCTCGTCATGCGCAACTACGAAGGCTTCTTCGGCCCGGGCAGCCGCCTGCGCGGCCGCAGGAGTTAAAGCAGGTGTCAGATGCCGGATGCCGGATGTCAGTAAAAACGCCCACTAGCATCTAACATCTAACATCTCCCTCTATGTCGAAGATCATCGTCCTCATGGGTGCGCCGGGCGCGGGGAAGGGGACGCAGGCGCGCCTGCTTCAGGAGCGTCTGAGCCTGCCGCAGATTTCGACGGGCGACATGTTCCGCGCCATCGTCAAGACGGAGACGCCGCTCGCCGAGGAACTGCGCCCGCTGCTCACGCTGGGCAGGCTCGTCCCCGACGAGCTGACGATGCGGGTCGTCCGCGAGCGCACCGCGCAGCCGGACTGCCGCGCGGGCTACA
Source organism: Acidobacteriota bacterium (assembly GCA_019242475.1). Taxonomy (GTDB): domain Bacteria; phylum Acidobacteriota; class Blastocatellia; order Pyrinomonadales; family Pyrinomonadaceae; genus QHXN01. The sequence goes on along the minus strand of JAFAVK010000089.1, from coordinate 1,629 downwards.
TCCTCGACGGCTTCCCGCGCACGACGGCGCAGGCCGGGATGCTCGAAGGGCTGGCCGCCGAGCAGGGGCACGCGCTCCTCGCGGTGCTGGTGGACGTGCCGTACGACATCCTTGAGAAGCGGATGACGGGGCGGCGCAACTGCCCGGTCTGCGGCGAGATTTACAACGTCTACTTCAAGCCGCCCGCGCGCGACGAGGTCTGCGACCTCCACCCCGAGGTCAGGCTCGTCCGGCGCGCCGACGACAACGCCGAGACGGCGAAGGATCGCGTCGCGACCTTCGAGCGCGACACGCGTCCGCTCCTCGAATACTACGAGAAGTCCGGCCGCCTCCGCCGCGTGGACGGCGCCCGCGACGTCGAGGCGATTTACGCGGACGTTCAAAAAGCAGTAAGTGGTGAATAGTTGATTATCGGTAAGTCCAGAAGGGAACTTGAGAAGATGCGGGCCGCCGGGCGGCTCGTGGCCGAGGTGCGCGAGGCGGTGCGGCGCATGGTTCAGCCGGGCGTGACCACGCTCGAACTCGACATGGCGGCCGAGCAGATGATCCGCGACGCCGGCGCCCTCCCGACCTTCAAGGGCTACCACGGCTTCCCCTTCTCGATCTGCGCGTCGGTCAACGAGCAGGTCGTCCACGGCTTCCCCTCGGCCTACGCGCTGAAGGAGGGCGACATCTTCTCGCTCGACTGCGGGGTGACGCTCGGCGGCTTCGTCGGCGACACGGCGACGACCGTCCCCGTCGGCAGGGTGGACGAAGACCGCCTCAAGCTCATCCGCGTCGCCGAAGAGTGTCTTGAGCGCGCCATTCAGCAGTGTTGGCCGGGCAAGCACCTGGGCGACATCGGCTGGGCCGTGCAGGAGTTGGCCGAGGCCCACGGGTACGGCATCGTGCGCGACTACGTCGGCCACGGCATCGGCCGAAAAATGCACGAAGACCCGCAAATTCCGAACTACGGAAAGCCGGGCACGGGCATCAAAATACGTTCCGGCTACGTCTTCGCCATCGAGCCCATGATCAACATGGGCACGCACAAGACCAAGACGCTCAAGGACGGCTGGACGGTCGTCACGCTCGACGGCCGCCCCTCGGCGCACGTCGAGCACACGGTCGCCGTCACCGAGGAGGGGCCGGAGGTTTTGACCCGCTTGGCCGAGTCGGCGCCGACGCAGCCGCAGGCCGAGACGGTCGGCGCCTGAAAGAGGAGAGGAGCCCGCGGCGGTTTGGAGGCGGGCGGTAAGTGTGTTATTATTCGCAGTTTGCCAGCCTAGTCAGGTTTTGTAATAGAGACGCTAGCGGGCTATGGCGAAAGAAGAAGCGATAGAGGTCATGGCGAAAGTCCTCGAAACGCTGCCGAACGCGATGTTCCGTGTGGAGTTGGAGGACAGTAAGCACCAGGTGCTCGCGCACGTCTCGGGCAAGATGCGCAAGAACTTCATACGCATCCTGCCGGGCGACCGGGTGCTGGTCGAGCTTTCACCGTACGACCTGAACCGCGGGCGCATCACGTACCGCTACAAGTGACCCGGCGCGCGCCGGAAGGGGTGAAGTGAGATGAAGGTTAGGGCTTCGGTCAAGAAGATGTGCGACAACTGCAAGGTCATCCACCGCAAGGGCGTGGTGCGCGTGATC
>JAFAVK010000003.1 GCA_019242475.1 Acidobacteriota bacterium | reverse complement strand
CAACGACGGCGACGAGTGGCAGCCGCTGCGGCTCAACATGCCCGCGACCTCCATCCGCGACCTCGTCGTCCACCGCGACGACATCGTCGTCGGCACGCACGGCCGCTCCTTCTGGATTCTCGACGACATCACGCCGCTCCGGCAGATTGACGCGAGCGTGTCCGCCGCGGACGCCTTCCTCTTCGCGCCGCAGACGGCCTACCGCGTCCAGCGCAACGTCAACACCGACACGCCGCTCCCGCCCGAGGAGCCCGCCGGGCAGAATCCGCCCGACGGCGCCGTCATCAACTACTACCTCAAGGCCGATGCGACGACGCCGGTCGTCCTCGAAATCTTCGACCGCGAGGGCAAGCTCGTCCGCCGCTTCCGCAGCGACGACAAGCCCGAGTTCGTGGACGAGAAGGAGCTGCCCTACCCGACCTACTGGGTGCGCCCGGCGCGCGTCCTGCCAGCCTCGGCGGGCATGCAGCGCTTCGTGTGGGACTTGCACTACCCCGAGCCGAAGGCGCAGCGCCGCGAGTATCCCATCTCGGCCGTCTACCGCGACACGCCGCTCTCCCCGCTCGGCCCCTCGGTGCTGCCCGGCGAGTACACTCTGAAGTTGACGGCCGCGGGCAAGACGCAGAGCCGCACGCTCCGAGTCGAGCTAGACCCGCGCGTCAAGACCACGCGCGCCGGGCTCGAACAGCAGCTCGCGCTCTCCGCGCAGGCGGCCGAGGGGATGGGCGAGACCTTCGACGCGCTCGCGGGTGTTAAGAAGATTCGGGCGCAGATAGCCGACCTGCGCAAGCAAGGGACGGCCGTCCCGCCCGCGTTGGGCGACGCCTTGACGGCGCTCGACAAGAAGGCCGCGGCGCTCGAAGGCGGCGCGGGCGCCGGAGCCACGGCGGCCGGTGCGACGCCGACGACGCCCGACTTCAACCAGCTCCACACGCAGCTCTCGACGCTCTACGGCGTCCTGCAACAGGCCGACGCCGCGCCGACGACGCAGGCCGCCGCGGCCGCCGCAGACCTCCAACGCCGCCTCCGCGAAGCGCGGCCCGCCTGGAACGAGTTCAAGACGAAGGACGTTGAAGCAGTCAACGTCCAGCTACGCGCCGCGGGACTTCCGCCGCTCGCGCTATAACGGTCAGAGCCGCCCGCGGTAGCGGGTGGGTCGTCGCTTTATGATGAAGTTCGTCCTTTGCCCCATCTTCATCCTCGGCTTCTGCGCCGTGGTGCGGACGACCCGCGCGCAGACGAAGGCGCCGAAGTCCCGCGTCGTCATCGCCGCGGACGTGCTGCTCGACGGCAGGGGGCACGTCATCCGCAACACGCGCGTCGTCGTCGAGGGCTCGAAGATTGTCCGCCTCGACCCGAAGGCGGGGCCGGTGGACTACGACCTGCGCGGCCTGACGGTCATGCCCGGCTGGATCGACTCGCACGTCCACATCACCTGGAGCTTCGGCAAGGACGGCAAGAACGTCGGGTCGGAAGAGACGACGCAGGAGGCCGCCTACCGCTCCGCGTCGAACGCGTGGCTCACCTTGTCGGCCGGCTTCACGACCGTGCAGAGCGTCGGCTCGCCTACCGACGTTCCGCTGCGCGACGCGATTGCGCGGGGCGAACTCCCCGGCCCGCGCATCCTGACCGCCGTCGAGCCGCTCTTCGGCCAGGGCGAGAAGACCGGCACGCCCGACGAAATCCGCGCCTTCGTCCGCAAGCAGAAAGTGGCCGGCGCCGACCTTATCAAAATCTTCGCCTCTCAGAGCATCCGGCAGGGCGGCGGGATGACTCTCTCCCGGGAGCAGTTGACCGCCGCCTGCGACGAGGCGAAGCGCCAGGGGCTGCGCGTGCTCGTCCACGCCTACAAGGAGGCCGTGCGCGCAGCCTCGGAGGCGGGCTGCACGCAGGTCGAGCACGGCACGATGGCGACGGACGAAGACCTCGAGCTGCTGGCCGAGCGCGGGACTTACCTCGACCCGCAGGCCGGCCTCGTCATCGAGAACTACCTCGCCAACAAGGAGCGCTACCTCGGCACGCCCGGCTACACCGAGGAGGGCTTCGCGGCGATGGAGCACGTGCTCTCCCTCAACCACGACCTCGTGCGTCGCGCGTCGAAGACGAAGGGTTTAAAGATGGTCTTCGGCACGGACGCGGTCGCGGGGGCGCACGGGCGCAACGCCGAGGAGTTCATCGACCGCGTGCGCGACGGCGGCGTTGACCCGATGGCCGCGATGGTCTCGGCCAACTCGCTCGCGGCGGAGGCGCTCGGCCTGTCCGACCGCCTCGGCTCCGTCGCGCCCGGCTTCGAGGCCGACATCATCGCCCTCGACGGCGACCCTTTGAAGGACATCACGGCCGTCCGCCGCGTCGTCTTCGTCATGAAGGGCGGCGTCGTCTACAAGAACGTCATGCAAGGACGGAGGTGAAAACCCCCATGCGACACACACTAATCTCACTCTTCATCGTCATCCTCGCGCTCGCGCCCGCGGCGGCGCAGGAGCAGCGGGCGGAGCGGCAGGCGCGCAAGTCGTTCGCGGAGCTGACGCGCGGGTCGCAGAAGCTCGACGGCTACTTCCCGCTCTACTGGGACGCGGAGTCGGGCAAGCTCCTGCTGGAAATCCCGCGCTTCGACTCCGACTTTCTTTACCAGGTCTCGCTCCCGACGGGCGTCGGCTCGAACCCTCTGGGGCTCGACCGCGGTCAGCTCGGCGACACGCGCATCGTGCATTTCGAGCGCGTCGGCCCGAAAGTCCTTCTCGTCGAAACGAACCAGCGCTACCGCGCCATCAGCGCGGACGCCGAAGAGCGCCGCGCCGTCGAAGAGTCCTTCGCGCGCTCCGTCATCTGGGGCTTCGAGGTCGCGGCGGCCGAGGGCGCGCGCGTGCTCGTTGACGCCACCGAGTTCTTCCTCCGCGACGCGCACGGCGTGGCCGGCCGCCTGCGCGATTCGAACCAGGGGCAGTACCGCCTCGACGATTCGCGCAGCGCCCTCTTCCTCCCGCGCACCAAAGCCTTCCCGAAGAACACGGAGGTCGAGGCGACGCTCACCTTCACGACCGAGGGACAGCCGGGCGCGCTCGTGCGCGACACAGTGCCCACGCCGCAGTCCGTCACCGTGCGCGAGCACCACTCGCTCGTCGAGCTGCCGGACAATAACTACCGGCCGCGTAAATTAGACCCGCGCGTCGGCGTCAACGCCGTCGAGTTTTACGACTACGCCTCGCCCATCACCGAGCCCGTCGAGAAGCGCTGGATCACGCGCCACCGGCTTGAGAAGAGAGACCCGCGGGCCGCCGTCTCCGAGCCCGTCAAGCCCATCGTCTACTACGTTGACCCGGGCGCCCCCGAGCCCATCCGCAGCGCGCTCGTCGAGGGCGCCTCGTGGTGGGCGCAGGCGTTCGAGGCCGCGGGCTTCCCCAACGCCTTCCAGGTCAAAGTCCTCCCTTCGGACGCCGACCCGATGGACGCGCGCTACAACATGATCAACTGGGTGCACCGCTCCTCGCGCGGCTGGTCGTACGGCTCAAGCATCACCGACCCGCGCACCGGCGAGATCATCAAAGGTAACGTCACGCTCGGCTCCTTGCGCATCCGCCAGGACTACCTCATCGGGACGGGGCTCATCCCCGTCTTCGGCGACGAACGGCGCGGCGCGGGCTCAAACGTGTGCGAGCTGGAGGCCGCCGCGGGCGACGACGCGGAGTACCTCGCGCAGCTCGACCCTTCGGTGGATGCGGCGCGGATGTCCCTGGCGCGCATCCGGCAGCTCGCCGCGCACGAGGTCGGGCACACGCTCGGGCTCGCGCACAACTTCGCCGCGAGCACGTACGGGCGCGGCTCCGTGATGGACTACCCGGCCCCGCTCGTCGAGATCAAGAACGGCAAGCTCGACCTCTCGAACGCGTACGCCACGGGCATCGGCGCGTACGACAAGTTCGCCATCACGTACGCCTACGCGCAGTTCGCGCCGGGCGCCGACGAGGCGGCCGAGCTTGAGAAGGTCTTGAGCGAAGGCGTGAAGAATGGAATGCTCTTCATCTCGGACGACGACGCGCGGCCCGCGGGCGCGGCGCACCCGCTCGCGAGCCTCTGGGACAACGGCGCCGACCCCGTCGCGTCGCTGCGCCACGAGATGGAGGTGCGGCGCATCGCGATGCAGCAGTTCGGGCTGGCGAACGTGCCGGCGGGCACGCCGCTCTCGCTCCTGGAAGCGAAGTTCCTGCCGCTCTACCTGCATCACCGTTATCAACTTCAGGCGGCGGTCAAGTCGGTCGGCGGCCTCTACTACACCTACGCGGTGAAGACGGCCGCGGGCGCGCCGAGCCCGGCCGAGGTGCAGCAGGTCGTCCCGGCCGCGCGCCAGCGCGACGCGCTCGCGGCCGTGCTCGACACGCTCAAGGTGGAAGAGTTGACGGTGCCGCCGCGCATCCTCCAACTCATCCCGCCGCGCGCCTTCGGCTACGAGGGCGGCACGCAGGAGCTTTTCGCGAAGCACACAGACCCGGCCTTCGACCCCGTCGCCGCGGCCGTCGTCGCCGCCGACCTCGCCGTCTCGCGCCTGCTTGAGCCGCGCCGCGCCGCGCGCCTCATACAGTTCCACGCGCTCGACAAGGCGAACCCCGACTTCAGCGACGTGTTGGACGCGCTCCTCGCCCGCACCTGGCGCGAGCCGGTGCCGGGCGACCCGTACCGGGCGGCCGTCCAGCGCGCCGTGCAGAGCCTCGTCGTCACGCGCCTGATGGATTTAGCCGCGGACGACACGGCCTCGCCTCAAGTGCGCGGGGTCGCGACCGAGGGGCTGCGCCACCTCTTCGAGAGTGAGACCGGGCACGTGGGCAGCGCCATCGGCTTCGAGGCGACGGAGGCGCACCTGCGCTCGACTCACGAAGAGATCGAGCGCTTCCTCGCGCGCCCCGACGCGCCGCGCAAGCGCACGCCGCCGCCTACCACGCCGCCGGGCGACCCCATCGGCTCCGGCCCTCAATGATTAGAACTTTGAACTTTGAACTTTTAGAGCGTGACGCCGGGCTCGTCGGCGCAGGCGGCGCCGGTCTCGCAGAGGCGGTCGAGGATGAGCGCGAAGAGGGCGAAGAGGCGGCGGAGGCGTTCGGCGTCGGTGACGAAGCCGGGCGCGCGCAGGACGAGTTCGTCCACCCCTTCGGGGAGGCTCGCGCCGAAGGGGCCGTCACCGCCGCGCGCTTCGAGGTTGATCGAGGGCTGCGACTGTATGAGGCGGCGGATGTCGGGCGGGTCGAAGAGTCTCCGGACGGCCGCGTCGTTCTCCGAGCGGACGACGAACTCTCGGTCGAAATCGGACTGGCCGGTCTCGCTCGAATGGATGCGCAGCCGCCGGGCGAGCGCGTCGAGCAGGTCGCGCCTTTGCAGCTTGAAGCGGAAGGCCCCGCGCCCGACGAACGGCGCGCGCATGCGCGTGACGACCGCCGCGGCCGCGCCCGCCGGCACGACGTTCGTGTCCAGCGTCACGCACCATCCCTTGTAGCGCACGCGCGCCCGCCCCGTCCGCACGTACTCCGCCAGGGCCGCGTCCACGCGCCCGCAGAACTCCGCCCACGTCTCCTCGCCCACGCGTTCAGGATTTGAAATTTGAGATTTCAAATTTGAAGTTGCTTTATCTCTGCCTCAAGCGCGGCGGATGATCTTCGCGGCGACCCAGCCGACGAGGACGAGCGCCGAGAGGATGACCCAGTTGTAGTCGTGGCCGTAGGTCGAGACGGGGTAGTGGTTGCTGATCATCGTGAAGACGACGGGCACGACCATGAAGGTGTTGTGCTTCGAGCGCAGCTTGGCGCGCGCGCCCTCCGAGGGGTCGGGCGTCCGGCCCTCCTTGACGGCCGCGATCATGCGCCGCTGTGCGGGGAGGATGCGCATCCAGACGTTGAGGAACATGATGGTGCCGAAGGTCGCGCCGACGTGGATGTAGGCCGCGCGCCCGGCGAGCACGTGCGTCGAAAGGTAGGCCGCGCCGACGACGAGCGCGTAGGCGACGGCCGCAAAAGCCTTCTCGTTCCGCCCGAGCGGCGACTGCACCAGCAGGTCGTAGACGATCCAGCCGACGACCAGCATCCCGAGGCCGAACCCCGCGGCCGCCCAGGGGCCGATGTTGCGCACGTCCACGTCCACCATCGCGCCGCCGTGGTAGTAGACGATGGTGAGGAGCGCCACGCCGCTCAGCCACGTCGAGGCCGCCTCCCACTTGAACCAGTGGAGTCGCCGGAGCGCGGGCGTCTTGCGCTTGCCGACGACGTAGAAGCCGCCGCTGTGCACCATCCAGACCTCCGGGTCGCCGCCCTCCTTCCGTGCCTCGCGCTCCTCCTCCTGGAAGCGGCCGTCGAGCCACGTGAAGTAGTAGGTCGAGCCGACCCAGAGGATCGCCGCGAAGACGTGGAACCAGCGCGCGAGCAGGTTCAACCACTCGCTTAAGGCAGGGGAAAGTCTCATCCGTTTCAGCTCCCGCGGTAGGTCGTGTAGCCGTAAGGGCTCAGCAGCAGCGGCACGTGGTAGTGCGACGCAGGGTCTTGGACGACGAAGCTCACGCAGACCTCCGTGTAGAAGCCCCGCTGGCCCGTCGCGTTGAAGTAAGAGCCCACGTCGAACGTGAGCCGGTAGTCGCCTGCGCCCGGGACGAAATCCGCAGGCGCGAGGTCGCGCAGCCGCCCGTCCGCGTCCGTCGCGCCGCGGCCGACGAGCGACCAGCCGCCTTCCGTTTTCGCTTCGAGCGTGACGGGCACGTCCGCCGCGGGCCGCCCCCGCGCGGTGTCGAGCACGTGTGTCGTGATGCCGCTCATTTGACGTTCAGAAATTTCCTGAGCCTCAGCTCGGTGATGCGCCACTGCTCGGCGGCCGCGACGTGCAGCTCGGCCTCGGGGTCGTTGTCCAGACGTTGACGAAGAAGCGCGAGCATTTCGTCGGCCGTCTTGCCCGTGGCGCAGACGATGAAGATGAAGCCGAAGCGCGCCTCGTACTCGCGGTTCGCCCCGGCGAGCGCGTCTAAAGTCTCGCCCGACGCCTCGCGCGCGCGCGACTGCTCGCCCTCCGCCCACGCGCGGGCCTCGGCCCCCGTCTCCTTCTCCGCCTGCTTCTCGCCGATCTTCGGGTGCGCGCGGAAGGCTTCGAGCCAGTCCTCTGCGGGAAGCTCGCGCCACACGCGCCCGCCGAGGTTGAGCAACTGCCCCACGTCCCAGAAGGGGCGCAGCGCCGCCACCTCGGAAGCCCAGCGCGTCGAGCCGCAGCACGCCAGCAGCGCCGCGCGCGCCTCATCGAGAGACAAGCGGTTCAACTTTCCTATCGGCCCTTCGATGTCTTTCAGGTCGGGCATACGTTTGAGAATTTCAAATTTGAAATTCTTATTCGGCCAGGCTCCCGTAGAGGCGCAGGCGGCTGACGCCGCCGTCGGGGTAGATGCGGAAGAGCGCGTGCGTGGCCGCCCCGGTCTCCTTCAACTCCGACTCGTAGAAGTGGCGCGTGTGCGCCTGCAAAGGCGTGCGCGGCAGAAGCTCGCGCCATTGAGCGAAGGTGAGGTAAGACTCCCCGGGCGCGGGCACCTCCGACGGCGCCTGGCAGACTTCGAGCGAGCAGCTCTCGGGGAAGTTGCCCTTGAAGTGCGCCGTGTCCACCTCGACGCGTCGAATCGTCCCCGTCGCGCCGAGCTGGATGACGCACCAGTCGTGGCCGGGGCCGCGCCGCCGCTTCGTCTCCCAGCCGTCGCTCATGTCCGCCGCGCGGCCGGGCATGATGAGGTTGTGGCGGTGGCCGAAGAACTCGTCGCTCGTGGCGACGACCGCGCCGCCGTTCTCGACGGCCGCCAGATCGACGAGGCCGCCCGCGCGCTTGATTGAATCCCAGTCGGGCACGACCTCTCCGTAGACGCGCAGCCGGGCGACGCCGCCGTCCGGATAAATCTTGAAACGCAGGTGCGTGAAGCGCCGGCGCGCGTGCACCGTGAACTCGTTCTCGGAGTGCCCCTTGAGTTCCGACTGCCGCAGAATCTCGACCCACTCGGTCGTGCCGCACTCAAGCTCCTCCGCGGTGGCGTTGGGCGCGGCCGTGCAGGCTTCGAGCGAACAGCCCTCGGGGAAGTTGCCGCGAAAGTAACTCGTGTCCACGACGACGCCGCGGACGCGCCCCGCCGCGCCGAGGCGGACGAGGCACCAGTCGAAGCCGGGCGTCCGGCGGCGGCGCGACTCCCAGCCGTCCATCCACTTCCCGCGCTCCGTGTACGCGCCCTCGCGCCAGACAGGCGCGCTTGCCTTCAACAGATTCTCCTTCGGCGCGAAGAAGTCGTCGTTGGCATAGAGCACCGCGCCGCCCAGACGCTCCGAGGCGAGGTCAACGAGGTTGGTGAACTCTGGGGTCATTAGCTCATTCGTCCCAATCGTCCCAAACGGTCGGCTCTCGCTTCGGCGGCTCGCGCAGCAGGAGTTGTCCCGTGGGCTTGTCTGCAAACTGGCCGCGGTCGTAAATCTTCTCGCCGCGCAGGTAGGTCGAGACGACGGCGCCGTCGAACTCAAGCCCTTCGTAGGGCGTGAGCTTGTGCCGGTGTTGATTCGTCTCGGCCTCGACGCGCGTCTTCGCCTCGGGGTCGAAGATACAGAAGTCGGCGTCGCGGCCCGGCGTGATCGCGCCCTTGCGGCCGAAGAGGCCGGCGAGCCGCGCCGGCTCGCGCGCGAGCCAGCGCGCGAGGTCTCGGAGGTCGTGGCCGCGCCGGCGCGCCTCCGTCCACACGACGGGCAGCCTGTATTGCAGGGAGCTGATGCCGCCCCACGCTTTTAGAAAATCGCCTTCGGGGCGCCGCTTCATCTCGGGCGGGCAGGGCGAGTGGTCGGAGACGATCATGTCGATGGTGCCGTCGGCGAGCGCCGCCCAGAGCTGCTCGCGGTTCTCACGCTCGCGCACGGGCGGGCAGCACTTGAACTCGGTGGCGCCGTCGGGAATCTCCTCGGCCGCGAAGGTGAGGTAGTGCGGGCAGGTCTCGGCGGTGAAGGGGAGCCCCGAAGCCTTCGCCTCGCGCAGCAGCGGGAGCGAGTCGGCCGAAGAGAGGTGGACGACATGGACGCGCGCGCCCGTCTCGCGGCAGAGCCTGAGCAGGAGCGCGACCGCCTCGTCCTCCGCCTTGCGCGGGCGCGAGCGAAGGAACGTCTCATACCTGCGCGGGTCGCCCGCCGCCTCGCCCGTGCAGCAGGACGCAAAAGCTTCCTCGACCGGCCCGGGCAGCTCCGCGTGCACGATGAGGGGCGCGTCCAGGCGCGCCAGCTCGAACATCGCCGCGTGCAGCTCGCCTTCGTTGACGTTCGGGAACTCCTGCACGCCGGAGTCGATGAGGAAGCACTTGAAGCCGACGACGCCGCCCGCGTAGAGCGCCGCGAGCAGGCCGAGGTTGCCCGGCACGAGCCCGCCCCAGAACCCGACGTCCACGCGGCACTGACCCTTCGCCGCCTCGATCTTCTGTTGCAAGCCGTCGGGCGTGGTCGTCGGCGGGATGCTGTTGAGCGGCATGTCAACAATCGTCGTCACGCCGCCCGCCGCGGCCGCCTTCGTCGCCGTCGCGAACCCCTCCCAACGCGTCCGCCCCGGCTCGTTCACGTGCACGTGCGAGTCCACGAGGCCGGGCAGCACGACGGCGTCGCCGGCTTCGACCAGCGGGCACCCGTCGGGCACCTCGTCGAACTCGTAGATGTCATCGACGCGCCCGCCGCGCACGTGAATAGAAGCAGGGCCGTCCGACTCGGGAGTGACGACGTGTTGACCCCTTATGCAAAGGTCGGGCGAAGGCATGTCGAAGACTTAAAACATAAGTCGTGGCTTTTGGCAACAGAATGAGAATGATTGAGGCCGTTCGCGCGGCCGCGGGGCGCTGCGTTAGAATGCTCCGGCCCATTCGAAGCGAGGAGAGATGATGCAGACGACTTTGACGAGCGAGAAGACGCGGGAGGTTTCCGCGCGGCTGGGCGCGGCCAACCGCGAGTTCGCCGCGCGCTACCCGGGCGAGTCCTTCAGGCGCCAGCCCGTGCACACGGTCTACGGCGGCGCGCACCTGTTCAAGTCCGACACGACGCCGCGCCTCGGCGCGCTCGCCCTGCGGGCGCTTGAGACTTACGCGCCGAACTTCGCCGTCTTCGCGCGCGCCCTTCAGCTTCCCGGTCACGAAGAGCTGCCCGACTCGGTCGCGGACGACTCTGCGGTGCGCGCCGCCGTCGAGCGGGACGAGGCCGGGTTTCGCAGGGAGCACCCGGGCGTGTGGCTCGCGCACAAAACTTACGCGCGCGTGGTCGAGAAGCTGAGGCGCGAGCCGGTCGAGGACTTCCGCATCGACTTCGAGGACGGCTACGGCAACCGCGCGGACGCGGAGGAGGACGGCCACGCCGCCTCGGCCGCCGCGGAGGTCGCGCGCGGGATGGAGGCGGGCACGCTGCCGCCCTTCATCGGCATCCGCATCAAGCCCTTCACCGAAGAGCTGTACGCGCGCTCTTCGCGCACGCTCGACATCTTCATCTCTTCGCTGTTGGCGGAGGCAGGCGGGCGGCTCCCCGAGAACTTCGTCGTCACGCTGCCGAAGGTCACCATCCCCGAGCAGGTCTCGGCGCTCGCAGACCTCTTCGATTTGTTCGAGCAAGAGTCGGGGCTGGCCGCCGGGTCTTTGAAGCTTGAGCTGATGGTCGAGACGACGCAGTCGATCATCGACCACCGCGGGCGCTGCGCGCTGCCCTCGTTCGTCGAGGCCGCCCGGGGCCGTTGCACGGCGGCGCACTTCGGAACCTACGACTACACGGCGAGCTGCCAGATTACCGCGGCGCACCAGCACATGACGCACCCCGCCTGCGACTACGCGCGCCACGCGATGCAGGTCTCTCTGGGCGGGACGGGCGTGTGGCTCTCGGACGGCGCGACCAACATCATGCCGGTGCCCGTGCACCGCGCTTCGGAAGGCGGCGCACTCACGGAAGAGCAGGAGGAGGAGAACCGCCGCGCCGTCGGCCGCGCCTGGCGGCTCCACTACGAGCACATCCAGCACTCGCTCACGAACGCCTTCTATCAGGGCTGGGATTTGCACCCGGCGCAACTGCCGACGCGGTACGCCGCCGTCTACACCTTCTTCCTCGAAAGCCTCGGGCCGGCGTCCGAGCGACTGAGCAACTTCGTCGAGAAGGCCGCGCGCGCCACGCTCGTCGGCGACGTGTTCGACGACGCCGCGACCGGCCAGGGGCTGCTCAACTACTTCCTCCGCGCGACCAACTGCGGCGCCATCACCGAAGAGGAGGCCGTCCGCCTGAGCGGCCTCACCGTCGAAGAGCTGCGCTCCGGCTCCTTCGTCAAGATTCTGAAGAACCGGCGGCACATCTGACCCCCTGCTCTTGAATGCCGACAGTCAGCGTCATCATCACCACGCACAACCGTCCGGAGATGCTGCCCCGCGCGGTCGCGAGCGCGTTCGGCGCGGGCCGTGACCCGGAGGTCGTCGTGGTGGACGACGCCTCGACGGACGAGACGGCGCGGGTCTGCCGGACGCTCGCCGGCATCAAGTACGTCCGGCTCGAAGAGAACCAGGGCGTGGCCGGCGCGCGTAACGTCGGCGTTTTGCACAGCGGCGGCGAGTACCTCTGTTTTCTGGACGACGACGACGTGCGGCTTGAACATTCTCTCGATTTGCAGTCGGCGGCGCTGGACTCGGCTCCCGACGCGGGGCTCGTTTACGCGCGGGCGCTCATCGACAGACAGGGCGAGACGCGCGGACGAAACTTTTACCCGCAGCACTGCCCCGAGGGGGACATCTTCTGGGAACTCCTGGGGCAGAACTTCATCCCGTGCGGCAGCGTGCTCTTCCGGCGCTCCTGCCTCGCGCGCGTGGGGCTGCTCGATTCGTCCGCGCCGGGAATAGACGATTGGGACTTGTGGCTCCGGATAGCCGCACAATATCCGGTGCTGGCGCTTGAGCGTCCCGTCATGGTCTGGCGCGGTTCAACCCCGACTTCGGGGCAGGGGAGTTCGCGCCCTCACGAGCTGGTCGCGCTGAGCACGCGACAGTTTCGAAGGAAGTGGCTCAAGCTGTCGCGCGCGGCGTCCGCCACGGCGTCCGAAAGACAGAGGGCCTGGCGTCTGTTTTCGAAGAACGCGGCGGGCCAGTTGATTTTTGAAGCCGCGCGCGCGCTCGGCAGCCGCCGGTTTCTTCAGGCGCAGGCGTGCGTGCGCCCCGCGGTCTGTCTGCACCCCCGGGGGCTGCTCCGTTGGGCCGCCGGTTCCGCCCTGCGGCGCCTGCGCGGCCGCGCGGGGGAACGCCCGCGGGCCGGCGAGACGCGACCACACACGACCGACAGATGAGAATCGTTCTCGCCAAGACGCAATTCCTGGGGGCGATCAGCGGCGCCGACGAGACCCTCGTCACCTACGCCACGCTGTTGCAGGGGCAGGGGCACGACGTTTCCGTGCTCCTGCTCTTCCCGTGCCCGCCGCAGGATCAGCGTTACCTGCGTTTGCAGGCGGCCGGCGTCTCCGTCGTCACCATCGCCTCGACCCCCGTCCGCGCCACGCTCGAAGCGGCGCGCGGCGTGGCGCGCAGGGTGATGGACACCTTCCCCCCTGCGCAGAAGCTCCTGCGGAAGCGTGCGCACGAGATCAGCTCGGGGCTCACCTTCAAATACCAACCGCGGTGCGCCGAGGCTTTGCGCGCACTGCGCGCCGACCTGGTTCACGTGGTGACGCCTGACCCCGGGGCGATGGCGCTCATCCGGGCCGCACACGCTGCGGGCGTCCCCGTCCTGTACCAGGAGCTGGGCATCCCCTATCATCCGCCGGACTTCGCGTTCAGCTATCAGGAGTTCACCGCCGTGCTGCCGCTCTGCGCAGAGGTGGCCGCCCTCTCGCCCTCGCTCGCGCGCCAGTGCCGCGAGCGTCTGCCCGACTTGAAGAGGCTCTCCGTCCTCCCCATCATCGCGAACGACCTGCGCAACGGGCATCCCGCGAGGGACGGCGGCGCGGAGGTCAACGTCGGCTTCGCCGCGCGCATCGAGCACCTGAAAGGGCCGCTGACCCTTTTGGAGTCGTTCGCCCTCGCAAGGCGTTCGGACGCGAGGCTGCGCCTGCTGGTCGCGGGCGCCGGGTCGCTGGAGCCGAAGCTCAAGTCGCGCGCCGCCGCGCTGGGCGTCGCCGCCGACTGCGAGTTCGTCGGGCTCTACACGAACGCCGCGCAGCGCAAGGCGTTCATGGAGCGGCTGGACATTTTCGCGCTGCCGTCTTTGACCGAGGGCACGCCGAACAGCATCGCCGAAGCGATGTCTTTCGGCGTGCCCGTCATCGCCTCGGACGTGGGCGGCATCCCCGACACGCTCACGGCGCAGACGGGCGTGCTCGTCTCGCCCGGGGACGTGGCGACGCTGGCCGAGGCCCTCGTGAGCGTCGCCAGAGACGCGGACTCGCGCCGCCGGATGGGCCGGGCCGCACGCGAGCGCTACGAAACGCTCTTCTCCCCGCAGGCGGTGCTGCCGACGCTGCTGAACGTCTACCGTCGCGTCGCCGACGGAAGCCTCCACGGCGCGGACGCGACCGAGCCTGACGCGCACCCCTGGGCGCAGGTCTGCTGAGCCGCCGCCGCAAAGTCGTATGAAAAAAGCCCCGGAAAAGATACCCGTCATCATCTGCCACGATGTCGAACCCGACTACCGCCAGATAAGCCCCGACACGGGAGAAGATTGGGAAGGGTTTTCGGAGACCGTGCAATTCTTCGACGCCCTCAGAGGTCGCCTGGCCGAAGTGACCGGCGCCCCGGCGCACTTCAACTGGTTCTTCAGGATGGATCCGCAGATCGAGCGCGTTTACGGCTCGCCCGGCTGGGCGGCCGAGCGCTACGGCGAACTCGTCGCGCGGCTCGAACGGGCCGGCGACGAGTTCGGCCTGCACACGCACGCGTGGCGCTGGGACGAGGGCTTAGGCTGTTGGGTGACGGATCACGGCAGCCGGCAGTGGGTCGAACACTGCGTGCGCACGGCCTTCGACGCGTTCCGCAAAGCCTTCGGGCGCCCCTGCGTCTCCTTCAGGTTCGGCGACCACTGGATGAACAACGAGACGCTGGACTTGTTGGAGTCTCTCGGCGTGCGGTTCGAGTTGACCGTCGAGCCCGGCCGGATACCCAGACCCTACCCCTGGGATAAGAGCCCCGACGGCTGGCTGCCCGACTACGTTCGCGTGCCGCGGCGCCCCTACAGGCCCTCGCGCCGTGACTTCAGAACGCACGGCCCCGAGGGCGGGCGCGACCTCTGGGCGATACCGGTCAGCACGGGAAAAGAGCCCGGCCGCTTCACCGCCATCAAGCGCGCGGCCGCGGCGCTCGGGGTCGATCTGCGGAAACGCAACGACACCGTCCCGCTCAACCTCGAACTGAACGCCCCCCTCTTCCGCGCGCTCACAGAGTCCTGGTTAGATGCCGCGGAGGAGAAGTACCTGGGTTTGATCATGAGGTCGGACGCCTGCCTGCCCGCGCGCGCACGCGCTCACGTGGAGGCGAATCTTGACTACATCCTCACGCACCCGCTCGCCGGCAGCTTCAGGTTCACCACGTCGGCCGAAGCCCTGGCGCTGCTCGGCGTAAGCACACACAACGGGCGGCTTTGAATTGGTTACGAGCACCCGCGTTCGCGCGCGGCGGCGCGCGTCGTGACCCGAGACACACGGAGGGACTGAGATGAGCGATCAAGAAGCCTTACAAGAAGCCTTAATCGACGCCAGGTATCGGAGGATGTTCGGCTACAGGGCCGGCTACCTGCCGCGGGATCGGCAGAGCCTCGACGAGTGGAACCGCGAGCTGCGGGTGAAACTCGACTCCGAAACGCGCCCCCTCGGCGACGCCGTGGCCCGCCTCGGCGCACTGATCGAGACGAACCCCATCATCCGCATGTACGTCTCCGAGATGATCCGTCAGGTGCCACCCAGGTATCAGGTCGTCCATAACACTGCGGAACTCCTCCAGGCGCTCGAACACATCACCGTGAGCGCCCCGCTCTATAATCAAGACCCCGCCAGGCGCAACGCGTTCCCGATGTCGTCGCTCTTCGCCTACATGATGATGACCCGGGCCGGGGAGGCCGTGTTCCGCAACGCCGACTTCAACCGGGGGCTCAAGGGCGTGCTCCGGCGGTGGTGCGCTTACCTCGACAGCCCCGGCAGCGCGCACGTGCTCAACGAGAGTCCGTCCGGCTGGCTCTCGACCTTCGCGTACCAGGACATGAAGCTGTGGGAGTTCGAGTACGACCGCTCGAAGCCGCACTGGGGCTTTAAGTCATACAACGGCTACTTCCACCGCGAGATTAAACCGGAAGCGCGCCCCGTCGCCGCGCCCGACGACCCGAAGGTCATCATCTCGCCGAACGACGGGAACCTCGTCGCCATCGCCCGCGACATCAAGCCGCAGGACGAGTTCTGGCTCAAGGGCGAGCCGTACTCCCTCGCGGACATGCTGGATCGGAGCGAGCACTGGGAGCGGTTCGTCGGCGGCTAC
The DNA here is from genome assembly GCA_019242475.1 of Acidobacteriota bacterium. Taxonomy (GTDB): domain Bacteria; phylum Acidobacteriota; class Blastocatellia; order Pyrinomonadales; family Pyrinomonadaceae; genus QHXN01. The sequence goes on along the minus strand of JAFAVK010000003.1, from coordinate 1,135 downwards.
GTGTTCCAGTCGTTCCTGAGCGGCGCGAACTATCACCGCTGGCACGCGCCCGTCGGCGGCACGGTGCGGAAGGCGCGCGTGGTGGACGGGCTGATGTTCAGCGACGCGGAGTCCGCCGGCTTCGACCCCAACGCGGGCGTCCTGTCCGAAGGCTACGACGCGACCGTGAACACGCGCGGCCTCATCTTCATCGAAAGCGACGACGCGAACATCGGGACGGTGTGCGTCATCCCCATCGGCATCACCGAGATCTCTTCGGTGCAGATTCGGGTGAAAGAAGGCGCCCGCGTCGAGAAGGGCGACGAGCTGGGTTTCTTCAGCTACGGCGGGTCGAGCATGGCGATTGTCTTCCAGCAGAGTGCCATCGACCACTTCACCGTGCCGTCACCGCCGCCGCTCCCGGTGGTCGATCCGAGCAGCGGGCCGCCGCTCCTGGTCAACGCCCAGATCGCCGTCGCGCGCTGAGTCTTGCGCCCCGACCGAACAGGCACACAAAACGGGCGGCCCTAATCTAGAGCCGCCCGCATGTTGTTGCCTTGGTAGATTAAACCCTACCCGTACCTTAGAGCGGGGGTGAGCGCAGAGGTTACCGTCACAGACCGCCCGCCGGCGATAGACCCGACGCAGACGGCTTCCACGACTTCGATTGACCCGGAGCGCATCGAGGAGCTGCCCGTCAACAGCCGCAACTATCTTGAATTCACATTGCTCGCCCCGGGCGTCGCGCCTTCCAACAGGCAGGCGAGCGGAGGCGGTGGCGGCGCAACGTCGGGAGCGCCGCTCGCGGATAGCGGCTTCACCTTCGGCGGCCTGCGCCCGCGCAGCAACACGATCTCGATTGACGGCCTCGACAACACGGACGAGACGACGGGGGCGGCGCGCGTCGCGCTCTCGCCTGAGATCGTGCGCGAGTTCCAGATCGTCAACAACGGGCTGTCGGCGGAGTTCGGCGGCGCGGCCGGCGGCGCGATCAACGTCGTCACCAAGACCGGCGAGAACGAGTGGCACGGCGACCTCTTCACCTTCTTCCAGAACGAGAGATTCAACGCGCGCGAGCCTTACAGCGACCCTCCGCCCGCGAGCCGCCTGCGCTTCCGCAGGTACCAGCCGGGCGGCGCGCTCGGCGGCCCCATCA
>JAFAVK010000041.1 GCA_019242475.1 Acidobacteriota bacterium | reverse complement strand
TTTAGTGAGGCATGAAAATCAAACTCAGAAAGTTCAAAGTTCAAGGCTCCAGGTTCAAAGTTTTCAGAGTCCTGCCGCTGCTCCTCTGCCTCTTCGCGCACGCCGCGGCGCGCGACGACTACCCGCGCCAGCCCGGGCTCGACGCGCAGCAGTACCGCATCCGCCTGAGCATCGGCGACACCGGGGACGAGATCAGCGCCGAGACCGAGATCGTCTTCGCGGTCAGGGCCGACAACGTCCGCGAGGTCGCGCTCGACTTCCCCGAACTCACGGTCGATGGCGTGAGCGAGCAGGGCCACGCCGCGAAGTTCACGAGGGACGGCGGGCGCCTCCGCGTCGTTCTCGAAGAGACGTACAAGCCCGGCGACCTCTTCAACGTCTCGGTGAGATACCACGGCGCGCCGGCGGACGGCCTCTTCTTCAAGCGGAACAAGTTCGGCGACCGCACGGTCTTCGCAGACAACTGGCCCGACCGCGCGCGCCACTGGTTCCCTTCCGTAGACCACCCTTCGGACAAGGCGAAGGTCGAGTTCTTCATCAGCGCGCCCGCGCGCTACGACGTGGTCGCCAACGGCGAGCTGGTCGAGACGGCGAGCCGGCAGGACGGCACGCGCCTCACGCACTGGCGCGAGTCGGTGCCCGTCCCCGTCTACTGCATGGTCTTCGGCGCGACCGAGTTCGCGGTCGTCAACGCGGGCGCGGCGGGCGGCACGAACCTCTGGCACTACCTCTACCCGAAAGACCGCGACAAAGGGCTCAGAGACCACGGCCGCGCGCTCCGCATCCTCGACTTTTACACGAGCCTTGTCGGCCCGTACCCTTACGAAAAGCTCGCGCTCGTCGAGTCTTCGACGCGCTTCGGCGGGATGGAGAACTCTTCGAACATCTTCTTCGACGAGGGCGCCTACGACGGCTCGGGGCACCTCGAAGGCACCGTCGCGCATGAGATCGCGCACCAGTGGTTCGGCGACTCCGTGACCGAATCGGACTGGCACCACCTCTGGCTGAGCGAGGGCTTCGCCACCTACTTCGCCGCGCTCTTCTACGAGCGCGCCGACGGCCGCGACCGGTTCGTGCAAATGATGCTCGAAAACAAAAGGCGCTACATGGAGAGCGCGGACGCGGTCGCGCGCCCCGTCTACGACCCGCAGGTTAAAGACCTCTTCAAGCTGCTCAACCGGAACAACTACCAGAAGGGCGCGTGGGTTTTGCACATGCTCCGCCGCGTCGTCGGCGACGAGAAGTTCTTCGAGGGCGTGCGCGACTACTACCGCACCTACCGCGACGGCAACGCCCTGACCGAAGACTTCCGGCGCGTGATGGAATTGCACGCGGGGCGGCCGCTCGACTGGTTCTTCCGCGAGTGGATTTACGAGCCCGGCTTCCCCGCCTACGACGCCGCCTGGCATTGGGACGAGCCTTCGAAGCGCCTGACCCTCAAAGTCAGGCAGACGCAGGCGGGCACTCTCTTCCGCATGCCGCTCGACGTTGAATTCAAGAACGGCGAAGACACGCGGCGCGAAGTCGTCGAGGACGGAGCGCGCGAGCAGACTTTTGATTTTAAACTCAAGGCCAAGCCGCAGGCCGTCGCCCTCGACCCGGACGAGTGGGTGCTCAAGACTTTGAAGCTGCGGGAGGAATAAAGCCCCGCTTCAGACGGCTCTGTATCAACCTTTCAGACCCGGAGCGAACCGATGAAAAAGATGAGAAGGCGTGATTTCCTACGCGCGGGCGCGGCGGCGGGTGTGGCCGCGGCCTCTGCGAAAACCCTGAGCGCGGGCGCACCGGCCGTCATCATTCAAAGCGTGCGGCCCGCGGTTGTCTCGTCGGCCAACGGCAACCAGTTCAAGAACGGCGGCGAAGAGACGTGCGTCCAGCGCGCCTTCCGCCTGATGACCTCGGGCGCGGACGTGCTCGACGCCTTGCTCGCGGGCGTCAACATCGTCGAGCTTGACCCGACGGAGGACAGCGTCGGCTACGGCGGCCTGCCGAACGCCGACGGCGTCGTGCAGCTCGACTCCTCCTGCATGCACGGGCCGAAGCGGCGCGCCGGGGCGGTCGCCGCGCTCGAAGGCGTGCGCACGCCGTCGCTCGTGGCGAAGGCCGTGATGGAGACGACCGACCATCACCTGCTCGTCGGCCTCGGCGCGCAACAGTTCGCGCGCGGCATGGGCTTTAAGATCGAGGACGACCTGAACACCGAGCACTCGCGCAAGCTCTGGCTCGAATGGAAGCGGCGGACAGACCCCTCGCACTACCTCGACCCAGAGAAGCGCGCGGCGGTCTGGCGGCGCGAGACTTTGAAAATGGTGAAGGAAGGGCTCATCCGCGAGGAGCATTTCTACGGCACGATCAACTGCGACGGCGTCAACGCGAAGGGCGAGGTCTGCGGCGTGACGACGACCTCGGGGCTCTCCTGGAAGATACCGGGGCGCGTGGGCGACTCGCCCATCCTCGGCGCGGGGCTCTACGTGGACGGCGCGGTCGGCGCGGCCGGCTCGACGGGCAGGGGCGAGGCGAATCTTTATAACCTCTGCTCCTTCCTCATCGTCGAGGAGATGCGGCGCGGCAAGAGCCCGAAGGACGCCGGGATGGAGGCGCTCCGCCGCATCAAGGCCAACACGGTCGAGAAGCGCCTGCTCAACAAGGACGGCAACCCGGACTTCGGAATCAACTTCTACGTCCTCAACGCGCGCGGCGAGCACGCCGGCGTCACCATGTACGAGGGCGCCCGGTACGCCGTCTGCACCGAGGCCGGCCCGCAGACGCTCAACTGCGAGCCGCTGCTGCCGAAGCCCGGGGCGTAACGCGCAGGATAGACCGTCGAAAGGAGCCAGTCCCTTGATGCAAGCCCCCGTTTGCAAACAGAATTTTCCCCGCCTGCTCGTCGCATGCGCCGCGTTGTTAATCCTGTGCTTCCACGACGCTGCGGCGCAGGGCAGAGGCCCGGCCCCTTGCCGTGACGGCCAACTCTCGGCGCGTAAGGCCGACGAAGACGCCGCCATGGGCGGCGCGCGCATCACCGATTACGCCCTCACCAACACCTCGCGTGCGCCGTGCACGCTGAGGGGCTTCCCGGGTTTCGAGTTGTTGAATGCTTCAGGGCGGGTCGTCCGGCGCGGGCGGGCCGCCGCGGAACAGCATCCGGAGGTGGTGTCGATTGAGCCGGGGAAGGCGGCGACGTTCTCCGTCTCTTACAACGCGGGCGGCGCCGGGCGTGTCGGCAAGCCGTGTCCCACCTACCCGCGGGTGAGGATTACCGCCCCCGGCCAGAGGCGCGGGCTCGTCCTGCGCGAGCCCCTTCAGGTGTGCGGCGAGGTGGAGGTTCTGCCCGTCGGCCCGCCGTCCGGCGAGCAGCCTCCGGGGTGAGAGCCGCGCGAACTTTTTTAGTGTGACTGCCCGAATGGGCGTATGATGCGGCAGCCATTCCCCCAACAAACAATCGCGTGGTCGAGCGAGGGGCGGAGTCGTAACGACGCGGGCGGGAGCGCCCGCACGGGAGGAGCCGTCTATGTTCGTGGGAAGCAGAAGGTTGATGTTCGGCCTCGTCCTCATCGCGTCTCTGCTGATGTCGCCGGTCGCGTCGGGGCAGACCGCGAGCGGCGACTGGTCGGCGCTCAAGGCCGTCGCCTCGGGGAGCAAGCTGTCCGTGAAGCTGAAGTCGGGGAAGACGGTCGAGGGCAGGCTGACGGGCGTGTCAGACGATGGGCTGTCTCTGACGGTCGGCGGCAAAGCGACCGAATTGAAGGCCGCAGATGTCTTAAGGGTCTACAGGGTCGGAGGCGGCTCGGCGAAGAAGGCGGCGCTAATCGGGCTGGCGGTTGGGGCCGGCGCGGGCGCCGCCATCGGTCTGGCGGCGAGCAGCGCGTCCGACGACGGCTTCGACAAGATTGACCACGTCGCGACCGCGGGCCTGACCGTGCTCGGCGGCGGGGCGGGCGCGCTCATCGGCTACGCCGTCGGGCGCGGCCGGCACAAGCGCGCGCTCGTCTACGAGGCCGCACATCAGTAAGGCAACAGTAAAAAGGCAAAAGGCAAAAGTGAAGAGGAAGCTCGTGCCTCCTGTCTTCACTTTTGCCTTTTTACTGTTGCCTTCCCGAAGGGCCTAGTTCCCGAACCAGCCGATGGGCTTGCCGGAGAGATCGACCCAGACGCTCTTGACCTGGGTGTACATCTCAAGGGCGTGCTTGCCCATCTCGCGGCCGTAGCCGGACTGCTTGTAGCCGCCGAAGGGCGAGGCCGCATTGAACATGTTGTAGGTGTTGATCCAGACGACGCCCGCGTGCACGGCCTTGGCGAAGCGGTGGGCGCGCGTGATGTCCTTCGTCCAGATGCCGGCCGAGAGGCCGTAGGCGACCTCGTTGGCCTGCTTAATCAGGTCGTCCTCGTTCTCGAAGGTGATGACGGAGACCACGGGGCCGAAAATCTCCTCCTGCGCCACGCGCATCGAGTTCTGCACGTCGCCGAAGATGGTCGGCTGGAAGAAGTAGCCCTTCTGGAAGTCGCCTTCGAGCTGCGGCGGGCAGCCGCCCGTCAAGACCTGCGCGCCCTCCCCCTTCGCGATGTCCACGTAACCCTTGATGCGGTTGAGCTGCTCCTCCGACACCTGCGGCCCCATCTGCGTGTTCTTGTCCATCGGGTCGCCTACACGCACGCGCGCCGACTTCTCCTTGAAGCGGTCGAGGAACTCGTCCTTGACGCGCGCGTCGAGGAAGAGGCGCGAGCCGGCGCAGCAGACCTGGCCCTGGTTGAAGAAGATGCCCATCATCGCGCCGTTGACCGCCTGCTCTAAATCGGCGTCGGCGAAGACGATGTTCGGCGCCTTGCCGCCGAGTTCGAGCGAGACTTTGGTCAGGTTGTCGGCCGCGGACTTGGCGACGAGCTTGCCGACTTCCGTCGAGCCGGTGAAGGCGAGCTTGTCGATGTCCTTGTGCGAGGCGAGCGCGGCGCCGGCCGTCTCGCCGTAGCCGGGCACGACGTTGACGACGCCGTCGGGGAAGCCCGCTTCCTGAATCAGTGCGGCCAACTCCATCGCGCCGACGGGCGTCTGCTCGGCGGGCTTCAAGACGATGGTGTTGCCGGCGGCGAGCGCGGGCGCGAGTTTCCAGGCGGCCATCAGGAGCGGGAAGTTCCAGGGGATGATCTGGCCGCAGACGCCGACCGGCTCGCGCAGGGTGTAGTTGAACATCTGCCCCGGCACGGGGATGGTCTCGCCCTCGATCTTCGTCGCCCAGCCGGCGAAGTATTCGAAGTTCTCGACGACCTGGGGCAGGTCTACGTAGGAGGTCTCCTTGATGGGCTTGCCGTTGTCGGAGGTCTCGATGGCGGCCAGCTCCTTCGACTTGGCGTCGATGAGCTGCGAGAGCTTGTAGAGCAGCTTGCCGCGGTCGCGGGCGGAGACCTTCGACCAGGGGCCTTCGAAGGCGCGGCGGGCGGCCTCGACGGCCTTGTCGATGTCGGCCTTGTCGCCCTCGGCGACCTCGGCGAGGGTGGCGCCGGTCGCGGGGTTCGGCGTCGTGAAGGTCTTGCCCGACTCGGCGTCAACCCACTGGCCGTCGATGAAGAGTTGATACTTGCGGGGCGTCTCGGATGCGGACTTCGCTGATGACATGGTGTTTCTCTTCCCTTCCGGATGAAGTCTCGGTGTGCGTCTCGGTCTGTTGGAATGTGTTCCGGCTTAAGCGTGCGCCTACTTTACACCCGCCGCCGCCGCGAGTCCAAAGGCAGTGATGAGTGATGAATGAAGACAGCCGGCTTTTAATTCATCACTCATCACTCATCACTCATCACTTCTTCTCGCGGTTCCTCCTTCTCCTCGTTTGCGGCGTATTCGAGGTCGCGGTCGCCGGTCACCTCGTCCCAGTCGTAGCCGAGGTGGAGGGCGAGGCGGCGCAGCTTCGACTCCCACTCCTCGCGCTGCGCGCGGTACTCCTCCCAGCCCTGCTCGGTGTCGCTGCGGACGGGGATGTCGGACTCGCGGAGGCGTTCGAGCGTCTGTTCGTAGCGGCGGCGCCAGCGCTCGTTGGTCTCGCGCGCCTCCTCCTCGGTCGGCTGCCGCGGCTGCTCGCGCCGTTCGAGGTCGAGCGAATCGACGAACGCGTTGAGGACGTGGCGCACGACCGCGTCGAGCGTGCGCACCTCCGGGTAGTTGCGCAGGTCTTTGTTCTGCTCGCGGTCGAGCGTCGAGCGGATGACGGCGCAGGTCTCGAGCAGGAGGAAGAGCACGCGCGGCGCGCCCTTGTAGACCTCGACCGGGTGGAAGTAGTGGATGACGGGGTGGTCGATGTGCGACTCGAGCAGACCTTGCAGGTCGCGCGTGACGGTGCGCAACGCGTCGCGCAGGCCGTAGAAGCGCCCTTCGACGAAGTGGTGCGCGATGAAGCCGGCCACGTCCGCGCCCTCGCCCGCCTGGTGGTAGAGCGAGACGGCGACGGCGCGCTTGCGTTCGAGCGCCGTGTAGACGGTCAGCATGTAGGTGATGGCGAGCGAGATGACGACGAGCCCCGACGCGGCCTCGAAGAGTGCGAGGAAGCGCAGCGACGCGATGCGCGGCACCACGTCACCGTAGCCGACGCTCGTCAAAGTGACGCCGCTGAAGTAGACGGCGTCCACCCAGCTCGGCTCGGGGTGCGCGACGCCGAAGTTAAAGCCGCCGGGGATGCGCGGGTAGTAGACGAGCGCGTAGGAGAAGACGAGCAGGACGACGTAGACGGCGATGAGCAAAGGGAGCAGGAGCGGCCCGACCATGTTGAGGAGCCGGTGCCGGTTCGCACGGGACAGCCTGAAGGCGACGGCGCGCGCCACGCGCCAGACCGAGCGGTTCAAGGACTCGCCGACCGGGCCGTAGCGCGCGCTCGAATGGAGCACCGTCGCGTAGATGTCGAAGATGATGAGCGCCAACAGGACGAAGCCCGCCGTCGTGTAAATGAATGTCCCCATCGTCGCTTTATCTTACAGCAAAGGAGCGCGGGTAACTTGCCCACGCTCCTTTGCTCGCTCCGTTATTTACGTACCCTTCGGTTACGACGACTGCGCGATCAACTGCCGGAGCACGAAGGGGAGGATGCCGCCGTGGCGGTAGTATTCGATCTCGATGGGCGTGTCGATGCGGAGCGTGACCGGCACCTCCTGCTCCTCGCCGTTGGCGCGGCGGATGCGGAGCGTCACGTCCTGGCGCGGCGTGATCTCGCCGGCCTGAAGGCCCGTGATGTCGATGGTCTCCGTGCCGTCCAGGCTTAGGGTCTGCGCGTTGACGTGGTTCTTGAACTGCAAAGGCAGCACGCCCATCCCGACGAGGTTCGAGCGGTGGATGCGCTCGAAGCTCTCGGCGATGACGGCCTTGATGCCGAGCAGCAGCGTCCCCTTCGCCGCCCAGTCGCGCGACGAGCCCGTGCCGTACTCCTCGCCCGCGAAGACGACGAGCGGCACGCCCGCCGCCTGGTAGTGCACCGAGGCGTCGTAAATCGGCATCTGCTCGCCCGTCGGCTGGAGCACCGTGACGCCGCCCTCGGTGCCCGGCGCGAGCAGGTTCTTGATGCGGACGTTGGCGAAGGTGCCGCGCACCATCACCTGGTGGTTGCCGCGGCGCGAGCCGTAAGAGTTGAAGTCCTGCTGCTCGACGCCGCGCAGCAGGAGGTAACGGCCGCCCGGCGTCTTCGCCTTGATGGCGCCCGCGGGCGAGATGTGGTCGGTCGTCACCGAGTCGCCGAAGACGGCCAGCGGGCGCGCGCCGAGGATGTCGCAGAAGCTGCCCGGCTCCATGCTGAACTTCTCGAAGTAGGGCGGCTCCTGGATGTAGGTGGACTGCGGATCCCACTGGTAGACCTCGCCCGTCACCGAGGGGATGTCGTTCCAGAGCGGGTTGTCCTCGGCGAAGTCGCTGTAGAGCTTCCGATAAGTCTCGGGGTCGGTCGCCGCGCCCAGCGCCTCGCCGACCTCTTCGAGCGTCGGCCAGATGTCGCGGAGGTACACGTCCCCGCCCTGCTTGTCCTTGCCGAGCGGCTCGTGCTCCATGTCGATGTTGACGCGGCCCGCGAGCGCGAAGGCGACGACGAGCGGCGGAGACATGAGGAAGTTGGCGCGCACGGATTGATGGACGCGCGCCTCGAAGTTGCGATTTCCAGAAAGCACCGAGGCGGTGACGAGGTCGTGCTCGTTGATGACGGACTCGATGCGCGGGTCGAGCGGGCCGGAGTTGCCGATGCAGGTCGTGCAGCCGTAGCCGACCGTGTTGAAGCCGAGCTGGTCGAGGTACTGCTGCAAGCCCGTCTTCTGGTAGTACTCCGTCACCACGCGCGAGCCGGGCGCGAGCGAGGGCTTGACGGTCGGCGGGACTTTCAACCCGCGCTCGACCGCCTTCTTCGCCAGCAGGCCGGCGGCGAGCATCACGCCCGGGTTCGAGGTGTTCGTGCAGGAAGTGATGGCCGCGATGACCACGTCGCCGTGGCCCAGCTCGGCCCCGCCGTTGGGCTGGATGACGAACTCCGCGGTCGGCTCGTCGAAGTCCACGCGGTCGGGCGTCGGGCGGTTGTTCATCATCTCGAACTCGCCCGTCGCGCTCGTGTTCCTGTCGCTGCGCGAGCCGAGGCTCCCGACCGTCTCGGTGGCGACGACGTTCGGCGCGGACTCCTGCTCCTGCCCGCCGCCGCCCGAGTGCAGCGCGCCGGGCAGCACGGGCAGCGCGCGCGCGACCTCGTGCACCTCGCGGCTTAAGTCAACGTGGAAGCGCTCGCCCAACTGCTCGTCGGGGCGGTTGTAGCCGTTCTCGCCGGCGGGCCGGCGCAGGAGGTCTTCGAACTTCTCCTTGAGCCCGGACAGCTCGATGCGATCCTGCGGGCGCTTCGGCCCCGCCACGCTCGGCTCGACGGTCGAGAGGTCGAGGTCGAGCGTCGTGCTGTAGTCGATCTCGCCCGCCTTCGGGATGCCGAAGAGTCCTTGCGCCTGGTAGTAGGCGCGGAAGATTTCGACCTGCCCCTCGCCGCGCCCGGTGGCGAGCAGGTAGTCGCAGCACTTCTCGTCCACGGGGAAGTAGCCCATCGTCGCGCCGTACTCGGGCGCCATGTTGCCGATGGTCGCGCGGTCGGCGACGGGGATGGAGGCTGCGCCCTCGCCGTGGAACTCGACGAACTTGCCGACGACCTTCGCCTTCCGCAGCATCTCCGTCACGCGCAGCACGAGGTCGGTCGCCGTGACGCCTTCCCTTAAACTTCCCGTCAGGTTCACGCCGACCACATCGGGCGTCAGGATGTAGACGGGCTGGCCGAGCATGGCGGCCTCGGCCTCGATGCCGCCGACGCCCCAGCCGACGATGCCGAGCCCGTTAATCATCGTCGTGTGCGAGTCGGTGCCGACGAGCGTGTCCGGGTAGTAGACGCCGTCCTTCTCCATCACGCCGCGCGCGAGGTATTCGAGGTTGACCTGGTGGACGATGCCGATGCCGGGCGGGACGACGTTGAAGCTCTCGAACGCCTGCATGCCCCACTTAAGGAACTGGTAGCGCGAGCGGTTGCGGCGGAACTCGGTCTCCATGTTGAGCCGCAGCGCCTCGGGGCTCGACCAGAAGTCCACCTGCACCGAGTGGTCGATGACGAGATCGACGGGGACGAGCGGCTCGATGATCTTGGGCTCGCGCCCCATGCGCTGGACGGCCGAGCGCATCGCGGCGAGGTCAACGAGCAGGGGCACGCCGGTGAAGTCCTGCAAGAGCACGCGCGCGACGCTGAAGGGTATCTCGTCCGTGCGCTCGGCGACCGCCTGCCAGTTGGCGAGCGCGCGCACGTCCGACTCCTCGACGACCTGCCCGTCGTAGTTGCGCAGGACTGATTCGAGCACGACGCGGATCGAGACGGGCAGGCGCGAGACAGGCCCGACGCCCCCCTTCTCCAACTGCGGCAGCGAGTAGAACTGCCCCGATTTCCCTTTTTCCGTGGCGAATGTTTGCAGCGTGTCGAAGAGGTTGTGTGACATTATTCTCTCTCAAAAGAAGCTCGGCCCGGCGGACTCCACCCGCACGCTTCTCCCTTCGCCGGGATGCTTGAGACGGGTGAATTTGTACTGCAAGAGATTACCCTTCAGTTTAAGTTCGCCCCCCGCAATCGTCAAGCAAGCCCCCTCCGCAGGCACAAAAAGAAGGCGGTGCCGTCCCAATCGGCACCGCCTTTGACCGCTCACGAACTTCGCATTTCGTGAGGCAGCGTTCGGCGTCCCAAACCGCCAACGCAGGTGGCTGAGGCTTCTCACAAACCCCGCCACTGAGAGGCCCGCGTTATATACCGAAACCGCCTCCCGCGCAAGTCTTTTTTTCACCGCCCCTCCGTACGCTCGGGGAGGCCGCGCGCGCGGTTTCGCGTTACAATGCCGCCGGTTCGAGCCGAGGTCTGAAGCCCGCGCCCGGAGGTTTGACCTGGAGACAGTTCTCGCAGAAGAGAGGCCGGCGGCGGCCGGCGGGCCGGCGGCGTGTCCGGAGTGCGGGGAGCCGATCACCGAACGCTTCTGCACGCGTTGCGGCGAGAAGCGCGTCGAGGCGGGAGACTACACCCTCCGCCACTTCCTCGCCGAGGCGCTCAACGTCTTCGCCAACCTCGAATCGCCCGTCCCGCGCAGCTTCTTCGCGCTCCTCTTCCGGCCGGGGCTGCTCACGTCCGAATACCTCGCCGGGCGGCGCAAGCGCTACCTGAAGCCTTTGCAACTCTTCGTCTTCTGCAACGTCATCTTCTTCTTCGCGCAGCCGCTGGCGGGCTTCAACTCGCTGACGACGCCGCTCGAAGTGCACCTGACGGGGATGCCCTACCGGCAGGCGGCGCGGCGCATGGTCGACGCGGCCGTCGCGGCGAAGCAGGTCACGCTCGAAGAGTACCGCGCGCAGTTCGACGCCACCATCCACAACCAGGCGAAGTCGCTCGTCATCCTGTTGGTGCCGATGCTGGCGCTGGCGCTGGTGCCGCTCTACTGGCGCGGCCGGCGCTACTTCGTCGAGCACCTCGTCTTCGCCACGCACTTCTACTCCTTCTTCCTGCTGCTCCTGCTCGCACTCTTCGCCGCCGCCTCCGCCTACTTCGTCGCGGCCCGGCGCCTCGGGCTGCCCGTCCGCGGCGTGGACTTTGAAACGATCTACACCGTCGTCTTTCTCGGCTCCTGCGGCGCATACCTCTATTTCGCGCAGCGCCGCGTCTACGGCCAGGGCCGCCGGCTGACGCTCCTCAAGTGCGTCGCGCTCGTCCTGGCCGTCGGCTACATCCTCCAGCTCTATCGCTTCGCCCTCTTCTTCACCGCCTACTACTCTGTCTGACCCGGGGCATTGAACACACGGAGGGAAGAAAGCTCTGACCATGAAAGCCAAGTTACTCCGCCGGCACGTCCTCGCCCTCGCCTCGTTGGCCCTCTTCGCGCTGCCCGCTTCGGGCCGCGGGGAAGACTTCGACCGCGCATATCAGGCGTTCAGGGCCGACTACCTGAGCGAGCTGCGCAGGGGCGGGTTCGTCGGCTCCAGCTTCTACCTCGTCCGCGACAACCGGGTCGTGGCGCGGGAGTTCTACGGCCTCGCCGACGCCGGGCGCGGCGTGCCCGTGGACGAGGAGACGATCTACCACTGGGCCTCCATCACCAAGACCTTCACCGGCATCGCCATCATGCAGCTCCGCGACCGCGGGCTGCTCAAGCTCGACGACCCCGTGGTCAAGTACGTGCCGGAGTTGCGGGCCGCCCATGACCCCTTCGGCGACGTGTCGGAAATTACGATCCGCCACCTGATGACCCACAGCGCCGGCTTCCGCAACCCGACGTGGGTCTGGCGCGACGACTCGAAGGACTGGCAGCCGTTCGAGCCGCCGGGCTGGGCGCAGCTCGTCGCCATGATGCCGTACACCGAGGTGCTCTTTAAGCCCGGCAGCCGCTTCAGCTACTCGAACCCCGGCGTCATCTACCTCGGGCGCATCATCGAGACGCTGACGCACGACGACTACGAGGTCTACATCGACAAGAACATCTTCAAGCCGCTGGAGATGCACCGCAGCTACTTCGACGCCACCCCCTACCACCTCCTCCCACACCGCTCGCACAGCTACTACGTGCGCGGCGGCGTGAGGACTGAGGCGCGCTTCGACGCCGACACCGGCGTCACGGTCTCGAACGGCGGCCTGAACGCCCCGCTCCCCGACATGGTCAGGTACGTCAACTTCCTTCTGGGCGACCCGTCGAAGCAGGCCGTCTACGACGGCGTGCTGAAGCGCTCGTCGCTGGAAGAGATGTGGCGGCCGCAGCTCGTCGCCGCGGACGACTTCACCCAGGGCTGGATGCGCGCCGAGACGGCGGTCGGGCTCTCCTTCTTCGTGGACGACATCGGGGGCCGCCGCTACGTCGGCCACAACGGCGACCAGAACGGGTTCAAGGCTTACATGAGTCTGTGCCCCGCGACCCGCACGGCGAGCCTCCTCGCCTTCAACACCGAGACGCGCCCGACCGTGACCGCCCCCGACAACCTGCTCGCGCCGGAGTCGAAGATCGCCCTCAGCGTGTTGCGGCTCTTCCAGTCGAGCCCTGCGCGTTGACACCCCTCCCTTCCCCTAATATCCTTTCCGAGCTTCATCCCGTCTCACGCAGCCGCTAACAACCGGATCGGGCGGAAGGGCGGGTGTTACTCACCGGAGCGTTATGTGTGATGGCACATGAGGTTTTCATTAGCTACTCCGCGAAGGATAAGGAGGCCGCGGACAAGGTCTGCGACGCGCTGGAGGCTAAAGGCATCAAGTGCTGGATCGCGCCGAGGGACATCGCCCCGGGCGCGACATACGCCCAGGCGATAATCAACGCACTGACCGGCAGTCGCCTGGTCATTCTCGTCTTTTCGTCTCACACGAATGAATCCGCGCACGTCGAATCCGAGATAGATAACGCCTATAACAACCACGTACCGATCATCAGGCTACGCCTTGAGAATGTTCCGCTGTCCCAATCGCTTAACTATTACCTGAGCAAGACCCAATGGCTTGACGCCCTGACGCCGCCCGTCGAAAAGCACCTCGGCGTGTTGTCCGACTCCGTGCAATCGATTCTGGGGAATGACCGCGCCGCGCCGGGCACCTCGGACACTCACCCGTCCCGCCAGGAGAAAGATTCAGAGGCGGATACTTTGATTCGCCATCCCTTGTCCCGAAGTGCCAAAGCGCAGCCGCCGCAGGAGACGCCCTCCATCGCCGTGCTGCCCTTCGCCCGCATGAGCGCCGACGCCGAGGACGAGTACTTCTGCGACGGGCTGGCCGAAGAACTCCTGAACGCGCTGGCGAAGGTCGAAGGCTTGAAGGTGGCGGCGCGCACCTCGGCCTTCTCCTTCAAGGGCAAGAACGTCCCGGTCGGCGAGATCGCCGACGCCCTGCGCGTCCGGGCGGTGCTCGAAGGGAGCGTGCGGAGGGCGGGCAGCCGGCTCCGGATCACGGTGCAGTTGATTAACGTCGCCGACGGCTACCACCTCTGGTCGGAGCGCTACGACCGGGAGATGAAGGACATCTTCGACGTGCAGGACGAGATTACGCTGGCGGTCGTCGAGGCGCTCAAGGTGAAGCTCCTGGGCGGGGCGAAGTCGGCCGTGCCGAAGCGGCACACCAACGACCCGGACGCTTACGAGCTGTACCTCAAGGGGCGTTTCTACTACAACAACAAGCATACGCCGGAAGGGTGGGCGAAGGCGCTCGAATTCTTCGACGGGGCGATTGAGAAAGACCCGGAGTACGCCTCGGCTTACGCGGCAAAATCCCTCTGCCTGGGCCTGATCAGGTACTACGGCGTGCTCCCCTCCGAAGCGCTCCTGGAATGGAGGACGATGGCGAACCGGGCGCTGGAGCTGGACGGCGACCTGGCCGACGCCCATCTGGCGAAGGCGGTCGTCTATTTTCATTACGAATGGGATTGGGCCGCGGCCGAGCGGGAGTTTAGGCTAACCCTTGAGTTGAGCCCCAACTACGCCTACGCCCACCAGCTCTATGGAATGTTTCTGGGCAGCAGGGGGCGGGTCGAGCAGGCCCTCGCCGAGGGCCGCAAGGCGCTTGAGTTGGACCCGCTTTCACTCAGCGCGCACTTCAACGTGGGGTGGATCTATTGGTTCGCAGACCGGCCGGACGACATGCTGGAACAAGTCCGAATGATGCTTGAGCTGGAGCCGAACTATTTCGGCGCCTACTTCGTGATGTCGGCGGCGTACGCGGCGCGAGAGAGGTATGAAGAGTCTATCGAGGCGCTCCAAAAATCGTTAAGCCTCGGCTGGAATCCGCTAGCGTTGGGGCAGTTGGGGGAGCTTTACGCCGTCGGCGGGAGACGGGATGAGGCCCGGCAGGCGCTTGAGCAGCTACTCGAACTGAGAGCGCGGCAGAACATCAATGCCTTAAGCATCGCGCGCGTGTACAGCGGGCTCGGCGAGAACGATCAGGCGTTGGAGTGGTTTGAACGAGCCGTCGCCGAGCGCAACATGAATCTGGTGTTTCTTGAGATGGAAACAAAGGTTGGGGCCAAAAATACAATGGGTCAAAGCGTCAACGACCCGCGCATCGTCGAGCTGCTGCGGCGCGCGGGTCTCATCTCACAGGCCCCCGGATGACGCCGCGCCTCAAGACCCTTTAACGCCCCGCCCCGGCGGTTCTTAGAAACCCCGCCGCGCCCGCGGACGTTCGGTCTCTTGATGAAGACTGGGGCCGAAGGGGCGCGCGCGGATTCGCAGCCGGTGCCGGGGGGGCTCTGGCGGAACGCGGACTTCGTCAAGCTCTGGCTGGGGATGAACGTCTCTTTCCTCGGCACGCAGGTCTCTTCGCTCGCCTACCCGCTGACGGCCGTCCTCGTCCTCCACGCCGACACCGCCGAGATGGGCTGGCTGCGCGCGACGGGGACGGCCGCCTCCTTCCTCGTCGGCCCGTTCGCGGGCGTCGTCGCCGACCGCGTGCGGCGCCGCCCCATCCTCATCGCCGCCGACCTCGGCTCCGCGCTCCTCGCCGCCTCGATCCCCGCCGCCTTCTTCCTCGGCGCGCTCGGCATGGGGCAGTTGTACGTCGTGCAATTCCTCGCCGGCACGCTCTCGATCTGCTCGGAGGTCGCGTCGATGGCCTACCTGCCCGCGCTCGTGCGGCGCGAGCAGCTCGTGCGGGCGAACAGCCAGTTGCAGGCGAGCAGCGCGGCCATCTCCATCGCCGGGCCGGGCCTGGCCGGCGTGCTCGTCCAAGCCTTGAGCGCGCCCCTCGTCGTCATCTTCGACGCCGTCTCGTTCATCCTCTCGGCCGCCTGCACCGCGCTCGTCCGCGCGCCCGAGCCCGCGCATGACGCGGAGACGGCTCCCCGGCGGGGCGTGTGGGCGGAGATCGGCGAGGGGCTGCGCTTCGTCTACGGCCACGCCGTCCTGCGCCCGCTCGCGCAGGGGATTGCCCTGCACTTCCTGTTCGTCAACGTCATCTACACGCTCCTCGTCATCTACGCCGTGCGCGAACTCGGTATCGGGCCGGCGCCGCTCGGCGTCGTCTTCGCGGCGCTGGGGCCGGGCTTCCTCGTCGGGGCGCTCCTCGCCCCGCGCGCCGCGCGCCGCTTCGGGCCGGGGCGCGTGATGACCTACGCGCCGCTGCTGACGGTCGCGGGGATGAGCCTGGTGCCCCTCGCGCGCGGCCCGTTGGCGGTCGCGGTGTCGATGCTCGCGGCGGCGCACTTCCTGACGGCCTGCGGCATACAGTTGCACGGCATCAACTTTGTGAGCCTGCGGCAGGCCGTCACGCCGCACCGTTTGCAGGGGCGGATGACCGCGAGCTTCCGCTACGTCAACCTGCTCGGCGCGTGCCTCGGCTCGCTCGCCGCGGGCGCGCTGGCCGAGCGGGTCGGTATGAGGCCGACGCTGGCCGTCGGCGTGTGCGGGCTCCTGCTTCCCTTCCTCCGTTTGTTCTTCTCGCCGGTGCGCCGCCTGCGCGAAGTGCCGGCCGCCGAGTAAGCGCGGTCGATTCACTTAGTCACGTGCCGGCGTCGCGGCCAAACAGGGTCAGCGAAGTTGAAAGGGTCGGGTTGCGGCGAGTACGGGTTCGGGGAGCCTCGGCGGGTCGATGGTGACCGCCCCTTTAAGTCCCGTGCCCGTCACGTTGTAGATGCCGAGGAGCGGCCCCGCCGATTACCGACAGGCAAAGAAGAAAAAGAAGAGAGGCAGGACACAGCAATCGCATGTGCGACAAGAATGGGATCGAATAGA
Source organism: Acidobacteriota bacterium (assembly GCA_019242475.1). Taxonomy (GTDB): domain Bacteria; phylum Acidobacteriota; class Blastocatellia; order Pyrinomonadales; family Pyrinomonadaceae; genus QHXN01. Next base: position 91,592 of record JAFAVK010000041.1, on the reverse strand, counting down.
CCTAACGTCAAGCTTTATTGCTCTGGCCGCTTATCCGAACGGGTCGAGTCAAGTCCCCGTTGAGGACGAATGGCCGACCTTCTAAATGGTGTTATGCTGTCGGCGGGAAATTATCAACGATGAGGGGGCGGAGTTGTGTGCGGTCTCGCCTTTCACACGCCTGGCTTTTTCTACTCCCCGGCTTGCTGCTGCTGCTTTCCTGCGGGCACCACGCCGGCCCTGACTCCGGATGCCCCGCTTATACAGGCGAGGGTCTCGAAGTCAGTTGCCTTACCACCCGCCAGGCGACATACGTCGTCCTCCGCGTCGATCTGAGGGCGGCGATCGTCAAGGTGCTCTGGAAGAGTCCGGCCGGCGTCCCTTACGGCTCTTTAGACGAGGCATACCGCCAGACCGGCGGCGACCTGCTCGCCCTCTCTAACGCCGGCATCTACTCGGAGAGTCACACGCCCGAAGGGCTCCACGTCGAAGGGGGCGCGACGCTGAGCCCCCTGAACCTGAACGGCAGCGAGGGGAACTTCTACTGGAAGCCGAACGGAGTCTTCTACGTCTCGGGCGACGGCGCCGGGGTCATCGAATCGGAGAAGTTCAATTCCCTCGGCGGGCGCGCGGGCGTTCAGGAAGCCACGCAATCCGGGCCGCTGCTGGTCATCGACGGCGAGATAAATCCAGCCCTGAAGCCGGACTCCCAATCCCTGTACGTGCGCAACGGCATCGGGGTGAAGTCGCCCGAAGAGGTCTACGTCGTCATCTCGGAGGGTGAGGTGAATCTCTACGACTTCGCTTCGGTGTTCAAGGAGCAACTGCACTGCCGTGACGCGCTATATCTGGACGGATGCGTCTCGCAGATGTACCTCCCCGCGCGCGGCGTTCACGTCCGGGAGCAACGGCGATGCGATAAAGAGCTGGTCGGGTTGTTGGGCGTGGTGAAGCGGAAGTGAGGAACTCAGCCCGAGTTGAAATTCCCCGTGAGTTATTAAGGAGAGGGCCTCATGCAGAATAGAAACCGTTGGCTACGCTGGGGCGCGTTGCTCACGGGGGCCGCGTCGCTCTTGCACGTCGGGATTATCTTCGGCGGCCCCGACTGGTATCGTTTCTTCGGGGCCGGCGAACGGATGGCGCGGCTCTCCGCGCGCGGCTCCCACTACCCGACGTTCGTCACCGCGGTCATCGCTTCGGTTCTCGCCCTCTGGGCGCTCTACGGGCTCTCGGGGGCCGGCGTCATCCGGCGGCTGCCCCTCCTACGCCCGGCACTCGTGCTCATCGCGGGCGTCTATTTCGCCCGCGGGGCTCTGGGAATTCCGGCGGTGCTTTTCGTTGATAACCCTTACGCCGACGAGCTGAAGGGGAGGATGACCTTCATGGTCGTCAGCTCGCTGGTCTGCCTCTTCCTCGGCCTCTGCTACGCCTTCGGCGCGGCCCGTGTCTGGCACAGGCGCGTTTGACCGTCACCCAACGGGTCAGTATCTTGAGCCATGGAAATCACACCCGTACACACGCAGGACGCGCCGGCGCCGGCCGGCCACTACTCGCAGGCCGTCGTCTATAACGGGCTGGTCTTCGTCGCGGGGCAGCTCGCCGTAGACCCGCGAACCGGCGAGAGGCGGCTCGGCTCCGTCGAGGAGCAGACGGAGCAGGCTTTGAAGAACGTGGGCGAAATCCTGAAGGCGGCGGGCAGCGATTTGAGCCGGGTGCTGAAGATGACGGTCTACGTCTCGGACATCGGCCTGTGGGGCAGGGTGAACGAAGTCTACGCGCGGGTGCTGGGCGAGCACCGGCCGGCGCGCGCCGTGATTCCGACGCGGGAGCTGCACCACGGCTTCCTCATCGAGATCGACGCCGTCGCCGCCACCTACGACTGACTAAGGAGGAAGCGGGATGGCAATCAGGCCGGGGTGGCAGGGGCGCGTCTTCGAGGACTTCGAGCCGGGGGATCTCTTCGAGCACCCGCTCGGGCGGACGATCACGCAGGCGGACAACATCTGGTTCACGCTGCTGACGGTCAACACCAACCCGATTCACTTCGATGCCGCGTACGCCGCCCGCACGGAGTTCAAGCGACCGCTCGTCGATTCGACCTTCACCCTCGCGCTCGTGACCGGGCTCTCGGTCTCCGACGTGTCGCTCAACGCCATCAATCTCGGCTGGGACGAAGTTAAACTCCCGGCGCCGGTCTTCGAGGGCGATACGCTCTACGCGCAGAGCGAGGTCTTGGAGGCGCGGCCGTCGCGGTCGCGGCCTACGATGGGCATCGTCAAGCTGCGGACGAAGGGGTTCAACCAGGACGGCGTGACGGTGATTGAATTCCTCCGGACGATCATAGTCTACCGGCGCGGCCACACGCCCGAAGGGTTCCGGCCGCGTCCGTCCGCCTGACGCCGGGGCTGCTCTTGAAAGGATGAAGTCACTCATGGCTCCACGTCTTGTGTTACGGCTGCTCGGCGTGTGTCTCCTTGCCGCCTTCGGTTTCGGCAACGCCGCGCTGGCGCAAGGGGGCGTTGACGCGCAGACGCAGGCCCTCGTCCGGCGCTTGCAAGAGGGGGACAGACGTGACCGCCTCGCCGCCGCCGAGGAGATAAAGGGGCTGGGGGCGAAGGCCGTGGCCGCGGTGCCCGCCCTGGCGGCGGCGCTCAAAGACCCGGACGTTGATTTACGCAAGGCCGCGGCGGAGGCGCTCGACAGGATGGGGCCGGAGGCGAAGGCGGCCGTGCCCGCCCTCACCGATGCCTTGAGAGACGGCGACGGCTCTGTGCGAAGCGACGCGGCCTTCGCGTTAGGTCAGGTCGGCGCGGGGGCCGAGTCGGCCGTCCCGGCCCTGAACGGGCTGTTGAAAGACGAAAACCCCTGGGCGCGGGCCGGCGCCGCCCGCGCGCTGGGAAGAATCGGGGGTGCGGCGAAAACTTCCATCCCGGCGTTGACCGAGCTGCTGAAAGACCAGAACGAAGGCGTCCGCAGGGACGCGGCCGAGGCGCTCGGCCGCTTCGGCGTCGAGGCGCGGGCGGCCGTCCCCGCCTTGATTCTGTTGTTGAAGGACGGGAGCGTGTCCGCGCGCAAAGCTGCGGCGGAGGCCCTGGGCGGAATCGGGCCGGAGGCCGTGTCCGCCGTGCCCGCCCTGACGGAGTCTTTGAAGGATCAGGAGTTCGTCGTGCGGATGAACGCGGCGCAGGCGCTCAAGCGCATCGGGTTAGAGCCGGGGCAAGCGGTGACGGTTTGGACGGGGGCGTTGCGGGACGCCAGCGAGCACGTCCGCAGGTACGCCGCCGACGCTTTGGCCGAGATGGGGCCGGGGGCGAAGGCGGCCGTGCCCGCGTTGACCGAGGCTTTAAAGGACAAAGACAGGTTCGTACGACTCAGCGCCGCGAAGGGGTTGGGCAATATCGGGGGCGAGGCGCGGGCGTCGGTCGCCGCTCTGGTCGAGTTGTTGAAGGACGAAGAGCCGCTGGTTCGCGCCAACGCCGCCACGGCTTTAGGCAAGCTGGGGAGTGACGCGCGGGTGGCGCTGCCCGCGTTGAATGAACTGCAGAAGGATCAGGCGACGGTCGTGCGGCTCGCCGCGGCGGAAGCCGTCAACAAGATCGCGTCTGACGGAACAAAGGCGCAGTGAGGGCGCGGGCCTAGTTAATGCACATTCTCTCCGTCGAAGCGGTCGGCAAAGACTACGGCCTGCGGCCGGTGCTTGAGAACGTCAGCCTCGGTCTCGACAGCGACGACCGCGTCGGCGTGGTCGGCGTGAACGGTTCAGGCAAGTCCACTTTCCTCCGCCTCATCGCCGGCGAAGAGCAGCCGGACGCCGGGCGCATCATTTTCGCCGACGGCGTTACCGTCGGGTACCTGCCGCAGAACCCGCCTTACGCGCCGGAAGCGACCGTCCTCGAAGCCGTGTTCGCCGCGAGCGACGCCCGGACGCGGCTGCTTTTGGATTACGAGCGTGCCTGCGGCGAGCTTGCGGCCGCGGGCGGGGACGAGCGGCGCGCCTTGGAACGCGTGTCGGAGTTGGGGCGACGGTTGGAGGCGTCAGGCGCTTGGGAGCTTGAGACGAACGCCCGGACGGTGCTCGGCCGCTTAGGGATCAACGACACGAACGCCCGGATGGGCACGCTCTCCGGCGGGCAGCGGAAGCGTGTCGCGCTCGCGCACGCGCTCATCGAACGGCCGGGCCTCCTCATCCTCGACGAGCCGACCAACCACCTCGACGCCGAGACCATCTCCTGGCTCGAAGATTATCTGCACGGCTACGGCGGCGCGCTCCTGCTCGTCACGCACGACCGTTATTTCCTCGACCGCGTGACGACGCGCATCCTCGAAGTGGACGGGGGCGCGGTGCAGGCGTTCGAAGGGAACTACGCGTACTACCTCGAAAAGAAAGATGAGCAGGAAAGGGCGCGCGCCGTCGAGGGGCAGAAGCGCGAGATGTTGATTCGCCGCGAGCTGGCGTGGCTGCGGCGCGGTGCCAAGGCCCGCACGCGGAAGTCGAAGGCCCGCGTGGACGCCGCCCAAAATCTCATCGCACAGCCCAAAGAGGCGCCGAAGGCCGCGCTCGACATGTCGGTCGGCTCGACCCGTCTGGGCAAGAAGGTCTTGGAGCTGCGCGACGTGAAGAAGTCGTACGACGGCCGGGAGTTAATCGGCGGCTTCAGTCGCATCCTGAAGCCGGGCGAGCGCGTCGGCGTCATCGGCCCGAACGGCGCGGGCAAGACGACGCTGCTTGAGATTATCGCCGGCCGGGTCGCGCCGGACGCGGGCTCGCTCGAAGTTGGGCAGACCGTCCGCATCGGGTACTACGACCAGGAGAGCCGCGCCCTCGACGAGCGCGAGCGGGTGATTGATTACGTCCGCGCGGTCGCCGAGCGGGTCGAGACCGCCGACGGCTCATTCATCACCGCCGGGCAGATGCTCGAAAGGTTCCTCTTCAACGGCGCGATGCAGTACGCGCCGATTGCAAAACTCTCGGGCGGCGAGCGCCGGCGGCTCTACCTGCTGCGCGTGCTGATGGGCGCGCCGAACGTCCTGCTGCTGGACGAGCCGACGAACGACCTCGACATTCAAACTCTGATGGTGCTCGAAGACTATCTGGACAACTTCCCCGGCAACCTCATCGTCGTCAGCCACGACCGCTACTTTCTCGACCGCACGGTGGAGCACGTCATCCGCTTCGAGGGCGAAGGCCGCCTGCGCGAGTACCCCGGCAACTACTCCGCGTTTCTCGAAGCACGGCGCGAGGAAGAGAGCCGGGCCGCCCCTGCCAAATCAACGGACGCGGCGCCGCCGGCGGGAAGGCAAAGCAATGCGCCGCCGGCCGCCAAGCGCAAGCTCTCCTTCAAAGAGCGGAAAGAGTTGGAAGAGACGGAAGCACGCATCCAGGCCGCCGAGCTGCGCGCGGCCGAGATAGAGAAGGAGCTGTCCGCCAACGCGAGTGACGCTCAAGTCGTGCACCGGCTCTACGAAGAGCGTGAACAGTTGACGGAGCAGTTAACCCACGACCTCGAACGCTGGGCGGAACTCGCGGAGTTCGCGTGATTGAAAAGAACCGAAGGACAGATTCATTCCCCGGAGAGGGGGAAGAAACTTATTTCGGCGATATCTCGCGGCGCAGATAGAAGAGCAGGTCGGTCGAGGGCGGTTCGAGCCCCAGTTGGCGGATCATGCCCACGACCTGCCCGCGGTGCAGCGTCGCGTGGTTGGCGACGTGCTGCATTTGATCGACGAGGCGCATCGAGCTGGGGTCGCCGCTGAGAAGTTTGAACGGCAGCTCTGCGCCGAGCCGCTCCTCGTCCAGCTCGGAAATAAACCGCGCCCGGCGTTCGACCACATCGCGCCAACGCTCTTTCAGCGCCGCGAGATTCGCGCACGCCTCCGGCGCCCACAAAGGCCACGCTTCGTTTTTAGCCGGCGACCGGCCGTTCCAACGTTCCAGCCAAATCCATTCGGCGCCCGCCATGTGCAGCAGCGTCCCGAAGATTGACCCGTGACTGACGCCGACATCCCGTCGGAGACTGTCGTCGGGCAGCGCGCCCGCGGCGTCCAACGCCAGGCCGTTCGCCCACTCCGTGTAATCGAAGAGCTGCCTGATGTCTGTTAGATTCATTGTTCGTTATCTACCTGAGCTTGCGCTTTGAGTCTTGCGGTCTGGCGTCATTATTCGACTGAGACCACGGTCACCGACTTGGGTTCAAGCTTCAGAGTCAGCCGGCCGCCCTGCGCCTTCGTCGAGAAGGGCTTTGGCACGACGGTACTCGGCGCGTCGAAGGTGTTCACGCTATCAACCTTCGGCGCGGTCAGCGTCTCCCCGACCGCTGACTTGGCAACGACGCCGGCGATGTTTACCTCGACCTCGGCTGGCCGGTTGGGATCGACGTTCGTGATCTCCAGCCACAGCTTGCCGGCCGCGTCCTTAGCCGCGATGGCGTCCACGCGCGGCAGCGTGATGTCGCCGTGGGTGTAGGTGCCCGCGTCGAAAGTGACCGGGACGAACGTCGCGTCCTGGAAGGGCACGTACATTTTGAAGACGTAGTAGGTCGGGGTCAGCACCATCTTCTCTTTGTCCGTCAGGATCATCGCCTGGAGGACGTTGACCATCTGGGCGATGTTGGTCATGCGCACGCGGTCGGCGTGGCGGGCGAAGATGTTGAGGTTGAGCGCGGCCAGAACGGCGTCGCGCAGGCTGTTCTGCTGGGACAGGAAACCCGGGTTGCTGCCGGGCAGCGGCGCGTACCAGGCGCCCCATTCGTCCACGACGAGGGCGACCCTCTTCTGCGGGTCGTACTTGTCCATGATGGCCGAGTGCTTACTGATGAGGCCCTCCATCTCTAAAGTGTTTTTGAGGATTTGGGCGTACTCGGCCTCGCCGAACCCGACGGACGCGAACTTCTTCTCCCAGTTCACGACCGTGTAGTTGTGGAGCGAGAGGCCGTCGATGTCCCAACTCCACTGGTGGTTCTGCCAGGCCTTCATCACCGTCTCAGTCCACTCGTTGAACCGCGGCTCTCCGCCGCCCGGGCCGACGGCGATCTTGAGCATCCGCTGTCTGTCCTGCTGCGCCGGGTTAAAGTTCCTGACGAAGCGGCTGTAAATCTTGAGCTGGCTCAGATAGTAGTCGGGCGTCATGTTGCCGCCGCAGTCCCAGCTCTCGTTGCCGATGCCGAGGTAGGCAATCTTGTAGGGAGCAGGATGACCGTTGGCGGCGCGCTCGCCGGCCAGCGTCGTCGGCTGCGCCGCGGTCAGGTACTCAAGCCATTCGGCCGCCTCCTGCGGGGTGCCGGAGCCGACGTTGACCGAGAGGTACGCCTCGGCGCCGACCTGTTCGAGGAAGTCCATGAACTCGTGCGTGCCGAAGGTGTTCGGCTCGACCACTCCGCCCCAGTTCGGGTTGAGCGTCACCGCCCGCCGGGGGCCGACCCCTTTGCGCCAGTGGTATTCGTCGGCGAAGCAGCCGCCGGGCCAGCGGACGTTCGGCACCTTGATCGCCTTGAGCGCGGCCACCACGTCGTTGCGGATGCCCCTCGTGTTAGGGATCGGAGAACTCGGGCCGACCCACACGCCCTCGTAAACGCCGTGGCCGAGATGCTCGGCGAACTGGCCGAAGATGTTGCGGTCGATTCTCGCCCCGGCCCTGGACGCGTCAACAGACAGTCCGACCTTTTGTGCGGCCGCGGAGGGCGCGGTCAGGCTCACACCCAGCAGGGCGAAACAGACGAGAAGCGCACGCCTGAAGAGATTCTGTCCGCCGGCGAGTCGGCGCCCCCGGCGGTGAATGTCAGTTCTGATTTCGGAGACTAATGTGTGGGCCATTTGTTCTTCTGAAGCAAGAGAGTTATACGAACAGACTGGAACGATATGATTGGGCGGGGGCGAAGTCAACCTTCTTTCTGAGGCGATTGATTGCCGGGGTCGCGGGCGATTTGTTATATTTGGCGCACTTTAGCGAAGCGGGCGAAAAGAGTGTGGGGGTAATCTCGGGTTCGAGATTTCAAGAGCCGTATTCCGTTTGGAGGTTGAAGGATGCCGAAGAAGAGGCCGGAGGATTTCGAGTACCTGAGTAATAACCCGGACGTGGTGCCCGACCCGGACATCGAGGAGTTCATGGAGGAGGAGATCGCGCGCGCGCCGAAAGACCCCGGCCAACTGGCGCAGCGCCTGCGCAACAACACGGCCGCCTCGCCGCAGGACGCGGGCGGCGACCTCGACGCCTCGTGGGAGGACGTGAACGACAGCGGCACCGAGTCGGCCGGCGGCCACAACCCCACCCCCGACCAGTCCGACGTGGAAGAGAACGCGCACGCCGTCGGCGTCAACTTCGAGGACAACCAGGAGCTAGACCTCCACGACCAGCTCGAACGCCGCGACCGCCGCCGCTTTGAACTCGACCCACGCTCGAAGACCGAAGACGACACCATCTAAGTCAGGACGTTCGTAACAAAGCGGTCGGACGAAGGCCACGACGTTTGTCGTGGCCTTCGTCCGACCGCTTTGTTACGAACGTCCCCCGCGTCCCGCCCTCGCGGTCACGGGGTGGCGGCGATGCAGTCTGTCTTACACGTGAGGTAGGCGTCCACGTCCGTTAACTCGTAGGCCAGACAACCCTGTAGGCACCTCCTCCGCTCGCTTAAGTCGGGCCACTTGGTCGTGTCCGACCCGCCGCTCATGCAGGAGGTGTACGTGTCGTCGCAGCCGAACCCCCCGGATGCCATGCAGTCGTTGTATTGCTGCTGGCACCACTGGTCGTCGATGAGCCCCGCGTCGTGGAGGCAGGTGCTGTGGAGGGCGTCGGCCTGGTCGAGGCAGGAGTTATATTCCTGCTGACATTGGGACGGCGTCTTTATTCCGGCGCTCAAGCAGTCATTATATTGCTGGTCGCACGCCTGGTTCCTGTTATCGAGGTCTGCGTCGCATTCCCCCCAGTTCGCGTGCGTCCGCTGCGGCGACGCGAGCAGAGTCAACGCGGCGATGAGCGCCGTCATGAAAATGAGTCTTTTCGTGAGTCTTCGCATGGGTTCCTCCTGGATGAACTACCGGCTAGGGTGAAGTTGGACGGGGCGTCGGGAGTGACCGTCAACGGGAAAGGACACGGTGCGGACGCGAAGGAATCTACCCCTCCCGCCGGGGTTAGTCAAGCCGGGCTCCGCGCGGGCCGGAGCCGGCGGACGGGGGCCGCCCGCCGCGAAGCGGGGCGCCATGCCTAGCGCCCGGACTCCGGCCTCGCTCAGCGCGCGAAGTTCGCGCGCGGTTGCAGGGTGGCGCGTTTGATGACGATCTTTTCGAAGGGGCTCTCGTCGTAGGGGGCGGGGCGCGTGGGGGCGCCGGCGATGGCGTCGGCGTTGCTCATGCCCTCGATGACTTTGCCGAAGACCGTGTACTGCGCGTCCCACTGGGGCGCGCGGCGCAGCGTGATGTAGAACTGGCTGTTGGCCGAGTTGACGTCCTGCACGCGCGCGGCGCCGACGATGCCGCGGTCGAAGGGGATGTCGCTGAACTCCGCCGGCACCGGCCCGTAGGGCGAGCCGCCGTGGCCGTCGTTCGAAGGGTCTTCGTCCTTCGAGTTCGGGTCGCCGCCCTGGACGACGCCCGCGCGCGGGTTGACGCGGTGGAAGGCCGTGCCGTCGTAGAAGCCCTCCCGGACGAGCCGCTTGAAGCGCTCGACCATCTTCGGCGCGATGTTCGGGTACAGCTCGATGACGATGCGGCCGTACGAGACGCCGGCCGATTCGACTTCGAGCACGGCCGCCTCGGCGTCCGCCTCCGGCTTCACGCCCCGCTTCAAGGGCGCCCCGGCCGGCGCCTCCGCCTCGTCGTAGACCTTCTCCTCCAGCGTCCCGCGGTCGAACTCGTACGTGATGAACGACAGGCCGGTGATCAGTAACAGGGCCATCAGGATGATGAGCGTCTTCGGCTTGGGCATTATTAATTTGAGATTTGAAAATTGAAAATTGAAATTAGAAAAGTTTCCGGCTGTCCAGCAGTATCGTCACGGGGCCGTCGTTGACCAGCTCGACCTCCATCATCGCCTGAAAGCTGCCGGTCTCGACGCGCGCGCCGCGGGCGCGGGCCTCGGCGACGAAGAACTCGTAGAGCGGCCGCGCCAGCTCGGGCGGGGCGGCGTCGAACCAGGACGGCCGGCGCCCCTTGCGCGCGTCGCCGTAGAGCGTGAACTGCGAGACGGCGAGCAGCGCGCCGCCCGCCTCCGCCAGCGAGAGGTTCATGCGCCCCTCCGCGTCCTCGAAGACGCGCAGGTTCAGAACCTTCTCGACGAGGTAGACGGCGTCCGACTGCTCGTCGTCGCGCGCGACGCCGAGCAGCACCAGGAGCCCCGGCCCGATCTCGCCGACGGTCTCGCCCCCGACCCGCACCGACGCGCGCGTCACCCTTTGGAGTACGGCCCTCATCCGCCCGCTACCGTAAGACGAAGTTGTAGGTGATGTAGCCCGTCACCTTCGCGGGCTTGCCGTCCAGCGTGGTCACGGAGAAGCGCGCGCGCCGCGCGGCCTCCACGCTGGCCTTGGCAAGGACGGGATGGCCGCAGACCGCGTTGAGGCGTGTGACGGCGCCCGTCTCGTCCACCCAGACCTTCACCACCACCCCGCCCTGGATGCCACCCGACTTCGCCTCGGCGGGGTAGCTCGGCGCGGGCTTCGAGATGGCCTTGCCGTTGAGCACGATGCCCTTGACGGGGTCGATCTCGTCCAGCAGGTCGCTCACCTTGGGGCCGACCCTTCTCCTGTTGTCGGCCGCCATGCACATCAGGCGCTCGACGGCCGTCTCGACGCGCGCGTCGTCGCGCCCCGCCGACACCGTCCAAATCTTTATCGCACGCAGGTAGGCCGCCTCCGCCTTGCCGTAGTCGCCCTTCAGGCGGTAGAGGTCGGCGAGCTGGCGGCTGTAGTCGGCCACCTCTTTGCCCTCGACGCCGAAAGCCTGCTCGGCGGCGGCGAGCGCCGCGGCCGACAGCTTCAAAGCCTCGTCCTCGTGCCCCTGCCGCACGCGGGCGAGCGCGAGCCCGGCGAGGACTTTCGCGCGGGCGGGGTCTGCGGCCGGGGGCGCCTGCTCGTAGACCGCGAGCGCCTGGCGGAGGACGGCCTCGGCCTCGGCGAATTTGCCCTGCCCGATTCTGACCATGCCGAGGTTGTACTGCGCGTCCGCGACGCCGGGGTGGGCCGGGCCGAAAGCCTTCAGCCTGATCTCCAGCACGCGCTCGGCGAGCGGCGCGGCCTCGTCGTACTTCCCGCGGCCGAAGAGGTTGACGACCTCCGCGTCGAGCCGCGCGGCCTCCTGCAACTCTTCCGAGCCGGCGGGCGCCTGCGTCTGCGCCCCGGCGAAGCTGTTGAGGAAGAGTAGCGCGATGAAGGCCGCGGCTGTCGCTCTCATGTAAGTCGCCTTTCAGAAGGGGTCGGGCCGGGGGAGGAAAAGGAGAGTCTCTCTCTTCTACTTCTTCGGGGGCCTGCTCGGCCTGATCTCGACGCGGCTCGGCAGGCTGCGCTCGTCGTGGCGCAGCAGGTCAACGACGACGCGCGCGACGTCTTCGGGCTGGAGCTGCCAGGCATTCTCTTCGCTCACGGTGCCGCCGCCGAACTCTGTGTTGACCGAGCCGGGCATGACGTAGCTGACTTTGATGCGGTCGTGCCTGACCTCCTGCATGAGCGCCTCGCTGAAGCCGTTGAGGGCGAACTTCGAGGCGTTGTAGGCGGCCATCCGCGGGTGTGGGTTCGCGCCCGCGAGCGAGGAGACGTTGACGATGTAGCCGCCGCCCCGCTTCTTCATCTCGGGGATGGCGGCTCGGCAGCCGTAGAAGACGCCGAAGAGGTTCGTCTCAAGCACCGCCCGGAACTCCGCGGGCGAAGTCTCCTCGACCGTTTTGAAGAGTCCGATGCCGGCGTTGTTGACGAGCACGTCCACCCCGCCGAACTCCTCTACGGCGTGCGCGACGAGCGCCTCGACCTCCTCGTAGACGCGCACGTCGCACGCCGCGCCCGTCGCGGAAGCGCCCGTGCCTTCAAGCTCGCGGACGGTCTGCTTCACCTCGTCGAGGTTGCGCGCGCCGACGCAGACGTTCAAGCCCTCTGCGGCCAGGGCCTCCGCGATGGCGCGCCCGATGCCCTTCGTCCCGCCCGTGACGATTGCGGTCTTCCCCTTGTAGTCCATCTTAAAAACTATTCCGCCTTCAGCTTCTTTTGCAAAAGCTCGTTGACGACCTTCGGGTTGGCCTTGCCCTTCGAAGCCTTCATCACCTGGCCGACGAAGAAGCCGAACAGGGCTTCTTTACCGCCGCGGTAGGCTTCGAGCTGCTGCGGGTTGGCGGCGAGCACGCCCGAGACGATCTTCTCGATCTCGCCCGCGTCGGAGACCTGCGCGAGCCCGAGGTCTTCGATTGTCCGGCTCGCCCCCTTCCCCGTTTTGAACATCTCGACCAGCACGTCCTTGCCCTGCTTGCCGCTGATGCGCCCCTCCTCGACGGCGCGGACGAGCGCGCCCAGCTCCTCGGGCGAGACGGGCGATTCGTCCGCCTGCCTCCCCGCCGCGTCCAGCTCGCGCAGCAGCTCGCCCTTGAGCCAGTTGGCCGCGCCGCGCGGGTTCGAGGCGGCGGCCGCGCGCTCGTAGAAGTCGGCCAGCGCCGCGTCGCGGACGAAGAGCGAGGCGTCGCTGAAGGAGAGTTCGTACTGCTCCGTGAAGCGCCCGCGCCGCGCGTCGGGCAGCTCCGGCATGGAAGAACGAATCTGCTCGACCCACTCGGCCGCGACGGTGAGCGGCTGCAAGTCGGGCTCGGGGAAGTAGCGGTAGTCGTGCGCCTCCTCCTTCGAGCGCATCACGCGCGTCTGCCCGGCGCGCTCGTCCCAGAGGCGCGTCTCCTGCGTGACCTTGCCGCCCGACTCGATGAGCGCGATCTGTCTTTCAATCTCGAACTCGATGGCGCGCTGCATGAAGCGCACCGAGTTGAGGTTCTTCAGCTCGACCTTCGTCCCGAACTTCTCCTCCCCGATCCTTCGGACGGAGACGTTCGCCTCGCAGCGCAGGTTCCCCTTCTCCATGTCGGCGTCCGACGCGCCCACCCACTGCAACGCGCGGCGGACGTGGTTGACGTAGTCGTACGCCTCCCAGGAGGTGCGGAAGTCGGGCTCGGTGACGATCTCGGCGAGCGGCGTCCCGGCGCGGTTGAGGTCGATGTAGGAGTAGCGCTCGGTCTCGGGCAGGCCCTCGTGGACGTTCTTGCCCGCGTCCTCTTCGAGGTGCAGGCGCGTGATGCGTATCTGCATCGGCCGCCACTCGCGCGCGTGCCCGCCCTCGTCGCGCTCGGCGGTCATGATTTCGAGCAGACCCTTCTCCGAGAAGGGCCGGTCGTACTGCGAAATCTGGTAGCCCTTCGGCAAGTCCGGGTAGAAATAGTTCTTGCGCGCGAAGATCGAGACCTCGTTGACGTGCAGCCCCAGAGAGAGCGCGGCCCGCGCGCCCAACTCGACCGCCCGCCGGTTCAGAACGGGCAGCGAACCGGGCAGCCCCAGGCAGACCGGGCACGTGTTCGAGTTCGGCTCGTCCCCGAAGCGCGTCGAGCAGCCGCAGAAAATCTTCGACTCCGTGCTCAACTGCGCGTGTATCTCAAGGCCGATGACGGCCTCCCAACCATTTTTCATAAGAAGTCAGGAGTCAGAAGTCAGGAGTCAGAAGGTGAAGACAGTTCTTCTTCCGTCTTCTGACTCCTGACTTCTGGCTTCTTCGGTTCAAGTGGCAGTCCCTTATCCCGCCAGGCGTTGAAGCCGCCGACGAGGATGTGGATGTCCGTGTAGTCGTACTCTTCGAGGATGAGCGCCGCACGGGTGCTCGAATGCTCGTAGTGTCAGGCGCAGTAGATGACGACGGGGCGGCCGCGGGGGACTTCGTCGATCCTCTCTTCGAGTTCCAGCCGCCAGATGCGCAGGGAGCCGGGGATTTGCTCTCCGCTCTGCCCCCAGTGTTTGGGGTTGCGCGTGTCGAGGAAGACGGGCTCGCGCCCCGACTCGAACAGCGCCCAAGCCTCCAACGGGCTGACAAGCTTCGGCTCCGCGCCCTGCAACAAACGTCCCCCCTCTAAATCCAGTCACGCGCGCGCGACTCACTGAATGCGTCATGCTTCGGCGGCGCGGCGAGTATAACAAAGGCCAAACGTCCCCCTCAACAGGCGCCCTTGCGGCCGCCCGGCTCCGTAAAAATCCGTACACTCCCGAGCCACGTACTATTGTAGAATGCGTCCGCTCGTTCCCACGTTCAAGCCGCGGCACTTGCCCGCGACTGCGTACGGCAGAAGGGGGCCGGCGCCCTCTCCACCTTTTCTTCCCGAGGAGGAACAACTGAGTCATGGCTAAAACCATTGCGAAACTGTTAGGCATCGTGCTAGTTCTGGTTGGGCTCGTCGGCTTCATCGTGGGCAAGCCTGCCGACCCGATGACACCCAACTTCATCGGGACGCACTTGACCACTTCCCACAACCTCGTCCACATCATCACGGGTGCGATAGCGCTCTACTTCGGGTTCGCCGCGACCCTCTCGGCGGCGCGGCTGTTCTGCATCGTCTTCGGCGCCGTCTACGGGCTGCTCGGGGTGGCCGGCTTCCTGCTCGGCAGCGGCCCCGACCGCATGTTCGAGGCGCTCGCGTCCCTCGGGCTGCACTTCGGCACGATGGATCACCTCGTCCACATCCTGCTCGGCGTCGTCTTCCTCATCGGCGGCTTTTTGACAAAGGCCGACGTCGGCGTAGACTAAGCTCCAACCACAGAGACACAGCTTGTTGATGACAACTTCAAGCTGTGTCTCTGTGTCTCCGCGGCGAATTCCCTCTCCTCTATAACCTCATCCGAGGTTGCCCGCCCCGCCCCGCTCCCTTAAGATAACCCTTCTTTTGCAAAACTTTCGAGGAGACTCTTTCAGCCAATGATCAAGACCGTCGAGTGGTCGGACGAGGGCGTCCGCATGATCGACCAGCGCCTGCTGCCGACCGAGGAGAAATACCTCACCTTCCGCTCCTGCGAGGAGGTGGCCGAGGCCATCAAGGCGATGGTCGTGCGCGGCGCGCCCGCCATCGGCGTCTCGGCCGCGATGGGGCTCGCGCTCGGCACGATGCAGGCCGTCGGCACCTCGGTCGAAGACCTGGAGCAGGACTTCGACTACTTCTGCGACATCATGTCGAAGACGCGCCCGACGGCCGTCAACCTCTTCTGGGCCATCGAGCGCATGCGCGAGCGCTTCCGCCGCTCCAGGGCCGCGGGCGCCGACGCCGAGCAGATTAAGAAAGACTTGATCGAAGAGGCGCAGCTCATCTTCCGCGAGGACATCGAGTCGAGCCGCGCGCTCGGCCGCTTCGGCGGCGAGCTGATTCCCGACAACTCGACCGTCCTCACGCACTGCAACGCGGGCGCGCTCGCCACGGCCGGCGACTACGGCACGGCCCTCGGCGTGGTGCGCGGCGCGCGCGACGCGGGCAAGCGCGTCGCCGTCATCGCCGACGAGACGCGCCCCTTCCTGCAAGGCGCCCGCCTGACGGCGTGGGAGCTTCAGAAGGACGAGATACCGGTCACCGTCATCACCGACAACATGGCCGGCCACGTGATGAAGCAGGGCAAGATCGACTGCGTCGTCGTCGGCGCCGACCGCATCGCCGCCAACGGCGACACGGCCAACAAGATCGGCACCTACATGGTCGCCGTGCTCGCCAAGCAGCACAACATCCCCTTCTACGTCGCCGCCCCCGTCTCGACCGTAGACCTCTCGCTCGCCACCGGCGACCTGATACCCATCGAGGAACGCGACGCGCGCGAGGTCACGCACATCCGCGAACAGCGCCTCGCCCCCGAAGGCGTCTCGGTCGCCAACCCCGCCTTCGACGTGACCCCCGGCGAACTCGTCGCCGCCATCATCACCGACCGCGGCGTCGCCCGCCCGCCCTACACGGAGAGCTTAAGAAAGCTGGTCGAGGGGTAAGGCAAAAGGCAACCTTCAAAAGGCAAAAGGCAAAAGTGAAAGACGGGTTCCACGAAGGTCGCCGTCTTCACTTTTGCCTTTTGAAGTTTGCCTTTTGCCTTTGCCTTAAGCGTTAGCGTAACGGCTCTGCTTCCACCATTCGAGGGTGTGGCGCAGGCCCTCTTCCAAGCCGACCTGCGGCTCGTAGCCGAGCAGCTCGCGGGCGCGCGTGATGTCCGCGAGGCTGTGCCGCACGTCGCCGACGCGCGGCTCGAAATACTCCACTTCGACGTCAGTCCGGCCGGTGATCTTCTTCAGGGCGTCGAGCAGTTCGTTGAGGGTCGTCCGCCGCCCCGTCGCGACGTTGATGACGCGGCCGACGGCCGGCGCGCTCTCGGCGGCGCGGAGGTTCCCGTCCACGACGTTCGAGACGTAGGTGAAGTCGCGCGACTGCTCGCCGTCGCCGTAGATGACCGGGCGCCGGCCCGACGCGAGCGCCGAGATGAAGCGCGAGATGACGCCCGAGTATTCAGAGCTGGGGTCTTGCCGCGGGCCGAAGACGTTGAAGTAGCGCAGGCAGACCGTCTCGAACTGGTAGACGCGCGACCAGACCTGGCAGTAGTACTCGCCGACGAGCTTCGCGGCCGCGTAAGGGCTCAGCGGCTCCGGCCGCATCACCTCGACCTTCGCCACCGCCTCCTGCTCGCCGCCGCCGGTCTGGTCGCCGTACGCGGAGCTGGAGGCGGCGTAGACCACGCGCCGCACGCCAGCCCGCCGCGCCGCGACGAGCAGCGAGAAGGTTCCGTCCACGCACGCGCGGTGCGTCGTCTCCGGGTCGTTGACCGAGCGCGGCACGGACGGAATCGCGGCCTCGTGGAAGACGACCTCGACCCCCCGCAGCGCGCGTTCCAAAGCGTCCGCGTCCGTCAGCCCGGCGCGGATGAACTCCACGTCGCCGCCGATGGCCTCGACGTTCTCCTCGTACCCCGTCGAGAGGTCGTCCAGCACGCGCACGCGCGCGCCCGCTGCCGTCAGGGCCGCCGCGATGTGAGAGCCAATGAACCCGGCCCCGCCCGTAACGAGATAAGTTCCCGCGAGAGACATAGGAAAGCTGTTAGCTATTAGCTTGTGGCCGCTAGCTCTAAGTCATTTGTCAGGAAAGCCGTTTTTCTGTTTTAGCTAAAAGCTATCAGCTAATAGCCAACAGCTTCTTATCGCCCGACGCCCGTGTAGTCGAAGCCGAGCTTGCGCATGCGCTCCGGCTCGTAGATGTTGCGCAGGTCGGCGACCTTCGGCGCGCGCATCAGCTCCTTGACCCGCTGCATGTCGAGCGCGCGGAACTGGTTCCACTCGGTCATAAACACCAGCGCGTCCGCCCCCTCGACCGCCCCGAATTCGTCCTCGGCGTACTCGACTTCGGGCAGCACCCTGCGCGCCTGCTCGGCCGCGACGGGGTCGTACGCCTTCACCCGCGCCCCCCTCTCCAGGAGCGCCTTGACGATGTCAACCGAAGGCGCCTCGCGCATGTCGTCGGTCTCGGGCTTGAACGAGAGCCCGAGCACGGCGATGGTCTTCCCCTTCACCTCCCCGACGAGCCGCTCGATCTTTTCGACCATCCGCTCGCGCTGGAGGCGGTTGACTTCGACCACGGCCTCCACGATCCGCGCCTCCCCGCCGTACTCCTTCGCCACCGACAGCAGCGCCGTCGTGTCCTTCGGGAAGCAGCTCCCGCCGTAGCCCGGCCCCGGGTGCAGGAAGTAGCGGCCGATGCGGTTGTCCATCCCGATGCCGCGCGCCACGTCGTGCACGTCGCAGCCGATGCGGTCGCAGAGGTTCGCGATCTCGTTGATGAAGGAGATCTTCGTCGCGAGGAAGGCGTTCGCCGCGTACTTGGTCAGCTCGGCCGCTTCGAGCGAAGTGATGACGACCGGCGTCTCGATCAGGTAGAGCGGGCGGTAGAGGTCGCGCATGATGGCGATGGCCGCCTCGTCGCGGCTCCCGATCACCACCCGGTTCGGCCGCATGAAGTCGTCAATCGCCGCGCCCTCGCGCAGGAACTCCGGGTTCGAGACGATGCCGAAGTCGAACTGCGTCTGGTGCTCGCGGACGAGACGGCGCAGCCGCTCGCCCGTGCCGACGGGCACCGTCGATTTCGTCACGAAGACCTTGTAGCCGTTCATGTGGCGGGCCACGTCGCGCGCCGCCCCCTCGATGTAGGAGAGGTCGGCCGAGCCGTCCTCGCGCGGGGGCGTGCCGACGGCGAGGAAGATGACGAGCGATTGCTCGACGGCGGCCTTAATGTCGGTGGTGAAGTGGAGGCGGCCGGCCTGCGTGTTCTTGGCGACGAGCTGGTCGAGCCCCGGCTCGTAGATGGGCATCTCGCCCCGCTTGAGCCTTTCGATCTTGTCGGCGTCCACGTCCACGCAGGTCACGGACGTGCCGAACTCCGCGAAACAGGTTCCCGTCACGAGCCCGACGTAACCCGTCCCGATTACTGCGATGTGCATCTTGCTTTAAAAGACCTTTCCGGTGGTGGGATCACGACCCAGCGGGCGATTATCTCAGACAAAAGGTTGCGGGTCACGCGGCGCTGCATGCGCGTGACCCGCAAAGGTGTGGGGTCGAACCGGGTTCGAGCGTTAGTCCGACACGACTGGAGCCCTGAGCCGCGAAACTTGGGAGAAGTTTAGCGCGAGGGGCTGATGACGACCGGGGTGCCGCCGAAGTTGAAGTCGCTGTTGTGGGTGGCCGCGATGATGGCCGCCGCGACCGCGCCGCCCGCCGCGAGCAGGAGCGCCGCCAGGGCGCCGCTCGACAGGCCGTGCATCTCGGGCTGCTGGAAGCGGGTGCAGCGGGTGCCGGGGGTGGCCGTGCCGGCCGTGTCCTGACCGCCGGCGGCGATCTGCTTCACGGTGTTGCCCGCGCGCAGCTCGACCTTACCCGACTGGGTGGAGACGACCGTGTTGCCGCACTCGACATCAACCGTGAAGGTGTCCGACTGGCTGTTGTCGGCGACGGCCGCGCCGTCCTTGGTGGTGACCGTGGCCGAGACGCCCGACGAGGACGAGACGCGCACGCGGCCCGAGTCGAGCATGCCGGAGACGCCGGTCTCGTTGAAGCTCAGCTTGAGGCTTGAGTTCGGCAGCAGCTCGACGCGGCCGAGCTTGCCGAGGCTGACGACGGCGCTGGAGTTCTGCGCGGTCGTGATCGTGCTGTCCGAGAAAACGGTCGCGCCCGAGATGGCGTTCGTGCCGTTGACGGAAACTTCACCGACGACCGAAAGGTCGCCCGTCGGGCCGGTCTGCCCCTGCTGCGGCGCGGCGAAACCGACCATCGAGTATGTGCACACGATGGCGAGCGCCAGGGCGAGCGAGATGGGCGTACGGCTCCAGGTTCTGCTAGTCATTACTTCTCCTCCCGTAGGTGAAACTGTCAATTTTTTAGAGAGCGCGCTGCGTGTCTTTCGGCTCTGAGGCTACAAAAGACTCGCCTGAGACGATTTGTTTTAATGTTTTTCTCGCCAATCCGTCTCGGGAATAGCCCGCGCGGTGTCTCATAAAAGCAGGTTGAGAGCCACTGTCGGCCTCAAAAGACCCGCTTTTTTTACACGAAACGGGCGCGCATGTCAATAAACATTTCCGTGAATTCAACGATTTTTCAACAATTTGCGGTATGAAGGCGGCTTTTGTCAACCCTTATTTTCGGCCCACAGCCGGCCTCGCTCCCGCCCCCTCCTGCGCGCGCCGCCGCGGCTAGTCTTTGTAGATTAACACACGCGGCCGCCCTTCGGGGCCGACCACGCCGCGGTACATGCCGGAAGTGTTGAAAGGCGTCGTGAAATTTCCGCGCCGGTCGAGGGCGATCAGGCCGCCCGTGCCACCCAGTTTCCCGACCTTTTCCAGGGCGCCGGCCGCCGCGCGCTCGACCGACTCACCCGCGTAGCGCATCCTCGAAGAGACCTCGTGCGCGACCGAGACGCGGATGAAATACTCGCCGTCGCCGGTGCAGGAGACGCCGCAAGTCTCGTTGTCGGCGTAAGTTCCGGCGCCGATGATGGGCGAGTCGCCGACGCGGCCGAACCTCTTGTTCGTCATCCCGCCGGTCGAAGTCCCGGCCCCGAGGTTCCCCGCGCGGTCGAGCGCGACCGCCCCGACCGTCCCGAACTTGTGCTCGTCGAAGGCCCGCAACTCCTTTTCGAGCTTCGACTGCTTCGGCGGCGGGCTCTTCTCGGCCTCCTTCACCTTCTGGAGCTGCTGCCAGCGCTCCTCGGTGTAGAAGTATTTCGGGTCAACGAGTTCCACGCCGTGCTGAGCGGCGAAAGCCTCGGCGCCTTCGCCCACCATCATGACGTGCGGCGACTGCTCCATGACGAGGCGCGCGAGCAGAATCGGGTTCTTCACGTGCTTCAAACTCGCCGCCGCGCCGGCCTTGAGCGTCCGGCCGTCCATGATGGAGGTGTCAAGCTCGTTCGTCCCGGCGTTGGTGAAGACCGCGCCCTTGCCCGCGTTGAAGAGCGGCGAGTCCTCCATGAGCACAATCGCCGCGACGACGGCGTCGAGACACCCGCCGCTCTTCTTCAAGACCTCGTAGCCGGCCAGCAGCGCCTCGGTCAATTTCTCTCGGTAGGCGCGCTCGCGCTCGGGCGTCATGCGGCTGCGCTCGATGGTGCCGGCGCCGCCGTGGATGACGAAACCGAAGGGGTGCAGCTCACCCATCTTCTGCGCGCCGAGCCCCTTCGGGGACGCGGAGGCGGCGAGCGCCGCGGCGCCCACGCCCCCCAGAAATTTCCGCCGGCTCTCGCCGCCGGCTCTTTTGTGACTCACACCCCGCCCCGCTCTAGTCTCTTCGGCCGGTAGTCTGTGACCTGGAAATCGAGTGCGAATGTTAACAGAGGGCTCGCACCCGCGTAAACATCATTCGTCCCGCGGCGGAGGCTTTAGTCTCTCTTTTTCGTTTCGAGGAAGAAGCGGCGTGACTTTTCGGCCAGGGGCTCGGGGACGACGACGCGGAAGGGGTGTTTGGCGACGAAGGAAGGGACTCGCCTGACCTTGGCGCCGAGCGCGTCGAGAGTCGTGGCCGCCGCCTCGTCGTCGGGCTCCGGCGCGCCGAAGGCGGCGGCCGCGCGGCGGAAGGCGCCGCGGAGGCGG
The DNA here is from genome assembly GCA_019242475.1 of Acidobacteriota bacterium. Lineage (GTDB taxonomy): Bacteria > Acidobacteriota > Blastocatellia > Pyrinomonadales > Pyrinomonadaceae > QHXN01. Next base: position 70,530 of record JAFAVK010000041.1, on the reverse strand, counting down.
TCGAGGGGCAGGTCGCGCCCGGCCAGGACGAGCCCGCGCTCCTGAAACTCCCCGAGGGCGTAGAGGACGAGGCGCGCGGCGTCGTGCCCGCCCGGCTTTGCCTCCACGTCGAAGAAAGAGTTCTGGCGCATCTTCAAGGGTTGGGCGGGGTCTGGTTTAAGGGCGCGCCGGCCCGGCGCGGGCGGACGGCCGTGTCGGCGCCGCCCGCGGGCTGCGCGGCGGCGTTGACCGCGTGCGGCATGGGGGCGTTATTAGCGTCGGCGGCGGCCGGCTCCTTCGCCTCGGCCTTCTTCCTCAGCTCGGCCTGCTCGTAGGGGTCGAGGCGCGCGAAGACGTAGAACTTCTCGCTCTTCGTCGGGATGGTGCCGAGGTAGCGGAATTTGTATTCGAGCACGGCGTCCTGCTGAAGCTCCGCGGGCTGCGGCGGCGTCTCGAAGAACTGCCCGAACTCCTCCTGCGAGACGGCCTCCAGTTCGGGCAGGTAGTCGTTGCCGCTCGTGCGCGCGATGCGGACGGCCATCTGGCGCAGCGCCTGGATGCGGGCCGAGTTGTGCAGGTAGTAGTGGCGGTCGATCTCGCGCCGGCTCACGCGGTCGTCCACGACCTCCTGCTCGTCGTGCAGGTAGCTGAGGTAGGCGCGCACGTTCGGCCCGAACCCGTCACCGGCGGCGCGCGCCGCCCGCCGCTTCTGGGCGAACGCGCCGGCGGAAAGAGTCAACAGGCAAAGTGCGAGCAGCCCGAGCGTGCGCGTCATTCTTCTCATCGCTCTCTCACCCAAGACCCCGAGCGGAGTCCGCAGTCTGTTCCGTGTTCAAAGGGGGGTCGGGACGGCCGAAATCTTATCACAAATCCGCGTTGCGCGCGCCGGACGGGCAGTGCTACATTCGGGCCACGCGGTAAAGTCTCTTTATGCCTTCCGACGATTCAAACGATTCGAGGACGACAGGCGGGGCGTTGTTCGCGGGCAGGCGCGTGGCGCTGGGCGTCTCCGGCGGCATCGCGGCGTACAAGGCCGTGGAGGTCTTGCGCGGCCTCCAGCGCGCGGGCTGCGAGGTGCGCGTCGGGATGACGAAGCGCGCGTGCGAGTTCGTCACGCCGCTCACCTTCCGTGCGCTCTCCGGCGCGCACGTCGTCGTGGACGATTACGCCCCCGACAACCCAGACCCCATCGCGCACATAACCTTCTCGCAGTCGGTCGAACTGTTCGTCGTCGCGCCGGCCACGGCCAACGTCATCGCCAAGTTCGCGAACGGCGTCGCCGACGACTTTCTGACTTCGACCTACCTCGCCTCGAACGCGCCCGTCCTGGTCGCGCCCGCGATGAACACGACGATGCTCCTGCACCCGGCGACGCAGCGCAACCTCGCGCGCCTGCGCGCCGACGGCGTGCGCCTCGTCGAGCCCGACGCAGGCGAGATGGCCTGTGGCACAATCGGCCCGGGCAGGCTTTCGGAGCCTCAACAGATCGTGACGGCGGCGCTTGAGATTTTGCGGGAGACGGCCGGGCGCAGGGACGACCTCGCCGGCGAGCGCGTGCTCGTCACCGCGGGCGCGACGCGCGAGGAGCTAGACCCCGTGCGCTTCATCTCGAACCATTCGTCCGGCAGGATGGGCTTCGCCGTGGCCGAGGCGGCGCTGGCGCGCGGGGCCGAGGTGACAATCGTCGCCGGCGCGACGACGGCCCGGCCGCCCGCGGGCGCGCGCGTCGTGCGGGCACTCTCGGCCGAGGAGATGCGCGGCGCGGTCATGCGCGAAGTCGAGGGCTCGACCGTCTTCATCGCCGCGGCGGCCGTCGCCGACTACCGCCCGGCCGCGCGCGCCGAAGAGAAGATGAAGAAGTCGGGGTCGGCGCTCACGCTCACGCTCGAACCGACGCCCGACATCCTGGCCGAGGTCTCGCGCTCAAGACATAACGGCCTGCTCGTCGTCGGCTTCGCGGCCGAGACCGAGCGCGTCGTCGAGAACGCGCGCGACAAGCTCACCCGCAAGAACCTCGACGCCGTCGTCGCCAACGACCTCACGCAGGACGGCGCCGGCTTCGACACCGAGACGAACGTCATCACGCTCCTCGCGCGCGACCGCGAACAGCCCTCCACGCTCCCCCTCATGTCCAAGCTCGACGCCGCGCACCACATCCTCGACGAAATAGTCCGCCTGAGAAAAGCAAAGTGATGAATGATGAGTGATGAGTGATGAATATCGTCGGGTCGAGATATTCATCACTCATCACTCATCACTTTCAATATGAGCGGATCGCGTGCATGACGCGGCCCCAGACCTCGAAGTCCATCGTCTCGATGACTTCGATGGGCTGGAAGCGCTCGTTCTCGGGCATGAGCCAGATGCGGCCGTGGCGGACGCGGAGGCGCTTGACGCACAGCTCGTCGTTGATGCGCGCGATGACGATGTCGCCGTCCTCGGCGTCCACCGCGCGGTCAACGACGAGGATCGTGCCGGGGTGAATCCCCGCGCCCGTCATCGAGTCGCCCGAGACCCGCACGTAGAAGGTCGCCGTCGGGTGCTTGATGAGGTAGCGGTTGAGGTCGAGCCGCCCCTCGATGTAGCCCTCGGCCGGGCTGGGGAAGCCGGCCGAGACGGTCGTCATAAACAGCGGACGCGCGCAACGCGTCGCGCGGTCGGGCCACATGACGGATTCGACGTTGGCGTAAGAGAGCATGTTTGTTTCACCCACGAAAGAATGTCCAACCGCCGGGATGATACACGGAAGCCCGTGCCGAGACAAGATTTTTCTGCGCGGCGACTGCTTGTTTTTGTGAGCCTGTGACGGCGGGACGCTAAATGCGGCCCAGCAGTAACAGGATCAGGACGATGAGCAGGACGAGGCCGAGTCCCCCGCTCGGGTAGTAGCCCCAGTTGCGGCTGTACGGCCACGAAGGGGCGGCGCCGACGAGCAGTAGAACCAGGATGATGACCAGAATCAGTCCGGTGGTACTCATAGTCTTCCTCCGATCTCTCTGTGTAAGCGGGGGCTAGTGCCAGATTGTTAAGCGCGCAACGCCCGCGTGTCAACAGCCTCGGCCTCGCAAAAAAGAGGAGGGCCACGGCCCTCCCTCGTTACAAGTTAAGTTGAATGCTCCCGGCAAGACTTGAACTTGCGGCCCCTCGCTTAGGAGGCGAGTGCTCTATCCACTGAGCTACGGGAGCTGACTGCCGGAGAAATTAACAGATGCACTCCGGCGCAGTCCAGTTTGCGTTCAGGACTGATACTTGAGGAGCGAGCGCACGTCGTGGCCCTTGAGCTTTTCGCGGCCGGGGAGGAATTCGAGTTCGACGACGAAGGCGAGGCCGACCACGGTGCCGCCGAGTTCTTCGACGAGGCGGACGACGGCCGCGGCCGTGCCGCCGGTGGCGAGCAGGTCGTCGGCGATGACGACGCGGTGGCCCGAGCCGACGGCGTCGCGGTGCATCTGGAGCGCGTCCTGGCCGTATTCCAGATCGTAAGAGACCGTGGCGCACTCCGAGGGGAGCTTGCCCGGCTTGCGCGCAGGGACGAAGCCGGCGCCGAGCTGGTAGGCCATCGCTGGGGCGAAGATGAAGCCGCGCGCCTCGATGCCGATGACGGTATCGACCTGCTGCCCCTTGAACTCCGAAGAGAGCGCGTCAATGACCTGGCGGAAGCCCTCGGGGTGCTTCAAGAGCGTCGTGATGTCGTAAAAGTTGATGCCCGGCTTCGGGAAGTCCGGCACCTCGCGGATGAGAGATTTGAGTTGATCCATGAGTCAGTAGGCAGATGGCAGTAGGCAGATGGCAGTACGCTCCGCGTAACGGCAGTTGAAGAGTCAGCTCGAAATTTTGAACTTAAGCGTTTTCAACTGCCTACTGCCATCTGCCTACTGCCTACTGCATTTTCACCTTTCGATTCGGAAAGTCGGATAGTGCCCGGTCGGCTCGACGGAGACCTCTTCGACCTGTTCGACGCGTGCGTGTCGGGGGCCGGCGGCGATGTCGTGTTTGAAGCCTTCGACGCCCTCGGGCGTGCCCTCGGCGAGGATTTCGACGCGGCCGTCCGGGAGGTTGCGGGCGTAGCCGACGACCTGGTGGCGCGCGGCGACGCGCTGCGCGAAGAAGCGGAACCCCACGCCCTGCACCTCGCCGCTGACGAGGTAGTGCCTCGCGACCTTCATGCGCTCCCCCCTTGAAACGTCGAACCCGCCGTCCGTCGGACGTGCCATCCTAAAAGATGTCTCGGAGCTAATGCAATCTACGGCAGAAGCTCGACGACGCGCACGCCGCCGGGCGGGACGTTGAGGTTGACGGCGGCGCCGTTGACCTTCAACTCCGCGCCGGTCGTCCATTCGTCGGCGCGTTTAAATAGAGCGCCGTTCGGTTCGAGAGTGACCTCGGCCGACTCCGCGCGGTTGACCTGCGCGAGCCCCTGCTGCGGCTTGTAGACGCCGCGGTTGTTGAAGAGCGTGACGACCCAGCCGCGCGCGTTGCGGTTGACGAGGTATTCGACATTACCGGTCACCTTCACGGGCGTCGCATCCGCGGCCAGGTGCGCGAGCAGGTGCGCCGCCGCGGGCACGAGCCTTTCATCCAGGCCGAGCAGATCGGGCACGGCGCAGTAGACGACGCGGCCGCGGCCGACGCGGTTGACGGTGACGAGCGGGTCGCCCGCGGGCGTCTTCATCAAGACCTCCGCGCCGCGCGGCTCGACGCGTTCGTAGCGGTAGACTTGGCCGCTCAAATCCGTCTTCGCCTCGCCGGGCGCGAGGCACGTGGCGTCGTCGGCTTCAGCCGTCGCGCCGGTCACTTGAATACCGAGCAGCTCTGCGGGAAGACCTTTGGCCTGCGCGGCGTTGAGGACGACGGTGCCTCCCTTCTCCGCGTAAGCTTTCAGGCGCGCGGCCCACGCGGGCGTCCACTCGACGCGGCCGCCGACGACGAGCGCGCGGTAAGCATCAATCGCGTCGGCCCTCTTCTCGTCCGCGACGAGCACGTCGAAGATGTCTCCGAAGACGGAGTTGGTGAAAGCCTGGCGGTCGGCCGTCGCGGGCTCGCCCTCGTCCACGGCGGCCGGATGATAAGCGGCGAGGAACAGCTGACGCAGCGCGCGGTCTGAACGGTTAATCGGAGAGACGCCGAGCGGGAGCTGCGGGTAGTCGGTCATGTCCCAGCCGTGCGCGGGGTCGAGCAGGAGGGCGAGAGGGGTGTAGGGCTCGCCGCGGTCTGTGTGCTCCTGGGCGAAGCGGACGAACTCTTCGGTGATGCGCCCGAGCGGGTTGAGCTGGAAGGGGTGCTCGCCGGGGCCGGGCTGGAAGAACTGGTCGAAGCCCTGTTCGAGGTAGACGGCCGACGCGCCCGACATATAGTAGAGGTAATAGCTCTTCCTGTACCACGAAAGCGAAGGCCCCATCGTCGCGCCGTAGCGCGTGTGGAAGAAGTGTTCGGGGCCGGCGAAGCTCTGTTCTTTGGTAAACGTCGTGGCCGTGTCGCCGAAGTTGGGCGCGTGGTAATAGAGGAAGTTCCCGCCGTACTGGCGCGCGGCGCCGCGGACGAAGGCGATGCGCATCGCCGTCACAGGCTGCACCGCCGCCGTCTCGATGCCGAGCGTGCGCACGCCCCAGTCGAAGAGCGCGTGCGCGTAGGCCGTGGAAGAGGTGGACTGCGCGGGGATGAGCTTGTCCCACATCGCCCCGGCCGGGGTCTTGAACGTGCCCGCCCACTTCTCTTCGAGGGCGCGCGTGTAGGCCGCGCGGTAGGCTTCGAGCATCGCGCGGCGGGACGTGTCGGGCGTGAGCGTGAGGCGCGACGCCACCGCGCCGTAGACGTGCCCGATGCTCTCGCCCGAAATCCAGCCGACGAACTGGCCGCGCAGCTCGCCCCGGAGGAGCTTGAGCGCCGCCTCACCCTGCGCAGTCTCGGGGAAGGCGGCCGCGCCGTAGTTGATGTTGACGGCGAAGGGTGAGCGCGTCTGCCGGATGAAGTTGAGGAAGGCGCTCCCCTCCAAGAGGTGCTTCGGGAGGTTGTTGAGGTGGAAGACGGGGACGACGAGCGGCGAGCTGAAGATGGGCACGTCGCGCGCGCCCTTGTACTTCTCGACGAAGGCTTCGACGGGCTCGGCGTTGAAGGGGTAGAGCGGGCGCTCGGCCGCGGGCTTCGCGTAGTCGTCCCAGAAGGTCTCCGAGATGTTCCAGGGGACGAGGAAGTCGCGCCCCGCGAGCGCCGGCCTGTGCCAGAGCGCGGGCGTCGCTTCAACCGCCGGTGCCTTTTCGAGCAGCGGCGTCAGAGGCGTCCGCTGCTTGGCCCAGTCGCTCAGGACTCTCTGCGCGTGGAAGGGCGGCTTGCGCCGGCCTTCGGGCCTGTAGTCGAGGTCGTTCGTGACGAGCACGCAATCGACCTGCCGGGGCGCGCCGGCCGCTTTCTCGATTTCGATTGAGAGGCGCGCGGGGCCTTTCTTCAAGGCGGAGGCGGGCGAGCCGTCCCAGGTGAAGGCCCAGCCCCAGTACATGCTCACCTCGTCGTACGGGTCGATGAGGTCGCGCGCGCCGAACTCGTGCTGGAAGACCTCGCGCCCCTGCTGCGTGAGGCGGACGGTGAAGCTCTCACTCTTGCGCGCCCAGTCGGCGTAGCGCGCCCAGACGCGGTACTCGCCGTCGCGTGGGATTTCGATTTCTTGAAACAGTGTCGCGCGCGTCTCGTCGCGCGCGGCGGCGACCGAGTTCCACTCGCTCTCGCCGCCCTGCGACCACTCGGCCGAGACGCCCGGCCCGTTGATGCCCCACCCCGGCGCTCTCTCGCGCGGAAGGTTCTGCCACACCGGATTCAGGCGCGGCTCGTTGCGCGCGTCCAAAGAGAGCCCGGCCATGTTCTCCGCCTCGTACCAGAGATATTCATAGTGGCGCGGGGCGTTTGGCTGCGGGTTGTTCTGTGCGGCGGCGGGGCTGTGTGAAGTTAAGAAGAACAGTGCAAGGAGAAGCTTTACAACTTCATTGCGCGGCATGCGTGGATAATCGCAGATTGAGTCTTCGCGGTGCAATTGTTAACCACAGAGACACGGCTCGTCGAGATATTGCTCCGAGCCGTGTCTCTGTGTCTCTGTGGTTAATCGCCCCTGCTCTCTTCTCAAGAAGACAAAAAAAGGGAGAGTTTGAAAACCCTCCCTTCTTCATCGTCCTTAAAGAAAACTTCATCCAAGCTCGTCCAGGCATTCGGCGAGCTGGAGCTGGCGGCAGGTGAACATGGGCGTGTCGCGCAGCGTGTAGCGGCTCGCCTTCGACTCGCGCAGCTCCTGCACGAGGTCGAGGAAGTCCGAGGGCTGGTCGGTCTCGAAGGCGACGACGAACTCCTGGTCGTCGAGGCCGAAGGAGTAGGTCGTGTGCAGCTTGACCGAGCGGTACTTCGAGCCGACGCGGATGTGCTCGTCCATCATCTCCTGCCGCTGCTCGACCGGCAGCCCGTACCACTCGCGCGTCTTCACGAACGGGTAGACGAAGAGGTACTTCGACTGCCCGGGCACGATGTGCAAACGGTCTTCGACGTGCTCGGGGTTGTCCTTGTCGATGTACATCGAGCGCTTGGTCATCGAGAGGAACGACTGACTGACTTCGAGGTAGCGCCCGAGCTGCGTCCCGTTCAGGCGCGCGGACATCTCCTGAAACGGGTCGAGCCCGTAGCCGATGCGCCAGAGCATGAAGTCCACGTTCGAGCGCAGGCCGACGATGGAGTAGCAGTGCATCAGTAGCGTGCTGCGGTAGGACTCGAAGACCTCGACGAACTCGCGCTTGGCGTCGAGCTTCGCCTGCGCGTCGAGCATGCGCCACTCGGGGCGCGCCTTGTAGAAGGTGAAGGTGACGAATTGGCGGGAGATCTTCGGGGCCTTCTCGGGCTGCTCGGCCTGCTCCGCCCCGCGCTCGGCCTTGTCGGCCAGGCGCAGCGTATGGCGGCCCGCGCCGGCCTGCTCATGTTCCGTGCTCATGGTCTTAACTTCCTCATGATGTCCGTTAAGGGGTTTGAAGGGCCGTCTCAACTCTACGCGCGCGTGCGCCGCAGTCGGAGGAGAGTGAGTGCCTGCCGGGCGAGACGTATTGTGCTTCGCGCCGCGCAGGATTGCAAACCGCCGCGCGCGCACGCGCCCGGTTGTTTTCGAGCCCGCGCGGGGGCTCCTTCAAACTCCCGCGGCCTTACGCTATACTCGCCCCGCTCTTTCAACCCGACGGACAGCCCCGACGGTCTCCGAACCGCATTCTTCGAGCGCATGAAACTTCATAAGATCGCACTCGCACTCTTCGCCGCCGTCCCCTTCGCCGCCGCCTGCAACAGCACGCAGACCGCGCAGAACTCCAACGCGGGCGCGCGCCCCGCCGCCACGGCGGCCGCGAACACTTCGACGCCCGCCCCAGCCGCGACGCCCGACGAGTTGGCCGCGGCCGGCGCCGACTACTCGCAGTTCTGCATCAAGTGCCACAAGGCCGACGGCACCGGCGGCCCGTTCGAGGACGAGCCGGGCCACACGATGAAAGTGCCGAGCCTCCGCGACCACGGCAAGAAAGACCCCGACTCGGAACTCGCCAAGCAGATCGCCGAGGGCGGCGACGAGATGCCCCCCTTCAAGAAGCGGCTCGACCAGCAGCGCATCGACAACCTCGTCCGCTACATCCGCCGCGAGTTCCACGGCCGCACGACGACGAGCCCCGCGCCGACGGGCGCCGCGACGCCCGCGCAGCCGTCCCATTAAACACGCGGATGTGCCTGTGCTATCGTAAGCGCACGGGCGAGACAAAGGGCCGTTAGCTCAGCTGGATAGAGCACTAGTCTTCGGAACTAGGTGTCGGGGGTTCGAATCCCTCACGGCCCGTCAATTACTTTGTTAAAGAGGGCTATTCGTTCAGAGAAACGAATGGCCCTCTTATTTTTTTCAGCCGCACGCGAAACATCTTTGCCTCGCAATCAAACTGCAACCAAAGGGGCGGGGGCGGGGGGTACTATCCTTCTTACCTAACGGGCGTTCCTTCTGAGAACGAGTGAAACTTTGGGGCAGGCCACGCGAGTGGCCGTAGGCGTCGGGAGTGGGGGCTCCCGGCGCCTTTTCTTTTTGGCAGTTCTGCGGTTTAAGTCTCGCTTAACAACTTGACCGGCTGGCCGACGGCAAGGCGGCCGGGGCGCAGCACGCACGCGTAGAGGCGGGAGTCGCCGGGGCGGACTTTCTGCGAGATGCGTTTGAACTCGCCGCCCGCGAAGGAGCCGGCGATGTTCTTGCAGGGCGCGGTGTAGCTCGTGATTTCGACGACCGCCTCTGCGCCGAGCGCGAGCCGCGCGCCCGGCGCCAGCCCCGACCATTCGAGGCCGACGACGGTCAGGTTCTCGCCGACCGAGCCGGGAAAGATCGGGTGCCCCTCGGCCTGTAGCTCCAGCACACGTTCGAGCGCGAAGAGGCACAGCGCGCGCGCCGGGCCGCCGTGGTAGCGCAGGTCGCGCTGGCGGTCTCCTTCCAGACCCTCCGAGGTGAGCACGGCCTCCCGCACGGCGAGCTTCGGGACGCCGCCGTCCGAGACGTTGAGATGGAAGATTCTCCCTTCCACTTCCGACAATTACCGCCTCCGTTTGAGACTTTACCGCGCGTGCGCGCGGGCGACGCGCTCCGTCAGCTCGGGCAGACTCTCGCGCGTGTAGACGGGCAGGGACGGCGCCGCCTCTTCCAACCCCGCTTCGCGCCACCAGCGCTCGAAGCGCGCGCGGCTTTCGGAGTCGATCCCTTCACCCGCGTCCGAGAGGTAGAGCGCGGACGCTACGGGCAGCACGCGCCGCGCCGTGTTCTTAATCTTCAGAACGTCGGGCCGGGCGACGAGCACGGTGAAGTCCGCCTCGAAGGAGCGCAGGAAGCTGTTCCCCTCGACGACGACGCCCGGCGCCTTCACGCGCGAGAGGGCCGCGCGGAAGCCCGCCTCGACCTGCGCGTCGGTGACGACCGCCCAGTGCACTTGCGTCGCGCCCGCGTCCCAGTAGCGCCCCGTGTCCTTGCCCGGCGCGTAGGTCTCCGCGCGGCCGGAGCGGACGACCGGCTCGTCGCTCAAGAGGTGTGCGACGCAGCAGGCGTGCGGGTCGCGGCCGCAGGAGCGGTAGTGGCCGCGGGTCATCTTCAAAGCCTCCCACCCGCGGAGCGCGCGCAGCAGCTCGCAGACGAGCGTCGTCTTGCCCGAGTTCGAGTTGAAGCCGCCGACGGCGATGATGGTCGGGCTCATGCGAAGCCAGTATCTCCCCTCCGCGCGCGCCCGCACAACCCGCGCACTTTCCCGCGAAAACCGCCCCGGAAGCTTTCTCGAAAAAAAGTGCTTGACAGTATAAAGTGGTCTGCGTATATTGACACCGTCGCCCGCGCCGCGGGCCGACCTCTTGAAGGAGAAGAGAGACTTCAGATGGCGACGAACTCGAACATAGTCAGACGCGCGACGGCGACCGCCAGGACGGCCGCCGGACTCACGTCCGCCCCGTATCCGGGCGCGGGCGTCTCGCGGGTCGTCTGCCCGAGTCAGTCGGCCTTTAATCTCGTCGGTCATAGCATTCAAAGCCTAACCCTTCGACCCGAAGGGTGGGCGCGCAAAGATCGTCGGCAGTTACAGCATTGATTCAGCGGGGGGCGGCCTCCCGCTCCCCAAATCTCGAAACAGTTCGTAGAGACTTGCGTGGAGCGGGCCGGCTTCCTCTGGGGAAGCACGAAGGCCCGCTCCTTTTATTTTGCTGTTTGACAACCGAATTACCTTGAGGGATGAAGGCGGGGAGAGTTTCCCGCTCGCCGCCTTCATCAGTTTTTCTAACGGCATTTGCACCAGACGCCGAATCGGTCAGGCAGCAGCCTGTAAAGCTGTCGCTCCACGCGAGCAAGGGGGTTCGAGTCCCCCCTGGTGCATCTTGGGAGGTTGGGCACGGGCACGCCGAGCAGTCCCGAAAACTGTCGGGGCGAAAGCCCCTGCGGGTTCGACTCCCGCACCTTCCGCCAATCAAACGGAGGCGCCGCACAAAAGGTTAGTGCAGCGGCGTGCTAAGCCGCCGGGCGTCAAAGCCCCTGTGCGTTCGAGTCGCACCGCCTCCGCTTTTGCATTTTGAACCCGTAGCTCAGAAGGATCAGAGCGCAGGCTTGCGGAGCCTGAGGCCGCACGTTCGAGTCGTGCCGGGTTCGCTTTCATTCCGGGGTCGTCTAAAGGGAGGACGCCTGCCTTTGGAGCAGGTCATGGGGGTTCGACTCCTTCCCCCGGAGTCGTTAAAGAGTTTCGCTGGGGTGGCGTAAAGGCAAACGCACGGCGCTGAGGTCGCCGGGGGCTTAACTGCCCGTTGAGGGTTCGAGTCCCTCCTCCAGCATCGCACGCGGGAGTGGCGCAAATGGCTGACGCACCGTCCTCAGACGGCGGTTCATGAGGGTTCGAATCCCTCCTCCCGTATCGGTTCTGCAAACGAGCGCGCGTGACCCAAACGGCAGAGGTGGCTCTCTCAAAAAGAGTCTCGGTGCGGGTTCGAATCCCGCCGCGCGCATCCCGCGCGCGTAGCCCAAGCAGGCAGAGGCGGCACTCTTAAAAAGTGCACGGTGAGAGTTCGAGTCTCTCCGCGCGCATGGACACACAGGGGCGTAGCATAAAGGTAATGCAGCAGGCTCCAACCCTGCCGTTCCCTTCAGCGGGACAGATGCCTGTTCGAATCGGGCCGCCCCTGCCAAATCTTCCGGACACTCGGGGGTGTATGCAAAAGGCAAAGCGGGCTGTCCTTCAAACAGTCGCCCCAGTGGCTTTGCGGGTTCGAGCCCCGCCACCCCTGCCAAACTTTCACTTTGGCCGTAGCTCAACCAGGCAGAGCGCCGCGCTGTGACCGCGGAGGTGACGGGTTCGAATCCCGCCGGCCAACCCATTTCCAGACACGGGGCGTTAGCCAAGCGGGTCTAAGGCGCGCGACTCTCTATCGCGTCAGCGCGGGTTCGAATCCCGCACGCCCTGCCAATCTCAGGGAGCGGTGGCCGAGAGGCTAGGCACTGGATTGTCGATCCAGCCCACGCGAGTTCGAGTCTCGTCCGCTCCGCCTTCTAACACGCGCTGCAAGCTCAACAGGCATGAGCACCCGCCTCTTAAGCGGGGGGCTGCGGGTTCGAGTCCCGCGCGGCGCATCCGGACGGGTTTGCAAAACGGGGTGTGGTGTAATGTCTCGCATCCAAGCCTTGGGAGCTTGTGGTCAGGGTTCGATTCCCTGCACCCCGACCAACTTCAACACACGTGGACGTAGCTTAGTCTGGACGAAAGCACCGGCCCGCCACGCCGGGGACGCGGGTTCAAATCCCGCCGTTCACTTCCCTTCCTTCGGGCGGTTAGCTTAACGGAATAAAAAAGCGGGCCGCTTCGAACGGCTCAGATGCGGGTTCGATTCCTGCACCGCCCTTTCGACTCAACGCGGGAGTGATGTAACGGCCAACATTCGAGTCTTCCAAACTCGCATTGCGGGTTCGAGTCCCGCCTCCCGCATTCCACAAGCGCACGTAGCCAAGAGGCAAGGCGACGGTCTGCAAAATCGTATACGCCGGTTCGAGTCCGGCCGTGCGCTCTCAGACGGCGGACGACGAGCGCGTCCGTCTAAACCTTCAACCCAACCACACACGAGAAAGGAGGCCGCGCCATGTACCGGCTCAGGCTGTTCTACGTCGCGAGAGTCTTCCTGCGCGCCCTCGGGCGGCGCGGGGAGGGCGCGGCCCCGTTGCTCTACCGGAAGGGTTCGACCCGCACGACGAGCTAACGTCCGCGTCCGAGATGTCGGGAGCCCCTCAGCGGGCACAGGCAAAGGATGAGTTATGGAGACCGGATTGTTAGTCAAACAGTTCGCGCGCATGGGCGCGCGCATACAGCTCCGAGAGATCGTGAACGACACTCGCCGGCGTCGAACCAGCGCCGGCATCGACATCCGCTCGGACGAGCGCGGCGAGTTCTTCGACATTCGCATCGAGCGCGGCGAGCGCGTCGAGTACGAGGTCGTTGACCTGCGGCCCGAGCTGCGCCACCTGCTCCTGCTCGGCCGCCGCGGGGGCGTCAAGGAGAAGTACCTCTGCGGCCACGACGAGCGCCACTGGTTCGTCTGCGCCGTGCCGGGCGCGTCCGTCTCAGGCGTCGCGACGGCCTTCGAAGCGCTCCAGCCCTTCGACGAGCGCTGGGTCGCGCGCCACCTCCGGCGGCAGAAGAACCGCTTCCGCCGCCGCAACGAGGCTTTCGTCCGCCAGGGCGAATGGTTCTTCGTCCCCGACCCCGACATCGTCGTGCCCGAGTGGCTCTTGCTCCGCAACGAGCCGCTGAGCCGCGGCGCGGGGAGCAAGCCGCACGTCTGCCAGTTCGCCTACCGCACGGGCGGCGTGCTGGTCTGGGTCTGCCCGCGTTTCCCGACCGGGGTGACGGTTGAGCAGTACGCCAACATCGTCGAGCGGGAACCGAAGGCGAGGCACTGGGGCTGGCGGCAGTTCGTGCGCGACGCGGGCGTCTACGCCCGCGGCACCGTGCGTCACAGCGACCACAAGACCGTCGTGCTCGACGGCTGGCACCGCGTGTCGATGAACACGGAGCGTGAGGCCCCGTTCGCGCCGCGCGTCGCCTTCCTCGACTGACGGCTCCTAACAGACTGCGGGCGGGCCGCGCACCCCGCGCGGCCCCTCACGCCGCCCGCACTTCCCTTTTCCGAAAACTTTTGAAAGGAGGTCTTGCCGGGATGAGCACTCTGAACGGCCGTGTTCTGCTTTTGAACTTCTCGTACGAGCCGTTAGGCACGGTCGGGGTGGCGCGCGCGATGTGCCTGGTCATCCGCGGCGTCGTCTCGGTCGAGGAGTTCGACGGCGCGCGCGTGCTGCGCTCCCCGCGCGCGGAGTTCCGCGTGCCGAGCGTGGTGCGCCTGCGCCGCTACGTCAACGTCCGACGCCGCCGCCAGACGGCGTCCATGAAGCGCCTGCGCATCTTCGTCCGCGACCGCTTCCGCTGCCAGTACTGCGGGCAGAAGCGCGGCGCGGCGGAGCTGACGCTCGACCACATCACGCCCCGCTCGCGCGAGGGGCGCTCGACGCCCGAGAACCTGGCGACGGCCTGCGTCTCGTGCAACACGCGCAAGGGCAGCCGCACCCCCGAGGAGGCGCGGATGCCCCTGCTCACCACGCAGCGGCCGCTCGGCATCGGCCTCGAACACCTGCTGCTCTGCCACTACGCGGAGTCGCGCCCCGCGTGGCGCAAGTACCTCGACATCGAGGGCGTGCCGCTCCCCGAGCGGCGCGAGTCGGCCTGAACCAGACGGGGAGAGGGGAGGCGGGGTGACGGGGAGAAAGACACTACCTGGCCTGACATCCCCCCGTCTCCCCTCTCCCCGTCTGGTCGAAGACTCCGGAGGCATAGCTGACGTGGGCAAGCGTCGGCCTGAAACGCCGAAGAGGTTGGTTCGACTCCAACTGCCTCCATGAATGACGGGACGGGGAGAAGGGGCGAAGGGGGACGGGGAGAAAGACTTCCACGTTGCCGAACGTCCCCCAGTCACCCCGTCTCCCCTTCACCCCTTCTGTCTTACCACGGCCGGTTAGCTCAGCCAGGCTAGAGCGCCTGTCTTACAAACAGGAAGTCGAAGGTTCGATTCCTTCACCGGCCATCACATCGGGGCGCGGCTCATCGCGCGCGCGGGCGTGGGCGCGCGCGACCGTGGAGCGACAGGCCGACTACCGGCGGCCCGCCCCGTCCAAATTAGACACGGCGATGTAGCTCCAACCGGCAGAGCATCCGTCTCGTAAGCGGAAACGTGCGGGTTCGAATCCCGCCATCGCCTTCGCACGCGGGCCTGTAGCTCAGTGGACAAGAGCGTCCGTCTTCTAAACGGAACGGCGCGGGTTCGAATCCTGCCAGGCTCATCTTTATGACTGACGCGGAGTAGCTCAGTGGCAGAGCAGCGCCCTCATAAGGCGACGGCCGCGGGTTCGATTCCCGCCTCCGCAATGATTGGAACGATGAACTAGGAATGATGAACGATGAACTAAAGACATGTTGTATTCAGTTCATCGTTCATCGTTCATCGTTCATCGTTCCACACGGGTTGGTAGCTTAACTTGGCAGAGCGACAGTCTTGCAAACTGTTAGGTGTGAGTTCGAGTCTCACCCAATCCATCAAATCTTTCCTCATTCCCTTCGTGCGGCGTAGCTCAAACGGATAAACAGAGCGCTTGTCCAGTAAACAAGGAGGTGCGGGTTCGAGTCCCGCCGCCGCAGTCCGTTGTGCGGGGAGGTGCCCTGGGGGGCACGGCGGTCTCATAAGCCGTCCACCAAAGGCGGGTTCGATTCCCGCCCCCGCGACCTTTTTCGATGTGGCGTAGCCAAGCTGGTAAGGCACCGCTCTGTTAAAGCGGCCACCGGGGGTTCGAATCCCTCCGCCACAGCTTTCCTAAAGCAGGCCGGTAGCCAAGCGGCTCAAGGCATCCGCCTTTTAAGCGGGGGATCGTCGGTTCGAATCCGACCCGGCCTATATCACATCTTCACGGCGCGTAGCTCAGTTGGTAGAGCACTCGACCGATAATCGAGAGGCCGGAGGTTCGATGCCTCCCGCGCCGACTCTTCAATGCGGAGTCAGCCAGTGGCAGGCTGCCTGTCTCTGAAACAGGTCACGGAGGTTCGAGTCCTTCCTCCGCAGTTCAACCCTCAAGGTAGTCCGGTTCCTTTTCAACAGAACCTTTGAACCTTTGTCAAAGGGGGAACATTTAAGATGGCAAACAAGTCGCTCTTCAAGTCGCTCGTGGGCAAGCTCGTCCCGGCGGCGGACGCGCGCAACGAGCACGGCGCGCCGGCCTACGCGCTGACGCCGAAGCAGGCGCTCGCGCAGTACGCGGCGACCGGCTGCCTCGGCGCGACCTTCTACGCGGGCGCCGGGGAGCAGCTCGCCAAGGTGCTTGAGCTGTGCGAGCTGGTCGAGCCGGAGTTCGTCGCCAAGACCGCGGTCTACGCGCGCCAGCGCGGCTTCATGAAGGACGTGCCGGCGCTCCTCCTCGCCGTGCTCGCGGCGAAGGACGTGCGCCTGCTCGCGCTCGTGTTCCCGCGCGTCGTGGACAACGGCAAGATGCTGCGCAACTTCGTGCAGATCGTCCGCTCGGGCGCCGCGGGTCGCAAGTCGCTCGGCTCGGCGCCGAAGCGGCTCGTGCGCGAGTGGCTCGAAGCGCGCGGCGCCGAGGCGGTCTTCCGCGCGAGCGTCGGCCAGGCGCCTTCGTTCGCCGACATCGTCAAGATGGTGCATCCGAAGCCGCGCGACCCCGAGCGCGAGGCGCTCTACGGCTACCTCGTCGGCCGCGAGTTCGACGCCGGGCAGCTCCCCGCGCTCGTCCAGGAGTTCGAGGCGTTCAAGGCCGGCGAACGCGGCGCGGTGCCCGACGTGCCGTTCCAGATGCTCACGGCGCTCGATTTGGGTCAGCCCGAGTGGACGGCCATCGCGCGCCGCGCGCCCTGGCAGATGACTCGGATGAACCTCAACACGTTCGCGCGCCACGGCGTCTTCGAAGAGCCCGGCCTGACCGAGCTGGTCGCCGAGCGCCTGGCAGACCCGGAGTTGGTTAAGAAGGCGCGGGTCTTCCCGTACCAGCTCATGGTCGCCTACGCCTCGGCGGACGCGCGCGTGCCGGCGGCGGTGCGCGACGCGCTTCAGGACGCGCTGGAGGTCGCACTTGAGAACGTGCCGGGCGTGCGCGGCAAGGTCTACGTCTGCCCGGACGTGTCGGGCTCGATGCGTTCGCCGGTGACGGGCCACCGCAAGGGCTCGACCACGGCGGTGCGCTGCGTGGACGTGGCGGCGCTCGTGGCCGCGGCCGTCCTGCGCCGCAACCCGCGCACGGAGGTTCTGCCGTTCGAGCACGACGTGGTCAAGGGACTCGGCCTGAACCCGCGCGACAGCGTGTTGACAAACGCGCAGAAGCTCGCCTCGGTCGGCGGCGGCGGCACGAACTGCTCGGCGCCGCTCCGCCTCCTGAACGAGCGCAAGGCCGAGGGCGACCTCGTCCTCTACGTCTCGGACAACGAGTCGTGGGTGGACGCACGTTCGGGCCGCGGCACGGAGACGATGCGCGAGTGGGCACGGTTCAAGCAGCGCAACCCGCGGGCGCGGATGGCCTGCGTGGACGTGCAGCCGTACCAGACCGTGCAGGCGGCCGGGTCGCCCGACGTGCTCAACGTCGGCGGCTTCAGCGACCAGGTCTTCGAAGTGGTCGCCGACTTCGCCGCCGGCCGCCTCGGCGCAGACCACTGGGTCGGCGTCATCGAGCAGATCGCTCTTTGAAAGTCAGTGGGCAGATGGCAGCAGGCAGTTGAAGACCGATAATTCGAACGCTTCGATTTAATCCTTCAACTACCGTCAAGCGAAGCTACTGCCCACTGCCGTCTGCCTACTGCTTACCTCTCTTCGGGGCCGAATGCTTTCGTGACTACATTCTTTTTGGAAAAAGGAACTGTCACGAGAATTCTCTTGTCGGCCCCGGCCTGTTCTTTTCGACTTAGCTCTTCGGGGCCGAATGCCGCCGTGACTACAACCACCTGTTAAGTGAGTTCACGGCAACCCTTGTCGGCCCTCTCGGTTCTTTGACGGTGGCGAATGCTGGTGTGAGTACATGGTAGGAACGAAGGCTGATAACCTTTGTGAGTAGGTTCGAATCCTACGCCGGCCGCGCGAGCGTCCGGACACACCTCTCACCGATCTTGTCGCCACTTCCCTTTCGTGCGTGCGGCGAATGCTGGCGGAACTACATGCCTTTCAAGCCGCGGGTTCCGGGTTCGAGTCCCGGTGGCAGCTTTCCATTCTGCTGCCATAGCTCAACGGTAGAGCAGCGCTGTTTCGTCGAAACCTTGTCGCCGCGCGCACGAACCTTTCATGTAGATTCATTCGTACGTTCTGATTCGGAGTTAGAGAGATGACGACCCTGACGCTTGAAGCCGCCACGTTCCGCACCACCGACGAGATACTCACGCTGGTGCGCCGGTTCGAGGACTGCACGCTGCCGCGCGAGGAGTGGACGCACGCCGCCCACCTGACCGTCGCGCTCTGGCACCTCTTGCAGTTCGACTGGCCGGAGGCGGTCGCGCGCGTCCGCGCCCGGATCAAGCGCTACAACGCCGCGCACGGCATCGTGACGACGCCGACCGGCGGCTACCACGAGACGCTCACGCTCTTCTGGCTGCGGATGGTGCGCGCCTTCCTCGAAGCCGAGCGCAACGAGGCGCGCGCCCTCGTCCACCTCGCCAACGACCTGGCCGCGACCCACGACCGGGGACTCCCCCTCAAGCACTACACCCGCGAACGCCTCTTCTCCCCCGAGGCCCGCGCCGGCTGGGTCGAGCCCGACTTGAAGTCACTCGACTAGGAGTATAATTGGCGTCAAACTAATTGTTAGGTGCTTCGCTAGTGTAAATGACTTATGAAGCAAATTAGTGGACGAAAAGCAAAGCTGGCCGCTGCTTACTCTGCCTTGAGTTTAGTAAGCAGCGGAATTATTGATCCTGAAGGAAAGACAGAAGAGGAGTTGCGTGATGAAGTTATTGAATACCTACAGAAATATAGTTTTCAGATTGTAATTGATTATACGGGCGATATTCTGCGTCAGGCTCGTACCTTCCATAAACTAAAAAACGAGCAGTTTGCCTGCCTATTTTACGCCTTGTGGGTTGAACACCAGCTAAATAATATTGTTGCCTCTTTAGCTCAGACTCAGCGGTTGTCCTACAAAGAAATTGATTCGATGGTAAGAGATACTTCATACAGAGCAAAGGTTTCTTGGCTTCTACGGATACTGGGAGTCAAGCCTCTGAGTGCTGCCCACTCTAATAGAATTTTCAAGCTTATGGAGTTGAGGAATTCGTTTGTTCATTACAAATGGAAGCCTGAAAGTGAACAGCAACAGAAAGAACTTACTGACATTATTAACGCGATAGAGAAAACTGTCAGATACCTCAGAGATATAGAAAACAGATTTGTGTATAAAAGGCGGAAACGTTTGATCAAGAAAGTTGTCTGAATGGCAACAGCGCACCCAATAACGGCATTTACTCTAAGCGCGATAGGACGTTTTGACTTTGTGCCTCCGGTGCTATTTCCTATTCCTCATTGCGCTCGAAGGATGGATAGCGGCTTTCTCGTCAACACGTCTAAGCTCGACAGCGCGCCGACGGCGCCGACGAGGAAGACGGTGGCGGCGACGCCGGTGAGATTCAAGAGGGGCGCGAACGTCCAGTCGATCTCGAAGACGTAGCGGGAGACGGCGTAGGAGAGGCCGTTCGCCGCCGCCGCGCCGACGAGGCCAGCGACGAGGCCGAGCAGGCCGTACTCGGCGAGCATGATCGTGAGCAGCACGCGCCGCTCGGCGCCGAGCGTCTTCAAGACCGCCGCCTCGTAGACGCGCTGGAACTTCGTCATGGCGATGGAGCCGACGAGGATGAGCGCGCCGCTCAAAAACACGAACCCGCCGATGAAGCTCACCGCCAGCGTGATGTTCGACAGAATCCGGCTCACGCTCCGCACGATGTCGGCCACGTCGATGACGCTCACGTTCGGGAACCTGTCCACAATCGCGCGCTGGAAGCGCGAGCGCGCGGGCTCCTCGGTCGGCCCGTCAACCGCGCCGACGAAGGTCGCGGGCGCCCTGTCCAGCGCGCCCGGGCGGAAGAGGATGAGGAAGCCCGTCCGCGAGTTGCGCCAGTCCACGCGGCGCACGCTCGTCACGCGCGCCTCTATCTTCCGACCCTGTATATCGAACGTGATCGTGCCGCCGAGGTCGATGCCGCCCGCGCCGCGTAAGCCCTCCTCAATCGACACCTCCGGCTCCTGCGACGGCGTCTCGTCCCAGAACTTCCCCGCGACCAAAGTCTCGTTGTATTCGAGCCGCGGCCTGTAGGTGACGACGTACTCGCGGCCCAAACGCCCCCGCTCGCGGCGCGCGCCCTCGGCGTCGAGGTCAACCTCTTTGCCGTTGACGGCCGCGATGCGCGCGCGCAGGGTCGGGATCAACTCGGCGCGCGCGCCCGTCGTCTGCGCGACGATCTCGCGCACGCCTTCGACCTGGTCGCGCTGCACGTCGATGAGGTACATGTTCGGCAGGTTGCCGCGCCGCGCCACGTCGAACTCGTCGAGCAGGCCCGCCTGTAGAGATTGCACCGAGAGCACGAGGAACGCGCCGAGCCCCACGGCCAGCACGATGACGCGCGTCTGGTTGCCGGGCCGGTGCATGCTGTTGATGGCCTGCCGCACGGCGAACGTGCCCAGGCCGCGCGCGCGCCGCACGAGGAAGACGAGCAGCCACGCCGCGAGGTAGAGCACGAGCGCCGTCAGGCCCAACCCCCCGAGGAAGAAGACGCCCACGCGCAGAGAGCCCGCCTGCCACGAAGTCAAAAGCAGCAGCCCCGCGAGCACGAGCCCCGCGACCAGCGCGCGCCCGAGGTCGAGCCGACGGCCGGGCGCGTCCTGCTCCGCCTCGCGCAGGAGCATGTTCGGCTTGATGCGTCGGATGCGCAGCAGCGGCAGCGCCGAGAAGAGTAGAGAGATGAGCAGGCCGAGCCCGAGCCCCTGCGCCACCGCGCCGGGCTGCAAGTCGTACAAGAGGTTCGGCGGCAGGCTCTCGGCGAAGCGCGCGTGGACGAAGACGAGCGCCGCCTTCGCCAGCACGACGCCCAGCAGGCTGCCCAAAGCGCCGAGCGCGAGCACCTGCGCGAGGTAGGCGGCCGTCAGACGCCGCCCCGTCGCGCCGACGCACTTGAGCACGGCGATTGATTTCTTCTTCTGCTCGACGAAGACGCGCGTGACCGAAGAGACGCCGATGCCGCCGAGCACGAGGACGACGAGCCCCGTCAGCGAAAGATAGTTCTCCGCGCGCGAGAACTGCTCGCCGAGGCTCTCCTCGGACTCTTTGTAAGAACGCACGTTGACGACGTTGTTGCCCAGCTCCGCCTTGAGCGCTTTGACGAGTTCGGGCTGGCGGTCGTCGGCCGTCTTGAAGAGAATCTTCCGACGCGCGCGGCTGCCGAAGCCCGTGAGTCCGGCCGCCTCAAGGTCTGCGCGCGCGATGAAGACCCTCGGCCCGAGGCGGAAGCCGCCCGAGCTGCCCGGCTCCTGCTTCGACACGCCGCGTATCTCGAACTCGCGCTCGCCGATGCGCACGCGGTCGCCGACTTTTAGATCGAGCCTTTCGAGCAGCAGCGGCGCGACGACCGCCCCGCCGTTCTCCAACAGCGCGAAGTCGAACGGCCGCCCGTCCTCAAGCTTGAAATCCCCGTAGAGCGGAAACCCGCGCTCGACGCCCTTCAGCTCGACCATCAAAGCGCCGCCGCTTCCTTCGTCCGCGGGCCGCAGCATCGTCGGGGCTTCGATTGTTTCCGTGCGCGCCTCGACGAGCGGCGGGCGCGCGACCTTCTCGATCTTCGCCAGCGCGTCCTGCGACCACTCGCGCGTCGTCTCGGCCTGCACGTCGGCCGTCATCAACGCGCGCGCCTCGCCCGCCACCGCGCGGTTCAAGCTCTGAATCATCGAACGCAGCGCGACGATGCTCCCCACGCCGATGCCGATGCACAGGAAGAAGAAGAGCAGCCGCCGCCACGACGCGCGCAGCTCGCGCCAGGCGAGTTTGAAGATGAAGCTCAAGGGCGCGCCGCCTCCTCAAGCTCTTCGCTCGCTTCCCTGACATTTTCATCCGAGGTCTCGTCGGCGACGACCTGGCCGTCGCGCAGGGAGATGCGCCGGTCGGCGCGCGCGGCCAGCTCCGCGTCGTGCGTGACGAGGACGAGCGTCGTGCCGTGCCTGCGGTTGAGCCCGACCATGAGGTCGAAGACGTGCCGGCCGTTGCGCGAGTCGAGGTTCCCCGTCGGCTCGTCTGCCAGAAGGATGGAGGGCTCGTTGGCGAAGGCGCGCGCGACGGCCACGCGCTGCTGCTCGCCGCCCGAGAGCTGCGAAGGGTAGTGGTGCGCGCGTTCGGTCAGCTCCACGTCTTCGAGCAGGCGACGCGCACGCTCCCGCGCGTCGCGGCGGCCTGCAATCTCCAAAGGCGCGAGCACGTTCTCCAGCGCGGTCATCGAAGGGATGAGGTGGAACGACTGGAAGACGAAGCCGAGCTTGCGCCCGCGCAGGCGCGCGAGCGCGTCCTCGCCCATGCGCGTGATCTCTTCGCCGTCGATGTGGATGCGCCCTTTGGTCGGCGCGTCCAGGCCGGCGACGAGGCCGAGCAGCGTTGACTTGCCGCTGCCCGAAGGGCCGACGACGGCGACGAACTGGCCGTCGGGTATCTTCAAATCCAGCTCGCGCAGGATGGTCAGGCGCTCCGCGCCGGACTGGACGGTCTTCGAGACTTGGTATAATTCGATCATGAAAAGATTGCTGCCCGCATTCGATAGATTCCTGCCCGCGGCCCTTTTGATTCTCGCCGCCCTGCCACTCGCTGCCTGCGGCGGCGGCTCGCGCGAAAGTTCTTTAACGCCGGCGCAAACTACTCGAACTCCCGCCGCGTCGCCGACGCCTGCGGAGACTGTACCTAAAATCGTCGCCTTCGGCGACAGCCTGACCGCGGGCTACGGCCTCCGGCAGCAGGAGAGCTACCCGGCGCTCTTGCAAAAGATGCTCGACGCCGACGGGTTCAAGTACGAGGTGGTCAACGCCGGGGTTTCGGGCGACACCTCCGCGGACGGCGTCAGCCGCATCGACTGGTCGCTCGAAGCGGGCAACGTCCGCTTCGTCATCCTCGAACTCGGCGCCAACGACTTCCTCCGCGGCCAGCCCGTGGCCGGGACGAAGAAGAACCTCTCCGCGATTATCGAGCGCGCCAAGGCGCACAACGCGCAGGTGCTCCTCGCGGGGATGCTGACGACGACGGAGACGGGCCGCGACTACGAGGTCGAGATCAGCGACGCCTTCAAGTCGCTCGCCAGAGAGCACGACGTGCCGCTCATCCCCTTCTTCCTCGAAGGCGTCGCCGGCATCGACCGACTGAACCAGGAAGACCGCGTCCACCCCAACGCCGAGGGCACCAAAATCGTCGCCGCCACCGTCTACCGCTACCTGAAGCCGCTGCTTGAAAAAGACAAAAGCCGTGAACCGTGAACCGTAAACCGTGACAAGATGGAACGGGTTTTTATCTCGTCACGGTTTACGGTTCACGGTTCACGCCTCTTATCAATGAGAGTTGACGTGATTGTCATCGGCGGCGGGGCGGCGGGGTTGATGTGCGCGTTCGTGGCGGGCGGGCGCGGGCGGCGCGTCGCCTTGCTCGAGCACAACGAGCGCGTGGGGCGGAAGATTGAAATCTCGGGCGGCGGCCGTTGCAACTTCACGAACTTGAACACGACCGCGGGCAACTTCATCTCGCGCAACCCGCACTTCGCGAAGTCCGCGCTGGCGCGCTACACGCCGGCCGACTTCGTCAAGCTCGTCGGGCGACACGGCATCCGTTATCACGAGAAGAAGTTGGGCCAGCTCTTCTGCGACGAAAGCTCGCGGCAGATTGTCGAGATGCTGCTCGAAGAGTGTGACGCGGCGCGTGTTCAAGTGTTCACGGGCTGCCGCGTCGAGGACGTGGGTAAGGGTGAACTCTTTCAGGTTAAGACTAACCGCGGAGAGTTCGAGTCGGAGTCTCTGGTCGTCGCGACCGGCGGGCTGTCGATTCCGAAGCTGGGCGCGACGGACTTCGGCTACCGTCTCGCGCGTCAGTTCGGGCTGAAGGTCGTGCAGCCGGAGCCGGCGCTCGTACCGCTCACGCTCGCGCCGCGCGACCTCTCGAAATTCCAGAGCCTGAGCGGCGTCTCGGTGCCGGCGGTCGTGAGCTGCGGCGGGGCGGAGTTCGCCGAGAACGTCCTCGTCACGCACCGCGGACTGAGCGGCCCGGCCGTTTTGCAAATCTCCTCTTACTGGTCGCGAGGCCAGGCACTCTCCTTAGACCTCCTGCCGGGCGAGGACACGCGCGCCCTGCTCGAACGCAAACGCGCCGCGGGCGCGGAGCTGCACACGGCGCTCGCCCAACATCTCCCCAAACGCTTCGCGCAGGTCTGGGCCGAGCTGTTCGCGCCGCCGCGCCCCCTGCATGCCTACACGGACGCGCAGGTCGAGCGCGTGGCCGCGCTGCTCCACGACTGGCGCATCCTGCCCGCCGGCACCGAAGGCTTCCAGAAGGCGGAGGTCACGCGCGGCGGTGTCTCGACCGACGAACTTTCGTCCAAAACGATGGAGGCGCGCGGCGTCCCCGGCCTCTACTTCATCGGCGAGGTCGTGGACGTGACCGGCCACCTCGGCGGCTACAACTTCCAATGGGCCTGGGCCTCGGGCCACGCCGCCGGGGAAAGTGCATAGTAGGCAGTAGGCAGATGGCAGCAGGCAGTTAAGCCTTCATCGTCGCTGCCGCGGCTTTTTCAACTGCCTACTGCCATCTGCCTACTGCCTACTTTTTTCCTGCCACAAAACTCCCGCCCGCGGTGTTTACACGAACGAGAGCCGGTTCGCTTCGGGTTTTCATTCACCACAGGAGAGGAGTTTGAGTGATGGGACGCAGGACTTTTTTGAACTTCGTGGGGGCCTTGGTGCTCTGCATGGCGGCGGCGGTCGTGACCTCGGCGCAGGATTTCCAGAAGACTTACAACCTCGGGGAGGGCGGGTCGGTCGAGATTCAGAACGTCTCGGGCGACATCAACCTGACGGGCTACGACGGCAGCGCGGTCGTCGTCAACGCCTACAAGGAGGGGCGCGACCGCGACCAGGTCGAGGTCGTGGACGAGAGCACGCAGGGGCACGTCGCGCTGCGCGCGGAGTACCCGCACGACTGCCGCAACTGTAACGCGAGCCTCCGCTTCGAGGTGCGCGTGCCGCGCTCGGCCAACATCTCCTTCGACAAGATTTCGACCGCCAGCGGCAACGTGAAGGCCGAAGGCTTCGCGGGGCGTCTCCACCTCTCGACGGCGAGCGGCGACGTGACGGTGCGCGGCGTGAGCGGCGAGATCAGGGCCAACTCGGCGAGCGGGACGGTGCGCGTCGCCGACGCCGCGGGGATGGTCAACGCCAACACCGCGAGCGGCGACGTGGAGGTCGAGCTGACGCGGGTTGACGGCGACGGCGACATGCGCTTCTCCTCGGCCAGCGGCAACGTCAACGTCCGCCTCCCTTCGAGCATCAACGCGCGCGTCTCGATGTCCACCGCCTCGGGCGACATCGAGACGAACTTCCCCCTCGAGGTCAAGCACGACCGCTACGGCTCCGGCACCCGCGCCGAAGGCCAGCTCGGCGGCGGCGGCCGCACGCTCAAAATCTCCACCGCCTCGGGGAACGTGAGTTTGAAGAGCATTTGAGGGAGAGCAGTAGGCAGTAGGCAGTAGGAATACGAAGCGGCGCGGCTTTCATCATCAACCGATGAAAGCCGCGCCGCCTCTTTTTCTACTGTCTACTGACTACTGTCTACTCTCTTTTGGCTCGCGGGTGGTGCTTCTCGTAGACGCTGCGGATGCGCTCGCTGGTGACGTGCGTGTAGATTTGGGTGGTGGCGAGGTCGCTGTGGCCGAGCATGGCCTGGACGCTGCGCGTGTCGGCGCCGTGTTCGAGCAGGTGGGTGGCGAAGCTGTGGCGCAGGACGTGGGGCGTGACGCCGTCGATGCCCGCCTTCTCCGCCGCGCGCTTGAGCAGCGCCCAGACGTTCTGGCGCGTGAGGGGCCGGCCGAGGTAGCCGACGAAGAGCTGCGGCGCCTCCCGCCCCGCGAGCAGGACGCGCCGCGCCGCTTCGTAGCGCAGCAGCCATGAGATGGCAGAGCGCCCGATGGGAATGCGGCGCTGTTTACTCCCCTTCCCGAAGCAGTAGAGGACACCGCTGTCAACGTCCACGTTGCCCGCCGGAAGCGTCACCACCTCCGAGACGCGCAGGCCGGTCGCGTACATCAATTCGAACAGCGTTCGGTCTCTCACACCCTCGGTCGTAGTCGTGTCGGGCGCCCTAAGCAACCTCTCAATCTCATCCTGCGACAGGAACCGCGGAAGCTTCTGCCCACCTTGCGGGCGTGTGATGTCGGCGGTCGGGTCGGCCTTGACGTGCCCGTCGAGCAGCAGGAAGCGGTAGAAGCCGCGCACGGCGCTCAAAGCGCGGCCGACCGACTTCGGCGCCAGCCCCTCGCGGCTCAGGGACATGACGAACTGCGTCAGCTCCGCCTTCCCCAACAGGTGCGGCTCGCGCCCCGCGGCCTCGGCCGCCGCCCGCAGACGCGCGAGGTCGCGCCGGTAGCTCTCCAGAGAGTTCTTCGAAAGCCCCTTCTCCACTTGCAGGAAACTCAGGTACTCGCGGATTAAATCTCTCGGCATAAGAGTGGGTGTCGTCGCTCCTCAGCTTGTCGCCCTCTCCGCGGGCGGGAGCGTGGCGCTGTAGTCTTCGAGGAGGCGTCGCGCGTAGGTGTGCAGCAGATGTTCGACGCGCTCGGGGTCGTGCGAGGCGACGAGGAGGCCGACGTGGTGGCGCTTGCGGAGGCGGAAGACGACCTCGGGGTCGTCGTAGGCGGAAGTGTCGGGCCACTCCTGCCGGGCGAGCGTGATGACGATGCCGGCGTAGTCGTCGCGCGTGGGGGGCAGCTCGTAGCGGCCGTGCTCGCCCGCGACCTCGATGCGCGCCCACTCGCGCCAGAGGTTGACGCCGCGTGCGGCCTCGACCGTCTCGGCGATGTTGGCGCCGCCGACGCGGGCGGCCGTTTCGAGGAAGTAGAAGCGGCCGTCGCCGCCCTGTATGAACTCGGTGTGCGTCACCCCGCGCACGAGCCCGAGCGTGCGGATGAGCCCCTGGTTGAGCGCTTCGAGCGCCTGCGCTTCGGCCGAGCCGCGCGGGACGGTGCGCGTCATGAAGACGCCGCCGCCGTGCGCCACCACCATCGGCGGCTGGCCGTACTTGCTGACGGCCGTGAAGAGCGTCTCGTTCTGCCAGACGACGGAATCGACGTGGAAGATGTCGCCGGGGATGAACTGCTCGATGAGGTAGAAGGACTGGCGGTCGCCCAGCTCTTCGAGGAGCGGCCAGAGTTCTTCGGCCGCGTCAACCTTCTTGATGCCGACGGCCGAAGCCTCCGAGCGCGGCTTCAAGACCCAGGGCGGCGCGACGCGGTTGGTGAACTCCTGGATGCGCTCGCGGTTGAGCGCGTGGACGAACTCGGGGACGAGGACGCCGTGGTCGCGCGCCTTCACACGCATCGCGAGCTTGTCGCGGAAGTAGCGGGCGGTCGTGTCGCCCATGCCGGGGATGCGCAGGTGTTCTCTGAGGCTGGCGGCCGTCTCCACGTCGAAGTCGTCTAAGGGTACGACGCGGTCGATCTCGCGGGTGCGGGCGATGAAGCTGACGCCCTTCGTCACGTCTTCGAGCTTGTAGTCCTGCGGCAGGTAGAAGAACTCGTCCACCGACTCGCGCGGCCAGTCGGCGTCGCGCAGCTTCTCCATCGTGACGACGAGGACGCGGCAGCCCTGCCGCTTGCACTCGCGCATGAACTCCTGCCCCTTCTCGAAGGTGGCGATGCACAGCACCGTGAGCGGTCGCTTCTCGGACAACGGCTGACTCCCCGGAAAGTTTTTCGAGCGGCAGAACGCGGGAATGATAACAGAGCAGTAGACAGTAGTCAGTAGACAGTAGTCAGTAGAAAAAGAGGCGGCGCGTCTCAGTCTTTAGACCGGGCGCGCCGCCTTTGCCTTTCTACTGACTACTGCCATCCGCCTACTGCCTACTGCTCTCCTCCCACGTCGGCGTGACGCCGAGGTTGTACATGAGGAAGGAGTAGATGTCCGCGTTCTGCTCGATGGCCTTCGTCGTCGAGCTGGCGCCGTGGCCGGAGCGGGTGTCGATGCGGATGAGGACGGGGTTGTCGCCGGCCTGCGCCGCCTGCAAGGCCGCCGCGTACTTGAAGGAGTGCGCGGGGACGACGCGGTCGTCGTGGTCGGCCGTCGTGATGAGAGTCGCCGGGTAGTTCGTCCCCGGCTTGACGTTGTGAACCGGCGAGTAGGCGTAGAGCGCTTTGAACTCGGCCTCGTTGTCCGAAGAGCCGTAGTCGGCGATCCAGTTCCAGCCGATGGTGAACTTGTGGAAGCGCAGCATGTCCATCACGCCCGCCTGCTGGATGACGACCTTGAAGAGGTCTGGGCGCTGGTTCGCCACGGCGCCGACGAGCAGGCCGCCGTTCGAGACGCCGTGGATGGCGAGCCGTTCGGGCGACGTGTACTTGTTGGCAATCAGCCACTCGGCCGCGCCGATGAAGTCGTCGAAGACGTTCTGCTTCTTGAGCTTCATGCCGGCCTCGTGCCACTTCTCGCCGTACTCGCCGCCGCCGCGCATGTTGGCCGAGGCGTAGACGAAGCCCTGCTCGAGGAGCGCGAGGCGGAGCGCGCTGAAGCTGGGCGTCGTGCTGATGTTGAAGCCGCCGTAGCCGTAGAGCAGCGTCGGGTTGCGGCCGTCGAGCTTGAGCCCCTTCTTGTAGACGAGGAACATCGGGACGCGCGTGCCGTCCTTGCTGTTGTAGAAGACCTGCTTGACCTCGTAGTCGGCGGGGCGGAAGCCCGGAATCTCGGGCGCGCGGAAGAGCGTGGACTTGCGCGTCGCGATGTCGTAGCGGTAGATCGACGGCGGGAAGTTGAAGGAGCTGAAGGTGTAGAAGACGAAGCGGTCGTCCTTCTGCCCGCCGAGGCCGCCCGCGATGCCGAGCGCGGGCAGCTGCACCTCGTTCTCGAGCTTGCCGTCGAGCGAGTAGACGTAGGCGCGCGTCGTCACGTCCTTCAGGTAGGTGGCGAAGAGCTTGCCGCCGCCGGTGCCGGTGCCCTCAAGCGGCTCGGGCTTTTCGGGCAGCACGTCCTTCCAGTCCTTCTCCGAAGGCTGCTTCGGGTCGAAGAGGAAGACGCGGCCGTTGGGCGCGTTGTGGTCGGTCTCGACGAGGAGCTTGTCGCCGACGTTGTCCACGACGCCGAATGAGTCGTCGCCGATCTCCGCGACGACGGGTTTCCAGGTCTTGTCGCCCGCCTTCCGGTCGAGGTAGAAGAGCGCGTTGCCCTTCTTGCCCGTGCCGCGGTCGGAGACGTTCATGACGACGAAGCGCTCGTCGTCGGTCGAAGAGACGATGTGGAAGCGCTGCGCGTGGGCGGGGTCGGAGTAGACCAGCTCGTCGGCCGACTGCGGCGTGCCGACCTTGTGGAAGTAGACCTTGTGGTTCTCGTTCTTCGAGGTCAGCTCCTTGCCCTTCTCCGGCGCGTCGTAGCGGCTGTAGTAGAAGCCTTCGCCGGCCCAGGCGAGGCCCGAGACCTTGACCCAGTGCAGCTCGTCGGCCAACTGCTTCCTGGTCGCCACCTCCAGGACGTAGCAGTCGCGCCAGTCCGACCCGCCCGAAGCCTTGCAGTAGGCGGCGTACTTCGCGTCGCGCGAGATGGAGAGCGCGCCGAGCTGCGTCGTCCCCTCGGCCGAGAACTTGTTCGGGTCGAGGAGGACTTCGGGCGCCCCGTCGATCCCCTTCTGCACGTAGACGACCGGTTGATTTTGCAGCCCGTCGTTCTTCGTGAAGAAGTAGTAGTCGCCGCGGCGGTAGGGCGCGGTGTAGCGCGCGTAGTTGAAGAGCTTCGTCAGGCGGTCTTTGACCTGCGCGCGGTACGGAATCTTGTCGAGGTAGGAGAAGGTCAGCCGGTTCTGCTCCTCGACCCAGCGGGCCGTCTCGGGCGAGCTTTCGTCTTCGAGCCAGCGGTAGGGGTCTGCGACCCTCACGCCGAAGTACGTGTCGAACTGCTCGACCTTCTTCGTCGCGGGGTACTCAAGCTTCTGCGCGCCGGCCGCCGGGCAGAGCACGCAGACGAAGAGCGCGAAGGCAGCGAGCCTTTTCATGCGATTAATGATTCTGTTCATTGCTTTCGTCCGATTTTGGAATTTAGGCCGTGAGGGCCGGGGAAATCTTTAACGCCCATTCAAGCGCCCGCGACGAAGGCCGAGGGGCAGAGCTTTGCCAGGACGCACTCGCCGCAGGCCGGGCTGCGCGCCTTGCAGACCTTGCGGCCGTGCGCGATGAGCAGGTGCGAGAAGTCGATCCAGTCCGACTCCGGGAGGAGGCTCGTGAGGTCGCGCTCGATCTTCTCGGGCACCTTCTCGCGGGAGAGTCCGAGCCGCGCCGAGAGGCGCGCGACGTGCGTGTCCACGACCACGCCCGAGGCTATTTGATAAGCGTTGCCGAGCACGACGTTCGCCGTCTTGCGCGCGACGCCGGGCAGTTCCAACAGCTCCTCCATCGAGCGGGGCACGCGCCCGCCGTGGCGCTCGCCGATCTGCCGGCAGGCGCCCTGGATGGACTTCGCCTTGTTGCGGAAGAAGCCGGTCGGGCGGATGTCCTGCTCCAGCTCGGCCGCCGGCGCCGAGGCGTAGTCCTCCCACGTCCGGTACTTGCGGAAGAGGCTCGAGGTGACGACGTTGACGCGCTCGTCCGTGCACTGCGCCGAAAGGATCGTCGCCACCAGCAGCTCAAGCGCGTTGCCGTGGTCGAGGCTGCAACGCGCGTCGGGGTACTCCTGCTTCAGGAGTCTCACGATCCGCCCGACGCGCCTCTTCTCAGCGGGGGTCGCTGCCAAGGTGCGGCTCCTCCCTCACCTCCGGCGCGCGCGCCCGCGGCGGCGGGGCGTGGTGGCGGCGGGCTGCTTGGCCTTCGGCCCCATCTTGCTCTTGGCGAAGTCGTTGACGACCTTCTGCGGGGCGGAGAAGCTGAGCAGGAGCGTGTTGCCCTCGGTGCGGTTGACGAAGGTCTTGATGGAGTCGAGGGCCGCGCGCGTCTCGGCGTAGTCCTTGTCCCTCGGCTTCTTCTTGGCCGCCTCGGCGCTGAGCGCCGTCTGCGCGGCGAGCAGCCCCATGCGGACGAGGCCGCTGAAGGCGGAGGCGTGCTCGGGCGAGTCCGTCAGCAGCGACGCGCTCCAGGAGTAGTTCAGCGCGTCCATGCCCTGCGCGAAGCTCACCTGCTTGACCCAGTCGATCATCTCGTCGAACTCTTTGTTGGACGGGGCGCCGACCTTGTGCAGGTATTCGACGAGCACGGGCGGCGGCGCGACCGTCAGGCTCCAGAGCGCCTGCGGGTCGCGCGCGGCGAGGTCAACCATCGAAGTCTTCAGGACGCCGCGCCCGCCGGCCGCGTCCACCAGCGCGCGGACGTAAGCGGGCACGCCCGCGACGAGCGTGTTGGCGTCGAGCGCCATCACGGCCACCTCCGGGTAGGGCGTGCTGCTGTTCGGCTTCGCCTCCCCCTCCCCGTCGGCGCCCGTGGGCCACTCCTTCCGGGCGATGCTTTCGAGGTTGATGATCTCAAGCGTCTTCGAGCCGTAGGTCTCGCTGCGGGGCGAGATGTTCTGCGAGCCCGCCGCGACGCGGCCGAGCGCGAGCAGGGCGTCGGCGTTGAAGTTGCCGTGGAGGACGACGACGAACTCGGGCAGGTTGTTCGCGGGCGGCGGGTCGGCGAGGCGCGCGCCGACGGCGACGTAGTCGATGCCGCGCGCGTCGAAGCCGGCCTTCTGCGCCTCGGCCAACATCTTCGTGTACTCGGCGGGCGGCATCATGCGCGGCAACACCTCGTGGATGATGCGGTGCGCGTTGACGTAGAGCACGCCCTGCGAATCGGGCAGGCCGGAGAGCGCCTGGCGCACGTTCGTCTGCGCCGCCGCAGTCTGCGCGAGCGCGAAGAGGAGTGCCAGAGGCAGCAGGAGCCTCGCGGGCTTCAATTTACTCATTAGGTTCGGGCTTCCTTTCAGAAAGGGGGGAGCGTTTACGAGTGAACGCCGTCCAACATAAAGCTTCGATGTCCAAAGTTCAAGACGCGAGCAGTAGACAGTTGGCAGATGGCAGTAAAGCAGTCACCCCGCGTCACGTGTGTCGAGAGATTAACTCGGACTTCTCAACAAAAAGGTTTTCAACTGCCTACTGCCATCTGCCTACCGCCCACTATCCACCGGAACGTCTAAGGCGAAGCCGCCGGGGCGGGCGGGCGCGCCGGGCTCTGTGAAGCGCAGGTCTGCGAACTGCACGACCCAGCCGCCCGAGTCCGTGCGCCGCACGCGCGCCACGGGGAAGCGCGCGAAGTCGAGCAGCACGCGCGCGTCCGCGTCCCGTGCCGCGCGCTCGACCAGAAGTGCGTCTTCACCCGTCGGCTTCGGGAAGCTCGGGATGCCGAGCAGCATCTCCTTCAAAGGCCGCCCGAGTTTCAGGTCGAAGCGCATGAACGACCGCTCGTTCTCGGCGATGCAGCGCCAGGTGAGCGGGTCGGCCAAAACCGGCGTGGCGGCGACGCGCAGCACCCGGTCGTTGACGTACGACGCGAGTTCGCGCGCCCCGACCTCCGCCTCCGCGTGCGCGCGCGCCTGCACGACCTTCATGGCGGAACAGTAGAGGACGACTAACGCGAGCGCGCAGGCCGCGACGCCCCGGCCGTAACTCGCTCCGAAACCCTTCCAACGCATGACGAGGAAGACGACCAGCCCCGCGCACCAGAGGTTGGGCGCCCAGAAAGAGACGCCCGGCCCTGTGAAAGATGCCGAGTAGCTCTGCCACGCCACGCGGAAGAAGACGAACGTGATGATGAACGCCAGCGCCGCCCAGCCCGCCACGCTCCAACGGCCCTTCGCCAGCAGGAAGCACGCGCCGCCGAGCACGAGCCAGACCCAAGGGTCGATGACGAAGAGCACGTCGCCGTAAATCCAGCGCCCGTCCCAGGGGAGGAACGGGCGCACGCCGTAACTGTTCGTCCAATCGAGCAGCGGGTGCGAAGCCGACAGCAGGAGCGAACAGACCAGCAGCCCCTTCAGGCGCGCCCGCGCGTCCCGCCCCCGCGCACGCGCCCACGCGCGCTCGGCCGCGCAGAAGAGCAGTGGGAACGCGACGGCCAGCGCCAGCGTCCCCACGATTGAATGCGTGATGCCCCGGTGGTGTTTGAGGTAGAAGGCCGGCCCGCCCGCGAGCGCGAGGATGTCTATGTCCGGCAGGTTCGCGGCCGCGACGCACACGAACGTCGCGTACGGAGACCGGCGTTCGAGCCCGGCCCTCGCGGCCGCCAGCCCGACGAGCGAGTGCGTGAGATTATCCACTGAAGACAAATGATGAATGAGGAGTGATGAATGATGAATAAGAAACGGCGTGCTCCTTATTCATCATTCATCACTCCTCATTCATCATTCTTTCTCGATCACCCTTCGCCGAGCGGGAACGCACCGGCGGGCGGCGCCTCCTTCGGGAGTTGCGCGTAGCGCTCGGGGCTCAGCTCCTGGAGTTTGTCGGCGGCGGTGCGGACGACGGTCGATTCGGGCAGCGGCTTGCCGTCCTTGCCCTTCGCGTTGCGCGCCGCCTCGACCATCTGGAAGAGGAGGTTGACCGCCTCGTCCTTCTTCCCCTGCTTCTCGTAGACGGACGCGAGCCGCAGCTTCACGACGTTCGGCGAGACGGCCGGGGACTGGCCCTTCAGAAGCTCCTGGTAGCCGGCGGCCGCGGCGTCGTACTGCGCGTCGGCCTCCTGGGCCTGCGCGAGGGCGAAGCGGGCACGCGCCGCCACCTCCGCGTCGCCGTCCTTCGAGAGGGCTTCCAGCTCGCTCAACCCCTTCGGCCGGTCAACGGTCAGGAGGTTGGCCGCGGCGAAGTAGCGCGCCAGCTCCTTGTAGGGCGAGCCGTAGTCGTTCTGCACCTTCTGGAAAGCCTCGACGGCCTTCTGCGCGCGCTCCTTCTCGGTCGTGAAGCTCGGGCCGGTCAGGCCCGGCTGCGGCGTGGCCGAGACGGGCGCCTCGGCGAGCTTGATCGCCTGGCCGAGCGCGAGGCGCGCGGCGTCGGCGCGCTGCTCGCGCCACCAGTTGAAGACGAGGACGAGTGCGACGAGCGCGACGGCCCCGCCCACGGCGTAGAGGATCGTCCGCCCCTTCCCCTCGAAGCGGTGCGAGAGGCGGTCGTAGGCGTCGAAGGTCGTGTCACGGAACTTATCGTGCTTAAGCTCTTTTGCGCGTTTCTTTGTCGTTCTGGCCACTGCTTTTATCCGGTGCAAGACCGCACTGTCGGGTGCGTTCTCCTCAGTAGAGTTCGAGGCAAAAACTCACTCTAACGGGGGGTTAGGGGGATGTCAAGCAAGGGCAAATCGAGAATTTTCCGTTGCCGGCCTGTGGCGCGCGGCGCTATCCTGTCGGACAGACAGAGCGCGCCGCCCTTTAAAACTAACCTCGTGAAACTTTTTTCGGAACAAAGGCCGTCGGGCGGGTGTCGAACGTGTCAGTTGAAGGGGGCGAGGCCCTTTGACAGACCCTCCCCGGCCGACGGAGGACGCTTGTGAGCTTCGGAGAGCCAATCGCCCTCCGCATGGAAGCGGAACTGGAGAGGGCTGCCGACGCGGCGGCTTCGGCGGAGGCGCGCTTCGTCCCCTCGGCCGAAGAACAGTTCCTTGAAAAGCTCCGGGCGGGCGACGCGCTGGCCTTCAACCGGCTGGTCGAGGAGCGGCACGGCGACATCTACGCCCTGCTCTACCGCCTGACGGAAGACCCGGAGGAGGCGCGCGACCTGACGCAGGAGACCTTCCTGCAAGCGTTCCGCCACCTTTCGAGTTTCCGCGGCGACGCAGACCTGCGGACGTGGCTCTACCGCATCGCCGTCAACCAGGCGCGCAACCGCTGGCGCTGGTGGAAGCGACGCCGCCGCGACCGGACGGTCTCGCTCGACGCGCCGGTCTCGGAAGGCTCGGACGCCCCGCTCTCGGCCGGGCTCGCCGGCAACGAGAGTCTCGACCCCGAGCGGCAGGCGCTGGCGCGCGAGCGCGAGGCGGCGCTGCACGCCGCGCTCAAGTCTCTCTCCCGCCCCTACCGCGAAGTCATCGTGCTCCGCGACATCGAGGGGCTCAGCTACGAAGAGGTCGCCTCGACGCTCGACCTCAACGTCGGCACGGTCAAGTCGCGGCTCAACCGGGGCCGCACCGAGCTGCGACGCAGGCTCGAAGGCTCTTTGTAAATTTTGATTTTTGATTTGCGATTTGTGATTTAGTGCCCCCGAGGGGCAGCCTTCGAATCGCAAATCAAAAATCAAAAATTCCGGATGGCTGCCCCGCCCCGGCTTCAACCGAGAACCCCGGTGCCAAATGTGGGTCAGGAAGCGGCGGAGGCAGGCGAGTCCCGCGCAAGGCTCCGGCGGGCTTCGGAGGGATTCCGGCGGGCGGTTTTTGAAAACGTGGCCAGCAACCCCGTTCTTCTACCGCCGCCCGGCGGACGCGCCCCCCAAGCCCCCGAGGCGCACGCGCGAGGGCGAGCACGCCGCAACTGCTTCCTTTCTGAAAGGGAGCAGCCGGGGTCGGTCAGCCATCCAGGAGAGATGTTAGATGTCAGATGCTAGATGTCAGTTAGAACTAGCATCTGACATCCGGCATCTGACATCTGCTTTATGATGACGTGTTCGGAATCCCAGAAGGCTTTCTCGCCGTACCTCGACGGCGCGCTCTCGCACGAGGCGGGCGCGGCGCTGGCCGGGCACCTCGGCGCGTGCCCGGTCTGCCGTCATCAGCTCGAAGAGACGCGCGCCATCGTGCGCGGCCTCTCGCTCATGGCGCGCCCCGCCCCGCCGACTGATCTGGCCGCCTCCATCCGCGACGCCCTCATCATCGAGCGCGCCGCGCGCGTGGCCGCGCCGCGCCTCAGCCCTGTCGAGCGCGCCACGCGCTGGCTCTCGGCGCGGCTGATGCCCTACTCGGTCGGCGCGGTCTACTCGGCCGTCCTCTTCGTCGCCGTCTTCGGCGCGCTGAAGCACCAGCTCGTCATCCTGCGCAACCTGGCCGCGGCGCAGGCGCTCGAAAACGGCCAGCCCGTGCCCGGGTTCGACGGCAGCGGCTACGACGTGACCCGCCCGCTCGCGCCCGACCTCGCGGCCGCGGTGCGCGCCAACACCTTCGGCCCCGAGTCGCCGACGCTCAACCCCCGCGGCGCGCTGGCCGCGCTGACGGTCGTGCCGCCGCGCGACGGCAACCCCGACGACGACGACATGATCGTGGTCGCCGACGTGTACGCTAACGGCTCCGCCTCGCTCGCCGAGGTGGTCGAGCCGCCCCGCAACCGGCGCATGGTCGAAGACCTCCAGATCGCCCTGCGCAAGAACCCCGCCTTCGTCCCCGCCTCGCTCGACCGGCGCCCCCAGACCATGCGCGTCGTCTTCGTCCTCCAGAAGATGAACGTCGCCGACAACAGCTATTAGAAGGCAAAAGGCAAAAGGCAAAGGGCAAAAGTTAAGAGATAAAAAGGGCGCGGCTCTCATCGACGAATGATGAGAGCCGCGCTTCCTTTATCTCTTAACTTTTGCCTTTTGCCTTCTTACCTCACCAACGGGTAGAGCCTCTCCGCCATCCCCGGGTTGACGGCCTTGAGTTTTTCGTAAGTCTCCAAAGCCTTCTTCTTGTCCCCGCTCTTCCTGTAGGCGTAGGCGAGGTTGAAGAGCGCGCCGGCGTAGTCGGGCTTGAGCCTGACGGCCTCCGCGTGCGCGGCCACGGCCTCTTTGAAGCGGCCGAGGCTGCCCAGCGCGACGCCGAGGTTGTTGTGCGCCTCGGGCCAGTCGGGCTTGAGACGGATGACCTGGCTGAGCGTCTCCACGGCCGACGCGAAGAGCGCCTTCCTCTCCTTGTCGTCCTTCGCCCCCTTCAGCGCGAGGTGGCCGTAGGCCGTGCCGAGGTTGAAGAGCGCGGCCGTCATCTCCGGGTGCGCGGCGACGACCGGCTTGAGCAGCTCAATGGACAGGCGGTACTGCCCCGAGTTGTTGTAGACCCACGCGAGGTTGACGGCCACGTCCGCGTCGTCGGGCTTGAGCGCCAGCGCCTTCTTCAAGGCGTCGGTGGCCTCGGGCCACTGCTTGCTGCGCCCGAGCGCGAAGCCGTACTTCTTCAAGACCTCCGCGTCGCCCGGCTTCAAACGCGCCGCGTCCCGGTAGGCGGCGGCCGCCTCCGCGAACCGGTTCAGCTCGCGGTAAGAGTCTCCGAGGTTCTCGAACGCCTCTGCGTTCACCTGCGCGACGCGCGTCACGTGCGCGAAGGCGTCGGCCGCCTCGGCGTACCTGCCCTTCGCGTAGAGCGCCTCGCCCAGGTCGAACTGCGCCTCCGAGTCGTCGGGGTCGAGGGCGACGGCGCGCTTGAAGGACTCGATGGCCTCGTCCTGCCGCCCCAGCGCGCCGAGCGCGACGCCGAGGTTGTAGTGCGCGTCGGCGTAATCGGGCTTGAGCTTGAGGGCCTGGTTCAAAGGCTCGACCGC
The DNA here is from genome assembly GCA_019242475.1 of Acidobacteriota bacterium. Classification (GTDB taxonomy): domain Bacteria; phylum Acidobacteriota; class Blastocatellia; order Pyrinomonadales; family Pyrinomonadaceae; genus QHXN01. Next base: position 33,327 of record JAFAVK010000041.1, on the reverse strand, counting down.
GTCGGCGAAGCGCCCCGCCTCGATGGCCGCCCCTGCGCGCGCGTTGAGCGACTCGGCGGTGACGGCCGGCGTGGTCTTCACCGGAGGCTTCGTGTTCGTCGGGTTAGGAGTGTTCGGAGCAGTGTTCGCAGTGGTTGGCTTCGTCCTCGCGCGGCGCGGGGCCGTGCGGGCCGGCGCGTTGCGCTCGCGCGGCGCCGGCTCCCTCCCGCGCTTCGGCTCGATGAAGACGCCCACGCTGCCCGTCAGGTCGCCCTCCTGCGCGCGCACGGCGACGGCGCCGAGGGCGACCGTCGTCAGTATGCAGATTAAGATTGAAGGGAGTTTCCGGCGGCGGCTTTTCGCCCGAATCGCGTTGACGCTGGTTCTCATCACGGGCCTTATACTAGCGCGTGCGCGGCCTAAAATTAAACCGATTCGGGGCGCCGAAGCACCTCCCCGCGGCCTCGCGTGCGGCCCCGTTTCCCGCGCACGGGCACTCGCTTGACGGCCTCTCGGGCGGCGTGTTAGGTTTCAGCTTCGTTCAATAAACTTAACATTTCGTCCGGCAGACTTAGGAAAAAGGTGTGAGCGCGACCACGCTGAAGCAGACGCCCCTGAACGCGATGCACCGCCGCCTGGGCGGCCGCATGGTCGAGTTCGGCGGCTGGGACATGCCCGTCCAGTACCCGGCCGGCACGGTCGAAGAGCACCAGGCGACGCGCACGCGCGCCGGCCTCTTCGACGTTTCGCACATGGGCGAGATCGAGGTGCGCGGCCCCGGCGCCATCGCCTTCGTCAACCGCCTCTGCTCGAACGACGCGTCGAAGCTCGTTGACGGACAGGCGCATTACACGGCCCTGACGACCGAGCGAGGGACGGTCGTGGACGACCTGCTCGTCTACCGCTTCGGCCCCGAGCACCTCCTGCTCGTCGTCAACGCCTCGACCACGGAGAAGGACTGGGACTGGCTCAACTCGCACCGCGGCGAAGAGGACGTGCAGCTCACGAACCGCTCCGCCGACTTCTGCCAGATCGCGCTGCAAGGCCCCTCGGCGCTCTCAATACTTCAGACGCTCACCGAGACGCCGCTCGAAGAGATCAAGTATTACCACTTCCGCGAAGGCAAAGTTGACGGCGTTGACGCCATCATCTCGCGCACGGGCTACACCGGCGAGGACGGCTTCGAGGTCTACGCCGCGCCCGAGCACGCCGAAGCGTTGTGGCAGAAGATGCTCGACGCCGGCCGCTACGGAGAGCCCGACGGCGTGCTGCCCTGCGGGCTCGCGGCGCGCAACACCCTGCGGCTCGAAGCAGGGATGGCACTCTACGGCCACGAGATTACGGAGGAGACGACGCTCCTCGAAGCCAACCTCGGCTGGATCACGAAGCTCAACAAGGGCGACTTCACGGGGCGCGACGTGCTCGCGCGCCAGAAGGAGGAGGGCGTCACGCGCAAGCTCGTCGGCTTCGAGGTCACCGAACGCGGCATCGCGCGCGACGGCCAGGACGTGTACGTCGAAGGCTCCCGCGCCGGCCACGTCACCTCCGGCAGCCCCGCGCCTTTCCTCAAGAAGAACATCGGCATGGCCTACGTCCCCGCCGAGCACGCGACCGTCGGCCGCGAAATCCAGGTAGACGTGCGCGGCCGGAAAGTCGCCGCGCAGATCGTCCCCGTGCCGTTTTATAAGAGGGAGAAGAAGTAGGCAGTAGGCAGATGGCAGTAGGCAACCGCCCCGCGTGACGTGTGTTGAAGGTTTAATTTCGACCGCTCGAATTAAGGTTCTTAACTGCCTACTGCCATCTGCCTACTGCCTACTAATCAAAGGAGACTCATGGCAAACGTTCCCGAAGGCTTGTACTACAGCAAGGATCACGAGTGGCTGAGGGTCGAGGGCGAGACGGGCACGGTCGGCATCACCGACCACGCGCAGCACTCGCTGGGCGATGTCGTCTACGTCGAGCTGCCGAAGTCGGGCGAGACCTTCGCGGCGCACGACACGTTCGGCTCGGTCGAGTCGGTCAAGGCCGTCTCCGAGCTGTTCCTCCCCGTCGCGGGCGAGGTCACGGAGGTCAACGAGTCGCTGACGGACGAGCCCGAGAAGGTCAACACAGACCCGTACGGCGACGGCTGGATGCTGCGCGTCAAGCTCTCGAACCGCGGCGAGGTGGACAGCCTTTTGTCCGCGGCCGAGTACGAGGACTACATCGGGTCGTTGGAGTAAGAGAAGGCCGTGCGCTACATCCCTAACTCGCCGGAAGAGCGGCAGGAGATGCTCCGCGGCCTCGGGCTCGGCTCGGCCGCAGAGCTGTTCGACTCGATCCCCGCGGACGTACTGCTCAAGCGCCAGCTCGACACGCCCGCGGCGCTCGCCGAATCGGAACTACTGGAACTGTTCGAGTCGATGGCGGCGAAGAACGCCGCGGCGCGCCGCCCGAGCTTCCTCGGCGCGGGCGCCTACTCGCACTACGCGCCGACCATCGTGGACAGTCTCATCCAGCGCTCCGAGTTCTTCACCGCCTACACGCCCTACCAGCCGGAGATTTCGCAGGGGACTCTGCAAGCCATCTTCGAGTTCCAGACGCTCGTCTGCCAGTTGACGGGCATGGACGTGGCGAACGCGTCGATGTACGACGGCTCGACCGCGATGGCCGAGGCCGTCTTGATGGCCGAGCGCGTCACCCGCCGCTCGCGCGTGCTCGTCTCGGCCGCCGTGCATCCGGAATACCTGCAAGTCGCCGAGACCTACGTCGCGCACGCGGGGATTGAACTTGGCAGGTTAGAAGTTGACGAGGCGAGCGGCCGCACCACGCTCGACCCTTCGGCGCTTGAGAAGGACGTGGCCGCGGTCGTCGTCCAGTCGCCGAACTTCTTCGGCTGCGTGGAAGAGCTGAAGTCTTTCGCCGAGCAGGTACACGCGGCGGGGGCGCTGCTCGTCGTCGTCGTGACGGAGGCCGCGTCGCTCGGGCTGCTGCGCTCGCCCGGCGCGTGCGGGGCGGACATCGTCGTCGCCGAGGGGCAGTCGTTCGGCGTGCCCGTCTCTTTCGGCGGCCCGTACGTCGGCCTCTTCGCCACGCGCGAGAAGTACGCGCGGCAGATTCCGGGCCGCCTCGCCGGCGTCGCCTACGACAAGGAGGGGCGCCGCGGCTTCGTGCTCACGCTCGCCACGCGCGAGCAGCACATCCGGCGCGAGAAGGCCACGTCGAACATCTGCACGAACGAGGGGCTCATCGCGCTGGCCGCGACGATTTACATGACGACGCTCGGGCGCCGCGGCCTGCAAGAGGTCGCCGAGCAGTGCGCGCAGAAGGCCGCCTACGCGCGGAGGCAGATTTCGGCGATTGAGGGCTTCTCGCTCCCCCACTCCGCGCCCGTCTTCAACGAGTTCGTCGTCCGCGCTCCTTCTGACGCCGCCTCGCTCCTGCGCCGCCTGGCCGAGAGCCACAACGTGACGGGCGGGCTCGCGCTTTCGCGCTACTCCCCCGACCGGCCGAACGACTTCCTCGTCTGCGTCACCGAGACGAACAGGCGCGCGGACATCGACGCCCTCGTCGAAGGGCTCAAAGCTTCATGACCATCACGAAAGCGACAACGCACGTCACGCAGAACGAGGCGCTCGTCTTCGAGCGCTCGCAGACGGGTCGGCGCGGCTACCGCCTGCCCGCGCTCGACGTGGAGGAGACCTCGCCGGACGAGCTGCTCCCGGCCGAGCTGCGCCGCGAAGACGACCTCGAAGGCGTCCCCGAGCTGTCCGAGCCCGACGTGGTGCGACACTTCACGCGCATCTCGACGTGGAACTACAACATCGACCTCGGCCTCTACCCGCTCGGCTCCTGCACGATGAAGTACAACTCGCGGCTGAATGAAAAGGTCGCGCGCATCCCCGGCTTCGCCAATCTCCACCCGCTCGCGCCCGAAGAGGACGCGCAGGGCGCACTCCAGGTGATGTACGAGTTGCAGCAGCACCTCGCCGAAATCACCGGCCTGCCCGGCGTCTCCCTGCAACCGGCCGCGGGCGCGCACGGCGAGATGACCGGCGTGATGATGATCCGCGCCGCCCTCGACGCGCGCGACGGCACGACCTCGGACGAGGCGCAGCGCCGCAAGCTGATGCTCATCCCAGACTCGGCGCACGGGACGAACCCCGCCTCGGCGCACCTCTCGGGCTTCACGGTCAAGACCATCCGCTCGACCAGCGAGGGCTTGACCGACCTCGAACACCTGCGCGAGCTGTGCGCCGCGGGCGAGGTGGCCGGCCTGATGCTGACCAACCCGAACACGTGCGGCATCTTCGAGCGCAACATCAGGGAGATTTGCGACATCGTCCACGGGGCGGGCGGGCTCGTCTACATGGACGGCGCGAACATGAACGCGCTGGTCGGCGTCGCGCGCCCCGGCGACATGGGCGTGGACGTGATTCACCTCAATTTGCACAAGACTTTCTCGACCCCGCACGGCGGCGGCGGCCCCGGCTCCGGCCCCTGCTGCTGCACCGCCGAGCTTGAGCCGTTCCTGCCCGTCCCGCGCGTCGTCAAGACGGGCGCCGCCGCTTACAAACTAGACTCCGAACGGCCGCAGTCTATCGGGCGCGTCAAGGCTTTCTACGGCAACTTCGGGATGCACCTGCGCGCGCTCGCGTACATCCTGACGCACGGCCACGACGGGCTGCGCGAGGCGACCGAGGCGGCCGTCCTGAACGCGCGCTACATTGCGCAGGGGCTGGCCGAAACCTTCGACCGCCCCTTCGACTCGCCGCCGATGCACGAGTGCCTCTTCACCGACAAGCGGCAGACGCGCAAAGGGGTTCACACGCTCGACATCGCGAAGCGGCTCATCGACTACGGCTTCCACCCGATGACGATCTACTTCCCGCTCATCGTGCAGGGCGCGATGTTGATTGAGCCGACCGAGTCGGTCGGGCGCGCGGAGCTTCAGCAGTTCGTGGATGCCATGAAGGAGATCGCGCGCGAGGCCGTCGAGGACGCACAGACGGTGCTCGACGCCCCGCACACCACGCGCGTCGGCCGGCTCGACGAGGCCGCCGCCGCCCGCAAGCCCGTCCTCCGCTGGCGCCCCGCCGAGAAGGCCGCCGGCGCCTGAACCGCCCGCACGCCGCCGGCGCCTTCCGCGCAAAGGCATATGGAACACAGAGTCTTCATCTCCTCCACCTACGTAGACCTCAAGGAGTTCCGCAAAGAGGTTATCAAGTTCATCCAGCGCCTCGGCGGGGCCGACAAGTCGATGGAGCGCTTTGGCGCCCGCGACGAGCGCCCGCTGGAGGAGTGCGTGCGCGTGATACGGGACGAGAGCGACGTCTTCGTCGGCATCTACGCTCACAGGTACGGCTTCGTCCCGAAGGGCGAGACCAAGTCGATCACCGAACTTGAATACGAGGCGGCGACGCTGGCGGGACTGCCCCGCTTCATCTACCTGGTGAGCGACGAGGCAGCGTGGAAGCCTGCCAACTTCGATAAGGGCGCGTCTGAAGTAAGACTACGCCGGTTCAAACAGAGGCTGAAATCGGATCACATCTGCGAGACCTTTTCGACCGAATACGAACTGGCGGCGATGGTCGCGGCTGACCTCGGGAGATACTTTTCTGTTCAGAAGATGAAACACGTCAGCCCCCCGGCCCCCGAGCCGCCAAGCTATGACAGGAAGGCTGGCATTAAGGGACTGAAGAAGGTGGGGCCTTCGAGGAAGAGCGGGCGCAAGGGGGGCGCTAAGGTCGGCGGCTCGAAAAAAAGAGCTTCGGCCGCGGCGGCGCGCGACGACTATTTTAGCGCGGCGGCGGCGGCACCAGCTGAGTACCTGCTTCCGACGCCTCGGGAGGGCTACGACGAGAGTCTCGCGGGCGCGCGGGACAAGTTGGCGCGGGTTTGGAACGAGAACCGCGAAGGCACCTATCAAGAGACCCGGCGCGTCTTTCTAGCCCACGTCATTACCCCTTCCAAGGTGAAGGGGCAGAAGTTCGATGTCTTCATCTACCTCGTGAGAAGCCCCTACGACAACCTCAAAGATTTGAGCGACGTGACCGCGGCGGAGTTTTTCCTCGGGCCTTACTGGGGGAGCAAGGTCTTCAAAGTGCCGAACGCGGGTGGGCTCGTCGGCATCTCGACCTCGGCCTACGGCCCCTTCCTATGCACCTGCCGCGTCACGTTCAGAGACGGGTATCAGGTCTACCTCAACCGTTACATCGACTTCGAGATGGAGCGCGTCTTCAGGTAAGCACGCGCCAGCCTCTTCAGCATAGGTGGTCGTCGGTATGTTCACGATGCGACCCGTCGGTTTTATCCGCAGCCCGTACACGGACAGCTCGCAAGTCCCGAAGGGCTGCGGCGCGCGGCACGAGGCGGAAGGCTTGATCGAGATTCTTGAGGAGTTCGAGGAGGGCCTGCTCGACGTGGAGGGCTTCTCGCACCTCTTCGTCATCTGGGTCTTCGACCGCGCCGAAGGGTTTGAGCTGACGGGCGTGCCGCCGACCGACACGCGCCCGCACGGCGTCTTCGCCACGCGCTCGCCGCGCCGGCCCAACCCGCTCGGCCTGACGGTCGTCCGGCTGCTCGGGCGCGAGGGGCGGCGTCTGAGGGTCGCCGGGCTCGACATGCTCGAAGGCACGCCCGTCCTCGACCTCAAGCCCTACCTCTCCAGCGTCCCCGACTCGGAGCTGCGCCGCGGCTGGCTCGCGGAGGCCGAGGCGCGCCGCCCGTCTCATCAGTCGTAGTCGAGCGGGTTGCGGTAGGGCGTGTCCTTATCCTTGTCCTTCTCGGCGCGCTTCATCGCCTCCTTGAACTTCTCTTCGAGGAGGCGCTCGCGGTCTTTCACAGAGCCCAGCTCCTGCGAGAAGACCTGCTCGCGCAGATTCTTCTTGCGCTCCATCTCCTTCGCCATCTCCTCGAAGGAGGCGAGCGGCTTCGCCTTCTCCTCGTGCGAGATGATGACGCCCGTCTGCGCGTCCACGACGATGGCCGCCTCGCAGCACGGGCAGATGACAGTCCAGCTCTTCGTCTCGGCCACGGCCTCACACCTCCGGAAACTGAGTGCCCCGCGGGGCGCCATGCGGTGCCGAGTATAACACCGCGCGCGACGTTTACTTGTAAAAGGAAAAGGCGCCGGAATGGCGCCTTTCAGTCATTGAAAACGAAGCGCGAGACGGGGCTCGAACCCGCAACCCTCGGCTTGGGAAGCCGATGCTCTACCATTGAGCTACTCGCGCATTAACCGGGTATCTAAGGACGTGAGTAAAGATACCCAACAGCCTTACGCCTGTCAAATCCCCCCCCTGTCGTACCAAAAGATAAGTCTTTACACAGCTAACGCCCCTGATCTATTATGCGCCCGCCTTCCTTTTCAAGGGCTTAACTAAGACAGAGAGGAGGGCCACATTGAAATACATTCCTTTAATAGGGTTAGTGGTTAGCTTTATCAGGCTAGTTTTAGATATCAAGCGGGATAGAAAGAAGTAGTTTTTAACACACACCTAACAATCGCCCTTGAAAGGGAAGAAGGCGGGGAGTCGGACTCCCCGCCTTCTCTCTTTTCGGATTCAGATTTCAAACTGAACCATTACCCTGTGTTGCGCATTTCGTCGAGGGCGGAGACGAGGCGGGCGATGTCGGAGGCGTCGTTGAAGTAGTGCGTGGCGGCGCGGAAGCCTTCGGGTTTGATGGTGACGGCGACGCGTTGGCGGGCGAGGTGTTTGACCGTGCGGGCCGGGTCGGCGGCGCGGACGAGCGTCTCGGCCGAGCGGAGGCGTTCGTCCGCGAGCGGCGAGAGGACTTCCCAGCCGGCGGCCCTCAAACTTTCAGTCATGTTCCGGTTGAGCGCGAGGGCGCGCCGCTCGGCGTTTTCAACCCCGAGTTCGAGCAGACGCCGTGCGGCCTCGCCGAGCGCGAAGATGCCTGCGAAGTGCGGGCAGCCCGTCTCGGCGCGCGCGGCGGCGTCGGGTCGCAGCTTGTAGGAGTCGTTCCGCATCGCGAACGGGTCTTCGACGCTCAGCCAACTGACGGCGCGCGGCCGCGTCTTCCCGAGCAGCTCGCGCGAGAGGTAGACGAACCCAGAGCCGTACCCGGCCAACATCCACTTGTGCCCCGTCGAGCAGAGCGCGTCGATCTTCATCCGCTTCACGTCGATGGGGAAGACGCCCGCCGACTGCGCCGCGTTGACGACGAAGAGGTGGCTTCCCTTCCGCTCGCCCACCTCCTCAATGGGCGTGCGCAGGCCGTTGGAGTATTGGACGTGGCTCAGGCAGATGATTGACCTTTCGTCGCCCGCGGCCCCGAGCACGTCCTCCACGCGCACGACGCCGCCGCGCGCCTCGACCATGCGGACGCGCGCGCCGCGGTGGAGCCAGGGGATTGTCGTCACTGGAAACTCAAGCTCGCACGAGACGACGCGGCCCGCGCCTTCGAGCGCGTCCACGACGAGGTTCATGCCCGACGAAGTGTTCGTCGTGAAGGCAATCTCCTCGGGCTCGGCGTTGATGAGCCGCGCCACGTCCGCCCGCGCCCGCTCGCGCCGCGCGAGCCAGTGCTCCCAGAGGCGGTCGCCCGACTCCAACGTCTCCCGGTAGAACTGCGCCGCCACCTCACTCGTGCGGCGCGAGACCGGCCCGGCGCCCGCGCTGTTAAGGTAGGCGTAAGTCTCCGTGACGGGGAACTCCGCGCGCACGCGCGCCCAGTCGAGTTCGCCCGCGGATTCGGTCTGTACGTCTCGGACTTCAGTCGTCATGATTGCGCGTGCTTGACGCTCGCCGACCCACGGACTATCTTCGAACACTCACCGCGGACAACTTTTTTCGGACGGAGTAGAGAGCAGATGCCAGAGACGACGGTCGCCCCGGCGTGGGCGATCCCCGGTTACCTCGAAGCGCGCGAAGGGCGCCTCTTCATCGACGGCGCCGACTCGGCCGCGCTCGCGCGCGAGTTCGACACGCCCCTCTTCGTCTTCTCCGAGCGGCGCGTCCGCTCGAACGTCGGGAGGCTTAAAAAGGCGGCCGAAGGCGTCGCCCACCCCGTCCGCTTCTTCTACGCCTCGAAGGCCAACTCGACGATGGGGCTGCTCGGCGTCGTCCGCGACAGCGGGATCGACTGCGAGGTCAACAGCGGCGGCGAGCTGTTCAAGGCGCTGCGCGCCGGCTTCCGCCCCGACCAGCTCATCTTCAACGGCACGAGCAAGACCCCGCAGGAGATTGACGAAGCGATAGGCGCCGGCATCTACTCCATCAACGTCGATTCCACTTACGAGATCGAGCTGATTGAAGCACGCGCGCGGGCGCTCGGCAAGCGCGCCCGCGTCGCGCTCCGCCTCGTCCCCGAGATCGGCACGCGCTCGCACCTCGGGCTTCAGACGGCCCTCATGACCTCGAAGTTCGGCATCACCTCTTCCGAAGTCCTCGACGCCTTCCGCCGCGCGCTGCGCTCGCCCGAGCTGCTCCACGTCTCGGGCATACACATCCACGTCGGCTCGCAGACGCCCGACGTGGAGCCCTTCGCCGCGGCCTTCAAGACGATGTGGGAGCACCTGAAGGCCGTCCACGAGGAGTCGGGCCACGCGCTCGAACACATCAACCTCGGCGGCGGCATCCCCGTCAACTACCTGCGCGACCGCTCGCAGGCAGACGAGCTGCCAGAGGGCGAGCGCGAGATGCTGGGCGCCGAGCTTGAACCCTCGGACGTGCTCTCGGCCGCGCTCCGGGTGGCGCGCGACTCGGCGCGTAATGCCTCCGCCGAGCACCTGCTCGAACGCGTCACGATTCTTTTAGAGCCGGGCCGCAGCGTCATCGCCGACGCCGGCACGCTGCTCACCACCGTGCGCAACATCAAGCGCCGGCCCGAGACGGGCGACGTGTGGCTCCTCACCGACGCCGGCTTCAACCTCCTGCTCTCGATGACCACTTACAAGTGGTACTACCACGTCGTCTCCGCCTCGCGCGCCGACGCCGCGGCCGAAGAGCCCTACAAGGTCGCCGGCCCGCTCTGCGACTCCGGCGACGTCTACTTCGACATCGAGCGCGAAGGCCGCCTCCCCGACTACCGCAAGCTCCCCGAGCATGTGCAACCGGGCGAGCTGCTCGCGCTCCTCAACACCGGCGCCTACACCATCGCGCAGATGTTCCCCTACAACGGCCGCCCGCTCCCCGCCGTCGTCCTCGTCCGCGCAGACGGCCGCCCCGAACTCATCCGCCGCCGCGACACGTACGAAGACCTTTTGACGAACGAGGTCTGGTAGGAACGGCCCCACATGAGCGCCCGCAGCACTCTGATTCTGGCAGCGCTGCTCTTCGCGCACGCCGCCCGCGTGTCCGCGCAGACGGCCGCGCCGCAGGACGACGGCGAGCGACTCGCGCGCGTCGTGCGCGCGGTTCAGGCCGGACTCGACGAGGCGAGCGCGCGTTGGAAGTTTCCGGGCGCGACCGCCGGGTTCGTCCTGCCCGACGGGCGCTCGGCCTCAGTCGCGACGGGGCTCTCCGACCTCGAAGCGAAGACGCCGCTCAGGCCGTCTGACAGGATGCCCGCCGGGAGCGTGGGGAAGACCTTCGTGGCGGCCGTCGCGCTCCAACTGGCTCAAGAGGGGAAGCTCTCGCTCGACGACAAACTTGAGCGCCTGCTCGGCGGCGAGAAGTGGTTCGCGCGCCTGCCGAACTCGGGCGAGTTGACGCTCAGGGTGCTGCTCAACCATTCGAGCGGCATCCCCAACCACGTCGAGAACTCGGGCTTCCTCAAGGCGCTCTTCAATAACTCCGCGAACGATCTCAGGCACGAGGAGTTGCTCGCGTATGTCCTCGGCAAGCGTCCGCTCTTCCCCGCGGGCGGGGGCTTTTACTACTCGGACACGAACTACATCCTCGCCGGCCTCGCCGTCGAGAAGGCTGCGGGGAGGCCCCTCTACGAGCTGGTCGCGGAGCGAATCCTGAGGCCGCTGCGTCTCGACGCGACCATCCCGTCGGACGCGCCGTCGCTGCCGGGCGTCGCCAACGGTTATTTCAAGGGTAAGCCCATCATCGTCGGAGGCCGCTTCACGATCAACCCGCAGTGGGAGTGGGCGGGCGGCGGCTTCGCCTCCACGGCCGAAGACCTCGCGCGCTGGGCGCACGCGCTCTACGGCGGCCAGGTGCTGCGGCCCGAGACGCTCGCAGAGATGCAGCGGGGCGCGGCGTCGGGCGAGGGGCAGAACTACGGCCTCGGCACACAGATTTACCAGACCACGTTGGGAAAGGCTTACGGCCACGACGGCGAGTTCCCCGGTTACCTCTCCGACGTGCGCTACTACCCGAGCCTCAAAATATCCGCGGCCGTCCAGGTCAACGCCGACGAGTCCGAGGGCGCGCAGAAGTTCATCGCCACGGCCGCCGACGATATCGCGCAGGCGGTCGTCCGCGAATGGGTGGGGCGGCGCGTCTCCGAGGCGGACGCGGCCACCCTTTTGCGACTGACCGAAGTCTGGCTGCGGTTGTTGGACGCACGCCGCCTTGCGGAAAGCCATGAAGCGCTCTCGGCCGAGCTGAAGGCAAAGTTCGACCCGGGGCGGTGGCAGTCTACGATGGGGCAGTTCCTCGGCAAGGTCGGCAAGCTCAAGGCGCGCAGACTCAAGGGCGTGGACTACTCCGACCCTGACGCCGGGACTGTCGCGGTGAGCTTCGAGAGTTCTTTCGAGAAGATAAAGTCTGCCGAGGAGATCGTCATCCTGAAGCCGGAGGGCGGCGCGTGGCGCGTGGCGAGCTACACGATACACGGCCGTTGACGGCCCGCGCCCTTGAACTTCCATTATGTCAAAAGCCGAACAGCATAACGTCACGCTGGTGCGCGGGCTCGGGCTCGTGGCGGCCGTGTCGATCATCATGGGCAACGTCATCGGAACGGGCGTGTTTCTGAAGGCGCGCGTGATGACGTGCAACGTGGGGACGCCGGGGAGGGTTCTGACCGTGTGGGTCGTGGCGGGCCTCTTGAGCCTGGCGGGCGCGCTCACCTACGCGGAGCTGGCGGCGATGATGCCGCGCGCGGGCGGCGAGTACGTCTTCATGCGCGAGGCGTACGGCCGCGGCGCGGGCTTCCTGAGCGGGTGGATGCAAATCCTGATCGCCAAGACGGGCTCGCAGGCTTCGGTCGCGCTCATCTTCGCCAACTCGCTCAACGACCTCTCGGGCAGGAGGGTCGAGGGCCTGAGCAGTTTCGGCGTCCAGTTGACGGCGGTACTCGTCATCGCCGTCATCACGCTCCTCAACTGCGCCGCGGTCAAGGTGAGCGGCTGGGTCGCGACGGCGCTCACGCTCGTCAAGGTCGGCCTCGTTCTCGGCGTCGGGCTCGGCGCGTTCCTGCTGGCGCAGGGCAGTTGGGGCAACTTCGCCCTGGCGAACGCGGGCGGCGTGTGCGAGGGCGTGAGCCCGGGCGCGATGTTCGGCGTGGCCGGCTTCGGGGCGGCGATGCTCGGCGCGCTCTGGGGCTACGACGGCTGGAACAACCTGACGTTCGTCGCGGGCGAAATCAAAGAGCCGCAGCGCAACATCCCGCTCGCGCTCATCGGCGGCACGATCCTCATCATGCTCCTCTACGTCTTCATCAACGCCGCGTACTTCTACGCGCTGCCGCCGACGGCCGTGGCTAGCGTCTCGGCCAACTCCTCGGTCGCGGCCGAGGTGACGAACTCCTTCATGGCGCCTTTCAGCGCTTCGGCCAAGTCGCTCGTCGCCGGGCTCGTGGCGGCGGCGCTGATGGCCTCTTCGGTCGGCACGCTCCACACCTCGGTGCTGACGGGCGCGCGCGTGCCTTACGCGATGGCGCGCGACGGGCTCTTCTGGGAAAGGCTCTCGAAGATTTCGGAGGTGACGCGCGTGCCCGTCCGCGCCGTGCTCGCGCAGGGGTTGTGGGCCTGCGCGCTCGTCCTCCTCCTCCAGAAGTTCGACAAGCTGACCGACTACGTCATCTTCGGCAGCTACATCTTCTACGGGCTGGTCACGGCCTCGATCTTCGTCTTCCGCCGCCGGCAGCCGCACGCCGCGCGGCCGTACAAGGCGTGGGGCTACCCCGTCGTGCCGATTCTCTTCCTGCTCGTCACGGGCTTCCTGCTCGTCAACACCTTCTGGGCGGCGCCGTCCGAAGCCATCTTCGGCCTCATCCTCATCGGCCTCGGCTTCCCCGTCTACTACTTCTTCTTCCGCGGGCGTGAAGTGGTCGTCAACGAACCACCGGAAGAGAGTTGAATCACTTCCCCAACACCGAACGCAGCGCCTCCTCGATCTCCGCGTGCTTGAACTGATAACCAATCTCTTTGAGCCGCGCGGGCTCGACGCGCGTGCTGGCGAGCAGGAGCGCGTCGGCCGTCTCGCCGAACGCGAGCCGCGCGGCGAAGGCGGGCACCGCGAAGACGGTCGGCCTCCCGAGCACGTGCCCGAGTGCCTTCGTGAACTCCCCGTTCGTCACCTGCTGCGGCGCGACCACGTTGACCGGCCCGCGCAGCGACTCGTCCTCGACGGCGCGGCGGATGACGCCGATTAAATCTTCGAGCGTGATCCAGCTCATGTACTGCGTCCCGCTCCCGACCTTCCCGCCCAGCCCGAGCTTGAAGGGCGTGAGCATCTTCTGCAAGGCCCCGCCCTCGCCGGCCAGCACCACCCCGATGCGCAGGTGCACGACGCGGATGCCGGCCTGGCTCGCCTGAAGCGTCGCCTTCTCCCACTCGCGGCAGACCTCGCTCAAAAAGTCCGAGCCCGAAGCGCTCTCCTCCCGCAGAATCTCCTCCCCGCGGTCGCCGTAAAAGCCCGTGGCCGACGCCGAGACCAGCACCCGCGGCTTCGCGCTCAACCCCGCCAGCGCCCCCGCCAGAAGGGTCGTCCCCTTCACGCGGCTTTCGAGAATGCGCCGCTTCTTCTCCTCGTCCCAACGCCCCTCGCCGACGTTCTCGCCCGCGAGGTGGACGGCCGCGTCGTGCCCTTCGAGCGCCTGCGCGTCGATCTCCCCGCGCGCCGGGTTCCAATGCACCGCGGCGGTGCCCGGCGCCTTAAAGCCCTGCGCGTCGCCGCGCACCAGCCGCGTCACCTCGTGCCCGTCCGCGAGCAGCGAGCGAACCAGCGCGCGGCCCACAAGGCCGGTCGAACCCGTGACGATGACTTTCATGCATTGGTCTCCTTCTGCTCGTCTCTTTCTGCCAGCGCCTCGCGCGCGACCTCGCGGTCGTCGAAGTGGCGCTTCTCCGTGCCGACGATCTGGTAGTCCTCGTGCCCCTTGCCCGCGATGACGACGATGTCGCCGGCCTTCGCTTCCTTGACCGCGCGGTGTATCGCCTCGCGGCGGTCAACGAGCTTCAGGTAAGGCCGTCCCGAAGACTTCAAACCTTCTTCCACGTCGCGCAGGATCGCCTCCGGCTCTTCGGTGCGCGGGTTGTCGGAGGTGGCGATGACGACATCACTTAAACTCGCGGCGGCCTCGCCCATCGGCGCGCGCTTCGTGCGGTCGCGGTCGCCGCCGCAGCCGAAGACGGTGATGACGCGGCCGCGGCCCACGTCGCGCGCCGTGCGCAGGACGTTGCGTAGCGCGTCGTCCGTGTGCGCGTAATCGACGACGACGGCGAAGTCGCCCGCGTGCGCGACGCGCTCGAAGCGGCCGGGCGCGCCGCCGCACGTCGCGAGCGCCGCGGCCGTCTCTTCCAGGCCCAGCCCGAGCGCGTGCGCGCACCCCGCGGCCGTCAGGATGTTGTAGACGTGCGGCCGCCCGACGAGCGGCGAAAGAATCTCCCTCTCCCCGTCCGGCGTCCTGAGCGTCAGGCGAGTCCCGCCCAACGAGAACTCGACGCCCCGCGCCGTCACCTCCGCCTCTTTATCTAAAGCGTAACGGAGCACGCGCCGCCCCGCCGCCTTCAGCGCTTCGTAGAGCCGCGCCCCGTACTCGTCATCCACGTTGACGACCGCCGCGCGCGGCGACTCGCCCAACGAGCCGTCGAAGAGCTTGCGCTTGGCTTTGAAATACTCTTCCATCGTGCCGTGGTAATCGAGGTGGTCGCGCGTCAGGTTGGTGAAGGCCGCGACCTCGAAGCGCAGGGCGTCGCAGCGGTGCAGGTCGAGCGCCTGTGACGAAGCCTCCATCACCGCCACGCTGCAACCCGCGTCCACCGCGCGGCGCAGCAGACGCTCCACGTCGCTCGCCTCCGGCGTCGTGTGCAGCGCCGGCTGGCGCTCGCCCGCTACGCGGTACTCGACCGTGCTGACGAGCGCGGTCGTCACCCCGGCCGCCTCGGCGACCGACGCGACGAGGTAAGCCGTCGTCGTCTTCCCGTTCGTCCCCGTGATGCCGACCAGCTTCAGCTCGCGCGACGGATGCCCGTGGACTTCCGCCGCGGCGAGCGCGAGCGCCGGCCGCGCCTCCGCGACGCGAATCCAACCGCCGCGAAAGTCCGCCGGCCGCTCAAGCTCCGAGACGACGCCGGCCGCGCCCCTCTGCCCGACGTCTCGGACGAAGCGGTTGCCGTCCGCCTTCTCCCCGCGGATGGCGACGAAGAGCCAGCCCGCCCCCGCCTGCCGCGAGTCGTGCGTCACGTCCAGGACGCGCGCCTCGGCGTCTCCATCAAGCTCCCCGCCCACGGCCCGCGCCAGCTCGCCGAGCGTGACCCCGCCTTCTCTCTTCAAGAAACTCCTCTTCCCCGGCCCTTAAATTTTATCTCTCGGAAAACTACCGCGCTGATTATAATCGCCCCCGCCGTCTCAGCAACTTTCGGGAGAACCCCGCCCATGCACGCCCTTTTGAAGTTAGCCAGCGCCCTGCTCGTCGTCGCCTGTCTCGTCGCGTCAACCTCCTCCGCGCAAAGGAGGAGACGAACGGCCGCGCCCCAGGCCGAGTACGACCTCGTCATCAGAGGCGGCCGCGTCGTGGACGGGACGGGTCGCCGCGCCTTCAAGGCCGACGTGGGCGTGCGCGGCGACCGCGTCGTGCGCGTCGGGGCAATCCCCGCCGACGCCCGCGCGAAGCGCACCATCGACGCCGACGGCATGGTCGTCGCGCCCGGCTTCATAGACATGCTCGGGCAGTCGGAGCAGTACGTCCTGATCGACCCGCGCGCGATGAGCAAGGTGATGATGGGCGTGACGACCGAGGTCACGGGCGAGGGCGGCTCCATCGCGCCCGTCAACGAGCGCACCCTCAAGGAGGACGAACCCTTCAACCGCCGCTACAAACTCGACGTTGACTGGCGCACGCTCCACGAATACTTCCGGCGCCTCGACTTACAGGGCGCGGGCGTCAACCTCGCCACCTTCGTCGGCGCGACGCAGGTGCGCGCCTACGTCGTCGGCTTCGACAACCGCGACCCGACGCCCGACGAACTGGAACAGATGAAGAAGCTCGTGGCCGAAGCGATGGAGGACGGCGCGCTCGGCCTCTCCACTTCCCTTCAATACGTGCCCGCGCGCTTCGCCAAGACCGACGAGATCGTCGAGCTGGCGAAGGTCGCGCGCCGCTACGGCGGCATCTACGCCACGCACCAGCGCAGCGAGGCCAACGCCCTCGACGCCTCGCTCGCGGAGGTCTTCGAGATCGCGCGGCGCGCAAACATCCCCGCCGAAATCTGGCACCTCAAGGCGGCCTACCGTAAGAACTGGGGGCGCATGCCGCAGGTGCTCGCCAAGATACGCGCGGCGCGCGCCCGCGGGTTGGACGTGACGGCCGACGTGTATCCTTACACCGCCGCTTCCACATCTCTTTCGGCGTGTCTTCCGCCGTGGGCTATCGAAGGCGGAACCGAGAAGATGGTCGCGCGGCTGCGCGACCCGGAGACTCGCGCGCGAATTAAGGCGGACATCCTGAAGGACTCGAACGAGTGGGAGAACATCTACCTCGGGAGCGGCGGCGGCTCGGGCGTGCTCATCGGCTCGGTCGTCAAC
Organism: Acidobacteriota bacterium; assembly: GCA_019242475.1. Classification (GTDB taxonomy): domain Bacteria; phylum Acidobacteriota; class Blastocatellia; order Pyrinomonadales; family Pyrinomonadaceae; genus QHXN01. The sequence continues at coordinate 16,483 of JAFAVK010000041.1, read as the reverse complement.
CGCGAGCTTGAGGGCTTGCAGGGGAAGCGCGTCTCGGAGATTGCGAAGGAGCAGGGCAAGGACGAGCTGGACGCGCTCTTCGACATCGTCGTCGCCGACCGCGGGCAGACCGGCGCCATCTACTTCATGATGAACGAGGACGACCTGCGCGCGGCGCTGCGCGAGCCGTTCGTCAGCATCTGCACCGACAGCGGCGCGCGCGCGGCGGACGGCCCGCTCTCGGGCTCGAAGTCGCACCCGCGCGGCTGGGGCTCCTACCCGCGCATCCTCGCGCGCTACGTGCGCGACGAGCACCTGCTTACGCTCGAACAGGCCGTGCACAAGATGACGGGGCAGCCGGCGGCGCGCGTCGGCCTCCGAGACCGCGGCGTGCTCCGCGCGGGCGCCTACGCCGACATCACCGTCTTCGACCCCGCGCGCGTCCGCGACCTCGCCACCTTCGACCAGCCGAACCAGTACCCCGAAGGCATCCAGTACGTCGTCGTCAACGGCCAAATCGAAGTTGACGCGGGCCGGCGCACGAACGCCAACGCCGGCCGCCCCCTGCGCGGGCCTGGATACAGTCGCAAGTAGGAGTTTAAGGACGAGAGCCGGGAGCGCGGCGCGGCGCGGCCTTAGTTTCTGATTACCAACCGACGTGCGGGGAGTAAAATTCACCACGGAGACACGGAGGCACGGCTGGAAGTCATCAGTCTTCAGCAAAACTCGCGGAACAAGGAGAAGATGAAAAATGTTGAATAACTAGGACGGGACATTCAAGGATCAGCGTTGGCTGGTTGCCCACAACGCCTGGAACACCGAAGTTGCCCCGAACCAGTGCAAAACTATAACCGAACTGCTCGACTACGGAGTCAGGGGATTTGCGCTCGACGTATACGGGGACGACGTGGCGTCGCTCCACCTGCAACACGGGCACGGCAACATAGCGAGCCGCACTATATGGACGAAAATACGGGCCGAGTTGGACGCGTGGCTCAAGAAGAATACCGACCAGATCGTCACCCTGTTCTTCGAGAGTTATTTGACCGGCCCTACGGACAAGTCCCCGACGACCGCGTTGGTCTCGCTCCACGATTCGCTCAAGGGAGTCACCGGCTTTGTGCCGGATCGGGCGTCGCAAGTGCAAGCCATGGTGGGGAAGTCGCTGAAGCAGTTGGTCAAAGATAATCAGCGCCTTTTTGCTTTTGTCGAAAGAGAGCCCGACGAAGGGTATCAGTTTCTGTTCCCCTCGATGTGGGAACTAATCTTCGAGAACGAGTACGGAGACAAGTCCCTCAAAATACCGACGTGGGTGGATTTACGGGACGGCACCCTCCCCTTCGGAAAAGCACTGACCTTCATGAACCATTTCGGCGACACCCCCGGCGGGAGCGAGTGGGATCGCAACGAAGACAGCTTGATTAAAAAACACGCCGAAGCTTTTATGTTCGCCTCCTTCGGGCGCTACCCGAACTTCATTTCCCTCGACTACATCAACTGGGACAGTACAAGGCGCGGCCCCATCAAGGCGATAGAGGACTTGACGACGCGGAAAGACTTCACCGGCATCACCCTCTTCCGCTGGGAGCAAACCAACGACTTTGACGACCTGTACATCGACATCAACGACACCAAAAAAATCACCGACTTCTCCGTAGTCCACTCGCCGGAAAAAGGTATCGAAAAACTTTTGCCGTTGAGGGGTGGGGGCGGCGGAATAACCGAGATTGAGCTGGTCAACATGCCCGGCCAAGGCATAATAGACATACGCTACCGTAAAGGGAGCGCGGCTTGGTCGAACTGGGTCACGGGTTACGCAAATAAGAGCGGAAACAACGACCCCGCCAACCGGGCCGTACATACTATCGAAGGTGACTTGTTCGGAATCTGTTGTCGCACGCAAAAGGGCTACGGGGTAACAGATTTCGCGACGGCTTCCCGAAGACAAGCGCCGTAGCTTCCCGGCCCGCCTCCGTCTGGAGCAGTTTGCAAGCGGGTGCGGCGCCACAGCGGTCAGTACCAACCGCGGTAGTGGGTGGGGTGTTGTGATACGGCGCCGCCGTGCGGCACCGACCCGCCCGCCGCCGAGGTTGGTACCGACCTGCCCGTCCTCGACGTAAAGGTCAGGCCGTGCATGGCGTCCTTCGTCCAGGCGTCTTTACGCGGCGGAGCGCGGGCGCCGCCGGCGCGGCCAGGAGGGGCGCGAGGATGAAAAGCAAAAGCCCTCTCATCACACCTCGATGAAGACGTTCCGGCGGTAGGGCAGCCACGTTTGAAATTCTCGAATACTACTTCGCCCCGGTCTGTATCCCCGCGCCGGCTTGGAAGAGTCCGGGCACGGTGACGGGCAAACGGCCGCGCGCGGGCGCGTCGCCGAAGAGGACGCGCGTGGCGGCGTCCTGCGCCACGTCCTCGATGCCGTAGGCGACCATGAAGGCCGCCGCGCCGGGGAACTGCCGGACGAGGTAAGGGCCGCTGAAGGCGACGACCGCGACGGGCCGGCCCGACGAGACGAGCTTTCGGACGAACTCCGCCTGACGTTCGGGCAGCGCCACAGTCCCCTTGCCCGCCGCGCGCTTGACGAAGGCCGCGACGACGACCGCGCCGGCCTTCGTCGCTTCCGTCAGGATCGCTTCGTACTCGGCGGCGGTCGTCTTCGGGTCTGCGCGCAACACCGTCGCCTTTGGGACGCGCGCCTGAACCTGCGGGATGAATCTGCGCCCCTCCTCCGGGTCGTCGTCCGCGGCGACGACGACGAAGGCCGCGCCCGCGGCCCTGCGTGCGTCGAGCGGCAGGAGCCCCCCGCCGTCGCGCAGCAACGTCATCGACGCTTCGGCAACGCCGCGCGCGGACGCTACAGCCTCGGGCCGCTCGACGAGACTCTTGACAGCCCGCGTGTCAACCGTCCGTCGCTCCGCGAGGCCGAGCCTGTACTTCGCGCGGAGGATGCGCCGCACGCTCTCGTCCACGCGCTCGCGTGAAAGGCGGCCGCTCTTGACGGCCTCATCCAGAGCGTCGAGCGAAGCCTTCAGCTCGGGCGGCGTGAGCGCCACGTCGGCGCCGGCCTCAATCGCGCGCACGGCCGCCTCGCCGCCGGGGAAGCCCTTCGTGATGGCGCCCATGCCGAGCGAGTCCGTGACGACGAGGCCGTCGAACTTCAACTCGCGCCTCAACAGTTCGGTCGTCACCTTCGGCGAGAGCGTGCCGGGCAGTTCGTCGCCCGTCAGTTTCGGCAGGGCGATGTGCGCGGTCATCACCGCGTCCACGCCGGCCGCGACGGCCGCGCGGAACGGCACGAGTTCCAGGCGTTCGAGGCGCGCGCGGTCGGCCGAGATGGTCGGGAGGCCGATGTGCGAATCGACGGCCGTATCGCCGTGGCCCGGGAAATGTTTGGCGGTCGAGAGCGCGCCGCCCTCGCGCGTGCCGCGCACCGAAGCCGTGACGAACTCGGCCACGCGCCGCGGGTCTTCGCCGAAGGAGCGGACGTTGATGACGGGGTTGTCGGGGTTGTTGTTGAGGTCTGCGACCGGGCCGAAGAGCCAGTTGACGCCGACCGCCCGCGCCTCCTGCGCGGTGATCTTCCCCTGCTCGAAGGCGGCGCGCGGGTCGCCCGCCGCCGCGACGCCCATGTTGTTGGTGAAGGGCGTGCCTGCCGACTTCATCTGCATCCGCAGGCCGCGCTCGTAGTCCGCGCCGACCAGGAGCGGGACGCGCGCCGTGCGCTGCAACTCGTTCGTCAGCTCCGCGACCGTCTCGGGCGTGCCGCCGCGCACGACCACGCCGCCGAGGCCCAGCTCCGTCAACTGCCTTTTCAACTCTTCGAGCTGCCCGCCCGTCGCCTGCTCGACCTGCACGGGCGCCATCAACAACTGCCCCAGGCGCTCGCGCGGCGAAAGACTTTTCAGCGTCTCCTCGACCCAACGCGCCTCGCCGTCCGCGCGCCGCTGCCGCGACGAGCCGGCGTCGGACGGGGCGCGTGTGGCGGCCAGCACGAGTGTCATGCAGAGGAAGCTTCTTAGAATCATCCCGGTTCCTCTTCAGTTCTCCTGCGGGGGGCGCGGGCCGAGGCCGAACTCGGCGGGCGCGGGGAGCACGGAGGTCTGGTCGTAGACGCGCAGCGCCTCCTCCAACTGCTTCGAGCGCGAGAGCCAGCGCGCGACCGCGAGGTCGTAGCGCGCCAGCACGCTCGCCAGCCAGTACGGCCGGTTCTCCGCGAGCCACTGCGCGCGGTACGCCTCGCGCAACTCGGTCAGCTCCTCGGCCATCTCGCGCAGGGAGTTGTAGATCGTGCCCGCGTACGGCCGCAGGCGCCTGACGCGCGCCCGGTCGCCGAGGTTCAGGTACGCCTCCCAGTAGTCGCGGCTGAGCTGCTCGACGACCTGCGCGCGCCGGCCCAAATGGTCGAAGCGGCGCGCGGCCAGGCGCATCGAGTCGAGCGTCTGCGAGTTGCGCCGCACGCTCGGGCGCTCGCGGATGAGAGTCTCTTGAACTTCTTCAACGTCTAAACGCATCTGCCGCGTCTGCTCTCCGAGCTTGCGCGCGATGTTCTCCTGAAAGTCGTTGGTGAAGGGGTCGCGCCAGAAAAGCTGGTCGCTGTTGTTGATGCCGAGCTTCGTGTTGACGGCGCCGAGCGTGCGCGTCGCCTTCGTCAGCGCGTCGCCCTCGTGGCGGAAGAAGGCCCAGTCGAAATCGCGCTCGAAGGCCGCGAGGTCGAGCGGCGCCTGCTGCCACGAGGCGGCCGCGCCGAGGACGACGCCGTACCACGCGTTCTCGAACAACGTCTCGCCGTCGTCGTCCCACTCGGTGTTCATCACGCCGAGGACGCCCGCGCGCTGGCCGTCGCGGACGAAGTTGGGGATGTTGACGGCGGCCGTGTCGTCGTTCGGGAAAATCTGGTTCCAAGTCTGCACGCCGGGGCAGACGAACTGTTCGAGCCCGGCCTTCTTGAAGAGCCCGATGCGCGCCTCGAAGCTCGGCTTGGCGGAGTACTCCCAGTTCATCGCGATCATGTCGCGCGGCACCGAGGGGAGCAGGTCGGGATGGTTCAAAGCGATGTCGCCCCAGAACATGAGGCGCCGCTTGTACGGAAGCAGAAGCTCGCGGACGCGCTTGAGGTGGTCGAAGTAGACGGGGCCGATTCCGCGAGCCTTGACGGCCTCGGCGCTCTGGCCGCGCCCCAACTCGAAGGTCTCGTCGGCGCCGATGTGGAAGAACTGGCCGGGGAAGAGTTCGTTCAGCTCCTTATACCAGTCGGCGACGAGTTGATAAGTCCCCGCCTGCTGCGGCGAGAGCACGTCGCCGTAGGGGACTTCGGCCAGCTCGTTGTACTCCTCGAACTTCAGAGCCTTGTGCAGGTGGCCGAAGGTCTGCTGCTGCGGGACGAGCTCGACGTGATACCTGCGCGCGTAGGCGACCAGCTCGCGTATCTCTGCGGGCGTGAGGGCGCCGCCCTCGGGCGCGATGAGTGGGTGCGAAGCAAAGGCAAAGACGTGCTCCATGTAGAGGCTGTGCATGTTCATCTTGAACATCGCCTCGGTGCGTATCTGCCGCTTGAAGTATTCGAGCGTGGGGATGGGGCCGCGGCTGATGTCGTCGGACAGGCCGCGCCAGCGCATCGAGGGCCAGTCCGTGACGCGCACGCCCTGCACCTGCGCGCCCTCGCCCTCGCCGCGGACAAGCTGTTTGAGCGTCTGAAGTCCGTAGAACGTCCCGGCCGGCGAGCGGCCCGCGACCACGACCCCGTCCGCGTTGACGAAGAGCACGTAGCCCTCTTCGTTCAAGTCGGCGGGCACGTCCACGCCCGCGCGCTGCAACGCCGCGCCCACGCGCGCGTCCGAGAGCGGGCCGACGAGAATCTGCCGCCTCCCTCCCCCCGTCCCGACCTTGAGCGAGACGCCGGCCGTCTCCTTCAAATCGTCGGCGAAGTCCTGCGCGGCGAAGCGGTCGTCCTCCGACTTCGCGTCGGCGAGCACGAGGCGCGCCCCGCGCGCGAGCGGGAAGTTCTCGCCCGTCTGTTTGAGCGACTTCGGCGCGGGGATGATCTGGACGGGCTGACTGCCTGTCGTCGGCGCGGGCGCGGCCGCCTGCTGCGCCCGCGCGTGCGTGGCGAGCGTGTGCGCGGACAGACAGCACAGGAGCAGGAGCAGGGCGGCGCGCCGCGTCTCCCTTTTCGTCTTGAGGGTCTGGGTCATCACGTATGTCTGCTGATAAATATTCGGGACGTGGCTCCGGAGCACTTGCGCCGACAATTAACATGATGGCAAAAGAGAGTCAACGCGCTCCGCCCCGAACTTGCTTGAGGAGAAGAATCTAACGTGTCATTGATGCTCGAAGAGATCGCGCAGCAGCCCGAGGCGCTGGCGCGCACCATCGCGGAGGAGCGCTCTAAAGTCGCGCGGCTGGGCCAAACGCTGCGCGCGCAGGATGTTGACCTGATCGTGCTCGTCGCGCGCGGCTCCTCGGACAACGCGGCGCTCTTCGGGCGCTACCTGCTCGAAGTCACGACCGGCATCCCCGTCGCGCTGGCCGCGCCGTCGGTCAGCACGCTCTACGGCGCGCGGCTCAGGCTCCGGCGCGCGGTCGTCATCGGCGTCTCGCAGTCGGGCGAGGGCGAGGACATCAACCGCGTGCTCGCGGACGCGCGTGCTTCGGGTGCGCTCTGCACCGTCGGCATCACGAACGAGCCCGACTCTTCGATGACGAAGGTCGTGGACGAGACCCTGCTCACGCACGGCGGGCGCGAGCGCTCGGTGGCGGCGACGAAGACCTACACGGGGCAGCTCCTCCACTTCTACATGCTGGCCGAGGCGCTGGCCGACGGGGGACGGCAACTCGGTTACGAAGCCATCCCCGAATTCGCCGCACAGGCTTTGGAGCTACGCGCACAGATTGAGCAGATGGTCGAGCGCTACGTCTTCATGGAGAACTGCGTCGTGGTCGGGCGCGGGCTTGTCTATGCCAACGCGTTCGAGATGGCCCTGAAGCTGATGGAGACCTGCTACGTCGTGGCCGAGCGCTTCTCCTCGGCCGACTTCCTGCACGGGCCGCTGGCGGTCGTCGAGCGCCACTTCCCCATCTTCGCCTTCGCCCCGCCGGGCGTCACGCTCGGGGGCGTGCGCGAGCTGCTCGCGCGTCTGAAGGAGCTGCGCGCAGACACCCTGGCCTTCACCTCGGACGGAGAGGCGGCCGCGCTCGCCACGCGCGCCGTGCGCCTGCCCGCGGAGATTAACGAGACGCTCTCCGTCATCCCCTACATCATCCCCGCGCAACTCTTCGCCGCGCTGCTCGCCGACGCCAAGGGCTTAGACCCCGACGCCCCGCGCTCGCTGGCGAAGGTGACGCGGACGCTTTAAGAATCATGAAACTACTCATTCTCGGCGGGACGAAGTTCCTCGGGCGTTACGTGGTCGAGGATGCGCTGGCGCGCGGGCACGAGGTGACGATCTTCAACCGCGGGCAGCTCAACCCCGACCTGTTCCCGGAGGTCGAGAAGCTGCGCGGCGACCGCGACGGCGGGCTGGACGCGTTGAGGGGGAGGCGTTGGGACGCGGCCGTCGATCCTTCGGGTTTCTCCCCGCGCGTGGTGCGCGACTCGGCGCGGCTGCTGGCCGACTCGGTCGAGCACTACACGTTCGTTTCGAGCCAGTCGGTCTACAAAGACACGAGCGTGCCGGGCGTGGACGAGAGTTATCCGGTCGGCACCATCACGGACGAGCAGCTCCGCGAGGCCGAGGCGCTGAGACAGTCGGAGCTGACTGCCGCGCCCTTCTTCTGGGAGAGGTATGGGGCGCTCAAGGCGCTTTGTGAACGCGCGGCTGAAGAGGAGCTGCCCGGGCGCGTCCTCCACGTCCGCGCGGGGCTCATCGTCGGGCCGCACGACTACAGCGACCGCTTCACCTACTGGCCGCGCCGCGTCGCGGAGGGCGGCGAAGTGCTCGCGCCCGGCGACCCCGAGCGACAGGTGCAGCTCATCGACGTGCGCGACCTCGCGGCGTGGATTCTCGACACGGCCGAGGCCCGCCGGACGGGCACGTACAACGCGACGGGGCCGGACTACAGACTCACGATGGGGCGCCTCCTCGAAGTATGCAGGGGCACGACGGGGAGCGACGCCAGCTTCGTCTGGGTGGACGAGAAGTTCATGCTCGACGCGGGGCTTCAGCAGTGGATGGAGGTGCCGCTGTGGGTTGACTCGTCGGACGAGGGCAACCGCCACTTCATGGAGTTGAGCGTGGAGAAGGCCGTCGCCGCGGGGCTCAAGTTCCGCCCGCTCTCCGAGACCGTGCGCGACACGCTCGAGTGGGACTTGTCTCGCCCCGCCGACACCGTGCGCCGCGCCGGCCTCGCGCGCGAACGCGAGCGCGAAGTCCTCGCAGCTTGGAAGGCGCGCTAAAGATTACTTGACGGGGACGATGCGCATGATGCGGTCGTCGTCTGAAGAGGGATTGCCGCGGCCGTCGCGGTTGGAGGTCGAGAAGTAGAGCGCGCCATCGGGGCCTTCCGCGACCTCACGGATGCGGCCGTAGCGCCCCTCGAATAATCTCTCTTCACTGACAACCCTGCGGCCGTCGAGCACGACGCGCTGCAAGCCCTGCCCGCGCAGGCAGCCGAAGAAGAAGTTGCCCTTGAACTTCGGCAGGGCGGAGCCGCGGTAGAAGGTCGCGGACGCGGGCGCGCACGCGGGCGTGTATTCGAGGAGCGGCGACTCCATCCCCTCCCGCGTCTCCCTGTGGTCGATCTCGCCCCAGCCGTAGTTCTTGCCGCGCTCGACGATGTTGACCTCGTCGCCGCCGCCGGGGCCGTCGAAGCCGGAAGGGCCGTGCTCGGTCTGGAACATCAACCCGGTGCCGGGCTGGAAGTCGAGCCCTTGAGAGTTGCGGTGCCCGTACGTCCAAATCTCGGGCCGCGCGCCGGGCTGGTTGACGAAGGGGTTGTCGGCCGGCACCGTCCCGTCGTCGTTCAGCCGCAGGGTCTTCCCCGCCAGCGTGTCGAGCCTCTGCCCCAGCTCCTTCCGCGCCGAGTCGCCGGTCGTGACGTAGAGCTTGCCGTCCGGCCCGAAGCGCAAACGCGTGCCCGCGTGGAAGGTTGCGGCGGGGATGCCCTCGATGATGAGCGTGCGGTCGGTCAGCCCGCTGCCGGTCTCGCGGAAGCGCACGACGCGGACGCGCACGCCGTCCTGGCTGTAGGCGTAGGCGAGGTAGAGCAGGTGGTTCTCGGCGAAGTTCGGGTGGAGCGTGAGCCCCATCAACCCGCTCTCGCTCCCGCGCTCCACGTCCTGGATGACGGCGAGGGGCTCCGGCCTCAACGCCCCCTTCTCGAAGACGCGCACGCGCCCCGGCCGCTCGGTGAAGAGCATCCGGCCGTCGGGCGTGAAGACGATAGACCAGGGGACTTCGAGCTTGGAGACGACCGTCTCGACGTGGAAGCCGGCCGCGGCGTCCGAGGGGTTATTTGTTTGCGACTGCGAGTCCGCGCCGGCGGGCGCACGCCCGCCGTCCCCGCGCGGCTGCCCGGCGCAGGCGGCGAGAAAGACGAAGGCGCACGCGAGCGCGCGGGCGAGAGGCTGCGACATGAACTCTTCCCCGCTTGTCGTTTTACTTCAGTGCGAGATGTATTCGTGGAGCAGTTGCAGCTCGGCGCCCTGCTCGCTCAGCTCGACGCGCATGATGTCGCGCATCGAGAGCATGCCGATGAACTTCTCGCCGTCCACGACGGGCAGGTGGCGGCTGCCGATGCGCTCCATCCGCTCCAGCGCCTCGTGCGGCGTGTCGGCGCAGTCGATGACGGCGCGCGGCTCGCTCATCACGTCGCGGATGCGCACCCCGGCCGGGTCGAGCTTGCGCACGACGACGCGGTTGAGCAGGTCGCGCTCGGAGAAGATGCCGCAGAGCTTCTCGTCCGAGTCGAGCACGCAGACGGCGCCGATCTTGCGGTCGGCCATGTACACGGCCGCGTCCAAGGCGGTCGCCGTGTCCTTGACGAAGTAGGACTCGCGGTCGCACACAACGTGTCTGATCGTAACCATACCCCTCAACTCCCTCCCGTTCCGTGTGGTGCCAGAGCGGGGACATTATATGTCGAGAGCTTCCGCCGCGTAACCCTTTTCTCGCCGCGGCAATGTGCCGATTTTCACCTTCTCCGCCGGCGCGCCGGCTGCAAAATCTTGAATATCCTGGCCCCGCGGGAATACACTACGCGGCCAGCGCACGATAGATGAAGGATCGCCCGCGCCGCATCCTCCACCGAATCCCTACCGCCGCAGGAGACAGGTCATGCCCGAAACGACGCCCGACCCACCCGAGCCGCCCGCCCGTCAGGGGTTGTTAGAAAGACTGGGGAGCTTTCTCCTCGGCGACGACATCTTCATCTCGTACTCGCGTGCCGACGCCCTGAACTACTCGCTGGCGCTGGCTAACCAGCTCACCGGCAGAAGGTTCCTCTCCTTCGTGGATCAGTACGGCACGTCGGCCGACGAGAAGCTGCCGCCGCTGCTGAGGCTCAAGCTGCGGAGGAGCACCGCGCTCGTCCTCGTCGGGACGAAAGGCGCCGCCGCCTCCAACGCGGTCAGGCAGGAGATTGAAGAGTTCCGTCAGACCGGGCGCCCGATCATCCCGATAGACGTTGACGGGTCGCTGTCGCACGCCAGCTGGGTTCACCTGCTCAGAGGGTTGCCCGTCTCCGTCGAGGGCAATAACGGCGTCGTCGCGCCGCAGGTCGAAGTGCGGCCGGCCGCCGCAGCCGCGCCCGACTTCATCCCCGAGACGGAGGAGCGGCGACGGGTCGGCAACCCCGCGCCGGAGGTGGTCGCCAGGATAGAAAGTTCATTCAAGTACACGAGGCGGAACGAGTGGCTGCGCCGGATGCTCTTCGCGGGCGTGGCCGTCATCCTCCTGTCGGCCGGGGTGGTGGCGTGGAGCGCGAACGCGGCCGTGGAGGCCAACCTGGGGGCGACGCTCGCCGAGGTGCGTTCGGAGATGGCGGCGGCGGCCGCCGACGAGGCGGAGCAGAAGGTCACGCGGGCCGACTTCCAACTGATGGAGGCCAACCGGAAAATCGACGAGGCCAACGACAGCCAGTTCATCGCGGAAGAGTCGGCCAAGGCCGCGGAGGGCAAGAGGAAGGAGGCCGAGCGTTTGCAGGTCGAGGCCGAAGCCAAGGCGGGCCTCGCCGAAGAGCGCGAGCGCGTGGCGGCGGCCAACGCGCAGCGGCAGGAGAGCATAGCCTCGTCCCGCAAGCTCGCCGGCGAGTCCAGCATCCTCCTCGGCAGCCGTCCCGACCTCAGTTTCCTCCTCGGGGCCAGCGCCTTCGACGCCTACCCGACGCTTGAGGCGCGTCAGAATCTGCTGGCGATGTGGCGGCGCTACCCCGGTCTGTCGTCCGTGCGCAACGCACACGGGTACTCGCTGACGAGCCTCGCGGCCAGCCCTGACGGGAGGTACGCCGTCTCCGGCGCCCTCGACGGCAGTCAGTATCTGTGGGATGTCGCCGAGCGCCGGCCGCTCGCCTGCCTCTCCCCCGGGACGGGGGGGATACCCAAGAGGTTAACCGCAATGGGTTGGATGGACTTCCCGCAAGTGGGCCATGTCGCCTTCGGCCCGAAGGGCGACGTGGTGGCCGCCATCGTCAACGACCACATACAGCTCTACGAAGTCCCGTCCGGGCGCAAACGCGGGACGGTGCCTCTGGGCGAGGACGTTCTGGATTCGGATTATCTACTCGCCCCCGACGGGCTGCTAATTAACCTGGTTAGTCCCTCCAGCGTTGATTTCTGGGACATCAAAGACCTCGACAACCCGAAGCGCCTCGACCGCCTCCCCCTTGAGGGCGCCGCCGGGGGTCGTACCCTCGACCCGGAGGGCAAGCTTCTGGCCGTCGTCAGCGAGGACAGGACATCCGGCCCGGACGAGGCGTCCATGCAGTCCATTATCTCCTTCTTCGATGTCGCGTCCCGCACCATGCTCCCCGGCCAACTGGTCGGCCACCGGGAGGTCATCATGGCGCTGGCCTTCAGCCCCGGCCCCGGGAAGAAGAAGTTGGCGTCGCTGGACGGCGACGGTTACCTGATGCTGTGGGACGTGGAGCAGCGCAAGCGGCTGGGGTGTTCGCGGCTCGACGTGTCGGGGAACTCGCCAGAGGACATGATGCATAACATGTCGGCCTCCGTGTTTCTGTCCTTCAGCCCCGACGGCGCCTCCATCGCCGCCGCCACGTCGGGCGGCAAGATCGACCTGTGGAAGACCGAAGAGATCACCGACTGCAACGAAAACCGCGAGCCGCGCCACCTCGCCAACTTCACCCCCGGCATCGCGAGCCTGACCTTCGCCGGTCGGGACGTGCTCGTGACGGGGAGCGGCAACGGCCTCCTCTCCTTCTGGGAGACCGAGGGCCAACCCCCGGTCGAGCGGAGCGTAGACATCCCGGCGACCGGTACGGCCGTTCACGTAAAGGCCATCAGCGGCGACGGGCGGGTCGCGGCGCTGGGCGGCGACGACGGCTCGGTCTTCCTCTGGGACGTTGACTCAGGCAAGCCGCCCGAATCGCTCCCGGGCCGTCCCGCCGACGCGCCGCCGCCGGGGAAGCTCAGTGCGACGGTCTCGGAACTCGCCTTCAGCGCCGACGGCAAGGTTCTGGCCGGGGCAGGCCCGCCGAACTCCGACAGCATGGACATCATCGTCACCCTCTGGGACGTACAGAGCAGACGCGTCCTGAGCCGGCGCGTCCTCTATGGGAAGGGGGGGTCAGAGGATTTCCCGCGCTTCGAAGTCACCCCATACCTTTACGAGATGGGCTTCAGCCCGGGCCTACGCGAGAGACGGCTGGGCTTCATCACGTACGACGGGCAGGTGAAGGTTTGGGACGTGAACGACCCCGAAAGCCCGAAGGAGATTCCACTCCCCAAGCTTCAAGACACGGCCGTCGTCTCCTTCAGCCACGACGGCGACTGGATGGTGACCGGCAGCAGGCGGCTGAAGGAGGGCGCTCAGCTTTGGGACCTGAGGAAGTCGCCGGCCGCCGCCGAACCTCTTCAGGTGGCTGGCGGGGTCATCCGGGCCGTCGTCTTCAACGCCGACGACAGGGGGCTCGTCGCGGCCGTCGAGGACGCGGAAGGATATTACCTGATGAAGTGGAACCTCACCCGCCGCCCGGAGAAGCCGCAGAAGCTCAGCCTGCTCAAGTCCGACGAGATGTTCTCTGCGAACCCGGCGGCCAGGCTTGGCCCCAACAGCCATTTCTATTTCAGCCCCGACGGAGGTCTGCTGGCGTTCACCGCGAGCAATGAAGTCGTCCTGTGGGACTTGGAGACTCTGACGCTCGTGGACATGCACGAGATGACGCTCGGGAATTTCTTCCTCGCCTTTGACGAAAGCGGCTCGCGCTTTTTTGCAAGCAACCCCGAGCGCCTTACCTCCCGCGACGTTTCGCCGGAGTTGCTGATGCGGGACGCCTGCCAAATGGCCGGACGACCTCTGTCGCCTGGCGAGCGCACGCTTTACCTGCGGGGCGCGCAAGAGCGGCAACACTGTTCTGACCCGGCGGCGGCGGTGCATTGTCCCCCTCCCGTGCCCCTGCCCATGTCCGAGGCCGAGAAAGAGATGCTGAAGATACTGAAAGAGGAGCAGAAAGAGGTATCGCCCGACAAACCTCGCCCCTGAGTTCGTCTGGCGGCGAGGTCGGGCAATGGCCTAGAAGAGTGCCCCTTGAGCCGACGGCCGGCGGAAGGTGCTCGGGCGCGACTCGTAGGCGTGCCCCTCGTCCTGGTTGAAGCCGAGGCGCGCGCAGTGGACGCGGAAACTCTTCTCGACGACCTTCCAGTAGACGCCGCTCCCCCTCATCCTTTCGCCGAACTCGCTGACGTTCAGGCGGCCGCCGCGCACCTCGCGCTGGCGCGCGAGCACCCGCTCGGCCTTCGTCGGCAGGCGCTCGCGCAGACGCTGCTCGAAGTAGGGCGCGACGTTGCCGGGCAGCCGCAGGAGGTTGATGAAGGCCGTGCGCGCGCCCGCCTCCTTCGCGCGCTTCAGCAGCTCGGGGATGTGCGGGTCGCTCAGGCCCGGGATGACCGGCGCGATGGCGAGGCCGACGGGCACGCCCGCCTCGGCCAGTTCCCGCATCGCGCGGAAGCGCGCCGCGGGCAGCGGCGCCGTCGGCTCCAAAGCCTTCGCCGTCTCGTCGTCGGCGAAGGGGATGGAGAAGTAGACGCTCGCCGCGGCCTCGCGCGCTAAGCCCGAGAGCAAGTCCTTGTCGCGCCGCACGAGCGCCGACTTGGTGACGACGCCGACCGGGTTGCGGAACTCAAGGCAGACTTCGAGGCAGCGGCGGGTCAGCCTGTAGTTGAACTCAAGCGGGATGTAAGGGTCGGACGTGAAGGAGAAGACGACCGTTTGGCCTTTCCACGAGGGGCGCATGAACTCCTCGCGCAGCAGCTCCGCGGCGCGCACCTTGGCGACGATCTTCGTCTCGAAGTCGGTGCCGGCGCCGAAGCCGAGGTACTCGTGCGTCGGGCGGCTGAAGCAGTAGCTGCAAGCGTGCGTGCAGCCGCGGTAAGGGTTGACGGAGTAGTCGAAGCCCACGTCGGGGCTCTTGTTGTGCGTGATGATGCTGCGCGTCTCGGTCTCCTCGAAGACCTCGACCTTCGACTCGGGCGGCTCGCCGATCCACTCGACGCTGGTCGAGAGCCAGGGGTTCGGCGGGTTTTCGACGTAACGCATAAACGCTCCCAGGGCTGGCGCGCGCGCCGCCCGTCCTCACAGGTTCAAATGCTGAGCTGAGACGCGCCGCCCGGGAGCGTTCGCGGCGCGATTCCGTCAAAGGGAAAAGGCTGAAGGCATTGTAGAGACTGATGCTTCAGTTCCACAAGCCGGGCGCGGGGCCGCCGGGCCGCGCGCCTTCGTCGTGCCAGGTGACGAAGAAGAGGCGGTAGTGATCCGGGTCTTCGAGCGTGACGAAGCGGCCGCCCCAGCCCTCGTCCGACGGCGGGTCGATCTTGATTCCGCCCGCGCGGACGAAGTCGTAGAACTCGTCCACGTCCCCGACCGTGAGGAAGAAGTGGACGCCGCGGCCCCTGCGCGCCATCGCGAGGGGGACTTGCGCGAGCATCAGCCGCAAGCCCCCCGCGCGCAGCGTCGCCATCGGCGGCTCGGCCTCCGGCGCGTGCGCCTCCAGCTCGAAGCCGAGCCCCAGCCGGTAAAAGTCGAGCGACTCTTCGAGGCTGTTGACTTCGAGAAACAGCAGCTCCAGCCCGCGGACGCGCATAAGCCTCAGACGGCCCTCAGCAGAAGGTAGACGCCGTAGCCGCCCGACAGCACGCACGCCCAGAAGAAGAACTCCTGCGCCCAGACGAGGCGGCGCACGGGGTGGTTCGGCCCCACCTGCTCGCGCGCGAACGTCAACGCGCCGTGCGCCATCAGGACGCCGAACATCACGACGCCCAGTCCCAGAAGCGCGAGCGGCCAGAGGAACATGACGTAATGCGCCTTCACCAGGAAGAGCAGCACGAGCCCCGCGAACGTGCAGAGCACCGCGCCGGCGATGCGGCCGCTGACCGGGTCTGCCTTCGCGCCGGGCGAGCTGACGACCCTGTGCGTGACGTAGTGCGTGCGTTCGTATTGCGGGTGGCGCGCGTCGTACTCGCGGCGCGCATCCCGGTCGCCGAGGACGCGCCAGGCTTCGTTGACGGCCTTCATCTCCTCCTCGTCGCCGCCGCGGTCGGGGTGGTGCAGGCGCGCGAGCCGCTTGTAGCGCCGCTCGATCTCCGCGCGCGCCTCGCCGCGCCCCGCGCCCAGGGTCTCGTAATGATCCCGCTCCGCCTTCGCGCCGCTCATCGTGCCAGATATTAACCCCGCGGCCCGAAGCCGTCTACACTTCTCGCGCGTGTGCTAAGCTTGGCCGCGAGGGGAGAGTTTATGGCGCTGAGTTACGCACCGGGCGACGACCTTGTGTTCCAGATGGAGAGCGGGTTCGGGCTGCTGAGGGTGCTCGGGTCGGAGGGCGAGGGGCACGGGGCGGTCTGGCACCTGCTCGTCTACCACGACTTCTACGCAGACGTGGAGTCGGCCGAGGCGGCGCTCGCCTCCGGCCGCCCGCTCGCCGTGCGCGAGCCGCACCTCGCCCTCACCGAACACGCCTTCGAGAAGACCCCGGCCGCGCGCCTCACCAACCGCCCCGTGACAGACGAAGAACTCGAACCGCTCCGCCGCTGGCGCGCGGAGGGCGGCCCCGTCCACGACCGTTCCATATTGCTGATGCTCGGGATGAGATGAAAGAAGTAGACAGTAGTCAGTAGTCAGTAGTCAGTAGGAAGAAGAAGCGGCGCGCCCGGCCCGAAGGCCAGGACGCGCCGCCCTGTTTTTCTACTGGCTACTGATACCGACTTGCAAATCGAAATAAGGTATCTCTTCGCTGGGAGCGCGGGCATCCCTGCCCGCCATGAGCGCGACAGCGCGAAGGCCAGCAGACTGTAATCCCGAGGTTGCGGTAGAGCGAAAGGTGGGAAGCGTGCCGGGGCACG
>JAFAVK010000063.1 GCA_019242475.1 Acidobacteriota bacterium | reverse complement strand
TTGGCCGCGTCGTTGGGCGGTAGACTGGGGCGGACGGCGTCGCCGAACGGGTCGCGGCCGCGGTTGCCGACCGTCCAGAGGCCGAAGGTGAACTTGTGCTCGGGCCGCGGAGTATACTTCTCTTCTCCCATCGTCTGAATCTCCCTTAGTCTGCTCTTATGCTTTCATTTTCTTGTAATGGATGTCGGGTGCGGTTTGCAGCTCGGCGGCCTTCTCCTCGGGCGAGGTGTCGGAGAGGAAGTTGCCCCCGCCGATCTCCGGCCCCGCCAGGTACTTCAAGAGGTTCGGCCGCCGCAGCGGCGGGTGGAACTCGACGTGGAAGTGGAAGCCCCGGTAGTCGCCCCCGTCGGTCGGCGCCTGGTGCAAAGGCATCACGTAGGGGAACGGTACCCGCCACAGGTTGTCGAACTTGATGAGCACCGCCCGCAGCGCCTCGGCGAAGTCCCGCCGCTCTTCGTCAGTTAAGGCCGCGATTGACGGGCGGGTCTGCTTCGGCGCGACGTAGACTTCATACGCGTAGCGCGCGAAGTAGGGCAGGAAGGCGATGGCGCGTTCGTTCTCGTAGACGATCCGGCGCCCGTCCTCCCGCTCCGCCGCGAGGATGTCCTGGAAGAGCACGCGCCCGGTCTCCGCCAAATGCCTCTGCGAGACCCGGGCCTCGGTCTCAATCGTCTTGAAGACGAAGTTGGTGGCGTAAATCTGGCAGTGCGGGTGCGGGTTCGACACCCCGACGGCCTCCCCCTTGTTCTCGAAGATCAGCACGTGCTTGACCTCGGGCCGGGTGCCCAGCTTTCTGTACTGCCCCTGCCAGACCGCGAGGAGTTCGTCCACCTGCGGGACTTCCAGCTCGGCGAGGGTCAGCGAGTGGTTCGGGCTGTAGCAGACGACCCGCGCCAACCCCTCGGCCGGCATGTTGCGGTAAATCCCCGGCGGCTTCTCAAGGTCGCGCGGGGCGTCGGGCGAGGCGCAGGGCATGTCGTTGTCGAAGACGAAGGTGGAGGCGTAGTCGGGATTCCGCTCGCCGCCGACGCGCAGGTTGCCGGGGCAGAGGTAGCAGTCGGGGACGTAGGCGGGCTCCTCTTCGCCCGTATGCTCGACGGTGCCGCCCGACCACGGCCGGTTCTGCCGGTGGGCGGCGACGATGACCCACTCCTCCCGCAGCGGGTGCCAGCGCTCTTCCCAGACCATAGCTCTAAATCCCCTTACCCCAGCGTAATCGACAGGCGCGTCACGGAGGCGGGCGCGAAGCGGTAGACGAAGAGGCCGCCCCCCGGCGCGTTGACCGTCTCGTCGTGCGGCTCGACCTCGCGCGGGCTCGCGAAGGTGTTGTGCGCGTGCACGTCCCGCTCGGCGAGCACGCGCGCGCGCGCCGCGGTGACGCGCGCGCCCCTGATTGCTACCTCCGCCTCGCGCGCCTCCGTCAGGTGCGGGTTCGTCACGGTCAGCGTCAACTGCCTCTCGTTGACGGACGCGGAGCCCGAGAGGCCCCAGAACTCAGCCGGCTTGCCCGCGCGCGTCCAGCGCACCTCGGGCGCGCTGAAGAGCGCGCGCACCGCCTTCGCCCCCATGTGCGGGACGAACATCTCGAAGACGTGGAAGGTCGGCGTCACGATGAAGTTCTCTTCGTGCGCGAGGAAGAGCGAGTGGAGGCAGTTGACGAGCTGCGCGCAGTTCGCCATCGCCACCTTGTCGGCGTGGCGGTTGAAGGTGTCGAGCGTGAGCCCCGCGAGCAGCGCGTCCCGCATCGTGGACTGCTGACCCAACAGGTGCGTCGGGTCAACCTCCGACCCCTTCCGGTACCACGCGCCCCACTCGTCCACCACCAGCTTGACGCGGTGCTGGCGGTCGTATTGCCCCATGATCGTCCAGTGCTCGTTGATGAGCGACTCCATGCGGTCGGCTTCGCGCAGAAGCTCGTAGTACTCGCCCTCGTCGTACTTCAGCGCGTCGCCCTTGCCCGCGAACCAGTCGTTGGTGCGCCCCTGCGAGACGTTCCAGGCGTAGTGGTGCAGGCCGAAGCCATAGATGCCGCCGAAGAGGAACGGCCCCTTCTCGGCCGTCTTCGAGAAGAAGCCGCGCGTCCAGTTGAAGTCGTCCACGTTGGCGCCCGAGGCGATGAACCGGAGGTCAACGCCGTAGCGCGGGACGGCCGCCGTGAACCGGCGGTACTCCATCGCGTACTCCTCGGGCGTGAGGTTCCCGCCGCAGCCCCAGGACTCGTTGCCGACGCCCCAGAAGCGAACCTTGTAAGGGTCGCGGCTCCCGAGTGGCCCGGTGGCGCGCCTCTCGGCGCCGGTGGTCGTGCCGGCCGGCGAGTTGACGTACTCGACCCACTCGTAGAAGCTCTGCGCGCCGAGTCCGCGCACGTTGGCGGCGAGGTATCCTTCGGCGCCCGCGAGCTGGCAGAAGCGCAGGAATTCGTTCGTGCCGAAGTGGTTCGGCTCGTACCTCCCCGGCCCCTCCTTCGGCGCGCCGTCGGGCCACTCGGGCGCGTCCACCCAGAAGTTCGTGCGGCGCGGGCGCTGTTCGCGCGGGCCCGTGCCGTCGCGCCAGTCGTAGCTGTCGGCGAAGCAGCCGCCGGGCCAGCGGATGACCGGCGCCCGGATGCGCTTCAAAGCCTCGACGAGCGCGGTGCGGATGCCGCCCGTGTTCGGGACTTTGGAGTTCTCGCCGACCCAGATGCCGTCGTAGATGACGCCGCCCAGGTGCTCGGCGAAGTGGCCGTAGATGTCCTGGCTGATGGTGCCGATCTCTTCGCCGACGAGCACCTCGACGCGCGCGTCGGCCGCGCGCGCCGCACGCGCCGCCAGCCCGCGCGTGCCCGCCGCCGCCAGGGCCACGCCCGCCGCGGCCGCCCCGCCGACGAACTCTCGCCTCCCAACCTTTGTCATGTGCTTACACGCGCCCCTTGTCGGTTTCGCCTTCACTGCTGCTTCAGCGTCTGGACGCTGATCGCGTCCCAACTGTTCTCCGTGGTGCCGAACCCGTAGAGCATCACCTTGAAGTTCGACGGCAGGCCGCGCGCGGTGTGTTCGAGCGCGACCTTGTCGTTGACCATGAAAAATATCTGGTCGCCGCGCCGCCCGATGCCGAGCCACAGAGACTTCGCCTTCGTCGCCAGCTGGCGGTTGTCGATGCGCTCCATCCGGCCGTCAACGCTCAGCCACGCCTCGAAGATGCCGTCGCTGCGCAGCAGCCACTCGACGCGGTTCGAGGTGCTCCCGCCGAAGAGCACGGTGAGGATGCCCGTCCCCGCCTGCATCCCCTGCTCCCCGGAGTCGGGGGCGCGCTCGCCGACCTTCGTGAGCTGCGCCTGGACGAGGAAGCGTTCGCCGCCGAACGACTGACGGCTGCGCACGCCGGAGCGCGAGCCCTCGCCGCCGCGCAAGCGTAGCTGCTTCTCCTTCACCTCGGCCTTGCCGCCGCCGCCCTCGAACGTGTAACGCTCCCACTTCGTCTCGTCGAGCTTGTCGCCGTCGAAGTCGTCCCTCCACTCATCGACGGCGGGCTGCGCCCCCTGCGCCGGCGCGGGCTGCTGCTGGCCGGCGGCCGCGAGGCACGCCGCGCAGAGCATCAAGGCGGACGCGAGCGCACGCACGCCGAACGTCAGGCTTCCTCTCATAAACCCCCCGCGCCTCTCCTCGTTCAGAAGCGGACGTTGCCGAGCCGTCGGACGACCTCCCGCATCTCGTCCTCGTCCTGCTTCTTCTTGGTCTCGTTCAGCCGCTTGAAAGTCTCGACGGCCGCCTGCGCCTCGGCCGTGCGCTTGAGCCGGACGTAGGCCCGGCCGAGCTGGTAGTAGGCGTCGGCCGAGTCCGGCTCGAGCGCCGTCACCTTCTCAAGTTCGGCGACCGCGTCCGCCCAGCGCTCGCCACGTATGTAGAGCTTGGCGAGCGAGAGGCGGGGGGCGCTGAAGGTCGCGTCCAGTTCGGCGGCCCGCTTCAGGTGGGACTCGACGCGCGCCGCGTCCGCGTCCGGCTGCTGGAGCAGCGCCTCGGCCAGAAGGTAGTGCAGGACAGAGAGCTGCGGGTCGGCCCCGAGCGCCTTCTCGTAGAGCGCCACCGCCCCCGCCACGTCACCCTTCCGCACGCCCAGCAGGCCGAGGTAGGCGTAGGCCGGCGCGAACTTCGGGTCGAGCCCGGCCGCGCGGCCGAACGCGCGCGCCGCGTCGTCGTCCCTCCCCTGTTTGAAGTGCGCGAGCCCGAGCGCGAACCAGAGGCGCGGCGAGTCGGGGAACTCTTTCAAAGCCTCTCCGAGCCTGATGACGGCCGCGGCCGGCGCGTAGGCGTCCGTCAGCAGGACGCCGTAGGCGAAGCGGTACTTCTCCGAACGCGGGTCGAGCTGGATGGCGAGGCGCATCGCCGGGATGGCGTTCTCCGGGTGGCCGGCCTGTTCGTACACGTCCGCGAGGAGCGCGTAGAGCGGCGCCGACTCGACCCCGCGCGCCACCGCCGATTCGAGCGAACGGCCCGCGCCGCGGATGTCCTTGCCCGCGAGCTGGACGCGCGCCAGCTGCATGACCAACGCGGCGTCGGAAGGGCTGAGTTGGGCGGCCGCAGCCGACTCGACCTCCGCCTCCTTCAGGAGTCCCGCTTCAAAGAGCGCGGCGCCGAGTTCGGCGCGTGCGCGTGCGTCTTCGGCCGAAGTGGCGCCGCCCGCCGCGACGCGCTCGGCGTAAGCCTGGTAGTGTGCGGCCGCGGCCGCCTTGTCGCCGCGGCGGAGCGCGATGACGGTCAGGGCGCGCGCGATCTGTGCGTCGGGCTCGATGCGGTCGGCCCGCGCGAAGAGGTCTTCGGCCGCGCGCAGGTCTTCGGCCTTGCCGGACTCGAAGCGAATCTGCGCGAGGTTGACGAGCGCGTTCGGTTGTTGCGGGTCGGCGCGCAGAGAAGCCTCGAACTCGGCGGCGGCCTCGCGTGCGCGGCCCAGCCGCAAAAGGATCACGCCGTAGTTGTTACGCGCGGGCGCGGAGGTGGGCGCCAGGCGCGCGGCCTCCGCGAAGTGGCGCGCGGCCCCTTGAAGGTCGCCGGCGCGGTCTGCGAGCAGCCCGAGGTAGCGGTGCGCGTCCGCGTCCCTCGGGTTCAGGGCGAGGGCCTTGTCGAAGGCGGCGCGCGCCGCGTCCAGGTCGCCGCGGTCGAGCGCCGCGACGCCCTCGTCCACGGCCGCCGAAGCCGCCGAAGCAGAAGCCGCGCGCGCGCCCTGCTGCCTCGCGGGGCGCGTCGGCGTCTGCGCGCGACACAGAGCCGTCGGCGCGGGGGCGGCGAGCGCCGCGAGCAGCAGCGCGGCGCGTCGAACTTTGGATGAGCGCCCGAAAAGCATCTACGTTGCGAGGCGGCTCGGCGTCAGGCCGCAAATGGGAGAGGGGCGCAGGGGGTTTGCTTCGACTACGCACACACTCTGCGCCCCTCCCCCGTTGAGTGTTTAGTTTAGAAGACGAACCTCCCGCCGACCTGCACGCGCCGCGGCTGGAAGATGTCGGCGTTGCGCGTGACGATGCCGAAGTTGGGGTCGTCGAAGTTCAGGTTCGGCAGGCTGTAGCGCCCGCGGTTGAGCAGGTTGAAGAACTCGAAGCGGAACTCGAAGAAGCTCGTCTCGGTGACCTTCGTCTTCTTGATGATGCTCAGGTCTTCGGTCAGGAAGGGCTCGGCGCGCAGGCTGCCATAGGACGGCGCGGCGTTGCCGAAGAAGATGTTCGGGTTCGAGTAGAAGGCGACGTAGGCCGGGTTGACCGAGCCGTTGGCGAGTAGCTCCGCGGGCGCGTTCCGGTAATCGACGGGCCGCGAGAAGGCCGAGATGTTCAGGACGCGCACGTCCACGCCGCCGCCGCGGTTGTTCGTGTAGAAGTCGTTGCTCACGATGTTCGGCCGCAGGTTGCCGAGGTAGCCGACGCGCTGGAGGAAGTCCCTCTGCCCGCCCGCGAGGAACGGCACGAAGCCCTGCCCGCTCCGGTAGCGGTGGATGGCCGTGACCTGCCAACCGCCGGCCACCCGATCCACGACGCCGCCCTCGTTCAGGAACCGCTTGCCCTTCCCGAAGGGCAGCTCGAAGATGTAGTTGAAGACGAGCGAGTGCGGCGGGATGCTCGGCGAGACGGCGCGCAAAGACGCCCGGTCGAACGGGTTCTGCAACACGCCGTTCAGCGGCGAGTTGCCGAAGATGTCTTCGGCCGCGTCGGTGATGAGCTTGGCGTAGGTGTAGGAGAGCCCGAACTGGATGCCCTGCGAGAAGCGGCGCTGGAGGTCTACCTTGCCGGCGTGGTAGATGCTCTGCCCCTCGCTCTCCAAACGGTTGTTAATAATCCCGTACTGCGGGTAGGGCCGGAGCGCCTGGCCGACCGAGCCGGCGAAGTCGCCGAACTGGTTGGCGAAGCCGGGGTAGATGGCGTTCGGGTCGGTCGGCAGGTTGAAGCCGAGGCCCGCGGCGAAGGCCCGCTCGGCCGGGGTGACGGCCGTGAGCGGCTTCGACAGGAGCGGCAGCCCGAGCTTGAGCGCGTTGAAGGGCAGCGCGTTGATCTGGTTGAAGCCCGAGCGCAGCCGCGAGCCCTTGCTGCCGACGTAGCTGAGCTGGACGGCGAACTTCCAGGGGAGCTGGCGCTGGAGGTCGAGGCTCCACTGCGCCGTGCGCCCGGTCTTGAAGTTCTTGGTGAAATAGTCCATGTCCGTCCGGTTCAGGTCGCCGACGGCCTGCGTCGCCGGGTCGGCGGCCGGGAGGTGTGGGTAGTTCTCCAGCGTGATGAACGCGTCGAGGCCGCCGTTGATGTTGACCGCGCCGGGGCTGTAGCCGAGCGCGCCGGCGTTGCCGAAGTCGTTGTAGATGATCGGCGCGTAGTAGATGCCGTAGCCGCCGCGCACGACCGTCTTGTCGTTGAGGGCGTAGGCGAAGCCGGCGCGCGGCCCGAAGTTGGTGCGGTCGGGCTCGACGAGGCCGAAGTTCTTCGCCTTGATGCCGCCGCGCGAGGTGTCGGCGCTGACGATGGCGCCGAGGCGCCCGCCGGCCGCCGGGTTCGGCACGTCCGGGTCGAAGCCGCGGTAGAGCCCGCGCGCCTCCTCGCGCGGACGGCCGTAGTCGTAGCGCAGGCCGAGGTTGAGCGTCAGCTTCTGCGTGACCTTCCAGTCGTCCTGGAAGAAGTAGGCGGTCGAGAAGAAGCGGTGCGCCGGGTCGATGGTCTGGTTCGAGTTGAAGGAGAACTCGGGGCGGCCCGTGATGAGGCTGGCGATGGGCCAGCCCTGGTTGAAGTCGTTGTTGTTGGCGGTCTGGTTGCTGCGGAAGTTGAAGTTGCCGCCGATGTCGAAGTGGGCGGCGTTGTTGAGCTGCTGGATGCGCACCTCGCCGCCGGTCTTGAACGTGTGGTTGCCGTGGATGATCGTCACCAGGTCGCTGATGTGCTCGGAGTTGTCGCGGACGCGGTTGCTGAAGGAGGTGGAGCCGCCCGGCTGGTAGGCACGCGGGTCGGTCGAGCCGACGGCGTCGCCGTAGCCGGGGAAGCCGATGAGCGGCAGCCCGAAGTCCTGCGTCGCCGTGGGGCTCAGCCCGAGGTCACTCGCCTTGCCGACGCCGGCCGTGAAGTTCCGGTTCGACACGTCGGAGCGCGAGAAGCCGGCGTTGAAGTGGTTGATGAGCGTCGGCGTCAGCGTCCAGTCGTGCTGGAGGCGCGCGTAGTAGGACTTGAAGGTCTGATCCCAGACGCCCTGCGCCACGTAGGGCTCGGGGAAGCGCGGGAAGCCGCCCTTCGTGCTCGGCAGCTTGCGGAACGTGTAGCTGAAGTTGAGCGCCTGCCGGTCGGTCAGGTTCTGCGTGATCTTCGTCACGTAGTAGTTCGTCCGCGAGCCGGCCGTGGTCGAGGCGCGGTAGTTGCGGAAGACGGTCGAGCCGTTCGGGCCGGTCTGGTTCGGCAGCGGGAAGAGGTTGGCGAAGTTCTGCCCGATACGCGAGATGCGCGCGCCGCCGAGGTACGTGTCGAGGCGGTTGCCGGGGATGGCCGTGCGCTGCCCCACGGGCTGCGCCGGGTCGTAAATCTGGACGGGGCCGCCGAAGAACCCGAGCACGTAGGGGTCGGTCAGAAGCTCCGAGAAGTCGCCCTGCCGCATCTTCAAGGTCGGCACGGTGATGTCCACCGACTCGCTCTGCGTGATGCGGTAGCCGCCGTAGTTGAAGAAGAAGAAGGTCTTGTTCCGGCCGTTCCAGACGCGCGGGCCGCCCTCGCCGAAGTGCGGCAGGACGACGGGGCCGCCGATGGAGAAGCCGTAGTCGAACTGCCGGTCGAGCGGCTTCTGGAAACAGCCGGGGGCGGAGTCGTCGTTGACGCAGCGCGGGTTCTGCTGGTTCAGGATGCGGTTGCGGTCGATGTTGGCGTTGAGCGCCTCGTTGCGGTGGAAGAGGTAGAGCTCGCCGTGCGGGTCGTTGCTCCCGGTCTTGATGGTGAAGTTGATGACGCCGCCCGTCGAGTTGCCGAACTCGGCCGAGTAGCTCGAAGTCGAGAGGGTGAACTCCTGAAACGCGTTCGGGCCGGGCGCGACCTCCGAGAAGAAGCTGCCGTTCTCGCCGCGCCGCGTCTGCGCGCCGTCGATCAGGATGTCGGCGCCCAGACCCTGCCCGCCGTTGATGCGGAAGTTGGTGGCGTTCGTCCCGGAGCTGCCCGAGCTGCCGCCGGTCGGCGACTGGTCGTTCGCGACCACGCTGCTGTCGAGGAAGATGAAGGAGAGGGGCGTGCGCCCGCCGCTCTCGGCCGAGACGAGCAGCGGCAGCTCCCTGACCTGCCGCTCGGTGACGTTGAGCTGCGAGACGGGCGTGTCGGTCTGAATCACCGGCGCCGCGTCGGCCGTGACGTTGACCACGTCGCCGACGCCGCCGACCTCAAGCTTGATCTCGACGCTGCGCGTGATCTGCACGCCGACGCGCACCTCGTCGAGCGTCGCGGTCTTGAAGCCCGTGGCCTCGACCGTCAGGCGGTAGGGCGCGGCCTGGAGCTGCGGGAAGGTGAAGTTGCCTTCGTCGTTGGTCTTCGTCTCGGCGGGGGTGTTGGTCTGGGTGTTGGTCGCCGTCACCTTCGCGTTGGGGACGACCGCGCCGCTCGGATCGACCACCCGGCCGGTGATCGAGCCGCGGTCGCTCTGGGCGCCGGCGGTCGCAAACAGCCCGACGAAGAGAATCAGCAGTGTGGCGAAAGTCAGCCTGTGGAATTTCATGCACGCCTCCCGGTGGCTTGTTGAGCACGCAATACGATTGCGTTAAGGTTCACCCGATCTGAAGTGACGCTGCCTCCCGCGCTCAGGGGAGACAGGACGCCCCGGAGGAGCAGTTCCGAGTGCGCCGAAAACTGCCTACGAGCAATTTAGACTGTGCTAAAGAATCGGGCAGGAACGAACCGCGACCGGCGGCCGGAGTTGACGAATAGAAAGCCCGAGCCGGCGTCAGCCGTCCCTTCGGACAGTCGCGGATTCAAGTTCCTTGTGGCCTGTTGCGTTTGTTCATTTACACTACAAATGAACATGAAGTCAAGGTTTTTAAAATCTATGCAATCAAGTTCGCACGTTTCCGTACGGCACTGCCTCCTCGCGCTTTTGACCGTCCTCGTCGGCGTCGCCGTCGCCGCCGGCCAGGGCGCGGCGGGGGCGGCCGAGCCGACGGGCGACATCCGCAACGTCCACGACCCGGCCGTCATCGAGGAGGCAGGACGCTTCTACCTCTTCTCGACGCGGGCGGGCATCGCTGTCCGCTGTTCGGAAGACCTCGTCCGCTGGCGTCTGTGCGGCGACGTGTTCGGGCACCTCCCGCAGTGGGCCGTCGAGGAGGTGCCGGGGCTGCGCGGGCTCTGGGCGCCGGACATCTCTTACTTCGGCGGCACGTACCACCTCTACTACTCGGCCTCCACCTTCGGCAGCAACCACTCGGCCATCGGGCTCGTGACGAATCAGACGCTCGACCCTTCGAGCGAAAGCTACGCGTGGAAGGATGAGGGGAAGGTGATTGCTTCGACGCGCGCCGACGACTGGAACGCCATCGACCCCAACCTCGTCCTCGACGAGGCGGGACAACCCTGGCTCTCCTTCGGAAGCTTCTGGGGCGGCATCAAGCTCCGCCGGATAGACCCGGCCACGGGCAAGCTCTCGGCGCGCGACGAGACGCTCTACTCGCTCGCCGCCCGCCCGCGCGCGCCGGGGCAGCCCGGCGCCGTCGAGGCGCCTTTCATCTTCCGCCGCGGGGGCTTCTACTACCTCTTCGTCTCCTTCGACCTCTGCTGCCGCGGGGCGAAGAGCACCTACAACGTCCGCGTCGGGCGCGCGCGGCGCGTGACGGGGCCGTACGTTGACAGGGAGGGTAAGCCTTTGACGGAGGGCGGCGGGACGTTGGTGTTGGAAGGCGGCGGGCGCTGGGCCGGGCCGGGCCACTGCGCCGTCCTGCGGACGAAGGGGGGCGACAAACTCGTCTACCACGCCTACGACACCGAGTGGCACGGCACGCCGACGCTGCGCATCAGCGACATCGCCTGGGACAAGGAAGGCTGGCCGACCGTCTCGGCCCTTAAATAGAAGGGCCGCCGCGTCTCTTCAATGGAGACTGCGGCGGCTCCGCGACCGTCTGGCGCGCAGGTCGTGCCGAACTCCACTATTGACCTGGGACGAGGAACACGTCCCACGCCCACCGATTCACCTTCGCGCCCTTCGCGTCGTCCACCTTCGCCCGGTAGCGGAACTCGTTACCGTAAGCGTCAGTCTTCTTCGACTCCTTGTAGTTGAGGTGGATACGAACCACGTCCAACTCGGGCAGCGTGTGCAACTCCGAGGGCTGCGAGACGCCATCATGGTTCGCGTCCTGCCACAGCCGGAGTGCGCGGAAGGCGGCGTCGTCGGCGCTTATGACGCCGTCGCCGTTGCCACCGTTCAGCGGCTTATCGTATTCCGCCAGCGCGAGGAACCCGTTCCTCTCTTCGCCGGGCGGCGGCGCCGGCTGTCGCGTCACGTTGCCGAATAACTCGCGGCCGCTGTCAATCGTGCCGTTGCCGTTGCGGTCGAGGGCGAGCCACGCGTCGTCGGAGCCCGGTGCCGTCCAGGGGAGTCTCTCCTTCGTCCCGGCGCCGTGAAGGTCGAAGTTGACTCCGCCAGCCGCGTCGGTCAGGCGGAAGCCGTCGCCTGCCACGTCAATAAGGATGGGTGAACTAAAGGGCGGATCGCAGTCGCAGGTCGAATCGTTCCACGTATAGCCGTAGGGGCACTCGTACTGCTGCTCTGTGCAGGAGGCGATTTCGCAGTACACGCTCGCGGCTGAGTAAGCGTCACACCACGTAGGGCCGGCGGCGTTGAAGCTCGGATCGCTAGAGTGTCCCCCCCCATGATCGATTTTCCGTTGTCACAACTACAAAGATTCGCACACAGGCAGTCGTCCAACCCTAACGTGTGCCCGGTCTCGTGAGAACCGATGTAGTTAAAGTAGGTGCCGTCATAGGAATTCGTTACGTTCGGTCTGATTTGAAACCTAGCCGAAATTACCCTGGAATCCGGCCCATGATGAAGAAGCGTGACCGCATTGTAGTTATACCCGTGGTCGTGCTTCTGCACGTAGATGTAAAAGCTAGGCGGTTGCGCGTCGTAATCGCCGTTGGCGTCTTCAAAGTGCATAGCCTCATAGCCGGAGAAAGCAGCCGGGAAGCAATCGACAGTCCTCCACGTGTTCCATGCTAGAATGCCGTCGGCCAACGCCTGTCTTTCATCCACGTCAAACTTATCGTCGATCTTTACTCGGATTATCGAGTTGGAGATGTACTTCGTCCAACTGAGGTACCAGGCGTTCGAGCGTAACGGCGGGTAGGCACAGTCGAATTGCGCCCGCGCGCGAGGCCGCCTGCGTGGCGGTGAAAATGACCAGGCAGAGTATAAGCAGAGAAAGGTTTATCCACGACCGGGCACGACGCTGCTGTCGCATCTGGAACCTCCTCGGGTTAATTGGACGTGGGTGAAAGCCCGGCGAGCGCCTCCTGAATGGCCTTGAGGAAAGAAGCCTCGCTATAGCCTCTGTAAATCTCAAACTGCCTTGAATCGTCGAGCGGTATCACCCCCTGCGGGTTCAACTCGTAACCCGTGAGAAGGCTGTAATCCCCGTCCTCCGAGGCGGTTTTAAGGAAGAGTACGTAGCTCCGTCCTGCGCGCGGCGCGTTCATTCCGGCGATGCGGTACACCAGTTTCTGGCCGTTCGGGTACCGCACGTTTCCCCCGACTCGTTCGACCGCGATGGCGCCGCCGGACTCAATTGTGTTGGAGCCGTCTCTCTTAAGCACCTTATCGACGCGGACGGTAAATTCCGAGTAGATGTTGGTCTTGTCTTCCGAGAGGTGCGCTTTCGCGTCGAGCACCTCGCCTTTCACGACTGCGCTGCTAAGACCGACGGGAAGTGCGGGCATGTCGAACGTGCCCTCGACGACAGCCGTTGTTCCGGTTATGTCCGCCGCTGGTTCCCGGCTTACGAGTCCCCCCTTGTTGTGGCGTCTGTTTTTCGCACCCCTTTTGGGGTCGGAGGAGCCCGGCGCGTCGAAGTCTACGGTCGGGAATTGATTCCTGAAGTCGTTAATCTCCTGTTCCGAAGGGGGGCCGACCCTTTGTTTACGACCGCCGGCATTCTGCTGGTCTTGGCCTTGAAGGGTGACTACTGAATACAGGATGGTCGCGGCGAGGAGCCCAAGAAGGAAAACGGTAACGCTTTTGCTTTTCAGCATTGGAAGTGATCCTTTAATTCTGTGCAAACGAGAAGAGATGTTTGCTAGCTACATGCCTGATCGCGGGGACATGAATTTGATGAAATCTGGTGAGGATTCCATCAATAGGTTGGGGCGCGGGCCTAAATGGTTAACTGAACGCGAGGTAAAATATTCAGAGAGAGCCGCGTCGAACGAGGGCCACGGCAATTCTCCATAGGAGCGCAGAACTTCTACTCCAGTCTAAAGTCATTGTCAACGACATTCTCCCCCGCCCCTCACTCCGAAACATTAGACTTACCCCCTCGCTTCAATTGAGGCGCTGCGCCCCCAACACTTCGCGCAGAACCACCTTCTGCCGAGTCCGGGCCACTGCGCCGTCCTGCGGACGAAGGGGGGCGACAAGCTCGTCTACCACGCCTACGACACCGAGTGGCACGGCACGCCGACGCTGCGCATCAGCGACATCGCCTGGGACAAGGAAGGCTGGCCGACCGTCTCGGCCCTTAAATAGAAGGGCCGCCGCCTCTCTTCAATGGAGACTGCGGCGGCCCACGAATGTCCGGAAGTACAGGTCGTGCCGAACTCCACTACTGACCTGGGACGAGGAACACGTCCCACGCCCACCGATTCACCTTCGCGCCCTTCGCGTCGTCCACCTTCGCCCGGTAGCGGAAGCGGTTCCCGTACCCGTCCGTGCGCTTTGACTCCTTGTAGTCCAGATGTATCCGTACGACATCCAGCTCGGGGAGCGTGTGCAACTCCGCGGGCTGTGAGACGCCGTCGTGGTTGCTGTCCCGCCACAGCCGGAGGTAGGCGAAGACCGCGTCGCGTGCGTCGATCACGCCGTCGCCATTGCCGCCGCGCTCGGGCCGGTCGAAGACCGAGAGCGCTTGCAGCCCGTTGGGCGGGTCGGCGAGCGGCTGCGGCGTGTAGTTGCCGAACAGCTCGCGCCCGCTGTCGATGACCCCGTTGTGGTTGCGGTCAAACGCCAGCCAGGCGTCGTCGGAGCCTGCGGCCGTCCAGAGGAGACACGCTCCCCGACCCCGTCGTTATTCAGGTCGAAGTTGACGCCGCCCGCGGCGTCGGTCAAAGAGAAGCTGTCGCCGTGCCCGGGCAGACCGACGATTCTGGTTGGTTGGCCCAGGCCGTGAATGAATCTTCGATCCAGGCGCGCTCATCACTGGTAAATGCGCTGTCAATTCTTACAATCACTTGCGCAAAGCGTTTGAATTTCGGAACGAAAGTTTCTCTATCGGGCGGAGAGCAACAACCCTGAGCGGTGGTAATGCGAGGTGGCAAGGACAGGAGAACTATGGCGCAGGCCATAAAGGTAAAGAGGAACAGTGAGAGCGGCGAAAACGAGAGGAGTAGTTTTTTGATGCCGCTTACCTATACTATTCAGTTGATCGATGTGCCGGCAATCGCCGCGCGGAGGTCAGCTAAGAAGAGGTCACTCTTTGCGCCTTTGTACTTGAGGATTGGGTGTGTCTCGCTCGGGTTATCCAGGGGCTCAATCACGGCGTTCTTCAGCTCGTACCCCGTGAGGATTTCTGGATTGATGTCGTCCGCCCCCTGCTTGAGAAACAGGACGTAGCGTCGCCCGGGGCGTGGCATGTGCTGGCCTACCGCAAATACGAGTACGACGCGACCAGAGGGGAAGCGGACGCGCCCGCCCGCCCGCTCCGCGACGACCATGCTGCCGTCCGTCAGGGGATGCGCCGCGTCATTCTTCAGAACCTCGACAGCGCGGATCGTAAATTCGGAATAGACTCCGGTCTGGTCGTTGGAAAGATGTGCCTCCGCGCCGGTGACCTCACCCACGATGATGGCTTGGCTTTGTGAGACTGGCAGCGCTGGGAGGCCACTCGCCCAATGAGAACCCAAGACGACGGTGTCGGCCCGCTCGTCCACCGGCTGGATCGCATTGTTATACTTTTCACCGACCGCACGCCTTTTCGCTCGCACTTGCGGATCGGCCGGTTCCGGCTTGTTCTTATCCGTGAGCGGGAATTGGCTCTCGAACTCGGCCTTGTCTAATTTTTGCTGCTGTCCGGGGGGCGTTTCGTCTTGGGCCGGAACTCCCGACGTGAAGACAGCGGCCGTCACTACGGCAATGCACATGACCAGCAAAAAATAAGCTCGCATACGTTAAAAACCATACCGCAGTCGTCAGTTACAAATGTCTGTGCTGACGTGAAGTTTATGAGAAAGCCGCCCCGGGAGAGGGATGCGGCCAGGTTTCGTTAGCGCGCAGAACTTCTACTCCCGCTCAAAGTCATTGTCAACGAAATCCTCACACCTTCTTACACCGAAACATTAGACTTACGCCCCCTTGCTTCAATTGAGGTGCCGCGCCCTCAACACTTCGCTCAGAAGCACCCTCTGCTGAGTCCAGGCTGCTGCGGGCCGTCTGAAAATTGAATTCTCTCAACGGGTACGGCAAAGCGCGCACAGCATAGATCGGAGGGGTGAGAATAACCCTGAATAGAGGTCAAGCCTTTCGCACCTCGATGCCCCGGGCGACGAAGGGCGCGAGCGATTCGTCCGACGCGCCGCGGTCGGTGATGAGCACGTCCACGCTTCCTATCGGGCAGATGAGGGCGGAGGCGGTGACGCCGAGCTTGCGGTGGTCGGCGACGACGATCTTGCGGCGCGCCTGGCGCATCATGGCGCGGTGGATGGTGGCCTGGTCGGGGTAGTTCGTCGTCAGGCCGTGTTCGTGGTGGATGCCGTCCACGCCGATGAAGACCTTATCGACGAAGATTTCGCCGACGCTCTGAATCGCCCCGGGGCCGACCAGCGCGAACCAGTCGCCGCTCAGGAAGCCGCCCGTGACGATGACCTTCAGGTCGTCGCGGTGGCTCAGCTCCATCGCCACGTTGATGGCGTTCGTGAGGACGGTGAGCCCCCTGTGCAGGCAGATGCTGCGGGCCACCTGTGTGGCCGTCGTCCCGGCCCCGACGGCGAGGGTCTCGCCGTCCGAGACGAGTTCGGCCGCGGAGAGGCCGATGCGCCGCTTCTCGGCGCTGCGCTGGCGCTCCTGCTCGTGGTAGTAGGAGATGTGGCGGAAGGGCTCGTAGAGCGGCTGCTGGATGGGGACGGCGCCCCCGTGGCTGCGGCGCAGAAGCCCGCGCCCCTCCAACTCGCTCAGGTCGCGGCGGATGGTCGCCGTCGAGACCTTGAGGCGCTTTGCCAGCCGGCCGACGGAGACCTCGCCCGTCCGCAACAACTCCTGCAAAATCACCTGTGCCCGTCGCTCCGCGGCGGAGAGTTCTTCGGCCATGTGGTCTCAGGTGCGAGGGAGCCAACCGGCTGTAAATTTGAGGCACCGGCATATTATGACCTCACTAGATGCCGGTCAAACGATTCTTGATGGTGATCCGCATTCGGGTGTAGTTAATCCCCTCACCATCATTGCTGCGGCGGGTCGATCAATTTGAGGATGACGCTTTCGCGCTGTCGCTCGCGGCCGCGCAGCTCGTCGGCGCGGGCGAACATCCTCTTCGCCCCCTCCGCGTCCCCGAGTTTGCCGTAGACGAGCCCGAGCTGATAGCTGGCGCGCAGGTCGTCGGGGTCTAGCGCAACCGCGCGCTCCAACTCCGTCTTGGCCGCCGCGAAGTCGCCCTGTTCGCGGTAGGCCGTGCCGAGCGCCGCGTGCGCCGCAGCGTGTTCGGGGCGCGTTTGCAAGACGCGCCGGAACAGCTCGACGGCCGCCGCGCGCTCACCTTCTTTTGCCAGAGTCTCGCCGAGCAGGTATTCGGCGTCCGGGTCGGGCTTGAGCTTGAGGCTCTGTTCGAGCGCGGCGCGCGCCTCGGCCGACTGCTCAAGGCTGGCGTGCGCGGCGCCGAGCAGGTAGAAGCCGGCGGCGTCCTTCGGGCGGAGCGCGACGTACTCCTTCAGCAGTCGCACCGCCTCGGCCGTCTCGCCCTTCTTGAAGCGCGCCGCCGCCAGCCCGTAGAGGTAGGCGGGCTCCTGCGGGCGCGCGCGGTGCAACTGCTCGAAGGCGGGCAGGGCGTCGAGCAAAAGCCCCATCTGAAGCGCCGTCACGCCGAAGTCGTAGAGCACGCGGGGCGACTCCGGCGCGACGCGACGCGCGCGGACGAGATAGGCGAGCGCCTTCTCTAACTCACCCCGCGAACGCGCCACGGACGCCAGCGCGCGCAGCGTCTCCGCGTCGTCGGGCTTCGCGCTCAGCGCCTCGTTCAAATACGCCTCGGCCTTTTCAAGCCGCCCCGTGGCGGCGCTGATGTAGCCGAGCGCGAAGAGGATTTGGAACGAACGCGGCTCGCGCGCGCGCGCCGCCTCAAGCAGCTCGAGCGCCTCGTCCACCAGGCCGCCGCGCGCGAGCGTGACGGCGAACTCCGCGCGCGCCTGCGCGTCCGCCGCCGCGGAGGCCGAGTACTCGCGCGCGAGGCTGCGCGCCTCTTCGCGGCGTCCGTTGGAGAGGTAGAGCGACGCCAGCTTCAGGCTCACGTCGGGGCGTTCGGGCGCGAGCCTGTGTGCGGCGAGCAGCACGTCGAGCGCCTCGCTTGCACGGCCCGTCGTGACGAGCAGCTCGCAGAGGTTGAGGTGTGCGCCGAGGTGCGAGGGCTCCGCTTCGAGCGCGCGGCGGAAAAGGCGCTCGGCCTCGGCGCCCTTCTGCTGCCGCGCCCGCAGGACGCCGAGCAGGTTGAGCGCGTCGGCGTCGCGCGGCGAGGCGGCCAGCACCGCGCTCAGCAGAGACTCCGCCCGCCCGAACTCGCCCGCGCCGAGCGCCGCGGCGGCCTGCTCCAGACGTTGGAGGTTGAGCTGCTCGCCCCGCGTCTGCGCCCGGAGGGCCGGCGCCGTCGAGAGCAGGACGAGCAGCAGCAAGGCTTGGCAGAATCTGTTCGTCATTCTCCGGCCGCTCCCCCTCAGTTTAAAAACAGTCCCGACGCGCCGTCGAGCTTACTATATAATGCAACGCCTCGGAGCCGGAGTTATAGGAGGGATTTGAGAGATGAACTCTGCGATGAGATTCGTGGTGTTGTCCGTCGCGGCCGGCGCCCTCACGTCGGCCGCCGTCAAAAACGCCTCGGGCCGTCAGACCCCGCAGCCCGGCGTCGGCAACTCCGCCGAGGCCGCGCGGCTTGAGCGCGAGCGGCGCGACCGGGAGATGCGTGAGGCCGATTTAAGCGAGCGCGAGTTCCTGCTCAGGAACATGAAGCCCGACCGGCGGCCGGCGGAAAAGCCCGCCCCGCGCCTCGCCCTGGCGCAGCTCAGGGAGGACTTCCTGCGCCTACAGGTGCTCAACAACGACCTGGCGCGGGCGGCCTCGCGCGGCGGCGACCTCGACCCAAAGTTCGTGTCGAAGTCGGCTGCCGAGATCAGGAGACTGGCGGCGCGGCTCAGGGACAACCTGGCGCTGCCGGCGCCGGCCGTCGAAGGCGGACGCGGTGAGGCGAAGGCCGCGCCGCCGCCCGCGCAGTTAGGCCCCGCGCTCTCGGAACTCGACGGGCTGATCCTCAAGTTCGTGAACGACGTGGCCTCGAAAGGCGTCTACCTCCTCGACGCCCAATCCTCCGCGAAGGCGCGGCAAGAGCTTGAGGCGATCATCGAGCTGAGCGCGCGGGTGAAGAAGGCGTGCGAGACGTTGGGTAAGTCAACCAGCCCGCCGCGCTGAGCCCCCCGGGCCGTCTGAGACAAAAGACCGCCGACGCTCACCGGCGTATAATGCCGGCGCCCGCCCGAACTGCCGGAAGGAGGCCGAGTGACAGACGAAGCCGTCCGCCAGGAGAATGACCGCCCGGATGCGCGACCACTCGGGGAGGTCGATATCCTCTGGCTCAACGGCGGGCTCGGCTGCGACGGCGAGTCGGTCGCCATGACCGGCGCGACGCAGCCGAGCGTCGAAGACCTCGTGCTGGGCGCTCTCCCCGGCCTGCCCCGCGTCAGACTCCACAACCCTTTCCTCGCCTACGAGAACGGCGAAGAGTTTTTAAGCCTCTTCCGGCGCGCCGCCGAAGGGAGCCTCGAACCGTTCATCCTCGTCGTCGAAGGCTCCATCCCGGACGAGGGGAACAAGGCGGAAGGCTACTGGGCTTCGTTCGGCGCGGACGCTTTGACGGGCCAGCCGATTACGACCAACGAGTGGGTTGACCGTCTCGCGCCGAGGGCGTGGGCGGTGATGGCGGTCGGGACGTGCGCGGCCTACGGCGGCATCCACGCCATGCAGGGCAACCCGACGGGCGCGATGGGACTCGCGGATTATCTAGGGCGTGATTGGAAATCGAAGGCGGGCATCCCCGTCGTCAACGTGCCGGGCTGCCCGACGATGCCGGACAACATCACGGAGACTCTCCTCTATCTTCTTTATCAAGCCGCGGCGCGCGCGCCCATGATTCCGCTCGACGAATCCCTGCGCCCGACGTGGCTCTTCACCGAGACGGTGCACGAGGGCTGCGACCGCGGCGGCTACTACGAGCAGGCGCAGTTCGCGGAGGAGTACGGCTCGCGCCACTGCATCGTCAAGCTCGGCTGCTGGGGGCCGGTCGTGCAATGCAACGTCGGGAAGCGCGGGTGGATGGCCGGCGTCGGCGGCTGCCCGAACGTCGGGGGCATCTGCATCGGCTGCACGATGCCGGGCTTCCCCGACAAGTTCATGCCCTTCATGGATCAGCCGCCCGGCTCGCTCCTCTCCTCGCACGCCGTGATGACCTACGGGCGCGCCATCCACGCGCTCCGCCGCTTCACGCAGGACTCGCTCAACAAAGAGCCGGAGTGGCGGAGAAGGAAGGTGAGCAGTAAGCAGTGAGCAGTGAGCAGTTGAAGAAAGAATTGCCCGAGAGTCTGCTTGAGGCGGAGGGCACGCTCGCGCGGCTGGCGAGCGTCTTCTTCCCCGCAGGTGAAACCCTTGAGCAGTTCGTGGGCGGCCTCTTCACGGGGGCGAAGCCGAAACTCGCCGCCGCGGCCGAGTGGCCCGACGTCGTCTCGCGCTATCGCATCCTCGTCGAGCAGATCCCGGCGGTCGTCTTCATGGCCTTCCTCGACCAGGGCATCAGCGAGGCGTACGTCAGCCCGCAGATCGAGGCCATGCTCGGCTTCACGCAGGCCGAGTGGCTCAACGACCCCGTCCGCTGGTTCCACCAAATTCATCCCGACGACAAGGCGCGCTGGAGCGTCGAGGCGGCGCAGACCTTTCTCTCGGGCGACCCCCTGCGCTCGGTCTACCGCGTGCTCGCGCGCGACGGCCGCGTCGTCTGGTTCCACTGCGAGGTGCGCATGGTGCGCCACCCCGACGGCCGCCCCTGGTTCATCCACGGCGTCGGGTTCGACATCACCGAACTCAAGCAGGCCGAAGAGGAACTCAAACAGGCGCACGATCAGTTGGAGCTGCGCGTGCTCGAGCGGACGCGCGAGCTGGCCGCGGCGCACGCAGAGCTTGAGCAGCGCGTCTCGGAGCGCACGCGGGAGCTGGCGCGCGCCAACGAAGTCCTGCTCGCGGAGGTCGGCGAGCGCCGCCGCGCCGAGGACGCCCTGCGCCGGAGCGAGAACATGCTGCGCGGCATCTTCGAGTACGCCCCCGACCCCATCGTCGTCATCGACCGCCACGGCCGCATCGAGCGCGTCAACGCGCAGGTCGAGCCGACGTTCGGTTATAAAAATGAAGAGCTGCTCGGGCGCCCCGTGGAAGTCCTCCTGCCGGAGCGCTTCCGGCGCCGGCACACGAGGCACCGCATCAACTTCCTCGCAGACCCGCACCTGCGCCCGATGGGCGCCGGCCTTGAGCTGTTCGGCCGGCGCAGGGACGGCGGCGAATTCCCCGTCGAGATCATGCTCAGCCCCGTGGACGCCCCCGGCGGTACCATCGTCATCGCCGTCATCCGCGACATCACGCGCCGCAAGCGCAAGGACGAAGCGCTGCGCGAGTCGGCCGACCGCTTGAAGGTTCTCTCGCGCCGCCTGATCGAAGTGCAGGAGGCCGAGCGCCGGAGCCTCGCGCTCGAACTGCACGACGAGGTCGGGCAAATCTTAACCGGCCTCAAGCTCACGCTCGAGATGAGCGCGCGCCAGCCCGCGGGGGAAGTCCGCGCGACCATCGCGCAGGCGCAGACGCTCGTCAACGAATTGATGGCGCGCGCGCGCAAGATGTCGCTCGACCTGCGGCCCGCCACGCTCGACCACCTCGGCCTGCTCTCGGCGCTGCTCTGGCACATCAAGCAGTACGGCGCGCAGACGCAGGTGCGCGTCGAGTTCAAGCACAGCGGCCTCGAAGGCCGCCGCTTCCCGGCCGAGGTCGAGACGGCCGCCTACCGCATCGTGCAGGAGGCTTTGACGAACGTCGCGCGCCACGCACAGGCCCTCGAGGCCACCGTCCGCGTCTGGGCCGACGGCCACGGCCTCGGCCTGCAAATCGAGGACAGGGGCAGAGGCTTCGACACGGAGGCGGCGCTCTCGGCCGACAACACGAGCGGGCTGGCCGGGATGCGCGAGCGCGCGCACCTGCTCGGCGGCAGCTTCCTCATCGAATCGAGCCCCGGCGCGGGGACGCGCCTGACGGCGGAGTTTCCCGACGACGCCCCGCGCGCGAGGTGACCGAACTTGAAACGGACGACCATCGTGTTAGCCGACGACCACCGCATCGTGCGGCAGGGCTTGCGCGCGCTCCTGTCGGGCGAGTCGGACTTCGAAGTCGTCGGCGAGGCCGACGACGGGCGCGAGGCTTTGGAGCTGGTCAAGCGCCTGAGCCCGGACGTGCTCATCCTCGATTTGATGATGCCCGGCCTCAACGGCCTCGAGGTGGCGCGCCAACTGCCGCGGCAGTCGCCTGGCGTCCGCGTCGTCGTCCTCTCGATGCACGACGACGAGGGCTTCGTCTTAGAGGCGCTCGCCAACGGCGTCTCGGGCTACGTCCTCAAGGACTCGAACTCGTCCGACCTCGTGCACGCCGTCCGCGAGGTGGCCGCGGGGCGCCGGTACCTGAGCCCGCCGCTCTCCGACCGCGCCATCGAAGCCTACCAGCAGCGCGCGCGCGTCGGCACGATGGACAAGCACGAGACGCTCACCACGCGCGAGCGCGAGGTCTTGCAGCTCTCGGCCGAGGGGCACACCAGCGCCGAGATCGCCGCCCGCCTCGGCATCAGCACCCGCACCGCCGAGACGCACCGCTCCCACGTCATGCACAAGCTCGGCCTCCACACCCAATCCGACCTCATCCGCTACGCCATCCGCCGCGGAATCATTAAACAGTAGGCAGTAGGTAGTTGAAGCGCCGAAGGGGCGACGGACGGGTCGAACGTTCCTTCGCCCCTCCGGGGCTCCGAACTGCCTACTGCTCTACGTAGCTTCCGCGGCGAAAAATACGTAGGTCTAAGTACCGCGTGTACGTAGGTTTGCGAATAGACCGAACCGGACAAGGAGGCGGATAATGACGCCATTCCGTCAACGCCGTCTCTGTTCGTCTCCTCGGGCGGCCGCATCGTCTGACTTGTTAAAGGGTCTTCTGCCCGTCCGAGCGTTGTTCGTCCCGCGCTGGCGGCGCTTTCATCCTCGCGGTTTAAACCCGACTTCCAGACCGAATCCGATTCGGCCACGCACAATCTGTTCGGCGGCCCAATTATGACCGTCCCGGCTATTCAGGTTTAGAGAAGGAGGCCAGGAGATGGCAGCAGAAGCAGTGCCGTACGGGCGTGTGACGCAGAAGCCACCGGCCGTCAGCGACGTCCACATCGTCTGGATCACCGCGGGCCTGGGTTGCGACGGCGACACCGTCTCGATCACCGCCGCGACGCAACCGAGCCTCGAAGACGTGATCCT
The DNA here is from genome assembly GCA_019242475.1 of Acidobacteriota bacterium. GTDB lineage: Bacteria > Acidobacteriota > Blastocatellia > Pyrinomonadales > Pyrinomonadaceae > QHXN01. Next base: position 55,008 of record JAFAVK010000063.1, on the reverse strand, counting down.
CGGGGCGATCCCGGGGCTCCCGAAGGTGCACCTGCACAACCCCGTCGTCGCCTACGAGGTCGGCGACGACTTCATGAAGTATTGGTACCAGGCCGAGCAGGGCTTGATCGACCCGTTCGTCCTCGTCGTCGAAGGCTCCATCCCGAACGAGCACCTGAGCGGCGAGGGCTACTGGGCGGCGCTCGGCAACGACCCGATGACGAACCAGCCGATCCCGACGACCGAGTGGATCGACCGCCTCGCGCCGAAGGCGCTGGCCGTGGTCGCCATCGGGACGTGCGCCACCTACGGCGGCATCCACGCGATGGCCGGCAACCCGACGGGCTGCATGGGGCTGATGGACTACTTGGGGTGGGACTGGAAGTCGAAGGCCGGCATCCCCATCGTCAACGTCCCGGGCTGCCCCGTCCAGCCCGACAACTTCATGGAGACGGTGCTCTACCTGCTCTACCTCGCCGCGGGGCTCGCGCCGATGATTCCGCTCGACGAGGCGGGACGCCCGACGTGGCTCTTCGGCAAGACCGTCCACGAGGGCTGCGACCGCGGGAGCTACTACGAGCAGGGCGACTTCGCCACCGAGTACGGCTCGCCGAAGTGCATCGTCAAGCTCGGCTGCTGGGGGCCGGTCGTCAACTGCAACGTGCCGAAGCGCGGCTGGATGGCCGGCATCGGCGGGTGCCCGAACGTCGGGGGCATCTGCATCGGCTGCACGATGCCGGGCTTCCCCGACAAGTTCATGCCCTTCATGGACGAGCCGCCGGGCGCGAAGATCTCTTCGAGCGCCATCGGCATCTACGGCGCCGCCATCCGCGCGATGCGTAACCTGACGAACGCGACCGTCAACAAAGAGCCGAAGTGGCGCCACAACCGCCCCGTGCTGACCACCGGCTACCAGCCGCCGCCGCAGAAAAAGGAGCTGCCGTCATGAGTACCACGACCACGACACGGACAGAGGCGCCGGCCAAGCCGAGGACTCTGGTGGACATGAACTGGGACCCGATCACGCGCATCGTCGGGAGCCTCGGGATTTACACCAAGATCGACTTCAACAACAAGGAGGTCGCCGAGTGCTACTCGACCTCCTCGATCTTCCGCGGGTACTCGATCTTCATGAAGGGCAAAGACCCGCGCGACGCGCACTTCATCACCTCGCGCATCTGCGGCATCTGCGGCGACAACCACGCCGTCTGCGCCACCTACGCGCAGAACATGGCCTTCGGCGTCCGCCCGCCCGCGATGGCCGAGTGGATTACGAACCTCGGCGAGGCCGCCGAGTACATGTTCGACCACAACATCTTTCAGGACAACCTGGTCGGCGTGGACTTCTGCGAGCAGATGGTGAAGGAGACCAACCCTTCCGTCTGGGCCAGGGCACAGCAGACCGACGCGCCCAACGCGGACAAGCACGGCTATAAAAAAATCTCCGACATCATGACGGCCCTCAACCCGTTCACGGGCGAGTTCTACCGCGAGACTTTGCACGTCTCACGCTACACGCGCGAGATGTTCTGTTTGATGGAGGGCCGCCACGTCCACCCGTCCACGCTCTACCCGGGCGGCGTCGGCACGGTGCCGACCGTGCAGCTCTTTACGGACTACCTCGTCCGCCTGATGCGCTACTGCGAGTTCATGAAGAAGGTCGTGCCCTTGCACGACGACCTGTTTGATTTCTTCTACGAGGCTTTGCCCGGCTACGAGGAGGTCGGGCGCCGCCGCATCCTGCTCGGCTGCTGGGGCTCGTATCAAGACCCGAACGTCTGCGATTACCGCTACGAGACGATGAACGAGTGGGGGAACGCGATGTACGTCACGCCGGGCGTCGTCGTGGACGGCGAGCTGGTGACGACCGACCTCGTGGACATCGGCCTCAACATCCGCATCCTTCTGGGAAGCTCCTACTACGACGATTGGGACGGGGCCGAGCAGTTCGTCAAGCAAGACCCGCTCGGCAACCCCGTGGACATGAAGCACCCGTGGAACCAGACGACCATCCCGCGCCCGCAGAAGCGCGACTTCGACGGCAACTACACCTGGGTCATGTCCCCGCGCTGGCTCGACAAGCGGACGGGCGACCACCTCGCGCTCGACACGGGCGGCGGCGCCATCGCGCGCCTGTGGGCGACGGCGCTCGCGGGCAAGGTGGACATCGGCTACCTCAAGGCGACGGGCAAGAGCGTCAAGATTTACCTGCCGCAGACGGCCACCAAGCCCGAGGTCGAGTTCGAGTGGAAGATTCCGAAGTGGTCGAACGCGCTTGAGCGCGACCGCGCGCGCACGTACTTCCAGGCTTACTCGGCGGCGGCCGCGCTCTACTTCGTCGAGCAGGCGCTGGCGGAATTGCACGCCGGACGCACCAAGACCTGGGAGCCTTTCAAAGTTCCCGAAGAGGCCATCGGCTGCGGCTTCCACGAGGCAGTGCGCGGCGTGCTCTCGCACCACGTCGTCATCCGCGACGGCAAGATCGCCAACTACCACCCGTACCCGCCGACGCCCTGGAACGCCAACCCGCGCGACATCTACGGCACGCCCGGCCCTTATGAAGACGCCGTGCAGGGCACGCCCATCTTCGAGGAGAACGGGCCGGACAACTTCAAGGGCATCGACATCATGCGCGCCGTCCGCAGCTTCGACCCGTGCCTGCCCTGCGGCGTCCACATGTACCTCGGCAAAGGCAAGGTCTTGGAGACGCACCACTCGCCGATGTTCGGGGCGGTCAAGTGAAAGGCGTGAACCGTGAGCCGTAAACCGTGACAAGTTAAAAGCGGTCTTCTCTTGTCACGGTTTACGGCTCACGGTTCACGGTTTTAACGCATGCAAAAAGTCGAAGAGCTGATTCGCAAGATAGAGGGCCTGCGCGACCCGGAGGCGCGGGCGGCGGCCGTGGAGCTGATGCAGGCGCTGATGGAGTTCAACGGCGCGGGGCTCGACCGTCTGATGGAGATCGTCTCGGAGACGGGCGAGGCGGGCGACCGCATCTTTGACGAGTTCGCGCGCGACGAGCTGGTCTCGAATCTGCTGCTGCTCTACGGGCTGCACCCCGTCCCCGTCGAAACGAGGGTCACACAGGCGCTCGAAAAGGTGCGCCCATACCTCGACTCGCACGGCGGCAGCGTCGAGCTGCTCGGCGTCGAGGCGGGCGTCGTGCGGCTCAGGCTTCAGGGCAGTTGCAAGACGTGCCCTTCGTCCTCGGCGACGCTCAAGCTCGCCATCGAGGAGGCGATCTACAGGGAGGCGCCCGACGTGTCGGCCGTCGAGGCCGAAGGCGTCGCGGAGCAGCCCGTCCCCGCGCCCTCGAACGGCTTCGTGCAGATAGGGAAGCGGCCCACGAGCGTCGCCGCCGCCCTGTCCTCTACTTAAAAAGGTCTTTGAGGAGGAGAGAAGATGGGAGACCACGACACCTCGGCGGACGCGCCGACACACACGACCGGCACGAGGAAGGGCGAGAACATTAAAGACGACGAGGGCAAGGAGCCGGGCCGCCACGACGCCGGGACGACCCACGCCGACCGCCCCGCCGGCACGTCGGAGGCGCGAGACTCCACTGGCATCAACCCCGACGACGTGGATTCGACCACGGGCAGCCCGAAGATGCCGCCGGCCTAAAGATGACGAACGACTACGATCACAACAGTCCGCAGTCAGCCATCAACGTGCTGCGCCGTTTCGTGCGGCCGCGCGCGCCGGAGGCGGCCGAGCGCTGCGACCTCTGCGGCGCCGGACTGGCCGAAGAGCACTCGCACCTCTTCGAGCCGCCGACGCGCCAACTCTTCTGCTCCTGCGAGGCGTGCGCGATTCTCTTCGGCGGGCAGACCGAGACGAAGTACAGGCGCGTCCCGCGCCGCGTCCGCCGCCTCGCCGACTTCCGCCTCTCGGACGCGCAGTGGGAGAGCCTGTTGCTCCCCATCGGCATGGCCTTCTTCTTCCACAGCAGCCCCGCGGGCCGGACGCTCGCGCTCTACCCGAGCCCCGCGGGCGCGACCGAGTCGCTCTTAGACCTCTCGGCGTGGGCCGGCGTCCTGGAGGAGAACCCCGTGCTGCGCGAGTTGGAGCCGGACGTGGAGGCGCTGCTCGTCAACCGCGTGCGGGGCGCGAACGATTACTACCTCGCGCCGATTGACGAGTGCTTCAAGCTCGTCGGGCTCATCCGCGCGGGCTGGCGCGGCCTGTCCGGCGGCGCGGAAGTCTGGAAGGCCATCGAAGAGTTCTTCGCCGAGTTGAAGCAAAAATCGGGCGCGGTTCAAGGGGCGGCCCGTGCCTGAGCTGAGCTTCCAGGTCGAAGGGGCCGAGGTCGTGCCGTTCGCGGCGGCGCCGCTCCTCGCCTTCAAGCTGCGCATCGCCAACGCGGACGCGTCCGAGCAGATACACACGGTCGCGCTGCGCTGCCAGATTCAGATTGAGACCACGAAGCGGCATTACACGGCGGAGGAGAAGGCGCGCCTCAGCGACCTCTTCGGCGAGCCGGAGCGCTGGGGGCACACGCTGCGCGCGATGCTCTGGACGCACGCGACCGCCGTCGTGACGCCCTTCCAGGGGAGCACACTCGTTGACCTGCACGTGCCCTGCACCTTCGACTTCAACGTGGCCGCGACGAAGTACTTCGCGGGGCTCGACGCGGGCGAGGTGCCGCTCAACCTTCTGTTCAGCGGCACGGTCTTTTACGAGGGCGGCGAGCGCGGGTTGCAGGCCGTGCAAATCCCCTGGGACAGGGAGGCGCAGTTCCGCCTGCCCGTGCGCGTCTGGGAAGAGATGATGGAGCACTACTACCCGAACGGCGCCTGGCTCCGCCTCCGCCGCGACGTGTTCGAACGGCTCTACCGCTACAAGCTGCGCCGCGGGATTCCGACGTGGGAACAGACGTTGGAAAGCCTGATGCCGAACGATGAGTGAAGAGGAGTGGACAGTAGACAGTAGGAAGACGACAGCTCTTCTACTGCCTATTGTCTACTGCAACCTTATGAACCCCGGTCTCGTGGAAAAGATTGCCGACGCGGTGCTCTACGAGGGGTACATCCTCTATCCCTATCGCCCGACGGCGGTGAAGAACCAGCAGCGCTGGAACTTCGGCGCGCTCTGCCCCGAGAGTTACAGCCGCGCGCAGGGCGGGACGGAAGCCTGGACGATGCAGACCGAGTGCCTCGCCGAGGGCGACGAAGCGACGGCGCTCGACGTGAAGGTGAGGTTCCTGCACCTGTCCGAACGCGAGGTCTGCTTGCCGGGCGCAGACTGCGCCCAGCGGATTGCCGGGTTGGGCGACCGGCAGATTCAGTCTTACGTCTCCGACTCGGATTTGAACGTCGTCGCGTCGCTCGAAGTGGGCGGGTGGCTCTTCCAGACGTGGCAGGAGTCGGTCGAGCGCGCCGTCTGCCTGTCGTCTCTCAACCTGAGTGAAGTCGTCGAACGGCCGCGGCGGCTCGCGTTCTCTTTCCCGCGGGGCCGTGAGGTCGAGCCTCTGCGCGACGAGACGGACGGCCGCGTCGCGGGCGTCATCGTCCGGCGACGGCAGGCCGTCGAAGGCGCGGTCGAAGTCTCGGCCGAGAGCGTTAACGCCGGCGCGTTCAAAATCACCGTGCGCGTCCTGAACCTGACGCCGTTTGCAAATGCAGACGGGCGGAGCCGGGACGAGGCGTTGATGCGCTCCTTCGTCTCGACGCACACGATATTGAACGTGCGCGGGGGCGAGTTCGTCTCGCTGCTCGACCCGCCCGAAGTTCACGCGGAAGCGGCGGCCGTGTGCCGGAACGTCGGCACGTACCCGATCCTGGTCGGCGAGGAAGGCGAGCGCGGCTGCATGCTCTCCTCGCCCATCATCCTCTACGACTACCCGCAGATCGCTCCCGAGTCGGCGGGCGAACTCTTCGACGGGACGGAGATCGACGAGATTCTGACGCTCCGCATCTTGACGATGACCGACGAGGAGAAGCGCGAGATGCGCGGCGCAGACGACCGCGCGCGCCGCATCCTCGAACGCACCGAACAACTCCCCGCCGAGCAGTTGATGAAGATGCACGGCGCGATGCGCAGCCTACGCCCGCGCAGAGAAGACGAGCGATGAACGAGTGGGAGTGGCAACTGCTTGAGGAGAAGACGCAGGTCGGGAGCGTCAGCGTCTCCGGCGTCGAAATCAAAGCGGGCGACCGCGTGCGCCTGCGCCCGAGGGCGGGCGGCGACATCTTCGACCTCGCGCTCGCGGGGCAGGTCGCCTTCGTCGAGTCAATCGAGCAGGACTACGAGGGCCGAAACCACCTGGCGGTCGTCCTCGAAGACGACCCCGGCCGCGACCTCGGGATGCAGCGCCAGCCCGGGCACCGCTTCTTCTTCTCGGCCGAAGAGGTCGAGCCGTTGGAAGAAGGCAGTGACGAGTGACAAGTGACGAGTGACGAGTTGACAACTCCTGCGGAAGACACGGCGGCCGTGCCGCGCATACTCATCGCCGGCATCGGCAACATCTTCCTGGGCGACGACGCCTTCGGCTGCGAGGTGGCGCGGCGGCTCGCGGGCAGGCGTTTGCCCGAGGGCGTGCGCGTGGTGGACTTCGGCATCCGCGGCTTCGACCTCGCCTACGCGATCATGGACGGCCCCGGCGTGACCGTCTTCGTGGACGCGACCCCGCGCGGCGGCGCGCCCGGCACGCTCTACACCGTCGAGCCCGACCTGAATGATTTGGACGGCGCCGGGGAGGGGGGGATAATGGTCGAAACGCACGGCATGAATCCCCTGAAGGTGCTCGGCATGGTGAAGGCCATGGGCGGCGAGTTCAAGCGCATCCTCCTGGTCGGCTGCGAGCCGCAGACGCTCGGCGGCGAGGAGGGGTTGATGGGCTTGAGCGGGCCGGTCGCGGCCGCCGTGGAAGAGGCCGTCGGGGTGGTCGAGTCGCTCGTCGCGCAGATTCTGGCAGAGAGTCGCGCGCCGGCGGTGTCGTGAGAGGGGCGTTTAGAGAGAAGGGGGAAGTTCGGATGAACAGGGGAGAGTCTTTGCAGAAGAGGAGGCGTCGCGAGTCCGGCGTCAGCGTCTGGGGCATCGTCGGCGGCGCGGTGCTGGTGCTGGTCGCCGTCGGGGTCATCACGCAGTTCCACGACATCCGGCGTTACTGGAACATGACGCGGATGTGAGAAGGGCCGTGAACCGTAAATCGTGAACCGTGACGAGAGCGGGCAGGGTTAACCTCGTCACGGCGCACGGCGCACGGCTCCTTCTCGTCACGGTTTACGGTTCACGGTTCACGAATCAAAGGAGGACTGTCATGGCAGAGAACGGGGCCGACGGCTCTAACGACTCGAACGAGGTGGTGTTCCTGATTGCCGGAGTTGCCTTCCTGGTCGCGGGGGCCGGGCTCATCCTGGCGCACCCGGGCATCCGCCGGCAGGCGCGCGAGGCCCTGGGCCGCGTGCTGCCGGAAGGGCTGCTGGAGCCGGGCAACCTCGCCGGGGGGCTCTCGACCATCGTCCCGGACTTCGAGCGGTACATCAAACTGAGGTCGATGTGACGGCGCGCCGCCGGCCGCGAGTTTGAGGACTGCGAAGACGAGAGGCGGCCCGGCCCGCCCTCTTGAGGCTCGTCATGAGCGGAAACGCCGCGGAAGCCGCGGGAGTCGTGCACTACCGTCTGGACGCCGGCCGGAGCAGTTTCACCGTGCAGGCGTTCGCCGAAGGGCTGCTCTCCTCGTTCGGCCACGACCCGGTCATCGCCATCCGCGACTTCGCGGGCGAGGTCGAGTTCGTCCCCGGCACGCTCGAAAGGGCGCGCGTCCGCCTGACGGTCAGGGCCGACTCGCTCGCGGCGACGGACGAGGTGAAGGAGAAGGATCGACGGGAGGTAGACCGGCAGATGCGCGCGGAGGCGCTCGAAGTCTCGAAGTACCCCGAGGTCGTCTTCGAGAGCACGAGCGTCACGACGAGCCGCGTCCGGGAAGGTCTCTACCGCGCCCGCGTCATCGGCAACCTGACCCTGCACGGCGTCACCCAGCCCAACCTCTGGATTCAGGCGGAGGTGACCTTCCGTGAAGAAGACCTCCGCGCGCGCGGCGACTTCTCGCTCCGCCAGACCGACTACAAGATCAAGCCGGTCACGGCCGTCGGCGGCATGATCAAAGTCAAGAACGAGCTAAAGTTCAGGTTCGACATCGTCGCGGAAAAGCAACGATGAATGATGAGTGATGAATGATGAATTAAATACCTCTTGTATTTAATTCATCATTCATCACTCATCATTCATCATTAATTCTTCATGCACGAGCTTTCCATCGCCATGAGCATGGTGGAGATGGCCGCGGAGGAGGCGGCGCGGCGCGGGTGCGCGCAGGTGTGCGCGATTCACCTCCGCCTGGGGCCGCTGTCGGGCGTCGTGCGCGAGGCGCTGCTCTTCTCCTACGACGTGGCCTGCGAGGGCACGCCGCTCGAAGGCTCGCGCCTCGTCATCGAGGACGTGCCCGTCGTCGTCTTCTGCCCCGCCTGCGCCGCGGAGCAGACGCTCGCCTCCGTCCAGAGGTTCTTCTGCCCGGCCTGCGGCACGCCCGCCCCGCAGGTCGTGCGCGGCCGGGAGCTTGAGGTCGTGGCGTTGGAGTTGGAGCAATGAGCAGCGGCCCGCGCCTGGTCGAAGTCAGGCAGAACGTGCTGAAGCAGAACGACCTGCTCGCGCGCCGTCTCCGCGAGCGCTTCCGCGCGGCCGGCGTCTTCGTCGTCAGCCTCGTCTCCAGCCCCGGCGCGGGCAAGACCGCTTTTTTGGAAAGCGTGCTGACGCGTTTGCATCCCGTGCGCCGGGTCGCCGCGCTCGTCGGCGACCTCGCCACCGAGAACGACGCCGCGCGCCTCGCCAGAAGCAAAGCGCCCGTCCGGCAGATAGTGACCGGCACGGTCTGCCACCTCGACGCCTCGATGGTCGAGCGCGGCCTCGAAGAGTTCCGTCTGGAAGAGCTGGACATGCTCTTCATCGAGAACGTCGGCAACCTCGTCTGCCCTTCGAGCTACGACCTCGGCGAATCCTTGCGCCTCGTGCTCCTCTCCGTCACGGAGGGCGAGGACAAGCCCCTGAAGTACCCGACCATCTTCAACACGGCGGACGTGGCCGTCATCACCAAGACGGACATCGCCGCCGCGGTCGAGTTCGACGCGGCGGCCGCGCGCGCCAACATCCAGTCCGTCCGCCCCGGCATGAGAATCTTCGAAGTCTCTTCGAAGACCGGCGAAGGGATGGACGGACTTTTACAGTTTCTAACCGAGGGGAAAGAAGTGATGAGTGATGAGTGATGGGTGAAAGGCAAGCGGCTTTCAACTCATCACTCATCACTCATCACTCATCACTTTCATGCAAGTCGCCCAGACATGTCCGGCCCTCACGCGCGTCCGGGTACGTGTGCGCGGCATCGTGCAGGGCGTCGGCTTCCGCCCCTTCGTCTACGCGCTCGCCCGGCGCCACTCGCTCAAAGGCTTCGTCCGCAACGACCCGTCCGGCGTGCTCGTAGACGTGGAGGGCGACGGCGAAGCAATCGAACAGTTCATCGAAGAGATTAAAACCGAAGCGCCGCCGCTCGCGCTCGTCGAGTCAATCGAGCCGTGTGTTGACTTAGACCCCGCGCACTACGACGACTTCCGCATCGTCGAGAGCACGGACGCGGGTGAGAAGTTCGTCCCGGTCTCGGCCGACGTGGCGACCTGCGCGGACTGCCTGCGCGAGCTGCGCGACCCCGCCGACCGCCGCTACCGCTACCCCTTCATCAACTGCACCAACTGCGGCCCGCGCTTCACCATCGTCGAGGCCACGCCCTACGACCGTCGGCGGACGACGATGCGTGACTTCGGGATGTGCGCGGACTGCCGCGCCGAGTACGAGAACCCGCTCGACCGGCGCTTCCACGCCGAGCCGATTGCCTGCCCGGCCTGTGGCCCGCGGTTGAAGCTGACGGACGCGCGCGGTCTTGAGGCCGAGTTCGACGACGATGACGGAACGGACATCATCCGGCACGTCCGCCGCCTGCTCTTGAGCGGGAAGATCGTCGCCGTCAAGGGCGTCGGCGGCTACCACCTCGCCTGCGACGCGCTGGACGCGGCGGCGGTCGGGCGCCTGCGCGGGAGGAAGTACCGGGAGGACAAGCCGTTCGCGTTGATGGCGAACTCCGTCGAGGTCGTGCGGCGACACTGCGTTGTGTCGGAGGCGGAGGCGGAGTTGCTTCTTTCCGCGCGCCGCCCCGTCGTGCTGCTCGCGCGCAGCGACGGCTCGGGCATCCCCGCCGCGGTCGCGCCCGGCGTGAAGACGCTCGGCTTCATGCTGCCGTACACGCCTTTGCACCAACTGCTCCTCGAAGACCTCGACCGCCCGCTCGTGTTGACGAGCGGCAACGTCTCCGACGAACCCATCTGCTACGAAGACGGCGACGCGCGCGCGCGCCTTCATTCAATCGCGGACTACCTCCTGCTCAACGACCGGCGCATCCACATGCGGACGGACGACTCGGTGGCGCGCGTGCACGAGGGGCGCGAGTTGGTCTTGCGCCGCGCGCGCGGCTACGCGCCCGCGCCTCTGGCGGTGGGTTTTAAATTCGAGAGAGAGATTCTTGCCTGCGGCGCGGAGTTGAAGAACACCTTCTGCCTGACGAGAGGTAATCACGCCTTCGTCAGCCAACACGTCGGCGATTTAGAAAACTTAGAAACTCTGCGCTCGTACGAGCAGGGCATCGAGCACTTCAAATGCCTCTTTCAACTGCGGCCCGAAATAGTCGCGCACGACCTCCACCCCGAATACCTCTCGACGAAGTACGCGCTCGCGCTCGGCGACGAATTCAAAAAGGTCGGCGTCCAGCACCACCACGCGCACGTCGCGAGCTGCATGGCCGACAACCGCATCGAGGGCGAAGTCATCGGCGTGGCGTTGGACGGGCTCGGCTTCGGCGCGGACGGGCGCCTGTGGGGCGGCGAGTTCTTCGTCGCGGACTTCCGCGAGGCGGAGCGCGTCGCGCACCTCGATTACGTCCCGCTGCCCGGCGGCGCGCGGGCCGTCCGCGAGCCCTGGCGGATGGCCGCCGTCTACCTGCAACGCACCTTCGGCGAAGACTTTCTGAACCTCGACCTGCCCTTCGTGCAAAAGCTCGACCGGCGCGCGTGGGCCGCCCTGCGCGGCATGACGAGGTCGGGCACGAACAGTCCTGAGACTTCGAGCATGGGCCGCCTGTTCGACGCCGTGGCGGGACTGCTCTGCGTGCGGGGCGCGGTCAACTACGAGGGGCAGGCGGCGATTGAGCTGGAGACGGCGGCCGACCGCGCGTGCGAGCAGGGGTACGAGTTCGGTTTTGCAAACGGAATCGTCAAGGCCGAACCGGTCATCCGGCGCGCGGTCGAAGACCTGCTCGAAAGGCTCGCGCCCGCGGCGGTCTCCGCGAAGTTTCACCTCGGCGTGGCAGCTTTGATAACGACCGTCGCGCGCCGCGTGAGGGATGAAAGAAGACTCGACCGCGTCGTGCTCTCGGGCGGCGTCTTTCAGAACATGCTGCTGCTCGAACGCGCGTGCCGCCTGCTCCGGCGCGAAGGCTTCGAGGTCTTCACACACAGCCGTGTGCCGCCGAACGACGGCGGCATCAGCTTCGGCCAGGCGGCCGTCGCCAACGCGCGCCTCGCGGCGGGGAGGATTTGAGCCTTATGTGCCTAGCGATACCCGGAAGGATCGTCGAGATCGTTGACGCGGAGAACTCGATTGCAAAAGTCGAGGTCGGCGGCGTGCGGCGCAACGTCAACGTCGGGATGCTCGACAGGGAAGAGGCGGCGGTCGGCAACTACGTCCTCATCCACGTCGGCTTCGCGATGACGAAGATTGACGAGGCGGAGGCGCAAGAGACCTTGCGCGTGCTCGAAGAGATCGGCCAGTACCAGGACGAGTTCGAGCAGTTCAAGACGACTTCGGAGTGACGGACGCGGGGGCTTTTTAAAATGAGCAAGGAGTCGGCCAAAGATTTCTCGCGCGCTTTTTATCCTTTCCTGCACGCGGACGAGGAGAAACCGGAGGAGTTGACGGAGGGGCTGCGCTTCTCCCTGCTGGAGAAGGCGCGCGAGAGCGTCGAGGTCAAGTCGAAGTTCTTCGAGGAGAACAAGGACACGATCCTCTCGGCGTCGCTCCTGCTGGCGAAGGCTTTCCACCGCGGGCGCAAGCTGCTCGTGTGCGGCAACGGCGGGTCGGCCACGGACGCGCAGCACGTCGCCGTCGAGTTCATGCACCCCGTCACGGTCGGGCGCAAGGCGCTGCCCGCCATCTGCCTGACGAACGACATGGCGATGGTCACGGCCGTCGCCAACGACGTGGGCTTCGACGACGTGTTCACGCGCCAGGTCATCGCGCTCGGCCGGGAGGGCGACGTGCTCTTAGGCATCTCGACGAGCGGCAACTCCGAGAACCTCGCGCACGCGTTTGCGACCGCGCGCCGGTTGAAGCTCGGCACGTTGGGCTTCGCGGGCGGCGACGGCGGCAAGATGGAGGGGCTGCGCGCGGCGGGGCTGCTCGACTTCTGCCTGACCGTGCCCACCGCGAGCATCCACCGCGTGCAGGAGACGCACGTCGCCCTCTACCACGTCATGTGGGACATGGTGCACGAGTTCTTGCAGCACAAGGCGCTGATGGGAGAGGAGGCCGGAACATGAAGTTCATCGACGAGTACCGGCAGGGCGACATCGCCGAGAGGCTGGCGGCGGAGATCGCGCACGCGACGACGCGGCCGCTCAAGTTCATGGAGGTGTGCGGCGGCCACACGCACACCATCTTCAAGTACGGCATCGAAGACCTGCTGCCCGAGAACATCACGATGATTCACGGGCCGGGCTGCCCGGTCTGCGTCATCCCTTTGGGGCGCGTGGACGACGCCATCTCGATTGCACGGCAGCCGGGCGTCATCTTCACGACCTTCGGCGACGCGATGCGCGTGCCGGGGTCGAAGACGAGCCTCCTCGACGCGAAGGCTTCGGGGGCCGACGTGCGGATGGTCTACTCGCCGCTCGACGCTCTGAAGCTGGCGAAGAAGAACCCCGGCCGCTCGGTCGTCTTCCTCGCGCTCGGCTTCGAGACGACCGCGCCCTCGACGGCGTTGACCGTCATGCAGGCCGAGAAGGAGGGCGTCGAGAACTTCTCGGTCTTCTGCAACCACATCACGATTGTGCCCGCGCTCAAGGCGCTGCTGGACTCGCCCGACTTGCAGCTCGACGGCTTCCTCGGCCCCGGCCACGTCAGCACGGTCATCGGGACGCGGCCTTACGAGTTCGTGCCCGCCGAGTACGGCAAGCCGGTCGTCGTCGCGGGCTTCGAGCCGTTAGACATCCTTCAGTCGGTCTACATGCTCGTCCGCCAGGTGGTCGAGGGGCGCGCGCAGGTCGAGAATCAGTACGGCCGCTGCGTCAACCGCGACGGCAACCGCAAGGCGCTCGAAGTGCTCTTCGACGTGTTCGAGCCGCGCGACTTCTTCGAGTGGCGCGGCCTCGGCTCCATCGCGCACAGCGGCATGAAGCTCAGCCGCAAGTACGCGCGCTTCGACGCCGAGCTGAAGTTCGACGTGCCGGGGCTGCGCGTGGCCGACCCGAAGGCGTGCCAGTGCGGCGAGATTCTGAAGGGCGTCAAGCGGCCGTGGGAGTGCAAGGTCTTCGGCACGGCCTGCACGCCCGAGACGCCCATCGGCTCGTGCATGGTCTCTTCGGAGGGCGCGTGCGCGGCCTACTACAACTTCGGCCGCCTCTCGAAGATCGCGGAGCGCTCCGCGGCGGGGAGCTAGAAAAATGATGAGTGATGAGTGATGAATGAAAAGCAATTGTCTTTAATTCATCATTCATCACTCATCGTTAGTATTCTGAGATGACGGGCGAGTTCACATCATCGCCGCTCTTCGAGCGCGTCGAGCGGGCGCGGCGCAGGAAGCGCAAACTCCGCGACGAGCAGATCACGCTCGCGCACGGGAGCGGCGGGCGCGCGATGCACGAGCTGATTGAAGGGCTGTTTCTTGAGCAACTGCGCAACCCCCTGCTCGAAGCGCTCGAAGACCAGGCCGTCTTCGAGGTCGGCAGCGGCGAGGGGCGCGCGCGGCTGGCGTTTACGACCGACTCCTACGTCGTCACGCCCGTCTTCTTCCCCGGCGGCGACATCGGGCGGCTCGCCGTCTGCGGCACGGTCAACGACCTCGCGATGAGCGGCGCGCGCCCGCTCTACCTCTCCTCCGCGTTCATCATCGAAGAGGGCTTTCCGGTCGAAGAGTTGCGGCGCATCCTCGCCTCGATGCGCGCGGCGGCCGAAGAGGCGGGCGTGCTCGTCGTGACGGGCGACACGAAGGTCGTGCAGAAGGGCGGCGCCGACCGCCTCTTCATCAACACCGCGGGCATCGGCGTCATCGAGTCGCCCGTCCAAATCTCCGCCGCGCGCGCCCGCGTCGGCGACAAGGTGCTTCTGAGCGGCACCGTCGGCGACCACGGCACGACCATCTTGATCGCGCGCGGCGAGCTGGAGCTTGAGACCGACATCCGGAGCGACACCGCGCCGCTCCACTCGCTCGTCCGGGAGATGCTGGAAGAGGCCGCGCGCGCGGCCGACGCGGGCGCAGTCCATTGCCTGCGCGACCCGACGCGCGGCGGCGTGGCGACGACCCTCAACGAGATCGCGCTCGCCTCCGAAGTCTGCATCGAGATACGCGAAGACCTCATCCCCGTGCGCGAGGAGGTGCACGGCGCGTGCGAGATTCTCGGCCTCGACCCGCTCTACGTCGCCAACGAGGGGAAGCTGGTCGCGGTCGTGGCGGCCGAAGTTGCCGATGCGTTGGTCGCGCGCATGAGGGGGCACGCTTACGGCCTTGACGCGTGCGTCGTCGGCGAGGTGAAGGCCGAGCCGCAGGGCATCGTGGCGATGCGGACGGGCTTCGGCGGCACGCGCATCGTGGACATGCTCGTCGGCGAGCAGCTTCCGAGAATCTGTTAGCTTCCATGACGCCGACCCTGTCGGCCGCGCGCGACCGGCTCGGTCGTTAACTTCACGCAGCCCGAAACCGCATTAAGCTTAAACCGCCCTCCGTGTCGTGATATAGTCATCCCATCCGGTTAATGAAGCGGCGGGTAAACACCCGTCGGCCCTACTCTCTGCCCGCGGTCGAGGCGGGAAGAAGAAGTAGAAGGCTTGTCGAGTAGAGGGAGGCGCATGAGTCAGTCAGTTGAACGAGAGGGGCGGGCCGCCGAAGGCGAAGGGCAGGCGCGGCTGGGAACGGGCAGCGCGGGGCTGGACGGTATCCTCGAAGGCGGCTTCCCCGCCAACCGTCTCTACCTGGTGGAGGGCGACCCCGGCACGGGCAAGACGACGCTCGCGCTCCAGTTCCTCCTCGAAGGCGCGCGCCGCGGCGAGCCCGTGCTCTACGTCACGCTCTCCGAGACGAAGGAGGAGCTGACGGCCGTCGCCAGCTCGCACGGCTGGTCGCTCGAAGGCGTCAACCTGCACGAGCTGGTGCCGCCCGAGGAGAGTTTGAAGGCCGAGGCGCAGTACACCATCTTCCACCCCTCGGAGGTGGAGCTGGGCGAGACGACGCGCGCCGTCATCGAAGAGGTCGAGCGCATCCAGCCCCGCCGCGTCGTCTTCGACTCGCTCTCGGAGATGCGCCTGCTCGCGCGCGACCCCCTGCGCTACCGCCGGCAGATACTCGCGCTCAAGCAGTTCTTCGCCGGGCGCAAGTCCACCGTCCTCCTCCTCGACGACCGCACCTCGGCCGACGCCGACCTGCAAGTGCAGTCCATCGCCCACGGCGTGCTGATGCTCGAACAGTTGGAGCTGGACTACGGCGCGGAGCGGCGGCGGCTGCGCGTCTCGAAGCTGCGCGGCAGCCGCTTCCGCGGCGGCTTCCACGACTTCACCATCCGGACGGGCGGGGTCGAAGTCTTCCCGCGACTGGTCGCGGCCGGGCGCGGCAAGGAGTTCAAGCCCGAGGCGGTCGCGAGCGGCGTGGCCGAGTTGGACGCGCTGCTCGGCGGCGGGCTCGACCGCGGCACGTCCACGCTCGTCCTCGGCCCGGCCGGCTGCGGCAAGTCTTCGCTGGCGGCGCACTTCGCCGCGGCGGCGGCTGCGCGCGGCGAGCGGGCCGCCGCCTTCATCTTCGACGAGGTCGTCAACACCTACCTCAACCGCGCCGCCGGGCTCGGGACAGACCTGCCCGCGCAGGTCGAGGCCGGGCGCCTGACGGTGCAGCAGGTTGACCCGGCCGAACTCTCCCCGGGCGAGTTCGTGCACACCGTCTGCAAGGCGGTTGAGCAGGACGACGCGCGGGTCGTCATCATCGACAGCCTCAACGGCTACATGCAGGCCATGCCGGACGAGCGCTTCCTGACGGCGCAGATGCACGAGCTTTTGACCTACCTCAACCAGCAGGGCGTCGTGACGCTGCTGCTGATGGCGCAGCACGGCTTCATGGGCCAGATGTCGTCGCCCGTGGACGTGAGCTACCTCGCCGACACGGTCGTCCTGCTCCGTTACTTCGAGGCGGCGGGCGCCATCCGCCGCGCCATCTCGGTCGTCAAGAAGCGGACGGGCCGCCACGAGGACACCATCCGCGAGATGCGCCTCTCGGCGTCGCGCGGCGTGGAGGTCGGCGAGCCCTTGAAGACGTTCCGCGGCGTGTTGACGGGCGTCCCCGTGCTGGCCGAGGATTCCGTGAAGAAGAATGCACTGCTCGGCGGTAATGATGACGAATACTGACGACAAGGCACGGGACGAGCGCGTGCTGCTCCTCACGCCGACGGGGCGTGACGCAGACCTGACGGGCCGCTACCTGTCCGCGGCCGGCATCCCAGTCGAAGCCTGCGCGGGGATGGAGGAGCTGTGCGAGAAGTTCCTCGAAGGGGCCGGCGGCGCCCTCATCGCCGAGGAGGCGCTGACGGACGAGAGCCGGCGTTGTCTGCTCGGCACGCTCGTCGAGCAGCCCGCTTGGTCGGACTTCCCCCTGGTCGTCCTGACGACCGGGGCCGAGGCGGCGAACGGCGACGCGGGCGCGGTCAGGTCGCTCGGCGACGCGGCGAACGTGACGCTCGTCGAGCGCCCCACCCGCGTCATCACCGTCCTCAGCGCCGTCCGCTCGGCGCTGCGCGCGCGACGGCGCCAGTACGAGGTGCGCGCGCACCTCCTGGCCGAGCAGCGGGCGCAGGAGGAGCGCGCGCGCCTGCTCGAAGAGGCCGTCGCCGCGCGCGCCGAGGCGGAGGCCGTCAACCGCACCAAGGACATCTTCCTCGCCACCCTCTCGCACGAGCTGCGCACGCCGCTCACGGCCATCCTCGGCTGGGCGCGGATGCTGCACGACAGGGACATGGACGCCGAGACCTCCCGGCACGGGCTGGACGTGATCGAGCGCAACGCGCAGGCGCAGTACCAGCTCATCCGCGACCTGCTCGACGTGTCGCGCATCATCAGCGGCAAGCTCCAACTCAACACCCGGCGGGTCGGACTCGCCCCCATCGTCGAGGCGGCGCTCGACTCAGTGCGGCAGGCGGCCGACGCGAAGGCCATCCGGCTCGGCGCGGAGTACGACGACGAGACCGACCTCGTGATGGGCGACCCCGACCGGCTCCAGCAGGTCGTCTGGAACCTGCTCTCGAACGCCATCAAGTTCACGCCGAAGGGCGGCGAAGTGGGCGTCCGCGTCGGGCGCGACGGGTCGGACGTGCGCGTGCGTGTGAGCGACACGGGGCAGGGCATCGCGCCGGAGTTCCTGCCGCACGTCTTCGAGCGCTTCCGGCAGCAGGACGGCTCGACGACGCGCGAGCACGGCGGGCTCGGGCTGGGCTTAGCCATCGTCCGCCACATCGTCGAGCAGCACGGCGGGAGCGTCTCGGCGGAGAGCGGAGGGGAGCAGCGCGGCGCGACCTTCACGATCAACCTGCCCGTCGCGGCGGTGAAGGCGTCGAAGGGCGGGCGCGGAACCTCGGGGCCGCTCCCTTCACAGAGTTCGCCGGGCGACGACTCGGCGCGGCTCGGCGGCGTCCGCGTGCTCGTCGTGGACGACCAGGCGGACGCGCGCGAGTTGTTGGCGATGGTGCTCAGCCGCGCGGGCGCGCAGGTCTCGACGGCGGCGTCGGCCGCGGAGGCGCTGGAACTGCTCGGGCGCGAGGAGCCGGACGTGCTGGTCTCCGACGTGGGGATGCCGGCCGAGGACGGCTACGCGCTCATCGGCCGGGTCAGAGACCTGACGGCGGCGCGCGTCCCTTCGGTCGCCCTCACGGCGTACGCTTCGGAAGACGACCGGCGGCGCGCGCTCGCGGCCGGATTCGACGCGCACCTCCCCAAGCCGGTCGAGCCGGCGGAACTCGTCTCGGTCATCGCCAGCCTGGTCGCGGACGGCCGGCCCTTCAACAGGGCATAACGAAAAACAGTTTCCTCTTCGCCCTTCTCGCCGCGGCGCTCACGCCCCCATTCAGCAACGATTCGACAAACCCGCGGCAGAAAGCCGTGAGGCGCGCCGTGTAGAAGTAGGGGTCGGTCGGAGGAGGACTGGATGGCCGAGGGGAAGACCGCCGCGGAGATGTTGCTCGACCTGCTGGTTGACCGCTGGGGCGTGCGCCACGTCTTCGGGCTGGCGGGCGACGGCATCAACGGCATCATGGAGGCTTTGCGCAAGCGGCGCGGAGACGTGCAGTTCGTCGGCGTGCGCCACGAGGAGGCGGCCGCGCTCGCGGCCGTCGGCTACGCGAAGTTCAGCGGGCGGCTCGGCGTCTGCCTCGCCACGTCGGGGCCGGGCGCGATTCATCTCCTCAACGGCCTCTACGACGCCAAGTTCGACCAGGTGCCGGTGCTGGCGATTACGGGGATGCAGTACCACGACCTGACCGGGACGTTCTACCAGCAGGACGTGGACACGGATCGTCTGATGCAGGACGTGGCCGTCTACACCGAGCGCGTGATGGGGCCGGCGCACGTCGAGGGCGTGACGAACACGGCCGTCCGCATGGCGCTCGGGCGCCGCGGCGTCGCGCACATCGCCTTCCCCACCGACCTCCAAGAGCAGCCCGCGTCGGAGGCGAAGTACAGCCAGATGAACGTGCCCGGCAAGACCTCCGAGGACTGGCGCGTGCCGGTGGTCGTGCCCCTGGGCGAAGACCTGCGGCGCGCGGCCGAGGTGCTGAACGCGGGCCGGCGGGTCGCCGTCGTGGTCGGCGCGGGCGCGTTGGGCGCGCGGGCGGAGGTCGAGCAACTGGCCGAGGCGCTGGCCGCGCCCGTGGCGAAAGCCTACCTCGGCAAAGGCGTGCTGCCCGACGATAGCCCTTACACGACGGGCGGCATGGGCGTCTTCGGGACGAAGGCGACCGAGGACGTGTTCAAGTCCTGCGACACGCTGCTGATGGTCGGCAGCTCTTTCCCTTACGTCTCTTACCTGCCGAAGCCGGACGGCGTGCGCGGCGTGCAGGTGGACGTGCGCCCGGAACGGATCGGACTGCGCTTCCCCGTCGAAGTGGGGTTGGTCGGCGACGCGCGCGAGACGCTGCGCGCGCTGCTGCCGCTGCTCGAACGGAAGGCAGACCGCTCGTTCCTCGAATCCGCGCGACAGTCGATGCGCGAGTGGCGCGAGCTGCTCGCCGAACGTGCCGCGAGCGGGGACGTGCCGATGAGCGGTCAGGTCTTCGCCGCGCGCCTCTCGGAGCAGTTGAAGGATGACGCCATCATCTGCGGCGACTCCGGCCAGAACACCTTCTGGCTCTCGCGCCACGTCAACGTCAGAGGCGAGCAACAAATCTCGGGCAGCGGCACGCTCGCGACGATGGCCTCGGCGCTGCCTTACGCCATCGGCGCGCAGGTCGCCTTCCCCGAGCGGCAGGTCGTCGCCTTCTGCGGCGACGGCGGGATGGCGATGCTGATGGCGGAACTCTCGACCTGCGTCAAGTACAAACTGCCGGTCAAGGTCTTCGTCGCCAAGAACAACCTGCTCGGCATGATCCGCTGGGAGCAGATGATGTACCTCGGGCACCCCGAGTACGGCGTCGAGCTGGGCGACATAGACTTCGCCAAGGTGGCCGAGGCGTGCGGCGCGAAAGGCTTTCACGTCGAGCGCCCCGGAGAGGTCGCGGGGGCGATTGAAGAGGCCCTCAGCACGAACGGCCCGGCGCTGGTCGAGGCAATCGTTGACCCCTTCGAGCCGCTCATGCCGGGGAAGATGAAGCCGGAGCAGGCCGAGCACTACGCGGAGGCTTTGAAGAAGGGGCAGCCGAACGCCGAGCGCATCGCGCTGACGCTCTTCCGCGACGCGGTGGAAGAGTTCCCGCAGAACAAAGAGACTTTGGAGAAGGCTTTCGAAGAGAAGGCGCCCGACCTGCCGCGCGCAGGCGGGGCGGGCGGGACGGGCGAGCCGGAGGAGGCGTTCGAGGCGCAGCGCGAGGGCGCGCCCGAGCGCCCTTCAAGGTAGTTTGAATTTCAGAACGAACAGGGAGGGACAGATGGGGAATTCGACGGGCAGACCTTTGGCGTTGGTGACGGGGGCTTCGAGCGGCATCGGCTACGAGCTGGCGAAGCTCTGTGCGGAGAACGGCTTTGACCTGGTGGTCGCGGCCGACCGGCCGCTCGACGAGGCGGCGCAGGCTTTCCGCAGCCTCGGCGCGCAGGTGGACGCGGTGGAGACCGACCTCGCCACCGTCGAGGGCGTGGACGAGCTGTACGGCGCGATCAAGGGGCGGCCGGTGGACGCGCTGCTCGCCAACGCCGGTCACGGTCTGGGCCGCGCCTTCCTCGACCAGGACTTCGAAGAGGCGCGCCACGTCATCGACACGAACATCACCGGCACCGTCTACCTCATCCAGAAGGTGGGCCGGGACATGCGCGCGCGGAACAAGGGGCGCATCCTGATTACGGGCTCCATCGCCGGCTTCATGCCCGGCTCTTTCCAGGCCGTCTACAACGGGACGAAGGCGTTCATCGACTCCTTCTCCTTCGCGCTCAGGAACGAGCTGAAGGAGACCGAGATCACGGTCACCTGTCTCATGCCGGGCGCGACCGACACCGAGTTCTTCGAGCGGGCCGACATGCTCGACACGAAGGTCGGGACGCAGGAGAAGGACGACCCGGCCAAGGTCGCCCGGGACGGCTTCGACGCGATGATGGCCGGCGAGGGCGACGTGGTGAGCGGCTGGCAGAACAAGCTTCAGACGACGCTCGCCAACGTCACGCCCGCGGGCGTGCTCGCCGAGCAGCACCGCAAGATGGCCGAGCCCGGCACGGCCGAGAAGGAAGAGGCGCGGGAGAAAAAGTCCGCCGGCGCGGGCGGCTCTGACAGTTGATAACGGAGGTGGGGCAAGGGCGCCGCGGCCCGCGCAGGCTGTCGAGCACTGCGCGGGCCGCGGCGCCCGCCGTCTTGCCGCGGGGAGGAATCACCGTCCCGGCCCGTGACCACGCGGGGCAGTTGGATTACACTCTCTCTTAAACCTTCAGCCGTGAGTGCCGCCGCGGCGGCGCTTCAACGGGCATAGGCACGTCCTTCAACTCAAACCACCCGGCTATCCTCGTAAACCGAGCTTGAGATTGAATGACCGGCGAGGCGGAAGTTTCCGGCGCGCGGCCGGACTCGGGGAGTGTGGCCGAGGGGGCGGACGGATGAGCGAGACTTCGGGCGGCAACGGCGCGGGCGGGCGGTCGCCAGTCGACCCCGGACGCGACAGGGACTTTCTGGTCGTGGGGCTCGGCGGCTCGGCCGGGGCCATCTCCGCGTTCAAGGAGTTCTTCCGCCACGTGCCGCCCCGGAGCGGGATGGCCTACGTCATCATCCTGCACCTGTCGCCCGAGTACGAAAGCCACCTGGCCGAGGTGCTGCAACAGGCCACCGAGATGCCGGTCGAACAGGTCAACGAGTCCGTCCACGTCGAGCCTGAACGCGTCTACGTCATCCCGCCCAACAAGAGCCTCACGATGAGTGACGGGATGCTCACGCTCTCGGACGTGACGGGCTACGAGCAGCGGCGCGCGCCCGTGGACATCTTCTTCCGCACGCTGGCCGACTCGCACGACTCGCGCGCCGTCGCGGTCGTCCTCTCGGGGACGGGCGCGAACGGCTCGATGGGCATGAAGCGCGTCAAGGAGATGGGCGGCCTCGTCCTCGTGCAGGAGCCCGCCGAGGCCGAGTTCGACGAGATGCCGCGCAACTCCATCGCGACGGGGCTCGTCGATCAGGTGCTCCCGGTCGCCGAGATGCCCGCGCGGATCAAAGCCTACTGGGAGCAGTTGGGCTCGCTCCGGCTCCCGGCGGAGGCCGGGGGGCGGGCCGAGGCGGACGAGCAGGCGCTCGTCGAAATCTTCACCACCCTGCGCGTGCGCACCGGGCACGACTTCACGGACTACAAGCGCGGCACCGCCGTGCGGCGCATCGCCCGCCGCATGGGCGTCCAGGGGCTCCCCGACCTGCCCGCCTACGCGCGGTACATGCGCGAGCAGCACGAGGAGTCGCACGCGCTCCTCAAAGACCTGCTCATCAGCGTGACCAACTTCTTCCGCGACGGCGAGGCTTTCCGCGCGCTCGAACGGAGGGTCATCCCGCGCCTCTTCGAGGGGAAGGGGATGGAAGACCAGGTGCGCGTCTGGGTGGCCGGCTGCGCCACGGGCGAGGAGGCTTACTCGGTCGCCATGCTGCTCGCGGAGTACGCGGCGACGCTCCCCGCCCCGCCCGCCGTACAGGTCTTCGCCACCGACCTCGACGAGGCGGCGGTCGTGCAGGCCCGGCGGGGCTTCTACACCCTGAACGACGTGGCGGACGTTTCGCCCGAGCGGCTGAGCGCGTTCTTCGTCAAGGAGGGCGAGAGCTTCGCCGTCCGCCGCGACCTGCGCGCGACGCTGCTCTTCGCCCGCCACAACCTGCTCAAAGACCCGCCCTTCTCGCAGATCGACCTCGTCACCTGCCGCAACCTCCTCATCTACCTCAACCGCGCGGCGCAGAAGCGCGCGATGGAGGTGCTCCACTTCGCACTCAACCCCGGCGGCTTCCTCTTCCTCGGCGCGAGCGAGTCGGTGGAAGGGTCGGGCGACCTCTTCGCGCCCTTCGACAAGGAGCAGCACTTCTACCAGTCCCGCGGCCGTATGCCCCGGACGAGGATACCCCTGGAGCTTTCGCCCTCGCTGCGCATCGACCGGGGTGCAGCCCCGGAGCAGGCCGCGCGGCCGGCGGCGCCCCGCGAGCGCCGGCCCGAGCGCCTCTCGGGCGTCGAGCTGCACCGGCGCCTGCTTGAGATGTACGGCCCGCCCTCGGTCGTCGTCAACGAGGACTACGACATCATCCACCTGACGGAGCGAGCCGGGCGCTACCTACAGTTCCGGGCCGGCGAAGGGACGCTCAACCTGCTCAGGGTCGTCCGGCCCGAGCTGAGCCTCGACCTGCGCGCGGCGCTGCTCCAGGCCGCGCAGGAGCAGGCGAGCGTCGAGGCGCGCGGGCTCTCCCTCGAGATCGACGGGCAGACCGAGATGGTCAACCTCGTCGTCCGCCCCGCGCTCGGCGAGAGCGACCCGGCGCGCGGCTTCTTCCTCGTGCTCTTCGAGCGTGGGGCGGGCAGGGACGGGGCGGAGAGGACGGCCGCCGGGGCGGTCAACGCGGCGGAGCCGGCCGCGCGCCGGCTAGAGGGGGATAACGAGCGGCTGCGCGTGCAGATGCGCGCCACCGTCGAGCAGTACGAGACGCAGACCGAGGAGCTGCGGGCCGCCAACGAGGAGCTACAGGCGGTCAACGAGGAGCTGCGTTCGACGACCGAGGAGCTGGAGACCTCGAAGGAGGAGTTGCAGTCGGTCAACGAGGAGCTGTACACGGTCAACCAGGAGTTGAAGAACAAGGTCGAGGAGCTGACCAACGCCAACGACGACATGCGCAACCTCATCAGCTCGACCCAGATCGGGACGCTCTTCCTCGACCGCAGCTTACGCATCAAGCTCTTCACGCCGCGCGCCAACGACCTCTTCAACCTCATCCCGGCCGACGTGGGCCGCCCGCTCTTCGACATCACCGGCCAAATCCCCGTCGGCGACCTGGCCGCGGACGTGGAGGTCGTGCTCGAACGCCTGCACACCATCGAGCGCGAGGTCGAAACGCGCGAAGGGCGCTCATACCTGATGCAGGTCTCGCCCTACCGCACGGCGGAAGACCACGTCGAGGGCACCGTCGTCACCTTCGTGGACATCACCCGGCGCCGGCAGGCCGAGAAGTCTTTGCTGGAGGCGCAGCAGAGTCTGGACAGTGCGCCCGAAGCCTCGCTGACGGGCGTCTGGGACTTCGACCTGACGACGGGCCGGGCGCGCACCGACGCGCGCCACAACCAGATTTTCGGCCGCGCGGAGCCGGTCGGGGCGTGGTCGCCGGAGGTCTTCCTCGAACACGTCCTGCCGGAAGACCGCGAGAAGTTCGAGCGGGCCTTCGACCGCGCGATGCGGACGGGCGTCTTCGACCTGGAGGCGCGCGTGCGCTGGCCCGACGGCAGCGTCCACTGGGTCTACGACCGCGGGCGCGTCTACTACGACGAAGAGCGGCACCCGGTGCGCATGACCGGCGCCACACTCGACATCACCGAGCGCAGGCAGACGGAGGGTGCGCT
Organism: Acidobacteriota bacterium; assembly: GCA_019242475.1. Taxonomy (GTDB): domain Bacteria; phylum Acidobacteriota; class Blastocatellia; order Pyrinomonadales; family Pyrinomonadaceae; genus QHXN01. The sequence continues at coordinate 30,481 of JAFAVK010000063.1, read as the reverse complement.
GTACGCGTCGGAGGAGCGGCTGCGCATGCTGGTCGAGAGCGTCGAGGACTACGCCATCTTCACGACGGACACCGGCGGGCGCATCGAGACCTGGAACCCCGGCGCGCTGCGCGTCTTCGGCTACACCGAGGACGAGGCCGTCGGCCGGCACATGGAGATCATCTTCACGCCCGAAGACCGCGAGCGGGGCGAGCCCGCAGAGGAGATGCGGCGGGCGCGCGAGGACGGGCGCGCGGCCGACGAGCGCTGGCACATCGACAAGCAGGGCGTGCGCTTCTACGTCTCCGGCGTCCTCGTGCCACTGCGCGACGACCGCGGCGAGCTGAACGGCTTCGCCAAGGTCGCGCGCGACCTCACCGAGCGCAAGGAGCTGGAGGACGCGCTCCGGCGCGCGCACGACGAGCTGGAGGCGCGCGTCCAGGCGCGCACCGCCGAGTTGCAGGAGACGGCCGGCAAGCTGCTGGACGAGGTCAAAGAGCGCGCCGCCGCCGAGCGCCAGGTGCGGGAGCTTCTGCGCCGCCTCGTCACCATCCAGGAGAACGAGCGGCGGCGAATCGCGCGCGAGCTGCACGACCAGTTGGGGCAGCAGATGACGGCGCTGCGGCTCAAGCTCGATAACGTCAACGCGAGGGGCGAAGGGAGCGGCAGACTGCTCGACCGGGTCAAACAGGCGCAGGCGCTCGCCGCCGAGATCGACTCCGCCGTGGACTTCCTGGCGTGGGAGATGCGCCCCGCCTCGCTCGACGCGCTCGGGGTCGAGGCGGCGCTCCAGAACTTCGTGCGGGAGTGGTCGAAGCAGTTCGGCGTCGAGGCCGAATTCCACTCCTCCGGCTTCGACGGCGAGCGCCTCCAGCTTGAGGTGGAGACGAACCTCTACCGCATACTTCAGGAAGCCTTGCAGAACGTCCACAAGCACGCCGGGGCCGACCGCGTGGACGTGCTCCTGGAGCGGCGCGGCGACGCGGCCGTGCTCATCGTCGAGGACAACGGCAAGGGCTACAACGCGGAGCGGGAGGTGGCGCGGGGGAGCAGCAAGGGGATGGGCGTCGTCAACATGCGCGAGCGGGCGGCGCTGGTCGGCGGCTCGCTTGAGATTGAGAGCACGCCGGGCAAAGGCACGACCGTCTTCGTGCGCGTGCCCTGCGAGGCCGGGCCGCCCGCGCCGCCGGGCGGGGAGGAGCCGCGACCTTGAGCAAGCTGAGAGTCTTCCTCGCCGACGACCACGCGGTCATCCGCGACGGCCTGCGGATGCTCGTCAACTCGCAGCCCGACATGGAGGTGGTCGGCGAGGCGGCCGACGGGCGCGAGGCGTTAGCGCGCGTGCGCGAACTCCTGCCCGACGTGGCCGTGCTCGACATCTCCATGCCGTTGCTGAACGGGTTTCAGGCGACGGAGAGGATCAGGGAGTGCTGCCCGCAGGTGAAGGTCTTGACGCTCACGCGTCACGCGGACGACGGCTTCGTCCAGCAGCTCCTCAAGGCCGGCAGCACGGGTTACGTGCTCAAGCAGAGCGCCTCGGACGTGCTACTCGCGGCCGTCCGCGCGGTCGCCGCCGGCGGCACCTACCTCGACCCGTCGGTCGCGGGCAAAGTCCTGGGCGGCCTCACGCGCGCGCGCGTGAGGCCGGGCGCCGCGCCGGCCGCGGAGTTGAGCGAGCGCGAGAGTAGCGTGCTGCGCCTCGTCGCGTGGGGCCACAGCAACAAGGAGATCGCCGCGCAGTTGGGCATCAGCGTCAAGACGGTCGAGGCGCACAAGGCCAACGCGATGGAGAAGCTGAACATGAAAGGGCGGACAGACATCGTGCGCTACGCGCTGCTGCAAGGCTGGTTGCAGAACAACTGAGTCCCGCCCTCCGGCCGGAAAAAGAGAGGGCGGGCCGGTTTCAAACCCTGTCCCCCGGCCCTTGAAACAGGCCGGGGGGCGGGTTAGTTGCCCTGACCCACCCCCTTGCGAGTTTCCCCGCCCCACCATCAAACATTTAAAACGGGCCGGCGTCTGCCCTGACGAGTACACAAGCGGGCGTCCTCTCAGAAGGAACATCCCTGCTCGGGAGAGGAAAGTTCCTTTTCCGAGAAGGAACTTTTCTCCTCAGACAAGGAACTTTCCTTTCCTTGGAAGGAAAGTTCCTCCCGCGAGGAGGAAGATTCCTTCCCCAAAGAGGAAAGTTTCTCCTCGCGGGAGGAATCTTCCTCGCGCGAGGAAGGATGTCGGGCCTCCGAGGCCCAACTTTCCTCCTCACAGGTGAATTTATGGTTGTTTTCAGTCGGGTGAGACCGGCGGGGCCGGCCGCGTCCATGTCCAACCCGCTGTAAGTCTCCGCCGACACACAAAGGTGACATCTCGCGGCGGCGGGATGCTCCCGCGGCGTTTGCCACGGGCGGGGCGCTTGGTGCATCCTAAAGGAGTCCTTCCTTCTCTCGCGCATCGGCGGTGATGCGCCCCATCGCCTCGTTCGGCGGCGGCGTTCTGGATAGTTCGAGAGCGGGCTTAACATTAACTTCAGAAGCCGCTCGCCGAGTCGAGCACCCGAACGTAGGTTCCTTCGCTGCCACCGTTCCGACGAAGCCACTTCGATTCGAAGCTTCTCCTGACGCCCCGCACAAGGCGGGGGAGGTACATACATGTCCATTAAACTTTACGTCGGCAACCTTTCGTTCCAGACTTCGAGCGAAGACCTCCGCGAGCTGTTCTCGCAGGCCGGCACGGTCGAGTCCGCGTCGGTCGTCGAGGATCGTGACACCGGCCAGTCGCGCGGCTTCGGCTTCGTCGAGATGTCTTCGCGCGAAGAGGGCGAGGCCGCCATCCAGCAGCTCAACGGCAAGGAAGTCGGCGGGCGCAACCTGAACGTCAACGAGGCCAAGCCCCGCGAGGATCGCGGCGGGCGCGGCGGCGGGGGCGGCGGGCGCGGCGGATTCGGCGGCGGCGGTAACCGCGGCGGCGGCGGCGGCGGCAACCGCGGGCAGCGCTGGTAGCAGCCTCCGGCGCGCCGGAGACTCTGAAAACGAGAAGCCCCGGGCCGAGTCGAAAGCTCCCGCCCGGGGCTTTGTCCGTCGGATGCTATGAGATTCAGTTGTCGGTAGACCGTTGGAGGTTTCAGTGGACGAACAGATTCATCGGAGCGGGGAGCGCGTGGAGAAGTTCTGCGCCGTGTGCGGCGAGGAGCGGGGCCATATCGTGGCGTCGGTCACGAAGTCGGGGCGCATCACGAGCGTGAGCTGCCCGAAGTGCGGCACGCGCAGCCGGTTCAAGGCCGGCGCCGAGGTGACGGCGCGCGCGCCCGCGAGAACCGGCGCCCCTTACGACAGCACGCGCACGTACCGCGCGGGGCAGTCCCTGACGCACCCGGTCTTCGGGGTGGGCGAGGTGATGGCCGTCATCGAGCCGCAGAAGATCGACGTGCTCTTCCCCGACCGCATGCGCCGCCTCGTCCACACGCGCACCCTGAAATAGGTGCGGGCGGACTAAGCGCGCGTGGTCTCGATTGAGAGGGAAGGGTCAAGCCGCGTGAGAATGCGCCCGCGCGCGGAATACTTCAGAACGTCTCAAGTCACCAGCCCGCCCCGGCGCGGGCGCGCTCACTCGCTGCCCGCCTCCGTCTTCTCAAGGGCAGCGGCGTCGAGGTAGTCGGCCCCGCCCGCAGGGAAGCTCACGAGGATGGACTGCGAAGTCCGGCCCTCGTCGTGCGAAGTCACCACGCGCAGCGCCGTTCCGACCTTCCCCTTGTACGCGCCGTCGAGGGCGCGTACGTGGTCGCCGGCCTTGATCCCCGCTCCCGGCCCCGCCGTTTCAGCACTCATCGTCTGCTACTCCCGCCTCGCCCTTCTCAAGCGCTTTCCGCCTCCGTCTCCGCCTCCCGCCGATCCGCCTCGGCCAGTATCTCCGCGCGCCCCTCCTTCGTGAGCCCTTGCAGGTACTCCAGAAAGGCTTCGCGCCCCTCGTCGTCCGCGAGTGCGTCCTCAAGGCGCTCGATGAAATCGTCGTAGCCGTTCACGCGTCACCGCCTTTGGCGCGGCCCATGATCTCAAGGGCGGCGGAGAGGTGTCGCACGGCGGAGGCGCGCAGCAGGTCGGACGCGCGTTTCTGCTCGGCCGACACGGTCTCGCCCGAGAGGTCGATGACGGCGGCGATGGCCGCGAAGGCCGCCAGCGCCTCGGACTTCGCCTCTTCCAACCTGCCCGGTTCGTCGCCCACGTCTCTCCCCTCTCAGCTATTCAAGGTAGTGTTCGCCCAGGCGGTCGCGGAGCGCCGCCGGGACGGCGTTCCAGGGCGCCACGCAGAGCACACGCAGCCGGAGCCTGGACAGGGGCACGCGGGAGAAGTGCCAGCCCCCGGCCCCCTCGGCGTAGACCCAGCGGTAGTAAGGCCCGTCGGCGCGCCGGCTGTAGAACACCTCATCCTGGCCGCGCCCGTCCGGGCCTGCGGGATCGACATAGACGTGCAGGTCTCTCATCCCCTTAAAGAGACAGATCGCCGGGCCTGCCGTGGGCCGGTGTGAACGGTTTCGTTTGAGCTTGAAGGGGCTGCTGTGGGGGAGCGCATCAGGTCTCTCCTCGTGGCCGCGTTGAACAGACAGACGGCACGAGGAGAAGGGCGCGGAGCGCAAATCCTGATGTCGAGAGTGTGTTGTCTAAAGAACCGCGGGTCGTTGACGGGGCGACTATAACACACCCCCGTCCGAATCGCTTCATCCGGGGCGGCGCCACTTACACAGTGACTTCTTCAACCCCGCGGGTATAATTCCGGGCACGTAATCATCGAGCGGGAGCCATCTCTTTGAGCATGAGGGGTCGCGGAAAAGCTTACCTGTTAGTGCTGCTTCTCGCCGCGTGCGCGGGGCGCGTCGTGCTCGCACACAACCCGATGACGAGCTGGGCCGTGGCGCGCCTGCACGCCGACCGCGTCGAGCTGGAGGTGGAGCTGTCGGCCGAGTCCGCCTGGACTCTGCTGGGGGGCTCGAAGGACTTGGCGCCCGACGTGGGCGCCGAGCTGCCGAAGTTGAAAGAGCTCGCGCCGAGCCTCTACGAAGTCTCGGCCGGCGGCGCGCGGCTCGCCCCCGTCTCCGCGGAGGCGGAGCTGCGCGAGGAGGACGGCGTCGGCTTCCTTCTGGTCTACCCGAGACCGGCGGGCGCACCGCTGCGCTTCGACGCGGCGTTTCTCCGGAGGCTGCCCGCCGACCACAGAACCGCGCTCACGCTGAAGGACGCGTCCGACAAGGTCTTACGCACCGAAGTGCTGACGGCCGCGTCGAGTTCCGTGGAGGCGAATGCCGAGGGCTCGCCCTCCGCGTCCGCGGCCGGGCCGTCCTCTTCGTTCTGGAGCTTCCTCAAGCTCGGCGTCGAGCACATCCTGACGGGCTACGACCACCTCCTCTTCCTCTGCGGGCTGCTGGTGGCCTGCCGCCGCTTCTCGACCGCCGCGAAGATCATCACCTGCTTCACCCTCGCGCACTCTCTGACGCTGGCGCTGGCCGCGCTCGACGTGGTCTCGCTTCCGCCCCGCGTGGTCGAGCCGCTCATCGCGGCCTCCATCGTCTTCGTCGCCGTCGAGAACCTCGTGCGCAAAGGCGAGCCGGGTTGGCGCTGGGCTCTGACCTTTGCGCTCGGCCTCGTCCACGGCTTCGGCTTCGCGGGCGCGCTGAAGCAGGCGGGGCTCGGCGCGGGCGGCGCGGCGCTGCTCGTCCCGCTCTTCTCCTTCAACCTCGGCGTGGAGCTGGGGCAGGCGGGCGTCGCGGTCGTGCTGCTGCCGCTGCTCTGGAAGCTGCGCGACCTGCCGGCCTTCGAGCGCTACGGCCGGAACGTCATCTCCATCGCCATCGCGCTCGCGGGCTTGTGGTGGTTCGTTACGCGCCTCTTCCTCTAAGCTTCAGTTCGTTTCGACGGGGTAGATGAGGCCGACGTTCTTCGGCGTGACGAGCTGGTGCCGGACGAAGACGGCCGAGGCGACGTGCTTCTTCTGGAGGATGGCGCGCGCGAGCGGGATCAACTCGTCGCCGTAGCGCTCGGGGAAGTAGGCCACCGAGCCGACCAGTCGCGTCCCCGCCCGGCGCAGCTCTTCCACCGCAGACCTCACGGCGTTCTGGCCCATCACCGCGCAGAGCTGTCCGCGGCCGGCCTCCTCGAAGGCCCGCAGCACGCCGAGCGCGCTCGGGTCGTTGACGGCCAGCACCAGCGTCCGGCTCGGCCGCGTGCGGCGCAGGTAGCGCCGCCCGACTTCGAGGCTCTTCTCGAAGATGCCCTTGCCGTCCAGGCGCGCCGTCGGCGTCTTCTTAACCCCGGGCAGCACCTCCGCCAGCCCCGCGAGCATCCCCGTGATCCGCAACTGCGGCAGCGGCCCCGCCAGAGGCAGCTCGACCTGTAACACCGTCTCCACCTGACCGCCCCAGTTCGCCTTCGCCCAGCGGCCGAGCGCGCGGCCGCCGATGAGCCCGGCCTGGTAGTTGTTCGCGCCGAAGTAGGTGGCGCCCGGGTGCGGGATGTCGATGGCGATGACGGGGATGTTCGCCTCGATGAACTTCGACGAGATGATCGGCGCGACCTGTTCGAAAGCCTGGAACTCAAGCACGAGGTCTACGCCCTCGCCGACGAGCAGGTCGGCGTTGCGCAGGGCGCGCGTCGGGCTGTAGCGGTTATCGACGGTGACGAGCGGGATCTGCTCGCGGTCGGCGGCACGCTGCACGCTCGCGCTCACCTCGCGCGAGAACTCCGAGTCGGCGGCCTGCGCGGCGAAGCCGAGGCGGAAGCCGGGGCCGCCGAGCGGCCTCAACAGACTGCGGTAGGCATTCCTGTTGACGCGCTCAAGGAGACCGCCCTGCACGAGGCTCTGCGCCAGCCTGTGGGCCGTGGTCTTGCTCAGGCCCGTGCGGCCCACGAGGTCGCGCAGGCCCAGCAGCTCGCCCTCTTGGCGGAAGGCTTTGAGGAGGGCACAGGCGCGTACCACCGCCTCGGCGACGACAGGTTCTTTGTCCATCGGTCAAAAAGTTCGTTCCGCATCCCGGAATGTTGGTGGGGCCAACAAATTATACACGAGCCGCGATTTTTCGGGAGAATTTTGCCGCGCGTTCCGCATCGCGGAATCCGGCACGCCGCCGGAACTTCCGCTTGCCGGATGCAAAAAATCTTCCTATCCTCCCCCGGACTCTAAAATCGACGGCAGCCTGACTGAACCCCGGCCGGGCTTCGACTCACAACCCCGAGCGGTCTTACTTTCAAAGCGGTAGAGGCGAAACGGATGCTAAAGACGAATCTCAGGACGGGTCTCATTCTGGCGGCGGCGCTCTTCATCTTCACGGCGACGGCGCGGGCGCAATACCTGATGGAGAACCTCGGGCGCGGCGTGGTCGCCGTCCGCCAGAACGCGACGGACGTGTACGTCGGCTGGCGCCAGCTCGGCACAGACCCTTCGGACGTGTCCTTCAACCTCTACCGCTCGACCGGCGGCGCGCCGGCCGTCCAGCTCAACCCTTCGCCCATCACGGACAGCACCAACTTCGTGGACACGGGCGCCGACCCCACGCAGTCGAACGCGTACACCGTGCGGCCCGTGGTGGGCGGCGTCGAGGGCGCGCCGAGCGCCGCCTTCACGCTCCCGGCGAACGCGCCCGCACAGCAGTACCTCAACATCCCGCTCCAGATTCCCGCGGGCGGCACGACGCCCGACGGCGTCGCCTACACCTACCACGCGAACGACGCCTCGGTCGGCGACGTGGACGGCGACGGCGAGTACGAGATTATTTTGAAGTGGGACCCGACGAACTCGAAGGACAACTCGCAGAGCGGCTACACCGGCAACGTCTACATCGACGCTTACAAGCTCGACGGCACGCGTTTGTGGCGCATCGACCTCGGCCGCAACATCCGCGCCGGCGCGCACTACACGCAGTTCATGGTCTACGACCTCGACGGCGACGGCAAGGCCGAGGTCGCGTGCAAGACCGCGCCCGGCACCGTTGACGGCCAGGGCCAGAACGTCCTCCTGGCGGGTGACAACCCAGCGGCCGACTACCGCAACTCTTCGGGCTACGTCCTCTCCGGCCCCGAGTACCTGACCGTCTTCAACGGCCTGACCGGCGCCGCGATGGCGACGGTCAACTACAACCCGCCGCGCGGCAACGTCTCCGACTGGGGCGACGACTACGGCAACCGCGTCGATAGATTCCTCGCCGGCATCGCCTACCTCGACGGCCACCGGCCGAGCCTCGTCATGGCGCGCGGCTACTACACGCGGGCCTACGTCGCCGCGTGGGACTGGCGCAACGGCCAGCTCACCAACCGCTGGAACTTCGACACCGGCCACACCGGCACGTCCAACCCTTACTCCGCCTGGCGCGGCCAGGGCTCGCACTCCTTGACCATCGGCGACGTGGACGGCGACGGCCGCGACGAGATCACCTACGGCGCGGCCGCGATTGACGACGACGGCTCGGGCCTCTACTCGACCACCCTCGGCCACGGCGACGCGCTGCACATGACGGACATGGATCCCACGCGCCCCGGCCAGGAGGTCTGGATGGTGCACGAGGAGCCGGCGAACTACGGGTCGAGCGGCCTCGAATTCCGCGACGCGAAGACGGGCCAGATCATCTTCAGCCTGAGCGGGCAGGGCGCGGACGTGGGCCGCGGCGTGGCCGGCGACATCGACCCGCGCTACCTCGGCTACGAGATGTGGGGCGCGCGCGGCGGCCTGATGGCGACCAACGGCGTCGAGATCACGCCGAACAGACCCTCCTCGATGAACTTCATGGTCTGGTGGGACGCCGACCTCCTGCGCGAATTCGAGGACGGCACGACCATCTCGAAGTGGGACTGGAACACCAACACGCTGAACCCGCTGCTCTCGCCCGCCGGCCTCGCGTCGAACAACGGCACGAAGTCAACGCCCGCGCTCTCGGCCGACATCCTCGGCGACTGGCGCGAGGAGGTCATCTGGCGCACCGCCGACGACACGGCGCTGCGCATCTACACGACGACCATCCCGGCCCAGAACAAAATCTACACGCTGATGCACGACCACCAGTATCGTGAGGCCATCGCGTGGCAGAACACGGCCTACAACCAGCCGCCGCACCCGAGCTTCTACATCGGCGAGGGCATGTCGGCCCCGCCCGACCCGAACATCGTGACCTCGCTCGCGGCGCTCCCGGCCTCGGCGCCGGTCGTCAACTCGATCAACCGCTACGACCCCTACAACCAGAAGACCGGCGCGACGAGCGTGACCTACCGCGTCACCTTCAGCACGCAGGTGAGCGGCGTGGACGCCTCGGACTTCGCGCTCACCACGTCCGGCACCGTCACCGGCGCGGTGTCGAGCGTGACGCAGTTGAGCGGCTTCGCCTACAACGTCACCGTCGGCTCGCTCGTCAACTCCGGCACGGTCAGGCTCGACCTCAAATCGAGCGGCACCGGCATCGTCAGCAGCACGGGCGCGGTGCCCATCTCCGGCGGCTTCACGAGCGGTGAGACCTACTCCCGCGCCACGCTCGCCTGGATCAATCCCATCAGCGGCGGCCTGTGGAGCGGCGAGCCGAACTGGGACGGCGGCATCATCGCCGACGGGCTCAACAGCGTGCCGACGTTCGGCAACTTCGACCTGACGGCGAACAACACCGTCTTCCTCGACACGCCCCGCACGGTCTCCGGCATGACGTTCGGCGACGCGAACCCCGCGAGCCCCGCGAGCTGGACTATCGACCCCGGCAACAGCGGCAGCGCGCTCACGCTCGCCGTGCCGACCGGCGTCCCCGTCGTGACGGTCAACGCCCTCGGCACGAACGCGACGGCGACCATCGCCGCGCCCGTCGGCAGCGCCAACGGCCTCTCGAAGGCCGGCGCGGGCACGCTCGTCCTCGCCGCGCCGAACTCCTACGGCGGGGCGACCAGCATCGCCGGCGGCACGCTCCGCGTCGCGCCGAATGGTTCGCTCTCGACGACGACGATGGACTTGGCCGCGGTCTCGGGCACGCAGCTCAACGTCGCGGGCGGCACGCTCACGGCGAGCGGCCTCGTCACCGTCAACTCTGCCACGAACGTGAGCCTGGTCGTGGACTCCGGCACAGCCGGCTTCAACGGCGGCCTGCGCAACAGCAACAACGACGGCGCGACCATCCGCGTCAACGGCGGCACGCTCAACACGACGACCGTCACGCTCATGCGCGGCAGCTACACCACCGGTTCGCCTTCCTACACGACCGGCTTCATCGTCGCGGGCGGCACGGCGAACGTCAGCGGCGCCGTCGGTTTGGGCACGAACAATTCGAGCAGCTCGCTCTCGGTCGAGGGCGGCACGCTCAACGTCGGCGGCACGATCACGGTCGCCAACCAGGCGACCGCGGGCCGCGGCGGCGCGCTGCGCGTGACGAGCGGCGTCTTCAACTCGACCGACACCGTTAACGGCATCGTGATGTCGAAGACCAGCGGCACGAACGCCAACAACGTCTCGTTCGCAACCTTCTCGGGCGGCGTGAGCACCGTCGAGAAGTTCACGCTCGGCTTCGACTCGACGGTCAACGCCGGCTCGGCGACGCTCGCGCTGAGCGGCGGCTCGCTCTACCTCGGCTCGGGCGGCATCGTCAAGAAGGGCACGAGCGGGATGACGACCGCCATCAACCTTTCGGGCGGCACGCTCGGCGCGAAGGCCAACTGGTCGAGCGCGCTGCCGTTGACGCTCGGCGGGCCGGTCAACTTGCAGGCCGCCGACGGCGCGGGCTCGCCCTTCAACATCACGCTCTCGGGCGCGCTCTCCGGTACGGGCGGCTTCACGAAGACCGGCGGCGGCACGCTCACGCTCTCCGGCGCCAACACCTACGCCGGCACGACGACAATCAACGCCGGCGCGCTGCGCGTGGACGGCAGCCTGTCCACGGGCGGCGGCGCGGTGAGCGTCGGCAGCGGCGGCACGCTGTCGGGCAGCGGCTCGGTCAGCCGCGCCGTCACGCTCAACTCGGGCGGCGCGGTCGCCCCCGGCGGCGCCTCCCCCGTGGCGACCCTAAGCGGCAGCTCGCTCAACTGGAACGGCGGGGGCAAGCTGGCGTTCGACCTCGACACCTCGTCCGACCGGCTGGCCCTGAGCGGCGCGCTGACGAAAGCGGGCGCGGGCTCCTACGAGTTCGTCTTCAACCCGTCGAACGTCGTGCCCGGCACCGTCTACACGCTCGCCACCTTCGGCTCGACCAACTTCAACGTCGCGGACTTCAGCTACTCGGGCCTGCCCGCGGAGCTGAAGGGCAAGTTCACGCTCGAAGCCGGCGCGTTGAAGTTCACCGTGCTCGACAACGTCGCGCCCGTCGTGCACGCGCCGGCCGACATCACGCTTGAGGCGACCGGCCCGCAGGGTGCCGTCGCCACCTACACGGCCACGGCCGAAGACCAGCAGGACGGCTCGGTGCCCGTCACGTTCAGCATCCCTTCGGGCAGCACCTTCGCCATCGGGACGACGCAGGTCACCGCGTCGGCGACCGACAGCGCGGGCAACACCGCGAGCGCCACCTTCAACGTCACGGTCGGCGACAAGACCGGCCCCGTGCTCTCGCTCCCGCCGGACGTGTTCGTCGAGGCGGCCAACGCTTCCGGCGCCATCGCGACCTTCGCGGCCACGGCCGAGGACGCCGTGGGCGGCCCCGTGCAAGTGACTTTGAGCCCGCAGTCGGGCGGCGTCTTCCCGCTCGGCACGACCAACGTCAACGCGACGGCGACCGACGCGGCGGGCAACACCTCGACCGGCACGTTCAAGGTCATCGTGCGCGACACGACGGCCCCCGTCATCAGCGACCTGACCGACATCACGGTCGAGGCCACAGGCCCGGGCGGCGCCCCGGCCACCTTCAACGCCAGCGCGACCGACGCGGTCAGCGGCAATCTCAACGTGACCTTCAGCACGCCTTCGGGCAGCACCTTCGCGCTCGGCACGACGCAGGTCACGGCGACGGCCACGGACGCCGCGGGCAACAGCGCGACGAAGACCTTCAACGTCACGGTGCGCGACACGACGGCCCCCGTCATCAACCACGTTGACGACGTGGTCGTCGAAGCGACCAGCGCCGCGGGCGCGCCGGCCACGTTCGCCGCGACCGCCGCCGACATCGTTGACGGCGCCGTCTCGGTGAGCTACAGCGCCGCGCCCGGCAGCACGTTCGCGCTCGGCTCGACGCCCGTGACCGTCACGGCGACCGACCGCGCGGGCAACACGTCAACCTCCACCTTCAACGTCTCGGTGCGCGACACGACCGCGCCGGCGCTCAACTGCCCGGCCGACATCGTCGTCAACGCGGCGCCCGGCGCCAACTCGGCCGCGGTCAGCTTCAACCCGACGGCGACCGACGCGGTCTCCGCGGTGAACGTGAACGGCAGCCCGGCCTCCGGCTCGGCCTTCGGCGTCGGCACGACCACGGTCAACGTCACGGCGAAGGACGCGGCCGGCAACACGAGCACCTGCTCCTTCAACGTGACGGTCAAGTCTTCCGCCACGGTCGTCGTCGCGGCGGCCTCGGCGCAGTACAGCGACGCCGCGACGCTGCAAGCCAACGTCGGCGCGCCCGCGTTCCCCGGCCAGCAGCTCGCGGGCAGCGTGCAGTTCTTCGTGAACGGCAGCCCCGTCGGGCAGGCGGCCCTCTCGAACGGCGTCGCCGCGATACAGCTTCCCTTGAATCTGCCCGCGGGGACTTACAACGTGACGGCGCAGTTCACGAGCACGAACGCCTTCTACCTCGGCGGCTCGTCGGCGCCGGCCGCGCTGGTCGTCACGCGCGAGAACACCACGACCGCTTACACGGGCGACGCGTCGCTCCTGACCGCCGGCCCGAACGTCAGCAGCGCGAACGTGCTGCTCGGCGCGCACCTGACGCCGGAGGCCGACGGCGCGGGCTTTGCCGGCGACCTGACGAAGGCCGTCGTCACGTTCGGGCTCTTCAAGTCGAACAACGCGACTGGCACGCCCGACCTCGTCGTCAGCAACGTGGCCGTGGACGCGAACGGCGACGCGCAGGCGACCTTGCAGGGCGTGCCGGCCGACACTTACCTCGTTGACGTGCGCGTTGACGGCGCGAACAAGTTCTGGGTGGCGAACCCGGTCGGCGTCGGCGTGCTCAACATCGCCGTGCCTTCGGACGATCTGCGCAGCGGCGGCGGCGGCTGGGTGGCCGATCCGAGCTCTGCGAACGGCAAGGCCAACTTCGGCTTCAACGTCACCGCCGGCAAGAAGGACGGGCAGGTCAAGGGCCACTTCACGCTCGTCCTGCGCGGCGCGGACGGCTTTAACTACGTCGTCAAGTCGAACACCTGGCAGGACGGCTACCTGCAATTCGCGGCCGAGCCGAACGTGACGCCCGCGGTCTACACGCGCTCGGAGTTCAAGGGCCGCTGCAACGTGCAGAAGGTTGACCCGGCCACGGGGCAGACGGTCGCCTCCTTCGGCAACTACACGTTCGAGGGTTACACCTCGGACGGCGACCTGCTGACGCCGAAGCAGCCGGACGCCTACGCCTTCGTCATCCGCGACGGCTCGGGCGCGGTCTGGCACCAGGCGGGCGCGCGCGGCTCGCTCGTCACGCTCGGCGGCGGCAACATCACGAACAAGGCCAAGTAAGCGCGGAGCGGCCGTTCGGGGAAGGACGCGGAGGGGGCGCGGAGGCTTAAAGGTCTCCGCGCCCCCTCCGCTAGTCGGGGGAGCCCGTCATTCCTATTTGGAACCGGAACATTTCGGTTCCGAACCGGAACATTTCGGTTCCGAACCGAAATGTTCCTCTTCCGAAGAGAAACATTCGTGTTCCGAACCGAAATGTTCCGGTTCCGAACCGAAATGTTCCTCTTCAAAACCGAAATATTTGTGTTCCGAACCGAAATGTTTGTGTTCCGAACCGAAATATTTCTGTTCAGAACCGAAATGTTCCGGTTCCGAAGAGGAACATTCGTGTTCCGAACCGAAATATTCCGGTTCGGAACCGAAATGTTCCGGTTCCGAAGAGGAACATTTCGGTTCCGAACCGGAAAGTTCCTCTTCGGAACCGGAATGATGGGGTCGGAAGTGGAAAGCTTGGGCCGGCCGGGTTCGAGTTCGTCCGCATTTCATGTATAAGTTCCGCCGTCAGACTCTTCCGATAGGTTCCTAAAAAAATGAGACAGACGTGGAGGGCGTTCATCGCGTCGTTGGCCGCGTTCGCGGCGTTGGCCTTCGCAGTCGGGGCGGCAGCACAGTCCTCGGGCGACGATCTCGAACGCGGTTTCGCAGACCCGCCGGACGCGGCCAAGCCGCGAACCTGGTGGCACTGGACGGGCAGCAACGTCACCCTCGAAGGCATCACCAAAGACCTTGAGTGGATGAAGAGGGTCGGGATCGCCGGCGTCCAGATGGCCGACGTGAACGCGGGCGGGGGGCAGAGCGTCGAGAAGAAGGTCGTGTTCGGCTCCCCCGAATGGCTCGCGGCCGTCCGCCACGCCGCCGCCGAGGCCGACCGTCTGGGACTTGAGATGACCGTCTTCAGCTCCGCCGGTTGGAGCGAGACCGGCGGCCCCTGGGTCAAGCCCGAGCAGGCGATGAAGAAGCTCGTCTGGAGCGAGACCACTCTGGAAGGGCCGAGCCGTTTCAAGGGCAAGCTGCCCCAACCGCCTACGAACAACGGCCCCGTCAGAAATCTGTTGACCGGCGCCCCACGGCCCGGCGCGACGCCCGACCCGACCTTCTACGGCGACAGCGCGGTCGTCGCCTACCGCACCCCGCCCGACGAACTCGACGCGGCGGAACTCAAACCGAAAGTGACCTCGTCGGCGGGGCCGCTCGACGCCGCGCCGCTCTTAGACGACGACCTCAACACCGCGCTCACGATACCCGCCCCGCAGGGCGGCGGCCCGGCGTGGGTGCAGTACGAGTTCGCGCGCCCCTTCACCGCGCGCGCCGTCTCGCTCGCCGCGCGCGGCGGGATACCCGTGGGCCGCGTGCTGGCGGGCGACGACGAATCGAGCTTCAAGACGCTCGTCACGCTGCCCGGCGCGCAGCTCTATCGCGGCGGCCTGGTGCGGACGTTCGCGTTCCCCGAGACCACGGCGCGCGTCTACCGCATCGAGTTGACCGGCGCGCCGCTCAAGCCCGCCGAGGTGATGAATCAGGCGACGCCGCAGCCCGCGCGCGAGTACACGCTCTCCGAGGCTCTGTTCCACACGGGCGCACGCGTCCACCGCTGGGAGGAGAAGGCGGGCTTCAGCTTCCTCTTCGAGTACGAGTCTGTGCCGACGCCGCCCGTGCCCGCCGACTCTTCCATCCCGAGCGCGGGCGTCATCGACCTGACCAGGCAGATGAACGCGGACGGCACGCTCGACTGGGAGGTGCCGCCGGGCAGTTGGACGGTGCTGCGCTTCGGCTACTCTCTGACCGGCTCGAAGAACCGGCCGGCCGTGCCCGCCGGCCTCGGCTACGAGGTGGACAAGCTCAGCCGGAAGCATCTGGAAGAGTACCTGCGCGGCTACACCGAGCCGCTGGCGCGCACGCTCGGCCCGCTGTACGGCAAGAGCCTGCGCTACGTGCTGCTCGACAGTTGGGAGGCGGGCATGCAGAACTGGACGGAGGAGATGCTCGCGGAGTTCCGCCGCCGCCGCGGCTACGACCCCGTCCCTTACCTGCCCGCGCTCGCGGGGCGCGTCGTCGGGAGCGCGGAGGTGAGCGACCGCTTCCTCTGGGACTTCCGCCGCACGCTCGCCGACATGTTCGCCGAGAACCACTACGGCGCGGCGACGGATTTCTTGCGTAAGCAGGGCATCGGCACGTACAGCGAGGCGGCCGGCGTCTCGCTTGAGATACCCGAAGACACCCTGCTCAACAAGAAGCAGGTGGGCATCCCGATGGGTGAGTTCTGGATGCGCGACCTGCACCCGCCCGCGATGTACTACGTGGACGTGCGCGGGGCGGCCTCGGCCGCCCACGTCTACGGCAAGCCGGTCGTCGCGGCCGAGTCGTTCACCGGCGGCGGTTACGAGTCGCCGTTCTCTTTGAAGAAGGTCGCCGACTACTGGTTCGCGCAAGGGGTCAACCGCATCGTCTTCCACACCTCGGCGCACCAGCCGCTCGACACCAAGCCCGGCAACACGATGGTCGGGACGCACGTCAACCGCAACATCACCTGGGCCGAAACAGCGCGCCCGTTCATGGACTACCTCGCGCGAAACTCTTTCATGCTCCAGCGCGGCCTGCCCGTCGCAGACCTCGCGTACCTTTTGAACGAGGGCGCGCCTTCGACGATGCCCTTCTGGGGCGCGGGGCTGAAGCCCGCGCCGCCCGCCGGCTTCGATTACGACTACGTGAACGCGGACGCGCTCCTCACGCGCATGTCGGTCGGCGCCGACGGCCGTCTCGTGATGCCGGACGGCGTGAGCTACCGCCTGCTTGTTCTCCCCGAAGTCGAACGCATGACGCTCCCGGTGCTGCGCAAAATCCGCGAGCTGGTCGAGGGCGGTGCGACCGTTCTCGGGCCGAAGCCTTTGAAGTCGCCGGGCCTCGCAGGGTACCCGGAAGCGGATAAAGAAGTGCAGGCGATTGCCTCCGAGCTGTGGGGCGACCTCGACGGCGTCAGCCGCACGCGGCGCGCCTACGGGAAGGGGACGGTCGTGTGGGGCTTGGCGCCCGCGGAAGTGCTCGCCTCGATGCGCGTCCCGCCGGACGTGGAGTTCGGCCGCGGGCTGGACGCAGACTTGCCGTGGCTCCACAGGCGCGACCGTGAAGCCGACATCTACTTCGTCGCCAATCGCTCCGACCGCGCGCAGGACTTGGAAGCGCGTTTCCGCGTGGCCGGAAAGGAGGCCGAGCTGTGGCACGCCGACACGGGCGCGAACGAGCCGGCGAGTTATACGGTCGCGGACGGACGCACCACCGTGCCTTTGCACCTGGGGGAGCGCGAGTCCGTGTTCGTGGTCTTCCGCCGCGCGACCGGCGTCCCGTCGCGCGTCGTCGCCGGCACGAAGCTGTCGCCGCTCGCGTCGCTCGGCGGGCCTTGGGAAGTCACTTTCCCGCCGAACCTCGGCGCGCCGCCTAAACTTCAACTCGCGGAGCTGGCGTCGTGGACGGCGAACGTTGACGAGGGCGTGAAATACTTCTCGGGCACCGCCGCGTACACGAAGACGGTGCAGGCGCCGCGGGCCTGGTTCCGGACGGGGCAGAGGATTCTGCTCGACCTCGGCGCGGTGAAAGACCTGGCGGAGGTCTCGCTCAACGGCAGGGCGCTCGGGGTCTTGTGGAAGCCGCCGTTCCGCGTTGACGTGACCGACGCGCTAAGGCCCGGCGCGAACCTTTTAGAGATCAAGGTGACGAACGAGTGGACGAACCGGATCATCGGGGACAAGACCGCGCCCGCGGACAAGAGAGTATTTGCAAACGTACCCGCGGGCTTCGGCCCGCCCCCGTCGTTAAGTGACGCGGGGCTGCTCGGCCCGGTGACGCTCGTCACGGCGACAGGTCGCTGAGTTTCGCGGCGAGAATAAGGGAGCTTGAATTTGATGACGTGCAAATCGTGGTGCGTGTTCGTGTCGTTGGCTTCGGCGGTCTTGCTGTCGCTCGGCACGGCGAGCGGCCAGCGACAGAACGAGCCGCCGAAGAACGTGGCGGGCATCCCGGTCAACTACGACGAGGCGCTCGTCGGCAACTACACGCTGCCCGACCCGCTCGTCCTCTCTTCGGGGAAGCGCGTGCGCGACAAGCAGACTTGGTACGGCAAGCGTCGCCCGGAGATCGTGCGCCTCTTCGAAGAGCAGCAGTTCGGCCGCAGCCCCGGCCGCCCCGCCGGCATGAGCTTCGACGTGTTCGACAAGGGCACGCCCGCGCTCGGAGGCAAAGCCATCAGGCGGCAGGTGACAATCTACTTCTCGCGCGACAAGTCGGGGCCGAAGATGGACTTGCTCATCTACCTGCCCGCCGGGGCGCGCAAGCCCGTCCCCGTCCTGCTCAACCTGAGCTTCACGGCCAACGCGAACACGGTGGACGACCCCGGCATCAAGCCCGGCGAAGTCTGGGGGCGCGACAAGAAACGCGTGCCCGCGCCGCAGGGCTCGGGCTTCGGCAAGCTCGATGTGCTGCCCTTCCTCGCGAGCGGCATCGGCGTCGCCACCGTCTACTACGGCGACATCGACCCGGACTTCCTCGGCGGCATCCCGCAAGGCGTGCGCGCCCTCTATCTGAAGCCGGGGCAGACCGAGCCCGCGCCCGACGAGTGGGGCGCGATTGCCGCGTGGGGCTGGGGGCTGAGCCGCGCGCTCGACTACTTCGAGACCGACAGGGGCGTGGACGCGAAGCGCGTCGCCATCTTCGGCGCGTCGCGTCTGGGGAAGACGGTGCTCTGGGCGGGCGCGCGTGACACGCGCTTCGCGCTGGTGATTGCGAGCTGCTCGGGCGAGGGCGGCGCCGCCCTGAGCCGTCGCAACTTCGGCGAGACCGTCAAGCACCTGACGGCCCCGACCAGATACCCTTACCAGTTCGCGGCCGACTACCAGAAGCTCGCCGACCGCCCGAACGAGTCGCCGGTTGACGCGCACATGCTGCTCGCGCTCATCGCCCCGCGCCCGCTGCTCTTGCAGACCGGCGACACAGACCTCTGGTCAGACCCGAAGGGGGAGTTCCTCTCCGCGGTCGCCGCCGGGCCGGTCTACCGCCTGCTCGGCGCCGAAGACCTCGGCACGGACGAGATGCCGCCCGCCGGCCGTCCCATCCTGCACACGCTCGGCTACTACATGCACGCGGGCGGGCACGGCACGATCCCTTCCGACTGGGGGCAGTTCCTGAAGTTCATGCAGATGCACTTTCACCCCCAACCTCCCGGGGCGTGAGCGAAGCGCTGATAAAAAGAGGGGCTCCCGAATCTTCGGGAGCCCCTGAGTTTTGTCCGGCGCCGTCGGACTAGAAGTCCCAGCGGACGCCGAACTGCATGACGCGCGGGGTGCTGGACGAGCCGGTGACCTGCCCGAAGGAGGTCGAGCCGATGTCGAGGCTGGACGGCAGCGCGAAGGAGTTGTGGTTGAAAACGTTGTAAGCCTCCGCGCGAATCTGCAAACGCTGCGTCTCAGACCAGGGCAGCCTGAAGTTCTTCAGCAGCGCCGCGTCCATGTTCCAGAACCCGGGGCCGCGCAGCGCGTTCCGGTTGCCGGGCTCGCCGTGGCGTGGGTAGCCGACGGCGGCGAGCGCCGCCTCGGGGTCGGCGAAGAACTGGAGCGTCCCGTCGGGGGCGTTGTGGATGCTCGGCCGCAGGGCGTTGGGGTCGCCGAAGGTGACCGCCGGGACGCCGTTGTTGCCGTCGAAGATGTAGCTCGTCGGCCACGAAGAGGTGGCGAGGCTGAAGGGCAGCCCGCTCCGGGCGGTAAAGATGCCCGTGAACGTCCACCCGCCGATGATGGAGTTCACCCAGCCCGGGGCGTCGCCGGCGAAGAACCTCCCGCGCCCGACCGGCAGCTCCCACACGCCGTTCATGTTGAAGAGGTGGCGGATGTCGAAGTCCGAGTTCGCGCGGCAGACGCGGAGGTTGCGGGCGTCGCAGATGAGCCCGCCCGAGGTCGTCACGTTGGCGACCGTGGACTGGTTGTCGATGGAGTGCGACCAGGTGTAGTTGGCGTCGAACTGGAGGCCCTGCGAGAAGCGCTTGCGCAGGCTGACCAGCACGCCGTTGTAGCTCGACGCCCCGAAGTTCTTGACGAAGCCGGCGGTGCCGAACTGCGAGCCGAGCCCGACGTTCGGCCGGAGCAGCCCGTTGGCGTAGAGCGCCTGCACGGTGTCGGCCGTGTCGCCGATGGAGACGAGGTCGCCGAAGTTCGCGGCGACCACGTTCGTGCAGGAGACGCCGAACCGCGTCAGGCAGGGGGCGAGCCCCCTGGCCGCCCGCGCCGCGTTGACCTGGTTCTCGAACCAGGGCTGCGGGGTCACGGCGGCGCCCGAGTTGAGCTGGGCTTGCAGCCCGTTCAGCGCGGCGATCATGCCCTGGCCGGAAGCCGGGTCTTTGAAATCCAGTATCTGCGAGGCGTCGGCGAGGGCGAAGAGCTTACGCCCCTGCCGCCCGACGTAGGACACGTCGAGGAGGAAGTTGCCGGGCACCTCGCGCTGGAAGCCGAAGCTGTACTGGATCGAGTACGGGATGCGGAAGTGCGGGTCGATGACGTAGGTGAAGCCGTTCACGGCGGTGCCGTTGGGGACGCCGTTCACGACGAAGGGAGTGAACGGCCGGGTGACGGCGGGCGCGACGTTCTGCACCGGCAGGGCGGCGACGCCCGTGAACCGCGGGTCGTTCAGCAGGGAGGCGACGGGGTCACCGTTGCCGAAGTTGGTCGTCGCCGAGTTGGCGAAGATGAAGGTGTTCTGATCCTGGAGGAACGAGATGCCGCCGCCCGGGCGGTCGTAGACCACCGAGCCGCCGCCGCGGATGACCATCTTCCGGTCGCCGAAGAGCGCGCCCAGGAAGCCGTCCTTGAACGAAGGGTTGTAGGCGAAGCTCAGGCGCGGGCCGAAGTTGTTCCAGTCCGGCTCGTAGAAGGGGCGGGCGTTGTTGGCCTTGCCGCCGAGGTCGTAGGTGAGCAGGGGCACGGCGTTGGCCCCGGCGATGCCGGCCGCCGCGTTCGCCTGCCGGATGTTGAAGATGGTGTCGAAGTCCGCGCCGGCCTGCTGCACGGCCTGCGCCCCGTTCACCTCGTAGGGGGCGGGGTAGTAGTGCCAGCGGACGCCGTACGTGATCGTCAGGTCGTCGCGCGCCTTCCAACTGTCCTGCCCGTAGAACTCCCACTCGTCGTAGCGATAGTCGCGCGTCTTGCCCGTGCCCCGGGGCAGGGCGTTGCCCGACGGGTCGTAGTTGAAGTTGGTCGTCACCAGCGCGTCGCGCCCCAGGAGGAAGGCGAAGGCGTTGTCGTAGTTGCCGGTGCGGGTGGTGCCCGTCCCGATGCTGCCGGGGCGCAGCGAGGCGTTGAGGTTCGGCGTGTTGCCGCCCAGGCCGAGGGTGACGAAGTTGAAGTCGTTAAACTGGGTGGACTTCTGGTGGATCGGCTTGAACGAGCCGCCGAACTGCATGGCGTGCGACCCACGCGTCCAGCTCAGGTCGTCGCGGTAGGTCGGCACGGGCACGTAGCGCGCCTGGCCGGAGATGCGCGGGAATGGCACCGAGAGCAAGCCCGACCAGTTGCCGCCCGTGAAGTCGGGCGTGCCGTACACGTTCGGGAAGGTCGGCGCGAACGGGGCCGGGGTCAGGAAGCCCGACCGCGACATCCCGATGGTCGCCTGGTTGACGATGCTCGGGGTGGCGACCCAGTTGTGGCCGAAGACCAGCGCGTAGTCCTTGACGATCTGCACGCCGCTCTCGGGGTCTTGCGGGAACTGCTGGGCGACGGTGTTGACCGTGTCCGTCGTCGTCCCCCTGGAGAGGCTGAGGCGCCCGAACATCCGCTGGTTGGCGGTGATGTTGTAGTCGCCGCGCATCGTGTAGTTGTTCGAGGAGAGGCGCGACGGCGAGTTGAAGCGGAAGCCGGCGGTGTTGATGCCGTTGCCGGCCGAGAAGTCGTTGGGCAGCGGGTAGCGCTCGTTGATGAGGCTCAGGAGCGCCGCGTTCGCGCCGACGTGCTGCGGGTCGAGCGCCGCGACCTGGGCCGGCGTCAGCACCGTGATGCACTCGGGCCGCGTGTTGAGGCGGGCGTTGGTCGGGCACCCGGCGGTGTTGTTGAGGTAGGCCAGGCCGCCCTGGCGGAAGTGCGCGAGCGGGACGATGCGGAGGTTAGTGACGCCCTGCGCGTCGCGCCGCCCCTCGAAGTCGAAGAAGAAGAAGAGCTTGTCCTTGCCCTCGAAGAGGCGCGGGCCGCCCTCGCCGAAGCGCGGGAAGTAGACGGGGCCGCCCAGGCTTCCGCCGAACTGGTTGCGCGTCAGCTGCGGGCGCTTAACGCCCGACCGGTTGTTGAAGAACGTGTTCGCGGCGGTCGCCGCCGTGCGGTTGAACTCGCGCAAAGAGCCGTGGAACTCGTTGCTCCCGCTCTTGGTCACCATCTCGATCTGGCCGCCGCTGCTCCGGCCCTCGGCCGCGCCGGGGTTGACCGTGACGGTGCGGAACTCCTGGATGGCGTCGATGGGCGCGTTGCCGGTCGTGATGAACGCCTGGCCCGTCGTCACGTCGTTGGCGTCGATGCCGTCCACGGTGATGTTGCCCTGGTCGGCGCGCGAGCCCGTCACCGAGCCGACGCGGTTCGTCGCGCCCGTGCCGACGTTGTTCCCGATGACGCCCGGCTGGAGGCCGATGAGCGCCGCGGGCGAGCCGCGGAACTGCACGGGGAGGTCAACGAGGCGGCGCGTCTCGATGACGTTGCCGATGCTGGCGTCGGTCGTGTTGAGCGTGGCCTCGTTCGAGGCCGTCACCGAGACGGTCTCGGAGACCGCGCCGGCCGTCAACTGCACGTTCTGCGTCTCGACGTTCCCGACGCGCAGCGCCACGTCCGAGAGCGTGAAGGTCTGGAAGCCGGCGGCCGTGACCGTGATCGTGTAGCCCTGCCCGGGCTGCACCTGCGCGAACCGGTAGACCCCCTGGTCGTCCGTCGTCGTCGTCACCTCTTTCGAAGTCCGCGTGTCCTTCAGGGTCACGGTCGCGCCCGAGATGACCGCCCCGTTCGGGTCGGCCACGACCCCCGTCACGGAGGAGGTGGACGAGGTGACCTGGGCCGCGGCCGCGAGCGGCAGCGCCAGCAGCAGGAGCAGCGAGAGGACGACCGACTGCCTTGTTCTAGTCATATATATTCTCCGTTGTGATTCCGCCTCGCCGACAGGCCGCGGGGGCTCTCCGCGAGTACGGATAATTGGATTAGACGACGGCGGCTAAATGGCTCTCATTCTTCCCGCCGTCTCAACGGTTTGTTAGAGCAAGACACATGCCTTCTCGGGGCGGGGGCGCGGCCTCACTCCTTTGGCGGGAGGCCGGCCCCTTCAAACGGCGGGCGCCGCGCCGCAAATGATTTAGTATTTAATATTTTGGAGACCCGTTATGAAAGTTCGGAAAAGGGCGGGCGGGCGCCTCGTCCATTACTCTGTACGCGGTGCGGGTTGAGGACTAAAAGCGCCCCTGCTTACGAGCCGCCGCGCTTGCTGAGCGCGAAGGCGGCGAGGAAGCCGAGCGCGGCCGAGCCGGAAACATCGCCTTCAAACTTTCAAGAAGCCTGGCGTCGCCTCACGCGCCCACACGAGCTTCGGCCGCTTCTGTCAGTCAGAGGAGAGAGCGCACCCAGCCGCCGTCCACGGTGACGTTGGTGCCCGTGATGTAGCCGGCGCGCTCGGAGGCGAGGAAGGCCGCGAGCGCGGCGAACTCGCGCGGCTCGCCGAGGCGCCGCATCGGAATCTCCGCCTCCCAGCGGGCGCGCGCCTCCGCCTCGCTGACGCCTTCGCGGGACGCGGCCGCGCGGGCCAATTCATCGACGCGCTCGGTGCGCGTGTAGCCGGGCAGAAGGTTGTTGACCGTGACGCCGTCGGCCGCCACCTCGTTGGCGAGCGTGCGTGCGAAGCCCGTGACGGCGGCCCGCAGGCTGTTCGACAGCATCAGGTTCTCGACGGGCTGTTTGACGGCGATGGAGGTGACGTTGAGGATGCGCCCCCAACGCCGCTCCCTCATCCCCGGCAGCACCGCGCGCGTCAGGTTGAGCACGCTCGTCAAGGTCAGGCGCGTCGCCCGCTCCCAATCCTCCGCGCTCAGGCTCTCGAAGGTGCCGGCGGGAGGCCCGCCCGCGTTGGTGACGAGGATGTCCACGCGCCCGAAGCGTTCGAGCGCGGCGCCCACGATGCGCGACACGTCTTCAGACGACGAAACGTCGCCCGCCACGCCGAGGACTTGAACACCCGAGGTGCGCTCGATCTGTTCGCACGTCTCGGCCAGAGACTCCGCGCCGCGCGCGCAGAGCACTAGTGAAGCGCCCTCCGCGGCCAGCTCCTCCGCGACGGCGCGGCCGAGCCCGCGGCTGGCGGCGGCGACCAGCGCGACCTTGCCCTTGAGCCCCAAGTCCATCGCCGCTACTTCCGCCTGAAGTAATCGTCCGTCTTGTCGAGCCAGTCCTGCCGCGGCGGGCTGAAGACGTCCACGTCGAGCGTGTCTTCCAACGCCTCCGCCTTGTGCGGGACGTGCGAGGGGATGTGCAGCACCTCGCCGGGGCCGATGTCGATGGGCTCCGACCCCTCGTCGCCGATCCAGAAGCGCAGCACGCCTTCGAGGACGTAGGTGAACTGCTCGTTGTGGTGCGAATGCAAAGGGACGACGGCACCCTTCTTGAGGTAGACGTGCGTCAGCATCATCTGGTCGCCGTTGATGATGCGCCGGTCGATGCCTTCGACGACGTGCTCCCTCTCCATCTCGTCCCAGCGGAACGTGCGTACGCGCTCTCTCTGCTCCATCGCCCCTCCTGCCGCGGTCGGTTTTATCGAAGGGCGCAATGCTACCGCGTTGTTCGTCTTCCTGTCATCACCCGAGCGCCTGCTCGATGTCGTCGATGATGTCCCCGGCGTCTTCAATCCCGACCGAGACGCGGACGAGGCCGTCGGCGATGCCGAGCCTGCGGCGACGCGCCGGGGCGACCTCGCGGTGCGAGGAGGTGGCCGGGTGCAGGACGCCCGTGAACACGTCGCCGAGACTCGTCGAGCGGACGCACAGCCCGAGCGCGTCCATGAAGCGGAAGGCGGCGTCGAACGAGTCCTCCTCCAACTCGACGGCGACGAGCGCCCCGGCGTGCGGCGCGCGCAGCGTGCGGCTTAAAACTTCAACAGCCTCGGGCCGTGTGTTCAGACCCGGGTAGTGTACGCGCCGGACGCGCGCGTGCGCGGCGAGCGCTTCGGCGACCCTGCGCGCGTTCGAGCACTGGCGGTCGAGCCGCACGGCCAGCGTCTTCAAGCCCCTCAAGACCTCGTGCGCCTCCCAGACGCCGAGCACGCCGCCCGCCAGCTTCAACACGCCGACGAGTGCCGCGGCGTCCGCCGCGTCGCGCGCGACGACGAGCCCGCCCATCACGTCGGCGTGCCCGCCGAGGTACTTCGTCGCGCTGTGCACGACGAAGTCCGCGCCGTGCTCCAGAGGCCGGCAGAGGTAGGGCGACGCGAAGGTGTTATCGACCACGAGCCGCGCGCCCGCCTCGCGCGCGACCCCGGCGCAGGCGTCGATGTCGCAGACCTTCAGCAGAGGGTTCGAGATCGTCTCGGCGAGCAGCACGCGCGGCTTCACTTGCAAAGCCATCGCGCGCAGTTCCTCCACGCGCGTGAAGTCGGCCGTCACGGTCTGGACGCCGAACGAGCCGAAGACCGTGTAGAGCAGCTCGGTCGTCGCGCCGTAGAGGTCTTGCGAGGCGAGGACGGTCGAGCCCGTCTGCAACTCGCAGGCGAAGAGGGCGGCGTGCAGCGCGGCCATCCCCGTCGCGTAGGCGCACGCGGCCGCGCCGCCTTCGAGCACGCGGATCGCCTCTTCGAGCGCGCCGGTCGTCGGGTTGCCGTAGCGCGTGTAGACGTAGCCCGCATCCTCGCCCGAGAAGACGCGGTCAACCTCCGCCATCGAGCCGTAGGTGAAAGTGGAGGTCGCGTAGATGGGCGTGGAGACGGGCAGACCGCGCGGCGGCGGCTGCCGCTCGCCCGCGTGGACGAGCCTCGTCGTGATGTCCCGGCCTTCGAGTGTTCGACTCATAAAACGAAAACTCCTGCGCTAAGGAAGGCGCAGGAGCGAAAGTTTCCCGGTCGGTTCCTTAGCAGTTTTTAACGTGGAGCAAGTCCCTCGGAAATCGCCACGGTGGCTACACCATAGAGCCGTCTGTCCGTTCAGTCAAACATAAAAATCCATCCGAATACAAAAATCCTCATCGGCGGATAAATTTCAAACGTCTGCCCGACCTCGTTTATCCCGCGATAAAAATTATTTCTTTGACTGCCGGCGCCGCGTGCCTTAGAGTGCGAGGCTCATGTTAACCGTTCCGAACATGTCGGCGTGTTGTTGTCCGCGCAAATTCCCTTAGCGCGGGGCACTCGTCGTATACCGTGGCGATTTCGAGTGACTTGCTCCACGTTAAAAACTGCTAAGGAACAGTAGACAGGCTTGCAAAGCTCCTGCGCTTCTCCTTAGCGCGGGAGTTTTCGTTTATGGCCGTCGCAAGGAGAGAGAACCGGGTCGAGCGCGCCAAGCGCGAGCGCGACGGCCTCGACTGCCTCGCCGAGATCGTCCGCTACGCTCGCGGGGGCTTCGCCTCCATCGACCCGGACGACCTCGACGTGCGCCTGCGCTGGTACGGGCTCTACACGCAGCGCCCGCAGGAGGACGGCCTCTTCATGCTGCGCGTCAAGGTGCCGAACGGGACGCTCTCAAGCGAACAGCTCGGGACGCTCGGGCGCCTCTCCGTCCAATACGCGCGCAACGCGGGCGACGTGACGACGCGGCAGGACATACAGCTCCACAACGTCCAGATCGAGGACGTGCCTGCCATCTTCGAAGAGTTGAACCGCGTCGGCCTCACCACCTCCGGCGCGTGCGGCGACATCACGCGCAACGTCACGGGCTGCCCGCTCGCCGGCATCGACGCCGCGGAGTTCATCGACGCCGAGCCTTACGCGCTCGCCCTCCACCGGCACTTCCTCGACAACCGAGAGTTCTCGAACCTGCCGCGCAAGTTCAAGGTCACGGTCTCGGGCTGCACGCTCTACTGCACGGGGCACGAGATCAGCGACATCGGACTCGTCGCGCTGCGCGGCGCGGGGGGCCGTGTCGCGTTCGACCTCTGGGTCGGCGGCGGGCTCGGCTCGAAGGAGCGTTTCGCCGACCGCCTCGGCGCGCACGTCGCGCCCGATGAAGTTATCGAA
This sequence comes from Acidobacteriota bacterium, assembly GCA_019242475.1. Lineage (GTDB taxonomy): Bacteria > Acidobacteriota > Blastocatellia > Pyrinomonadales > Pyrinomonadaceae > QHXN01. Next base: position 3,694 of record JAFAVK010000063.1, on the reverse strand, counting down.
GTCGCACACCACATCTGCTCCATCTTCCGCGACCACGGCAACCGCGACTCGCGCGCGCGCGCGCGTTTGAAGTTCCTGCTCGAAGAGTGGGGGCCTGGGCGTTTTCGCGAAGAGCTAGAGAATCGTCTTGGTAGAAAGTTGACCGACGGCCACGCGCCGTATGTTCCGGTCACGGCCAACCGCGCGCACGTCGGCATCCATCCGCAGAAGCAGCACGGCCTTTACTACGCGGGCGTCGCCACGAAGCGCGGCCGTTTGCCGGGCACGGACATGATCGCCGTCGCGGAACTCGCGCGGCGGCACGGCGGCGGGCGCGTGCGCCTGACGACCGCGCAGAACTTCGTTGTGCTCGACGTGCCGGAGTCAGAACGCGCGCAGTTGGCCGAAGGGCTCGCCGCGTTAGACCTGACGGTCGAGCCCTCGACCTTCCGCACCGGCACCATCGCCTGCACGGGCAAGCAGTTCTGCAAGCTCGCCGTGACCGAGACGAAAGACCGCGCCTCCGAACTCATCGAACACCTCGAACACGCGCTGCCCGGCTTCGACGTGCCTTTGCGTATCAGCGTGACGGGCTGCCCGAACAGTTGCGCGCACTACCAGGTGTGCGACATCGGCTTCGTCGGCGACTTCGTCAACACGCCCGCGGGCAAAAGGGAGGCGTACCGCGTCTACCTCGGCGGGCACCTCGGCGACGGCCACGCGTTCGGGCGCGAGCTGTCGCGGAAGATTCCGGCGGAGGAGATTAAGTTCTACGTCGAGAGTCTGGCGCGCACGTTCCTCGCGCGCCGTTACGGCGCGGCCGACAGCTTCCAGTGCTTCATCGCGCGCCACACGACGGAGGAGTTGGAGAGCTTGGGCGTGACGGAAGAGACGGAGGTGACGGCGTGAGCGAGAGAGTGAGACGCGGCGTGCTGATCGTCGGGCACGGGAGCCGGCGCGAGGAGGCGAACCAGGACGTGCGGGAGGCCGCGCGGCGCATCGGCGGGCGCGGCGGTTTTGAACTCGTCGAGGCCGCCTTCCTTGAGATTGCACGCCCGGACATCGCCGAGGGCTTCGCGCGGCTGGTCGGGCGCGGCGCGCGGCACGTGGTCGTTCACCCATACTTCCTCTCGCCCGGGCGGCACACGCGCGGCGACATCCCCGTGGAAGTCCGCGCCGCGGCCGAGCGGCACGCGGGCGTCACTTATCAAATCACCGAGCCGCTCAACGCACACCGCTTCGTCATCGACGCGTCGGTCGAACGCATCCGCGAGGCCGAAGGTTGGCCGACGCTCGTTGAAGAAGCCGCTGTCTCGACGTTCACCTCTCAAGTCGCGCGGCGCGGAGTCGTTTATCTCGTCGGCGCGGGGCCGGGCGACGTTGGCCTGTTGACGCTGAAGGCGCGCGACCTGCTCTTGAGCTGCGACGCGGTGGTCTACGACTACCTCGTCAACCCGGAAGTGCTCGGCTTAGTTTCAACTCGTGCCGAGCGCGTCTACGTCGGCAAGGTCGGCGGCGGGCGGCAGACGCCGCAGGCGGAGATCAACCGCACGCTCGTCGAGCTGGCGCGCGAGGGGAGGAGCGTCGTGCGTTTGAAAGGCGGCGACCCGTTCCTCTTCGGGCGTGGCGGCGAGGAGGCGGAGGCTTTGCACGCGGCGGGCGTCGCCTTCGAAGTCGTGCCGGGCGTCAGCTCCGCGCTCGCCGCCCCGGCCTACGCGGGCATCCCCCTGACGCACCGCGTCTTCTCCTCTTCGGTCGCCATCGTGACGGGGACGCGCGCCGAAGGCGGCCCGCACCCGGGCGCGCTCGCGGGCCTCGCGTCGGCCGAGACGGTCGTCGTCCTGATGGGCATGTCGCGGCTGGGCGAGATTGCACAAGAGTTGATCGCCGCCGGTCGCTCGCCCGAGACGCCCGCGGCCGTCGTCCGCTGGGGCACGTACGAGGGGCAGCAGACCGTCACGGGCACGCTCCGCACGATTAAAGATGAAGTCGCGCGCGCGGGCCTTCGCGCGCCCGCGGTCATCGTCGTGGGCGAGGTCGTCTCTCTGCGCGGGAGACTCAACTGGTTCGAGGGTCTTTCGGACACGGTTGTAGGGAACGGGTTGTTCGTTGAACGCGAGGCGGCGGCCGTCGCGGCGCTCTGAACGCGGAGGAGTTTATGACAGCCACGGCGCCGCCGCCCGGTCGGGACTTGAGAGTCGAAGAGCTGAGGGCCATCTCCGAAGGGTTCGAAGGCGCGAGCCCGGAGGCCGTCCTGTACTGGGCGGCCGGGGAGTTCGGCGAAGAGGTGGCGCTCGCCACGGGCTTCGGCGCCGAGGGGTGCGTGCTCATCGACATGCTCGCGCGCGTCGCCCCGCGCCTGCGCGTCTTCTACCTCGACACGGATTTGCTCTTCCCGGAGACCTACCAGCTCGCCGCGCGCCTGAACGTGCGCTACGGCGTGCGCTTCGAGCGCCGCGCGACAAGACTCACGCTCGACGCGCAGGCCGAAGCTTACGGCGAGCGTCTCTGGGAGCGCGACCCGGAGGAGTGCTGCCGCCTGCGCAAGGTCGAGCCGCTGCGCGAGATGCTCAAGGGCCTGCGCGCGTGGGTCACGGCCATCCGCCGCGAGCAGACGCCGGCGCGCGCCCGCGCCGAGGTCGTCGAGCGCGACGCGAAGTTCGGGCTCGTCAAGATCAACCCGCTCGCCGGCTGGTCTGAGCGCGACGTGTGGACGTACGTCGTCGAGCACGACGTGCCTTACAACCCGCTCCACGATCTGAGCTACGCGTCCGTCGGGTGCGTGCCCTGCACGACGCCCGTCCGCATCGGCGAAGACCCGCGCGCGGGGCGCTGGCGCGGCACGGCTAAAACGGAATGCGGCCTGCACCGCTGACACTATTGCTGTCGAGAAAGAAAGGACGACGTGAAACTTATTAACCCCCACGGGGGCACGCTTATCAACCGGGAGGTCGCCGGCGCCGAGCGCGAACGGCTGGTCAAGGCGGCGGCCGGGATGCCCGCGCTGCGCCTCGGCGCGCGCGCCGTCTCCGACCTCGAACTGATCGCCACCGGCGCCTACTCGCCGCTCGAAGGTTTTATGACTGAGGCCGACTACGTCTCGGTGCGCGACCGGATGCGGCTCGCGAACGGGGTGGTCTGGTCGCTCCCCGTCACGCTCGCCGTCGGGGAGGAAGAGGCGGGCGCGCTCCGCGCGGGCCAGGACGTGGCGCTCTACCAGGGCAAGCGCCTGCTCGGCGTGCTCCACCTCGAAGAGAAGTTTTACCGGGACACGGCGCGCGAGGCCGAGCGGGTCTACCGCACGACCGACGAGGCACACCCGGGCGTGTGCGCCGTCTACGCCGAAGGCGAGTGGCTGCTCGGCGGCCGCGTCAGCCTGGTGAGTCGGCCGGAGCATCCCGCCTTCAACGCCTACTGGAAAGACCCGGTCGAGACGCGCGAGCTGTTCCGGCAGCGCGGCTGGCGCCGCGTCGTCGCCTTCCAGACGCGCAACCCCGTCCACCGCGCGCACGAGTACATCCAGAAGTGCGCGCTGGAGAGCGTCGACGGGCTGCTGCTGCACCCGCTGGTCGGCGAGACCAAATCGGACGACATCCCCAGCGACGTGCGCATGCGTTGCTACGAGGCGCTGCTCGCGCACTACTATCCGCAGGGCCGCGTGCTGCTCTCGGTCTACCCGGCGGCGATGCGCTACGCCGGCCCGCGCGAGGCCATC
>JAFAVK010000052.1 GCA_019242475.1 Acidobacteriota bacterium | reverse complement strand
GCGGAGTTCAACAAGCGCTTCAGCGTCGTGGCGGCCGCAGAGGGCACGGCCTTCGTGCTCTGCACGCGCGCAGACCTCGACCGCGTCTTCTGCCTGCAACACGAGCGGGTGGTGGCGAGAGACAACACGGTGCAGTTCGCCCGGCTCGCCTTGCAGATCGAACACCAACAGTGGCGCGCGACACTCTCGGGCTGCCGGGTGACGGTCTACGAGCACTTGGACGGGACGATCTCGCTCGGCTACGGCGCCCACGAGGTCGGGCGCTATAACTCCGAAGGCGTACCGCTGAGAGCACCGGCGGTGAAAGCTGAGACGAAGAAGGCTGTGAGCAAGCGCGCGGCTTAAACTGCAAACCGGACATATGATGTGCTACTAAATGCGGACATCTTCACGTGCTACGAACATCAAAATATCGTCGTATTATTGCCCTATCTGGCTAAATGCTTTGACGAGTTCGTCGGGTAGTTTGGCCTTCTGGACGTTCTTTGCTTTCTTGAGCTGCTCCGCACTCAGTCCCTTTGCCCAGCGGAAATCGGCCCCTTCAATATCAGCGTAGTCCAGGTTCGCACCTTCAAGGTTAGCAAGGAAGAAGTCGGTGTTTTGCAATTGGGCATAGAACAAATCCGTGTCCTTCAAATTGGCCCCCGCGAAGGTCGCGCCACTTAACGTTGCCCCGATGAAGTTAATGCGTGAAAGCTCCGCTTGATTGAATCGCGCTTTAGGCAGGTAGGCGTCTTGCAGGTTCGCACCGTAAAGGTCTGTTTTTTCTAAGCTAATTGACACCTCCTCGGACTTATCAGCGGGTGGCTTCCGCTTCCGCAGAATGTTCAAGACTGCTTGGATGTCAGCGCGGGGAATTCTGGACTGGGCCGCCGCCTCGGCCTCGGTTGCTTTGTCCTTTACACCTTTCACTGATGTCGGAGGCTCGGGGCTGGCCGGGGGCTGCTTAACATACTTATGAAAGGGCGCATTCTCCCTAACGTACGTCGTTACAAGCTCAATAATACGGCCGCGATCCCTCACCGAGTCTTCAAAAATTCTTTCAAGAGAGTAAATGGCCCCCAGCTTTAAGGTCAGTGTCTCACTCCCCAGTTGGTCTATGGCCTTGTTGAATCTTTCGGTAATCTGGCCTTGCTCAGAGACCTGCGAGGTTCGCCACGTGCCGTAGATTCCCGTTAAGACCAGGACGCCGGCGAGGATTTGAGCCAACGTCCTGCGTGCCTCGTTCTCCAACGCGAAGGCGTCCTTCGGCTGCACTTCTTGGAGAGCCGAGACCTGCCATTTCGGAACCTTCCAGAGTATGAAGACCAGCAGAGAAGTGGCGGCAGACACTCCTAAGATTAACTGCGTGGTGAGTGACGCCTCGGTTATCGAAATGAGGGCAACGAGTATCAGAAGGGCAACGGCGGAGGTCCACAGAAGAGTGCCGATAAAGTTAAAGAGCCACTTTGCGGCTTTCAGGATGGGAGCCCTTATGCTGCGATCCCGCTTCTTCTCTCCCGCCGCTTCTTCGGTGCAGTCTACCTCGGGGATGTTTTTCGCCTCATCCGCCGGAGCGCGGCCGTTCCCCGCGGTGGCTTTCGCCTTAGGAGTGCTTTCGGCCGAGCCCGTTTGTGAGACGTTTGTGTGAACCTTGTCCATGATCGCTCATGGTGTGGTAATAAGAGGAAAGGACGCACACGAATCCTTCAGCTACTTGGGCTGGATGCGGAGCGTGAAGCTGGCGATGTCGATCTTCTGGTCGGGGAGGACTTCGACGCGCTCCTCGCGCGGGACTTCGCGGCCGCCGACGAAGGTCGGGTTCCTGCCCTGCGGCGTGAACCAGTAGCGGCCGGTGTTGTCCAGCTCCAGCGTGGCGTGGCTGCGGCTGACCTCGGGGTCGCCCTTGATGACGAGATCGACGGAGACGGACTTCGAGCCGCGGCCGATGCTGATCTCCTGCTTGGTGACGGGCTCGACCGTCTGCCGCTGGCCGTTGCGCCAGATTTCCACGTTGTAGAGCGCGGCCGCCGGCCGCGCCGCCACGCGGGTGATGTCACTCTCAAGCTCGCCCGTCACGCCGCCCGAAGTCTCCTCCGGCGCGGGCGCGGTGGCCGCGTCGATCTCCGCCGGGCGCGCCGTGACCATCGTGTGCCCGCCCTGCTCGTTCGACTCCCACACGGGCTGGACGCGGAACTGCCCCTTTTCGAGCGTGCCGTCCACCCGCAGCTCGACGGCGAACTGCTTGGTGGCGAGCTGCGTCTGCCCCGACAGCTCGCGCGCGCGCTCCGAGAGGACGTAGTAGAGCCCCTGCTCCAGCCCGCGCCGCTTCTCGCCCTGCCACTCCTTGTCGTCGTCGTTCGAGAGATAGACGACGTACTCGGGCGGGATGTAGGTGGGGCCGCCCGGCGGGGTGAACATCTCGCGCTGCATGACCGACTCGACCTCGCGCGCGACCCTCACCAGGAAGTCCTCCCAGATGCGGCGCGGGCGCGCGCCGGCGTCCACCTCGGCCATGGGGTCGTCCGAGACCTCCCCGTCAATCCAGCGCCGAATCGAATCGATTATGCTCACTGTCGTCGTCACCTCTCCGCGGGGCAGTAATTAAGACTTCGCCTTCAACAAAGTGCTGTTGACCCAGCCGGTGTCTTCCGAGTCGGGATCGGTCTTCGCGCGCCCGTGCTCGATGACCTGCACCTGATACCACTTGCCGCTCGCCTGCAACACGCGCACGGTCGAGCCGACCTCGGCCGTGCCGACCTTGGAGTAGCTCGGGTCGGGGCCTTTGCGCAAGTTTACATCGGTCGTCGTCACAAATTCACTCCCCACCGTTCCCGTTTTGTTCGCGGCCGCGCCGCCCGACTGCTGGCCCTGCCGCGTCTCGCCGGCCGTCCGCACGGTGCGCACGTAGCGGAAGGTCGCGTAGAGCATCCCCGAGAAGGCGAGCAGAAGCAGGAGCGCCACGCCCCACTTGCGCAGGCGCGGGGGCAGGCGCGGGCCGCGCGGCGCGGGGAGCGGGCGCCGCTCCGTGAACGTGCCGGCCGGCGCGTCCACGCCCTCGCGCGGCGAGAGGAACTGGCCGCTCTCGGCCTCGGCGACGGCGGCCGCGGCCGGCCCCGCGTGCGCGATGGGCACGACGAAGCGGTGGCGCCCGGAGCCTCGGGCCGCGCGCGACTCGCGGTCGAAGGTGGGCGCGGGCGGCGGCTTGGGCGTGAAGCTGCGCGGGCCGGAGTCGTTGCTTCGGCCGCGCTCGTCGGGCTCGCCCGAGCCCGCGACGCCCCCGTCGGGGCGGCGCAGGGGGCGCGTCCCGGCCATCACCGCGTCGCGCAAATCGATCCAGAACTCGTCTACCGTCTGGTGCCGCTTCGCGGGGTTCGTCTGCGTCGCGCGCTCAAGGACGCGCAGGACGTAGTCGGCCCACTCCTCCGCGATGAACTCCTGCGGGAGCGACGTGATCGGCTTCTGCGAGAAGCGGCGCGGCGACTCGCCGGTCAGAACCATGTAGGTCGTCTTCGCCAGAGAGTACACGTCGGCCGCGGGCGTCAACTGAATCGGCCGTGGCCGCGAAAGAGAGGTCGTGTCGAGCGGCCCCGTGACGGCGAGCGGGTGGTGCTCGGGCGCGGCGTACACGTCCGTGCCGACGCGCGTAATCGCCCCCTCGGCCGCCTCGATCTTGGCGACGCCGAAGTCCGCGATCTTGATGGTGTGCTGGTCGGCGGTGAGCAGGAGGTTCTGCGGCTTGATGTCGCGGTGGATGACGCCGTGCTTGTGCGCGTGCGCGAGCCCCTTGCAGACCTGTTCGAGGTAGAAGAGCGCGCCGTCGAGCGGCAGGGGGTGGCGCAGGACGAGCGCCTGCAAGTCTCCGCCCGAGAGGTATTCGAGGACAAGGTAATGGAACGTGCGCCCCGAGAGGTCGATGGCCGTGCCGTGGCCGAGGCGGCTGATGATGTTGGGGTGGCGGACGCGGTCGAGCGCGATGGCCTCGTTGCGAAAGTTCTCGACGAGCGTGCGCTCCAGCTCCGGGTCGGGCATCCCCTGGAGGTGCGTGTTGAGCGCCTTGATGACGACGAGGCTCGGGCCGCCCTCCGCGGCGGCCGCGTCGCGCGCCACGTAGACCTCCGAGTAGCTCCCGCGCCCGAGGCAGTCGAGCACGTCGTAGCGCCCGTCGAGTCTACACTGCTGAAGCTTCAGCTCGCTCATCTCAAGTCAGTAGACAGTAGAAAGACATTCTTGATTACGAACCCGCCGATTTTCATGTTCAGCGTCGGCAGCGCGGGGCGCTACTGACTACTGACTACTGACTGCCGTCTACTCACGGAGTCGGCGACGCGGCGCCGTTCGCGCCGTTGGCCCCTGCGCCGGCCGGCGTTTGGAGCGGCTGCGGCCGGACGATGTCGGAGAGCGCGTCGGCGGCCTCGCGGGCGGCCGCCTCGTTGCGGTCGCGCAGGTGCGCGGCGACTTTGGCGAGGCGCGCGTCGATCTTCAGCTCGCCGTTGGCGGGCGTCATGTTCTCGTTGATCCTCTGGATGGCGCGGTCGAAGGCCGCGGCCGCCTCGGGCGGGCGGTCGGAGAGGAGCAGCGCGCGCCCGTAGAGGTAGAGGAACTCGGGGTCACTCGATTCGAGCGGCTGGCCGTTGGCCTCCGTAGACATCCGCGCGGCCTCGGAGGCGGGCGAGAGATCGACGGCGCGCCGCAGCCGCACGAAACGCTCGGCGGGCGTCTCGGTGAAGGCCGCGTCGGCCGGCCTCGGCGTGGCCGTCGCCGCGGGCGTCGGCGTGGCCGCGGTCGGGCTCAGGCTCAGACGACTGCTCATCCCTTTGCGCTCGAACATCATCCCCACGTAGAAGGCCAGCGCCACGGCGCCGAGCGTGAGCAGGAGGGCGCCGGCCGCCAGCAGGCTCCGCCCCGCGCCGCCCCCATTCGCGCGGACGTTTGATGTGGCCGGCGCGGCCTTTGATGTCTCCTGGGCGTCGTCGTCGCCGCCGCCCGCGGCGCGCGTCTTCGCCCCCGCGGCGGGCGGCGCGGCGACGCCCACGGCCGTGCCGCCGGCGTCGAAGGGCCTGCGGAGGTGCGCGGCCGGCGTGTCGGGGAGCGTGCGCGCGTTGTGCAAAGTCGGGCGCTCGCGGACGAGGGTCTGCTCTTCGTCCGTCTCTGTGTCGTGAATGTTGCCGCCGCCGCCTTCGCCGCCGACGCGGACGAGGACGGCCGTCAGGTTGTCCTCGGCGCCGCGCTCGAAGCAGCGGCGCTTCAGCTCCTCGCAGGCGGCTTCGAGCGCGCGCGCGTTGCGCAGGACGGTCGAAAGCTCGTCGTCGGGGACGTGGCGCGTGATGCCGTCGGAGCAGAGGAGGAAGATCGTGCCGGGCTCGACCTCGAAGCTGCGCATGTCAACCTCGACCGACGCCTCGGCCCCGAGGGCGCGGCTGATGACGTTGCGGTTCGGGTGCGTCGCGGCCTGCTCGGGGGTGAGGCGGCCGGCCCGCATCTCCTCCTCGACGAGCGAGTGGTCTTGGGTCTCGCGGCTCAGGCGGCCGTCGGGCGCGAGCCGGTAGAGGCGCGAGTCGCCGACGTGGCCGACGGTGGCGCGCAGGCCGTCGAGGTGGAGCGCGACGATGGTCGTCGCCATCATCGCGAAGCGCGGCTGCTCGCGCGACATGCGGTAGATGGAGTCGTTGGCCCTTTGGATGGCGATCTCCATCAGGTCTTCCACGTCCTCGCCGTCGTGCTGGTTCGAGAACGCCTCCTGCAAGACCTCGATGGCAGTCTGCGAGGCGACCTCGCCGGCCTGCGCGCCGCCCACGCCGTCGGCGACGGCGAAGATGCCGTGCGCGGGGTCGCTCAGCAAAGAGTCCTCGTTCTCGGGCCGCTTCTCGCTCAGGCCGCGGTCGGTGACCGACGCCGCCTCGATGGAGACCGCGCTGGGGTCTGCTGTCATTGAACCGCCTCCGGGATTTTGTACTCTTCCTCCTCACGCGGCTCGTTGACGGCGCCGGCCGCGCGCAGGTTCGGCGCCTCGGCGTCGCTGGCGTTGCGGTGCGAGAAGGCCAGGAGCATGCCGAGCATGGCGAAGCTCGTGATGAGGCTGAAACCCCCGTGACTGACGAAGGGCAGCGTGATGCCCGTCATCGGCAGCGCGCGCGTCGTCCCCCCGATGTTGACGATGGCCTGGAAGCCGATGAAGGCCGTCAGGCCCGCCGAGCAGAGCTTGGTGAACATGTCGCGCGCCTCGATCGAGGTGCGCACGCCCGCGTTGACGAGGACGATGAGCGCGAGCAGCACGACCGCGCCGCCTACCAAACCGAACTCCTCGCCGATGGCCGCGTAGATGTAGTCCGAGTCGGCGACGGGGATGACTTCGGCGAAGCCGAGCCCCAGGCCGCGCCCCGAAGTCCGCCCGGCGGCGAGGCCGAAGGTGGCCTGCGACGGCTGGAAGGCGATGCGGTCGAACCACACGTCCACGTTGACGGTCTTCTGCATCGCGGGGCTCGACTCGGCCAGCTCGCGCATCCTTTGGTCGCGCGCGAGCGCGTCCTCGTAATCCTTCTTCCACCACTCCTCGTCGGGCGCGGGCGGGTCGAAGCCGTCGAGCCAGAGGTGGAAGCGCTGCTTGATGCGGTCGGGCAGCACCGAGCGGACGGGCGCGGCGATGGTGGCGAGCGTCGGCACCTTCTCCTGCACGTTGACGGGCAGCGCCCCGACGATGAGGATGATGACGACCAGCACGAGCGAGCCGACGAAGACGAGCAGCTGCGGCCAGCGCCGCACGGCGACGAGGTAGAGCGTCGTGTAGGCGCCGCTGAAGACGAGCATCTGCCCGAAGTCTTTCAGGGCGAAGAAAGGGATGAAGGGGATGAGGCCCATCGCGAGCAGCGGGATGACGTTGCGCGCGCGCGGCATGCCCCAGTAGGTGCGCGCCAGCTCGCGGTAGTGCACCGTCAGGATGCCCGCGAAGCCGAGGAGGAAGGGAATCTTCGAGGGCTCCCAGGGCGTCATGTTGCCGCCGAACTTGCCCGCGCGCGACCAGATGATGGCGCCGAAGAGCGGGACGAGCGTCGCCAGCACGATGACGAAGCTGTGCCGCTGCATCCAGTCGAGGTACTTGTCCTGCACGCACAGCCAGTAGGCCAGGGCCATCGTGAAGAAGGCGAAGAGGGGAATCCAGGTGAACGAAGAGGTGAGCGCGCGGCCGGCCGTCACGTCCGAGCGGCGCACGACCTCGGGCGTCGCGGCGGGCTGCGCGGCCGTCGCGTCGAGCCCGAGCGCGGCCTTCTTGTCGGGGCCGTAGAACTGGTTGATGTAGCGCATGCGCTGCACCTGCGTCTTCTCGGCGCGCGCCTCGGCCTTGTTGCCCGAGCCGTACTCGGGGTCGCTATAGAGGCGGTACTGCACGAGCAGGCCGACCGAGAAGAGCAGCACGGCCGTCGTGTAGAGCGTCCAGTTGCCCTTGAACCGCATCACGCGCGTCAGCCAGAAGAGCATGGCGACGAGCGGCACGTAGAGCAGCAGGTCGCGCGCGGCGCCCACGACGGAAGGCTCGTAGCCGCGCAGCAGCGCCGAGTCGTAGACCGCCACGTAGCCGACGACCTCCAGCCCGACGATCAGCAGCAGCAGCAGTAAGTGTGTCGAAGCGCGATTCCTCATCGAACAAATCCCCCGGGTCGTCCTACTGATTCGGCGTGTTCGCCCCTCGTGGCCGTGCGGCCGGTGTCGTGCGCGCGGCCGGAGTCGCGGCCGGCGTCGGCGTCTGCCCCTGCTGTCTGCCGTTCTGCGGCTGCGGCTGCGGCTGTTGCTGCGCCGGTGCGATGCCGGCCCCGGTGAGCAGGCCGAGGTCGCGCGCCTTCAAGACCAGCGCGGCCGCGACCGGCGCGGCGGCCTTCGCGCCGTAGCCGCCGCCCTCGATGATGACGGCGATGGCGAGCTGCGGGCGGTCGAGCGGCGCGAGGCAGAGGAACCAGCTGTCAATCCTGAACTGGGGGTCGAGCCTCGGCACCTCGTACTCGCGGATGGGGTTGCCGCGGCGGTCGCGCTCGATCTTCTTCTCCATCAGCATCTCGCCGGTCTTCGGGTCGTAGAGCGGCACCTGCTTCTCGGCCGTGCCGGTCTTGCCGCCGGTGATGATGCCCTGGCGGTGCACGTCGCCGAAGACGCTCGTCGCCGTGCCCGAAGGCCCCGACGTGACGAGCCCCATGATGCGGCGCATCTCGGCCGCGTACGCGGGCGTCGTCACCTGCGCCCAGACCTCGGGCGGGCGGTCGAACTCGATCTTCGGCTTCATCAGCTTGCCTTCGAGGTTGCCGATGGCCGACGCGACGAGCGCCATCTGGAAGGGCGTCATCTGGCCCGCGTAGCCCTGGCCGAAGCCGATGAGGCCGAGGTCGTACGGGCGCTCGTGCGGGTAGAGCGCGACCGTGGCCTCGACCGGGGCCAGAGCGCGCGCCACGGCCGGCTGGCTCGTGTTCCAAATCTCCGGCTGCTTGCCCGCGCCGAGCGCCTCCTGCGGGCTCCCGACCGGCGTCATGCCGACCAGCTTGATTGCCTCGGCCAGCTTCTCCGGGCCGAGCTTGATCGCCATCTGCGCGAAGTACTGGTTGCAGGAGACTTCAATCGCCGTGTCGATGCCGATGGTGCCGTGCACCTCGCCGGTGCCGCCCGAGTCGAGGATGGGCTTCGCCCCGCGCTCGGCGTAGAAGCCCGCGGCCGAGCAGTTGAACTTCTCGTTCTGCATCCCGTTGTTGAAGGCCGCGATCATGACGGCGGTCTTGAACGTCGAGCCCGGGATGTAGCGGCCGCGCAGCGCGCGGTTGACGAGCGGCCGGTCGCGCTCGTTCGCGTTCAACTTGATCCAGGCTTCCTCGTCCTGCACCTCTTTCAACGAGTAAGAAGGGTTGCTGTAGAGCGCGAGCACTTCGCCCGTCTGCGGGTTGAGGACGACGGCCGAGCCGTGCCGGCCGCGCAGCTGCGCGACGGCCTCCTTCTGAAGCTCCTGGTCGATGGTGAGGCGCACGTCGAGGTTCGCCTGCTGCATGACGTTCTTGCCCATCAACACGTCCCACGCCTCGGGCGCGGCGCTGCTCTGGATGCCGAAGAGAGCGCGCTCGAGGCCGGGGTCGCCGCGGTCGGAGCCGAGTATCTGCGAGACCTCCGTGTCGAGCGGGTAGTCGCGCACGATCTGCCCGTTCGGCGCGCGCCGGTAGAGCGCGAGCGCCTTGTCGAGCCCCCCCGTCCGGTCGAGAATCCAGCCCCGCAGGGTCGATTCGGCCAGGCGCCGGTTGCGCAGGTCTTTGTAGCTCAGCTCCTGAAAGCGCTCGTTCGACTCGGCCGCGTACTGCGCCCAGTAGACGTGGAAGCTGAAGACGCCGAGCGCGAGGAGCACGAAGAGCCAGCGCAGCGCGCGCAGGCCGCGGTTGGTCGAAGTCGCCCCCAGACGCTGCCGCACCTCCGGCGGCAGGTCGGCCGGCGCGATGGCGTCGAGCGACGAGCGCCGGCGCCTCCGCATCAGCAGCAACGACACGAACAAAATCAACGCCAGCAACGCCACCCCGCCCACGTACAACAGACTCAGCAGCGCCGGCTTCGCCTCGGGAATGTCTGCGAGAAACATAATTTTAATGAGTGATGAATGATGAGTGATGAGTGATGAATAAGAAGCAGCGTGCCTTTCATTCATCATTCATCACTCATCATTCATCATTGCCTTTTAAACCTTACTTCCACGTCGCCGAAGCTGACGACGTCGCCGTCCTCGATCTGCCGCGCCTCGCCGTAGGCGATGCGGCGGCCGTTGATGAAGGTGCCGTTGGTCGAGCCCGTGTCGGCGACGAGCAGCGTGCCCTCGCGGTTCATCACGAGCGACGCGTGAATCTTGGAGACGCTCGGGTGTTCGAGTTGCAAATCATTGTCGGCCACGCGCCCGACGCCCATCCGGCGCCCGCCGGGCCGGAACGCGAGCGGCTTCTCGAAGGAGCGCTCGGGGGTGTTGACGCGCGCGAGGATTTGCACGTCGGTCGTCGTCAAGGTCTTCGCCTTCGGCACCGCGCCGGCCATCTCCACGTGGAGCTGCTCGGCCTGGTCGCGCCGCTTCAGCTCCTCCTCGAACTCGCCGTAGGAGGGATCGACGGCGATGCCCGAGGTGAAGATGTCGGCGCTCGTCTCGACCTGGATGGGCGCGAGCGTGCGGTAGCGGCGGTCGTTGATGTGGTCGATGGCGGCGGCGAGCACCTCGTGCTCCAGCTCCTTGATGTACTCGGGCGGCGCCTCGGAGTGCGTGCCCCACTCGACCTTGAGCTTGAAGAGGTGCGGGGCGATGCGGCGCCCTTCCGAATCGGTGCGCGCGCGCTCGTCCACGAGGTGCTTCATGCGCTCGATGAGCTTGGTCGTCGTGAAGCCCGTCTGCGCGTCGGCCTCGCGCCCGAGCTTGCGATCCACGACCGAGCCCATGCCTTCGAGCACGCGCCGCATCAGGCGCTCGACCAGCGCCTCGTCGCGCTTCTTCTCCTTCGGCGCGGCGTCGCGCTTCTTCCCTTCGCGCTTCTTCTCTTTCTCTTCACTCATAAAAGGGGCGTCCGCGACAAAACCGCAACCGAGCCGGGGCGGCACGGCGGCAAGGTCTTCGAGCAGGGGGAAAACTGTTTATCGCCTTGAATAACCTGCGGTCATTCTAGCCGAAATGAGCCGCCCCGCGGAAGTCTCGTCTAAAGTCAGAAGGGAAAGGTGAGAAGAAAGAGACATTTGCCCGCGCGGGCTCAAGCAAAAAGCCTCTGCCGCGCGGCCTCGTAGAGGACGACCGCGAGCGCGGTGGCGAGGTTCAAACTCTCCACGGGGGCGCGCATGGGGATGCGCACGGCGTCGTCCGCGGCCCGAGCTTCCTCGTCGGAGAGCCCACCGGCCTCGGGGCCGAGGAAGACCGCGCGCGGCGGCGTCCAGTCGATCTCTGTGTGCAGGCGCGGCGCGCCGGCCGCCGTCGCAACCGTGCGGATGCCACGTTCCGAGCACCAGCCGAGCGCCTCTTCGAGCGTCGGCCCCGTCCAGAGCGGCAGGCGGAACGCCGAACCCATCGAGCCCCGCAGGCCCTTCGGCGAGAGCGGGTCGGTCGAGCCCTTCGTCAGGACGACGCCGGTCGCGCCCGCCGCCTCGGCGACCCTCAGCACCGCGCCCGCGTTCGAAGGGTTGTTCGCCCCGTGCATGACGACGACCAGCGGCACGCCCGCCGCGCGCTCTAAAACCTCCCGCCCAGTCTGCGGCCGGCGCGCGAGCGCCAGCACGCCCTGCGGCGTCTTCGTGTCCGAGACGGATTCCAGCACGTCTTCGGAGACGGCGTACGTGTTCCGGCAAACGGCTTGAAGTTTTTTAAGGAGCGAAGCCCCGCGTTCGTCTTCGGCGAGGCTGCGCGTGTAGAGCACCGCCTCGAACGCGATGGATGCGCCCAAAGCCTCTTCGACCAGGCGCGTGCCCTCGACGAAGACGAACTCCCGCTCGCGCCCGTCGCGGACGGCACGCGCGCGCTGCGCGAACTGGTTCTTCCGGCTGGTGATGGTCTCGCTCGTCATTGACTACTGCGTTTCTATCTCGACCCAGACGGGCCAGTGGTCGGAGATGCCGCGCACGCGCGCGACGCCCCAGCGCAGCACGCGCGCGCCGCGCAGGAATATCCAGTCGAAGTGGTGCCGGATCGGCCCCGAGCGCCAGGTCGGCGTGTTCGTGGGGAGCGGCGTCGCGTAGCCTTCCGATTCCAGCAGCCCACGGGCGGCCCGCCGCCCCTCGTCGTTCAGCGTGTTGAAGTCGCCGAGCAGGACGGTCGGCTCCGCCGTGCGCGCGGCCAGCGCGAGGATGGTTCGGTGCTGCCGGAGCTGGCCCTCGACGCTCGCGTGCGTGTCGATGTGCGCGTTAAAGACGTGCAGCCTGCGCCCGCCGAAGGGCACGGACGCCGCGACGGCCAAACGCGGCCGCCAGGGGCACGCGTCCCACGGCAGCTCGATGCGCTCGGGCTGTGAGAGCGGCAGACGGCTGAGGAGGGCGACGCCCGTGTCCCCGGCCTCGCCGCGCAGCATGCGCTCCTCGAAGTCGAGCCACCACTTGCGACCCTTCGGCTCCACGTCCGACGGCGTCGGCACGTGCGCGCGGACGTAGTTCATCTTCAACTCGCCGGCCAGCTCGCGCGCGACGTGGCGCCCGCCCGCGCGGAAGGTGCCGCTGTCCGCCTCCTGCAAAGCGACCACGTCGGCGCGTGGCAGATAAGCGCCGTCTGAAAGTATGCGCGCGGCTTTGCGGATGTTGTCGCCGACGAGCCGCGGGCGGCGGCCCGGCTGGCCGAGGCCGGCGCGGCGCAGAAGGCTCCCGCCGATGAGGCGCGAGCCGACCGCGTACCTGATGTTGTAGGTGACGACGACCAGCCGCCGCGGCCCTTCCGACGAAACAGGTTGAGCCGCGAAATCGCCGCGCTCGATTTCGAGTTCGGGCTCGGCTTGGCTCGCGTCGCTGACGTGTTGCACAATCGGCTCGCACAATGGATTCGGATAGAGCGTGGGGGGATTATAGATGAACAGACGCGTTATCGCCGCAGTGAGCGACATGTTCTTCGCCTCGAAGATTCGCGGGACGGCGGAGCACCTCAACGTCACGGTCGATTTCGCGCGGACGGAGGCGGGGCTCTTCGACTACGCGAAGACCGAGATGCCCTCGCTCGTCATCCTCGATCTGCAAGAGACGCGCTTCGACCCCGTCCGACTGGCCGCGCGCCTCAAGGCCGACGAACAACTGCGCGCCGTCCCCGTCGTCGCCTTCTTCTCACACGTCGAGACGGAACTCCGGCGCAGAGCGCTTGAGGCCGGCGTCGAACACGTCCTGCCGCGGTCAGTCTTCACGCAGCGTTTGGGACAAATCCTGAGCGGAGAACTGTAGGAAGGCAAAAGGCAAAAGGCAAAAGTGAAGACAGGGAGCACGCCCCTCGTCTTTCATTTTTGCCTTTTGCCTTCTGCCCTTTGCCTTCTCTCAACCGACCGGCGCGGGGGCGATGACTTCGTGGATGGCGCGCACCTCGCGGGCGAGCTGTTCGTACTGTTCGAGGGTGAGCGACTGCGCGCCGTCGGAGAGGGCGCGCTCGGGCTGGTTGTGGACTTCGATGATGAGGCCGTCGGCGCCGACGGCGACGCCCGCGCGCGCGAGCGGCGTGACCATGTGATTCTTGCCCGTGCCGTGCGAGGGGTCGATGACGACCGGCAGGTGCGAGATGCGCTGCACCGCGGGCACGGCCGCGAGGTCGAGCGTGTTGCGCGTGTGCTGCGCGAAGGTGCGCACGCCGCGCTCGCAGAGGACGACGTTGTAGTTGCCCTCGGCCATGACGTACTCGGCCGCGAGCAGCCACTCGTCCACGGTCGCCGACAGTCCGCGCTTCAAAAGCACCGGCAGCCGCGAGCGACCCGCGCGCTTGAGCAGAGAGAAGTTCTGCATGTTGCGCGCGCCGACCTGGAACACGTCCGCGTACCTGTCCACCAAGTCCGCGCTCGCCTCGTCCACCGCCTCCGTCACGATCTTCAGGCCGAACGCCTCGCGGACTTCCGCCAGAAGCTTCAAGCCCTCTTCGCCCAGCCCTTGAAACGCGTAAGGGCTCGTGCGCGGTTTGAACGCGCCGCCGCGGAAGAAGCGCGCGCCGCTGCGGCGGACGGCCTCGGCCACGGCGAAGAGTTGTTCGCGGTTCTCGACGGCGCAGGGGCCGGCGATGATGGCGAGTTCTTCGCCGCCGATCTCGGCGTCGCCGACACGGACGACCGTCTTCTCGGGGCGCAGGTCGAGCGTGACGAGCTTGTAGGGCTTGGTGACGCGGATGGCCTCGGCCACGCCGTGCAGCGTCTCGAAGCGCGTGATGTCCACGGGCTTGTCGTTGCCCGTGATGCCGATGGCCGTGCGCGAGGCGCCGGGCATCGTGTGCGGGCGGTAGCCCATCTCCGTGATGACGCGCTCGACCTCCGCCACGTCGCGTTCGGTGGCGTCGGCCTTCATGACGATAAGCATCGTGTACCTCTAAACCTGTAAAAGTCTTAAGCCGCTAAAAATTTGTGCAAGGCTCGTGCCGCCGGGCGCGCTCACATCCGCTCGGGCACCTCGATGCCGAGCGTGGCGAGCGCGGACGTGAGTTGTGTGCGCACGAAGTCTGTGACGTAGACGAGGACGGCGCGCCTGACCGCGTCCCGCTCTTCGAGGATGCGGTTCTCGTCGCGATTGTAGAAGAAGTTAAATGCCTGTGCCAGTTGGAAGGTGTACTTCGCGAGGTGCGAAGGCTCCGCGAAGCTGGCCGACTGTTGGAGCACCTGGGGCAGGCGCGCCGCCAGCGTCACCAGCGACCAAATCTCGTCCCCGATCTCGCCCTCGAAAACTTTGCGCACGGACTCGGCCGCCTCGCCGCCCTCAGCGGCCGACGAGGCGATCAGGCGTTGTGCATTCTCAAGCTCGCCGTTTGGCAACTTGCGAAAGATGGAGTTGGCGCGCACGGCCGCGTACTGGCAGTAAGGGCCGGCCTCGCCCTTCGTCGAAAGCGCCTCCTTAAAGTCGAAGACGATGACGGAGTTCCGCGTCCACTTCATCAGGAAGTAGCGGAGCGCGCCGACGGCGAGGGCGTGCGCCGCCGCCCGTTTCTCTTCGTCGGGAATGTCGGGGTGGCGGCCTTCGACCTCGCGCAGGGCGTTCGCTTCGAGCGTGTCGATGAAGTCGTCGGCCTTGACGCCGAGGCCGCGGCGGCCGCTCATCTCGACGAAGGTGCGTGACTTTTCCTCTGTGCTCAGCTCAAGCCCCAGCTCCTCGGCCGCGGCCGGTGTGAGCACGACCCTCTCGTAGGAGAGGTGGGCGCTCGCCGCCTCGCCGACCTGCGGCGCGACGGCCGCGACGCCGCGCTTGACGACCTCCTGCGGGTAGGACTGGCGCGAGTCGATGACGTTATAGACGGTCGCGCCCGCGCCGAAGTGCGGCGCGTCCGACGCGGCCTCTTCCTTGTTGCTCGTCGTCGTCCAGACGGCGTGGCCGTCGGGCTCGGTGCGGAAGGGCTTGAAGTAGAAGTTGAGGTCAACCTGCCCGAGCTTCCAGAGTTGATAAGCGATGTCCTTGCCCGTGTAGGTGATGGTGCCATTGGAGCGGACGATGACCTTGTCGGGCTCGTGCTCTTCGCTCCCTTCGTGGCCCTCCATCGGCATGACCCAGCAGCCCCGGTTCTTGCCTTCGGTCTGGAAGTGAATCGCGCCCGACTCCTTCATGCGCTCGAAGGCGTGCGACCAGAGGAAGTGCAGGACTTCGGACTCGCGCGGCAAAAGGTCGTACGTGATGCCGAGCCGGCGCATCGTGTCGAGATGTTGATGCACGATGCGCGTCGCGACGTAGTCGGCCAGCTCGGCCGTCGCGTTCCCGCCCTCTTCGAGCGCGTGCAAAGTCTCGACGCGCAGCTTCAGACGCTCCGGGTCTTCCTTCGCGTCCGGGTCGCCGCCCCTGTAGAAGAGGCCGACGCGCGCGTACAAGTCCCAGCAGTAATAGTCGAACGGGTAGTCCTCTTTTAAAGAGGCGTCGAGCGCGCGCACGTCTGCGAGCGACATGCCTTCGAGGTGTTGGAAGCCGACGACCACGTCGGCGACCTGCACGCCGGTGTTGTCGATGTAGTTGTGCACCTCGACGCGCTCGCCGTTGGCCCGGAGGATGCGGACGAAGGTGTCGCCGAGGACGGAGTTGCGCAGGTGGCCGATGTGCGCGGCCTTGTTCGGGTTGACGCTCGTGTGCTCGACCATCCGCTTGGGCCGGTCTTCGGACGAGGGGGCCGCGGCCGTCGCTTCGGTCGTTGACGAAGAGAGTGCCGCCAGCAGTCGCGCTCGGTCGTAGAAGAGGTTGAGGTAGCCGGCGCCGGCGACTTCGACGCGCGCGACCGCCGCGTCCGATTCGAGCACCTGCTTGAGCTCTTCCGCGATGGCGCGCGGGTTGCGCTTCTCGCCGGTCGCCTGCTTGATGCGCTTCGCCAGCTCGAAGGCGACGGGGAAGGCGAGGTCGCCCAACTCCGTGCGGGGCGGAACCTCCGCGGGGAATTGTTCGAGTTCGACCCCGAATTTTTCGGCGGCGGCGGCGCGGACGCGCTCGCGCAGGGACTCTTGCAGTTCGCTCAGGTTCAAGGCGTATGTTTCCTCTGACACTTTCTCGGTCGGCCGGAAAAGCAGAGAGTATAGCTCAGCCGATTCGCGCGGCGCCAACGCACTTGCTTGACACTCGCCCGACGCGCTCTGCTACCATCGAATTCGATTTCAATGCACGCCAAAGAACATCTGGACATCCCCGGAGAGCTGCGGGAACGTCTCCGTTCAGCGCGGAGCGTCTTCGTGCTGACCGGCGCGGGCGTCTCGGCCGAGAGCGGCGTTCCGACCTTCCGCGGCGGCGGCCGGACGGCCGTCTGGAAGGGCATGCCGTTCGAAGTCATCTCGTCGGCCGGGATGGTCAGGAGCAACCTGCCCGAAGTCTGGGAGTGGTTCGACTACCGCCGCGGCGTGCTCTCGACCTGCCGGCCGAACCCCGCGCACGAGACCATCGCGCGCTGGCAAGACAGATTCGACTCGTTCACACTCGCCACGCAGAACATCGACGGCCTGCACGCCGCGGCGGGCTCGCGCGAGGTCTTGGAACTGCACGGCAACGCCTGGCGCGCTCGCTGTCTGAAGTGTGGGGGCAGGGAAGAGCTGCGCGAGAAGCCTTCCGACGTGCGACCGCCCGTGTGCGTCGCGTGCGGCGGGCAGATGCGGCCGGACGTGGTGCTCTTCGGCGAGATGCTGCCCGAGCGCGTCTGGATTTCGGCGGCCGAGCGCGCCGCCCGTTGTGACCTCTGCTTCGTCGTCGGCACTTCGGCCATCGTCTACCCGGCGGCCGGTCTGCCCTACGCGGCGGCCGAGGCGGGCGCGTTCCTCGTCGAAATCAACCCGGAGCCGACGCCGCTCTCCGAAGCCTGCGACGCGACGCTGCGCGGGGCGGCGGGCGAGATTCTGCCTTTGCTGGATGAAGAAGGAGCTTAGTTGAGGACTCTCTATTTCGACTGCTTCGCCGGCGTCAGCGGCGACATGACGCTCGGCGCGCTCGTGGACGCCGGGGCGGACGCGCGCGAGTTGACGGAGCGGCTCGCGCTGCTCGGCGTGGACGGCTACGAGATAAGTTTCGAGAAGGTTGACCGCAGCGGCATCGGCGCGACGCGCGCATTGGTTAAGCTCACCAAAGAAGAGACGAAGCACCGGCACCTCTCGCACATCGAGAAGATCATCGGCGACTCTCGCCTGAACGACTCGGTCAAAGGGCGCGCGCTGAAAATCTTCCGGCGCCTGGGCGAGGCCGAGGCGCGCGTCCACGGCGTGCCGGTCGAGCGCATACACTTCCACGAGGTCGGCGCCGTGGACGCCATCGTGGATGTGGTCGGCGCGTGCATCGGGTTTGAGCTCTTGCAGGTCGAACGCTTCGCCGCCTCGGCCCTGCACGTCGGGAGCGGCACGGTCGAGATGGCACACGGGCGTTTCCCCGTCCCGCCGCCCGCGGTCGCGGAGCTTCTGAAAGGCGCGCCCGTCTACTCGACCGACATCGTCGGCGAGCTGGTCACGCCGACGGGCGCGGCCATCGTGGCGGCCGTGTGCGAGGAGTTCGGCGCGCTGCCGCGGATGAAGATCGAGGCGACCGGCTACGGCGCGGGCGGGCGCGAGTACAAGAACTTTCCGAACGTGCTGCGCCTGCTCCTCGGCGAGTCCGATAAGGCCGGGGAGACGCCGTCAGGCGTCTCCGGGCAAGATGAAGAGGAGTTGTTAATGGTCGAGACGAACGTTGACGACGTGTCGCCGCAAGTCCTCGGTCATCTTTTGGAGAAGGCGTTCGAAGCCGGCGCGCTCGACTGCTTCTTCACGCACGTGCAGATGAAGAAGAACCGGCCCGGCGTGCTCGTCTCGATCCTCTGCCGCCCCGCAGACGGCGAGGCCATGCACGGACTCCTCTTCGCCGAGACGCCGACTCTGGGCGTGCGCTCTTACACCGTCAGGCGGCGCGCTCTGGAGAGGGAGGCCGTGACTGTCGAGACCGAGTTCGGTACGATTGCCGTCAAGGTCGCGCGCAGAGAAGGGCAGACGCTCGGCGCGACGCCCGAGTACGAAGACTGCCGCGCGGCCGCGCGCGCACACAACGTCCCGCTGCGCGCGGTGCAGGAGGCGGCGCTCGCGGCGTTTCGAAGGGTAAAGGCTTAGGCCGGGAGCGCGGGCATCCTGCCCGCCATGAGCGCGCAGCGCGAAGACGGGGAGACTTTAAGCCTCAAGGTTGAGGGATAGAGTAAGGTGGGAAGCGTGCTGAAGCACGCTTTGGCGGGCAGGATGCCCGCGCTCCCAGGGAAGGGGTGCATGTTATGGCTACGATCTTCTCCGCGACCGAGCCGGACGAGGGCTCCGAAGAAGGGGGCGCGCGCGGGGTTGACCTCGAAAAGATCGAGCGCGGCGTGCGGCTCATCCTCGAAGGCGTGGGCGAGGACGCCGAACGCGCCGGCTTGCAACGGACGCCGCGGCGCGTGGCGGAGATGTACGCCGAGCTGACCGCGGGGATGCGCGAAGACCCTTCCGAGCACGTCCAGCCGCTGCCCGGCGACCGCCACGACGAGATGGTCATCGTGAAGGAGATACACTTCGCCTCGCTCTGCGAGCACCACCTCGCGCCGTTCGTCGGCAAGTGCCACATCGCCTACATCCCGAAGGAGGGGCGCATCGTCGGCCTCTCCAAGCTCGCGCGGCTCGTCGAGAGCTTCGCGCGGCGTTTACAGGTGCAGGAGCGTCTGACTTCTGAAATCGCCGACACGCTCTTCGAGGGCTTGAAGCCGGTGGGCGTGATGGTCGTGATGGAGGCCGAGCACACCTGCATGACCATCCGCGGCGTGAAGAAGCCGGGCGCCGTCACCATCACCTCGGCCATCCGCGGCGGCTTCCGCAAGGACTCGCGCACGCGCGCGGAGGCGATGGCGCTGATCCGGGAGAAGTGAAGGATGAGAATGTTGCTGACGAAAATCGCCCTGTCCGCGTGCGTGCTCTTCACCGCTTCGTTCACCGTCGAGGCGCGCGTCCGTCTTCAAAAGAGGCGGACAACGCGTCACGCCAAAGTTCCTCAGAAGCCTCTGCGCGAGCCGGACGTGATCTTCGTCCCGACCCCGCCCGAGACCGTGGACGAGATGCTGCGGCAGGCGCGCCTCAAAAAGAACGACGTGCTCTTCGACCTCGGGAGCGGCGACGGGCGCATCCCCATCGCGGCCGCGAAGCAGTACGGCGTGCGCGCGGTCGGCATCGACATCGACCCGAAGCTCGTCGAAGAGGCGACCGAGGCGGCGAAGCGCGAGGGCGTGGACAAGCTCGTCACCTTCCGCCTCGGCGACATGTTCGCGGCCGACCTGCGCGGGGCGACCGTCGTCACGCTCTACCTTTCGGACACGCTCAACGTCATGCTCCGCCCGAAGCTCCTGCGCGAACTGCCGGTCGGCGCGCGCATCGTCTCGCACGACTTCCGCATGGGCGACTGGCAGCCGGAGAACTCTGTGCGCGTGCCCTGGAAGAACCTCTACCGCACGGTCTACGTCTGGACGGTGCCAAAGAGCAGACGTTATAAAAGACAGTAGGCAGTAGGCAGATGGCAGTAGGCAGTATGAGTCAACAACTTTTTGTTCACACCGCCCTGCGCTGGTTTGTCTTCAACTGCCTACTGCCATCTGCCTACTGCCTACTGCTCGGAGGACTGCCTTCGCTTACATGAAAACCTTCTACGTCACAACTCCTATTTATTACGCGAACAGCCTGCCCCACATGGGGCACCTGTACACGACCGTCGTCGGCGACTTCCTCAAGCGCTACAAGCGGCAGCGCGGCTACGAGACATACTTCCTGACCGGGACGGACGAGCACGGGACGAACATCGAGCGCGCGTCGGCCAGGGCCGGGCGCACGCCGCGCGCGCACGTCGATTACGTCGTCGGCGAATTGAAGAAGATGTTCGGCGCCTACGCGCTCGACTCGGAGCACGGCGGCTACGACATCTTCATGCGCACGACCGAGCCGTTCCACTACGAGGGCGCCTCCGAGTTCTGGCGCCGCGCCGCCGCGCGCACGACGCCGAAGGGGCGCGAGAACATCTACAAAGGTTTCTACGAGGGCTGGTTCTGCGCGCCGTGCGCGACGTTCAAGACCGAGGCCGAGATGATTCCGGCGGCCGAAGAGGGCGGCCCGCCGCTCTGCCCCATCCACGAGCGCCCGCTCGACAAGGTCTCGGAGGAGAGCTACTTCTTCCGCCTGTCGGACTACGACGAGGTCTTGCTCGAACTCTACGAGGCGCGGCCCGACTTCGTGCGCCCCGAGGCGCGCCGCAACGAGGTCATCAGCCTGGTGCGCGGCGGGCTCGAAGACGTTTCCATCAGCCGTTTGAAGAGTTCCGTGAGCTGGGCCATCCCCGTGCCCGACGACCCGCAGCACACCGTCTACATCTGGTTCGACGCGCTGCTCAACTACATCACGGCGCTCGGCTGGGGGAGCGCGGAGCGCCGCGCGCAGGTGGGCGAAGACCTCTTCGAAAAGTTCTGGCCCGGCGTGCACCTGCTCGGCAAAGACATCCTGCGGCAGCACGCGGTGCTCTGGCCGGCGATGCTTTTGGCGGCGGGCGTCGAGCTGCCGCGGGCGGTCGTGGCGCACGGGCTGTGGCTCGACCAGACGGGGCGGAAGGGCTCGAAGACGTTGGGGAACGCGCTTGAGCTTCCGACCTTGTTGCGTCATTTCCAGGTGGACGCGGTGCGCTACTTCCTCCTGCGCGAGATGTCTTTCGGGCAGGACTGCAAGGTCGATTACGAGGTCATCCTCGAACGCTCGAACAGCGACCTCGCCAGCGGGTTCGGCAACCTCGTGAGCCGCACGCTGACGATGATTCACAAGTATTTCGACGGCGTCGTCCCCCTGCCGGACATCAACGAAGGGCGGCGGCTGCTCGCCAAGCGCGCGGGCGTCGATTCGGACGCGCAGGAGCTTTCGACGAGCCTGGAGCTGATGCGCGACCAGTTCCTTCTGCACGTGGACGACTACGCCTTCCACCGCGCGCTCGAAGCGGCGTGGGGCATGATCGCGCGCGTCGATAAGTTCATCTCCGACGCGAAGCCGTGGGAGCTGGCGCGCGACGAGGAGCAGCGCGAGACTCTGGGCGCGGTGCTCTACCGTTCGGCGGAGACTCTGCGCTGGCTCGCGGTGCTGCTCTACCCGGTGATGCCGGAGTCCGCGCGGGCGGTCTGGAAGCAGTTGGGTCTGGAAGGAGACCCGCAGGATTTTGACCCGGCGAGGTTGAGCTGGGGCGGCCTGCGCGCGGGCGAGCGCGTCGGCGAGGTCGCGCCGCTCTTCCCGAGAATAGACAAGGCGAAGACGATGTCAGAGATCGAGAAAGAGATTGCACAGCGCAAAGAGGCGGAGGCGCAAACGTCCCCGCCACCTTCGACAACACAGGAGGGCGCGCACGCCACGCAGGCGGCCGTGCCCGGCGCGCCGACCGCGGCCGGCACGCAGCCCGCGCAGCCCCCGCAAACGGGCGCGACCGAGGCCGGAGCCCCGCCCGAGGGCGTCGCCACGTACATTTCGATTGAGGACTTCGTGAAGGTCGAGCTGCGCGCCGGGCAGGTCTTGACGGCCGAGCGCGTGCCGAAGTCGGACAAGCTCCTGCGCTTCACGGTGGACGTGGGCGAGCCCGAGCCGCGCCAGATTCTCGCGGGCATCGCCGAGCACTACGAGCCCGAAAAACTGGTCGGCCGCAAGCTCGTCATCGTCGCCAACCTCAAGCCGCGCAAGCTCCGCGGCTTCGAGTCGCAGGGCATGGTGCTCGCCGCCTCCGTCGGCGAAGAGGGCCGCCCCGTCCTCGCCACCTTCACGGAGGACGTGCCGAACGGGGCAAGATTGAAGTAGGCAGTAGGCAGATGGCAGTAGGCAGTTAAGAGCCCTGCTGTCTAAAATTGCGCATTGTCCCTTCAACACACTTAACGCGGAGCGTACTGCCTGCTGCCATCTGCCTACTGCCTACTATGTTCATCGATTCCCACGCCCACATTGACGGGGAGGAGTTCGACGCCGACCGCGGCGAGGTCGTGGTGCGGGCGCGTGAGGCGGGCGTGCACGCGATCCTGAACGTGGGGACGGGCGACCCGCACGGGGGAAATTTCGAGCGTGCTTTGAGAGTGGCGGAGACTTACGAAGATGTGTACTTCGCCGTCGGCGTGCATCCGCACGACGCCAGGAGCTACGACGACTCTACAGAGTATTATGTGGCTGACCTTCTCCACGGTAGCACCCGCGCCGTCGCTCTCGGGGAGATAGGACTCGACTACCACTACGACAACTCGCCGCGGGAGGTGCAACGGGAGGTCTTCGCGCGGCAGTTGCGGTTGGCGAAAAGCCTCGCGCTTCCCGTCATTATCCATTCGCGCGAGGCGGATGATGATACGTTGGAAATCCTCCGTCACGAGTACGCAGAAACGGTACGGGGCGGCGTCATGCACTGCTTCGGCGGCGGGCCTGCGCTGGCGGAAGGGGCGCTCGCGCTCGGCTTCTACATCTCCTTCGCCGGGAACGTCACCTTCAAGAAGGCGGACGCGCTGCGCGAGGTCGCGCGGACAGTCCCCCTCGACAGGCTGCTCGTCGAGACCGACTGCCCGTACCTCGCGCCCGTGCCGCACCGCGGGCGCCGCAACGAGCCGGCCTACGTCGCCGCGACGGCGCGCTTCCTCGCCGACCTGCGCGGCCTCACCGCCGAAGAGTTCGGGCGCGCCACCTCCGAAAACTTCACGCGCCTCTTCGGCGTCGGGCCGGCCTGAAGCGCCCGTCCGGACGCGGGCGGCCTTGCGCCGGACGGCACAATCAACTTTTCCTCCCCGCCCGTAAATGTTATAAAAGCCCCGGCGGGTTCGCGGTAACTTTTCACTTCTTATGGCCCAGCAGAACTCATTCGACATCGTCTCGAAGGTGGAGATGGCGGAGGTCAAGAACGCGCTCGACCAGACCATGAAGGAGGTCAGGCAGCGCTTCGACTTCAAGGGGAGCCGCGCCGAGGTGAGGCTCGAAGGCGAGGAGGAGCTGATCCTCTCGGCCGAGGACGAGACCAAGCTGCGGAACATGAACGACATCCTCCAGCAGAAGCTCGTGCGGCGGAGCGTGCCGCTCAAGGCCCTCTCCTACGGGCGCGTCGAGCCCGCCGCGGGCGGCACCGTCCGCCAGCACGCGGCCATCCAGCAGGGCATCCCCTCGGACAAGGCCAAGGAGATCGTCAAGTTCATCAAGGAGTCGAAGCTCAAAGTCCAGGCCGCCATTCAGGGCGACACCGTCCGCGTCACGGGGCGCGACCGAGACATCCTTCAGGATGTAGTCGCCCAGCTCAAGTCGAAAGACTTCGGCATCAACATGCAGTACACGAACTACAGGACGAACTAAGTGATGAGTGATGAGTGATGAGTGATGAGTGAAGGCAGCTTGCTTTCACTCATCACTCATCACTCATCACTCATCACTCATCACATATGAACACTTCCGGTAACACAGCGGCGGTCGAGGCGCAGCGTTTGACGGCGCGGCGCATCTTCAGTCTGGTCGCGGCTGAGCTGGCGCTCGTCGAGCAGGAGTTCGAGCGGCAGGCGCGCTCGAACATCCAGGTCATCGCCTACATCGGCGACTACCTGCGCGCCTCGGGCGGCAAGCGCGTGCGCCCGGCGCTGACGCTGCTCTCGGCCGCGGCCGTCGGCGGCGACGCCTCGCGCCCGAACGTCGTGCGGATGGCGACCGTGATGGAGTTCCTCCACACGGCCACGCTCGTCCACGACGACATCATCGACAACGCCGAGACGCGCCGCAACCGCCCCTCCATCAACTCGCGCTTCGGCAACCAGACGGCCGTGCTCATGGGCGACTGGCTCTACATGTCTGCCTTCGAGACGAGTCTGAAAGAGCGCTCGCTCGAAATCCTCGACATCCTGACCAACGTCACGCGGAAGATGACCGAGGGCGAGCTGCTACAGTTGACCCTGCTCGGCCGCGCCGACGTGACCGAGGAGCAGTACTACGACGTGCTCCGGCGCAAGACCGCGTACCTCTTCAGCGCGTGCTGCGAGATCGGCGCCATCCTCGGCGGCGCGAACCCTTCGCAGAGTCGGGCGCTGCGCGACTACGGCATGAACCTGGGCACGGCCTTCCAACTCGTGGACGACCTGCTCGACTTCACCTCGGACGAAGACGCTCTGGGGAAGGCCGCGGGCGCAGACCTTCTGGAAGGGAAGGTCACGCTGCCCCTCATTCACCTGCTCGCCGAGGAGCCGCGGATGAAGGCCGGCGTGCAGTCGGTGATGCGCGAAGGCGCCTACGGCGAGTTCACGCGCGACGCCCTCGTCCGCGCCGCCGAGAAGGGCGGCGCCCTCGAACGCGCGCGTGCCGCCGCGACCTCCTACGCCGAGGCCGCTGTCCAGGCCCTCGCGGAGGTTGAGCCGTCCAAGTACACCGACGGCCTCCGCTCCATCCCCTCGTACATTTTGGAGAGAGAGATGTGAGGGAAGCTGTTGGCTGTTAGCTTTCAGCCAACCGACGAAGAAGCTAAAAGCCAACAGTCAATAGCTAACGGCCAACAATGCCTGACGAAAATCTTCTCGCCACGCTGGAGAACACGCTGAGGCAATCGCGCGAGGCGCGCACGCGCCGCGCGTCGCGGCTGGCAGACCTTGAGGCCGAGGCCGAGCGCGTCCGCACCGAGCTGAACGAGATCGACGCCGTCATCAGCCACACAGAGAATGCGATGTTTCGCATCCTCTCCTCGATGTTCGGCGCGGCGCAGTCGGCCGCCCCGCCTTCGGACGCCGAGATCGAGTTCGCGCTCCGCCGCGACGCGGCGGCCAACGCGCGGGCCACCACGCAGGCGCCGCAGGCCCACGTGCCCTACGCGCAGAGCCCGCCGCAGCAACAGGAGCACCACTTCCGCCACCACATTCCGCCGATTCGTTCCGACATCGCGCCGAAGAGCGACCGCTTCTTCGAGCGCACCATCCCGCACGCCGCGGCCGTCCTCCTGCGCGAGTCGGGCGGGCCGCTCCACGTCAACGAGCTTTACAACCGGCTGCTCGAAGGCGGCTTTCAGTTCACCGGCCAGAACCCGACCATCAGCATCGCCGTCTCGCTCAACCGCAACCGCCGCTTCCGCAAGGTCGCCCCCGGCACCTTCGACCTCACCATCCGCGACGCCGCGCAGGCTTCCTGAAAGTAGACAGCAGGCAGCAGGCGGTTGAAAGACCTTTCTTTCAACCGCCTGCTGCCTGCTGAACATGCGTGGGGCACGACCGAGACCGATGAAAGGGTCGTGCCCCGCGCGCGCCGGCCGGAGTTTGTCGGGGGAAGCCCGGCGGCGACACGTTCCCGTTACGAACGGAACCTTACTTCGGGGCCGCGGCGAGGCACTGCTTCTTGTCGGCCTTGGCCTTGGCCTGCGCGGCCGCGCGCTCCTTGCCCTTCAGGCTCCTGGCCGCCTTGATCGCCGCGTTGTAATCGTCGTTGCACTTCTTCACCGCCGCCACGTGCTCGGCGCTGTGCTTCGGCTTCTTGCCTTTGGCGAAGGCGGCCGGCGTCCCGGCCGTGACGGCCAGCGCCAGCGTCAGAAAAGTCTTCGTCAGAACGTTCTTCATCGTCGTCTCCTCTTGAGAAGTTTGAATCCCGCAGGAAGGCCGGAAGCCCTCCGAGCCTTAACGCCCTAACGGTTGGCAAGCGATGGGCCAAGACGCATCCGCCGCCCCGCCCCCCAATTTCAGCGGGTAAATAGCGTTTGAGGAGGTGAGGCGGACGCCCCGGCGCGGCCCGGCGGCTGTGGCGTTTTTGTCCGGGCAGACAAATCGGCCACGGGGAGCGGGGCGGCGCGTGCGGCGGGCCTCTTTCATGCGCGGCGTGCTCGTGTGCTAAGTTCTCCGGAACTGCTTTCGAGACGGACTGTGAGGGGGCTCCGAAGGTTTCATGCGCGCGATGATTCTCGCCGCGGGCTACGGGACGCGGCTGTGGCCTTTGACGATTGACCGCACCAAGCCGGCCATCCCCTTCATGGGGCGGCCGCTGATCGGCTACGTCGCGGAGTACCTGGCCGGCTACGGCTTCGACGACATCGTCGTCAATTTGCACCACCAGCCCGAGTCCGTCCGCGCCGCGCTCGGCGACGGCAGCCGGTTCGGCGTCCGCTTCCACTACGTCGAAGAGCCCGTCATCCTCGGCACGAGCGGCGCCATCGGCAACGCGCGACACCTCCTGGACGGCGACCACTTCGTCGTCATCAACGGCAAGCTCGCCACCGACATCGACCTCGGCGAGGCGCTTGAGACGCACCGGCGGACGGGGGCGCTCGCCACGCTCGTGCTGCGGCCGAACCCCGCGCGCGAGCGCTACAGCGTCGTCCACGTCCGGGACGGCCTCGTCGAAGGCTTCGGCGGCTACCCCGCGTCCGATAAGGCCGGCGGCGCCCCCGGCGCTGCTCCAAAGAGTGAGTCAGACTCTCGGGGCGGGGGGGCGGCGTTGGCGGATGAGAGTGATGCGGTCGGGGCGCCCCTCATGTTCACGGGCATTCAAATCCTCGACCCGAGGGTCTTCAAATACATCCCGCCGGGCGTCTTCTCGCACTCCGTGACGGACGTGTACGTCCCCGCCATCGCGCGCGGCGAACGCGTCGCGGCGCACGTCGCGCGGGGCGCCTGGTACGAACTCTCGACCGTCCGCCGCTACCTGGACACGAGCGTCACGCTCTTGAAGCGCGAGGGGCGAGACGTAGAACTCGGCGAAGGCTCAGTCGTCGAAGTCGGTGCCGGCGTCACGGAGAGCGTCCTGTGGGAGAACGTCCGGGTCGCACGCGGCGCGCGCGTCAGTCGCTCCGTGCTCGGCGCGGGCGTCCGCGTCGGCCCCGGCGAAGTCTTCGACAACGTCGCCGTCGTCCGCGCCGAACTCGCGCGCGGCGCCGAGCGCCCGGAGAAGGGCTTACAGGGCGAGTTCCGCGGCTCAAATTTTGTGGCGCCAATACCTGAGTGATACAATCCACGCGCGCCGCCAAGCGTATAAAGATGAATCGTAAACCGTGAACCGTAAACCGTGACGAGACGGAAACCCGTTCTTATCTCGTCACGGTTTACGGTTCACGGTTCACGCTCCTATGCATCACCCTTCGCAGATCACCCCGAACGCCTTCCGCACCTCGGCGCGCGAGCGCCTGTCGGAGTAC
Organism: Acidobacteriota bacterium; assembly: GCA_019242475.1. GTDB lineage: Bacteria > Acidobacteriota > Blastocatellia > Pyrinomonadales > Pyrinomonadaceae > QHXN01. The sequence continues at coordinate 92,124 of JAFAVK010000052.1, read as the reverse complement.
GTCGCACGTCTCGGGGGCGACGCGGAACAGGTGCTCGCGCTCACGCCCGACGCCTCCACGCGCGAATACTTCCGCATCCCCTGGAAGAACTCGAAGGCCGTCGCCGCCGTCTACCCGGAGCCCTTCGACCCCGAGATACACCCCTTCATGGACGTGACGCGCCTCTTCACGGAGGCCGGCCTGCCCGTCCCTTCGATTCTGGACGTTGACCCTTTGAACGGCATCATCGTCCAGGAGGACTTCGGCGACCGGCAGCTCCGGCGCGTCTTCGAGACCGCCTCCGAGGACGAGCGCGAGTCGTACCTGGAGCAGGCCATCTCCGTCATCGCCGACATACAGGCCGCGACCGCGCTCGCAAGGGAGCGCGACTCCGTCGCCAGCCGCCTCGCCTTCGACGAGGCGAAGCTCTCCTGGGAGCTGGACTACTTCTTCGAGCACTACTTCAAGAGCCTGCGCGGGGAGACCTTCAGGCACGGCGACGAGGCGCAGTTGAAGGCCGAATTGAACGACGTGGCGGCGGAACTCGCCGGCCGCCCGCGGACGCTCTGCCACCGCGACTTTCATCCTTCAAATTTGATGGTGGACAAGCAGGGGCGCCTGCGCATCATCGACTACCAGGACGCGCGCATGGGGCCGGCGAGCTACGACCTCGTCTCGCTCCTGCTCGACCGGAGGACTTCGATGCCCTCGCTCGCGGAGGTGCGCGAGCGCCGCCTCTTCTTCCTCGACGAGCGGCGCGCGCGCGGGCTCGACCCCATCGACCCGGACGACTTCGCCTACGAGTTCCGCCTGATGACCGTCCAGCGATGTCTGAAGGCCGTCGGCACCTTCTCCTACCAGACGGCCGTCGCCGGGCGCGGCGAGACCTACGCGCAGTTCATCAACCCGATGCTCGAAATCGTCGTCCAGGCCGCCGAATGGCTCGGCCGCTTCCCCCTTCTGCGCTCGACGCTACGCGCGCGTTTGAACGGGGCGGAGCCGCCGGCCGCGGGAGATGACAACACCTGATTCAAAGACCCGAGGGGAGGCAGGGCGGCGCGCGTCGGGATTCGGAGTCGTCGCCGCCCGGTTCTTAAAACAGAGATGCAAAAGGTCTACATCAACCAGCTTTCAGGGCACGCGGGCGAAGAGGTCACGGTGCGGGGCTGGGTCTACAACATGCGTTCGAGCGGCAAGCTCATGTTCCCGCAGCTGCGCGACGGGACGGGCGTCGTCCAGTGCGTCGTGCTCAAAAAAGCGGTCGCGCCCGAGGTCTGGGAGGCGCTCGGCCACGCCGGCCAGGAGTCGGCCGTCACCGTCCGCGGCACCGTGCGCGCCGACGAGCGCGCCCCGGGCGGCTTCGAGATCGACGTGGCCGACGCACAGATCACACAGAGCGTCGAGGGCTACCCCATCACGCCGAAGGAGCACGGGACGGAGTTCCTCATGGATCACCGCCACCTCTGGCTCCGCTCGCGCCGCCAGCACGCGATCCTGCTCGTGCGCCACACGGTCGTCAACGCCGTCCGAGACTTCCTCAACCGCGACGGCCACATCCTCTGCGACACGCCGATCCTCACGCCCGCGGCGTGCGAGGGCACGACCACGCTCTTCGAGGTCGATTACTTCGGCGACGAGAAGGCGTACCTCTCGCAGTCGGGCCAGCTCTACAACGAGGCGACGGCCGCGGCCTTCGGCAAGGTCTACTGCTTCGGCCCGACCTTCCGCGCCGAGCGCTCGAAGACGCGCCGCCACCTCACGGAGTTCTGGATGGTCGAGCCCGAGATGGCCTACGCCACGCTCGACGACGTGATGGACTTGAGCGAGCGCTTCCTCTCCTCCATCGCCGCGCGCGTGCTCGAAGAGCGGCGGGAGGAGCTGAAGGTGCTCGAGCGCGACACGTCGAAGCTCGAAGCGATTGTGCCGCCGTTCCCGCGCGTGCACTACGACGACGCGGTGAAGATTCTGCACGAGGGGCACGGGCGCGGCGAGCTTGAGCAGAAGTTCGAATGGGGCGGCGACTTCGGCGCGCCCGACGAGACCTACATCTCCTCGCGCTTCGACCGGCCGGTCATGGTGCACCGCTACCCCGCGGCCGTCAAAGCCTTCTACATGAAGCGCGACCCGGAGCGCGACGACTTGGCGCTCGGCGTGGACGTGCTCGCGCCCGAGGGCTACGGCGAGGTCATCGGAGGCGGCGAGCGTGCCACCTCGCTCGAATTCCTCGAAGAGCAGCTCAAACTGCACGACCTGCCGCGCGAGGCTTTCGAATGGTACTTAGACCTGCGCCGCTACGGCAGCGTCCCGCACGCGGGCTTCGGCATGGGCATCGAGCGCTGCGTCGCCTGGATGTGCGGCATTGAGCACATCCGCGAGACCATCCCGTTCCCGCGGATGCTCTACAGGCTGAGACCTTGAAGCTCTCATGGAAAAGATCGTCACGATATTCGGCGGCGCGAAGTGCGGCGAGGAGAGCGAGGAGTACGGGCAGGCGGTGCGGCTCGGGCAGCTCCTCGCGGAGCGCGGCTACACCATCTGCACGGGCGGTTACCTGGGCGTGATGGAGGGTGCGAGCCGCGGGGCGCACGAGCGCGGCGGCCGCGTGCTCGGCATCCTCATGAACCAGTTCAAGTCCGAGCCCAACCGCTATCTGACGGAGAAGGTCGCGAGCGCACACTTCTATGAGAGACTTCAGAATTTGATCGAGCGCTCGGTCGGCTTCATCGCCCTGCGCGGCGGCGCCGGGACGGTGACCGAACTCTCGCTCGTCTGGAACAAGCTCCAGACCAGAGTCATCGAGCCGCGCCCGCTCGTGCTGCTCGGGGACTTCTGGCCGAGGGTCATCGAGTCGTTCAGGGAGAACCTCGTGGTGAGCGAGCAGGACGTGGCTCTCCTCGACTTCGTCAACACGCCGGAGGAGGCCGTGCGGATCATCGCGGAGAGGGCCGAAGGGGAGAGTGTATGAACTGTCCTAAATGCGGCGCCGGCCTCGTGCCCGGCGCGAAATTCTGCGGCGCCTGCGGCGCCACCGTCGCGGCGGCCGAGGCGCCGCAGCCGCAACCTCAACCCCAGTACCAGTCCGCCCCGTCCGGCGGCGGAATCAAGATCGACGACGACGCGCGCGGCCAGGGGCGCGGCTACTCTTACGAAATCCTCCACCAGCCCTCGTTCGCGCTGGCCGTCGTGCAGCTCGCGGCCGAGCAGTCGATTCTGGCCGAGGCGGGCGCGATGGTCTCAATGTCTGCCAACGTGGAGTTGCAGTCGCAGATGAAGGGCGGATTGATGGGCGCTTTGAAGCGCGCCGTCGGCGGCGAGTCGGCCTTCGTCTCGACCTTCACGGCGCGCGGCGGCCCCGGCGAAGTCACTTTCGCCCCGGGCAGCCCCGGCGACATCGCCGCCATCGAGATGAATAATCAGCTCTTCTACGTCCAGTCCAGCTCCTACCTCGCGGGCGACGCCGGCCTGAACGTGGACACGCGCTGGGGCGGCGCCAAGACCTTCTATCGGCGGCGAGGGGCTGTTCGTGCTTCAGGTGAGCGGGACGGGCCTGCTGCTCCTCTCTTCGTTCGGAGCGATTCACCGCAAGCGCCTCGCCGCGGGCGAGCGGTACGTGGTGGACACGGGGCACCTCGTCGCCTGGGAGGGAACGACGCAGTACACTCTGCGCAAGGCCGCGGCCGGCTTCTTCCGCAGCATGGTCAGCGGCGAGGGCGTCGTGGCGGAGTTCTCGGGGCCGGGCGAGATTCTCATCCAGACGCGGAACCTCGCGGCGCTCGCGGGGCTGCTCAAGCCCTTCTTCCCGACGCAGAGCGGCGGCGGCGGCGGTGGCGGCTTCAACATCAACCTCGGCGGCTGACGCGCGACCGATAACGTTCGGGTGAAGAAAGAAACTATGAGCGGGCTGCTCGAAGAACAGAGAACGTTGGGCACGAACCGTCTTCCGGGGGAGGGAAGGCGCGCGTGCATCATCGGCGCGCCGTGCGGCTTCGGGGCGAGCATCGCGGGCGTCGATCTGGGGCCTCGGGCGATGCGCGTCGCGGGTCTCAGGCAGCGTGTCGCGGGGCTCGGCTACGAGGTGAGGGACAAGGGCGACCTGCGGATGGACTGCCCGACGGAGCCGCCCCCGGCCGGCGAGAAGCTGCGCTACCTCAACGAAATCAAGGACGCCTGCGTGCAGCTCGCGTCGGAAGTCCGTCAGGCGCTTGAGGCCGGCGAGTTGCCGATTGTCCTCGGCGGCGACCACTCCATCGCCATCGGCTCGGTCGCGGGCGTCGCCTCCTTCTACCGCGGGCGCCAAGAGCCCGTCGGACTCATCTGGTTCGACGCGCACGCGGACATGAACACGCCCGAGACGACCCCTTCCGGCAACATCCACGGGATGCCGCTCGCGGTGCTGCTCGGCTACGGCACGCCGGAGCTGACCGGCATCGAGGGCTTCTCGCCCAAGCTCGACCCGCGCTTCTGCGCGCACATCGGCGCGCGCGACGTAGACCCCGGCGAGCGCGAGCTGATTCGGAAGCTCGGGCTGCGCTTCTTCACCATGCGCGAGATCGACGAGCGCGGGATGTCCGCCTGCGTGGACGAGGCAATCCACATCGCATCTCAAGCGCCGGCCGGCTATCATGTGACGCTCGACGTGGACGCGCTCGACCCAGGCGACGCGCCAGGGTCGGGCACGGTCGTCCGCGGCGGGCTGACCTACAGGGAGGCGCACCTCGCGATGGAGAAGATCGCGGAGGCCGGCGGCGCGCTCTCGCTCGAAGTGGTCGAGATAAACACCGCGCTCGACATCAACAACCGTACGGCCGAGCTGGGCGTCGAGCTGATCCTCTCGGCCCTCGGCAAGTCGATACTTTAAGACGGCCGTGTGCTGGGGTGATTCCTCAACTCCGGCGCCCGAAGCTGCTCTGCCGGCACGCTTTGGGCTAAATTTTTAGGACGACGACTTTCAACATGACGACAAAGATTCGCATCGGGGTCATCTACGGCGGCCGCTCGGGCGAGCACGAGGTCTCCGTGCGCTCGGCCCGCACAGTCATCGAGGCCGTTGACCCGGAGAAGTACGAGGTCATCCCGGTCGCGATTACGAAAGAGGGGCGCTGGCTCTCGCCGGCCGAGTCGGCCTCGCTGCTCCCGGAGCCTACGCGGCGCAGGCTCTCGAATTACGCGGGCGGGGGCGACGAAGGCGGCACGGCGCTCGTCGTAGACCCTTCCAGCGGCGGACTCCTCCGGCACGAGGGTGCGGATGTGGGAGACCAGAGGCTCGACGTGGTCTTCCCCGTGTTGCACGGCACCTACGGCGAGGACGGGACGATTCAGGGGCTTTTGGAGATGGCCGGCATCCCTTACGTCGGCTGCGGCGTGCTCGCGTCGAGCACAGGGATGGACAAGGTTGCGATGAAGATACTCTTCCGACACGCGGGGCTGCCGGTCTGTAAATACGACTGGTTCCTGCGGCGCGAATGGGAAGAGAAGCCTTCGGAGATCCGCGAACGCGTCGAGCGCGGGATAGGCTACCCGTGCTTCGTCAAGCCCGCCAACCTGGGCTCGTCCGTGGGTGTCTCGCGCGCGGACGACGGGGAGACGCTGGTCAGGGCCGTCAACCTCGCGGCGCGCTACGACCGGAAGATCATCGTCGAAGAGGGGTTGGACGCGCGCGAGATCGAGTGCGCGGTGATGGGGAACGACGAGCCCGAGGCGAGCCTGCCGGGCGAGTACGTCGTCCACGACGAGCAGGCGAGATTCCTCGACTACACGGAGAAGTATTCGAGCACGGGCCACGTCGAGTTCGTCGTCCCCGCGCCCATCCCGAAGCGCCTCACGCGGCGCATACAGGAGTTGGCCGTCCGCGCCTTCAAGGCCGTTGACGGCGCAGGCTTCGCACGCGTGGACTTCTTCCTGAGGCGGGACAACAAGAAGCTCATCGTCAACGAACTGAACACCATCCCGGGGCTCACGGATGTCTCCGGCTTCCCGCAGATGTGGGAAGCCTCCGGCCAACCCTTCACGCAGGTCATCGACCGTCTGGTCGAACTCGCCTTCGAGCGCCACTCGGAGAAGTCTCGAAACGCGACCAGCCTTTAGAAATCTGTTCGAGTAAACTCCGAGCCCGCGCGCCCTAACTCTTTGGCGCGCGGTAGCCGTTGCGCGTGCGCGCGCTCAGCTCGGGCCGCGAGAGCTTCAACTGTATGGTGCGCCAGCGGCCGTCCCGCGCGGTGTTGTTCGGGCGGTAGCCGATGGTGTACTGGTTGCTCAACTCCTGTAGAATCTCCCGGAAAGCGTCGTCGAGCGCCCGCCCGCCCGGCTTCGAGACGAACCGCCCGCCGCTCTTGCTCGCGTAATTCTTCAGCGTGCCCGCCGCCGACATGCGCTCGGCCGGATTCATCTCCGGGTCTGACATGTCAACGGTGTAGATGGTCGCGTTCGCCCCGAGCGCGGCGTTGAGCGCCTTCTCGGACGTGGCGCTGCTCTTCGTGTCGGCGCCGTCCGAGAGGATGATGATCGCGCGGCGCTTCTCCGGGCGCCGGGCGAGGTCTTTTGCCGCGCGCACGACCGCGTCGTTGAGCGCCGTCATCCCTTTCGAGCTCAGGTCGTAGGCGACGGGCGGCAGGTCGCGCCCCGGCGCGAAGTCCGACAACTGCTCGACCTTCGAGTCGAAGTGGTAGACGGAGGCCACGTCCTCCTCGCGCAGCCCTTCGAGGAAGCGCACGGCCGCGGCGCGCGCCAGCGTCAGGCGGCTCTCCATGCTCCCCGAAGTGTCGAGCAGGATGGCCGCGGCGAAGGGCGTCTCCTCGACGGAGAAGAGCGTGACGCGCTGCTCGACGCCGTCCTCGAGAACCTTGAAATCTTTGTTCGAGAGCTTGTGGACGTACTCGCCGCCCGCGTCCGTCACGGTCACGTTGAGGACGACGAGGTCTGAGTTCACGCGGACGACCTCGTCGTCGTCATCACCCTTCTGCGCGCGCACGAGGGCGACGGGGGCGGCCAGGGCCAGCAGGGACAGGATGACTACAAGGGTTCTCGTCTGAGTGCGGAGGAGGGAAGGGCGGGGCCCGTCGGGCGGCGAAATCGTCATGGCTGTTTGATGGTGCGGATGCGGCGAATCAGCTCGATCATTTCGTTGGAGCGCCGGATGACGTTGCCCGAGATGACCAGGCGCGAAGTCTTCGAAACGCTCTCCTTCAGGTCGCCCGCGACTTTGGCGAGGCGCGTGACGGCGCCGTCGATCTTCTCCGGCGGGTCGCTCAGCTCCTCTTCGTCGTCGGAGCCGCCCGCGCCGCCCCTGATTTTACGCGCGAGTTTTTCGAGCCGTTCGAGCCGCTTCTGGTCTTCGCGCGTGAGGGAGTTGTTCTTCCTGTAGGAGGAGAGCAGCTCGTCCCCGAGCTGCGCGGCTTCGTCGGCGCGCTCGACCATCTCCTTGTGCGTCTCCTCCTCACGCCGAATCTCCGCGCGGTGCAGCATCTCCGCCTCGGGCGAGCCGAAGTCGGTCGAGCGTTGCCCGTCGGGCTTCGCGCCGGGCTGTTCCGCCCCGGTCGTCTGCGCACGTGCGCCGAACGGGTTGAGCGCCAAAAGGACGGCTGCGAGGGCTACGGTTCTTAGCATGAGAACGGCCTGAAGACTCCCCTACAGAACTTTCCGCGAGCGCCTGAGAAGTGTAACACGTGCCTCGAAGTTAGGGATGCCGCCGAAGAGACGCCGGGTTGCAAGGCGAGAGTCTGTTAGAGTTCTTCTCTAAACGCTTTACGTGAACTTTGTCGGCGCGCCGACTCTTAAAGCAGGACGCGAGCTTCGCCGACGCTTTAAGGAACGCTGTAGGGCGTGTCGGGCGTGTTGATGAAGTCGTCCCCGCCAGACTTCTTCTTGGACGGAGTCTTGACGATGATGACGTTATCCTTAATCTTCTCGGGCGGCCGTTTCGCTCCGGGCAGTGACCTGAAGGCGACCTCCCCGGCGCGCGCGCCGCTCTTGAGCCCGACCACGCGCGACCCGCTCCACTCCTCCGACAGAACTTTGAGCGTGAACTTGCCCTGCTGCCCCGGCTCGAGGTCGGCCGGCTCGACCTTGATCTCGCGCGTCTCGACGCCGGAGTCCGCCCTGCGCCTCAGCTCGACCTGTACCGAGAGCTTTTCGAGCCTCTCTTTGCCGACGTTCTGCACCGCGCCGCCGATGATTGCGTAGGGCTTGGCCAGCAGAGCCTCGTCCACGAAGACGTGAGCCTGGGGCTCCGGCTTCGGAGTCGGCGTCGCCTGTGCCGCCTTCTGCCGCGGAGCGTCCGGGGCCTTCTGACAGCCCGACAGAATCAGAAAGGGGAGGAGTGCCAGCGTGAGGGCAGGCTTGAGGCCGGCCGCGAGGAGGTGTCTGAGATGGATCATCTTACTGCTTTGTTCGACTGATGGTTGAGCTTCCCGCCCCTTCAACGTTCAAACTTAAAGATTTAAGCTGTCGGGCACAACGCCCGTTCGCCGCGGCCGGCGGCCGCTACTGCTGATCCTGTTCGTGGCCCGGCGGCGGGGTGCCCGTGACCTTCGTGATGAGCGCCACGAGAAACTCCTCTTCGGCCGTCCCGTTGCTCTTGAGCGAGAGCCACTCGGCGCCGAGCACGTTGTCGCTCCGGCCCTCGACGCGCGCGTTGACCGAGACGTTCGTGTTAGAGCTGTCGATGGGCTGGATTTCGATGACGAGCGTGTAGCGGCCCCGCGTCCAGTTGCCCTGCTCCGTGCGCGGCACCTCCGCGAGGCGGAAAAGCTCCGAGGAGGTGACGACGGTGCCGCGGGTGAAGGTGTAAGGCTGTGAGACGAGCAGTCCGGTCTCCGGCTTCGAGACCGTCTCGTCGAGGATGAGCTTCCTCTCGCGCATCAACTCCAGTGCCGCCTTCGTCAGCACGTCGTTTGGGGCCTGGAAGCGGTAAGGGTTTGGGACGGGGGGCGGCTGCTGCGTCTTGCCTTTGCCGAAGTCGATGCCGCGGCCGACGCCGTTGTCCACCTTGCGGCCGTTGACGGCCGGCTGCTGATTGGTGCTGCTGTCGCGGATGCGGTCGTTCTGCTGATCGACGCCCTTCTCCTGTGCGGCGCAGACGGTGCAAGCGAAAAAGAGAAGCCCGATTGCGAAAAGCTTTTTCATGGAAAGCCCCTTTTGCCCTGACCTTGCAAACTATTCAAGAGGGAAACGCCTGCGAGCATAATGCAACGAACAGACGAATTCAAGACTTACTCCGAGGCGCGAAAGTTTAGATGCCATTTTAAGGGGAGGGGGACGGCTGAGTTGTCACGTCAGTCCCTTCCGAGGGCGTGGGCGTCGCGGAAACGTTCGCGTTGCGGTTGCGCTCCCACTCGCGCAGGGCCTGCACGCCGCGCTGGAAGTCCGCCTCGTTGTCGTAGAAGTTGTGCGCGCCGTCGTTACGCGAGGGCTCGCGGACGTAGTAGATGAAGTCGGTCTGCGCCGGGCCGAGCGCCGCTTCGAGAGAGCTTTGACCCGGTGAGGCGATGGGGCCGGGCGGCAGCCCACGCACTTTGCGCGTGTTGTAGGGCGAATCGCGGTCGAGGTCGCTCTGGTAGACCTTGCCGTTGTTCCTCCACTTGCCGGCGGCCTTCGAGGCGTAGATGACGGTCGAGTCGATGCCGAGCGGGATGTCCCGCCTGAGCCGGTTGTAGATGACGGAGGCGACGACCGGGCGCTCGTCCGAAAGCTTCGACTCGGTCTCGACGAGCGAGGCGACGGTGACCAACTCGCGCGGGCTCAGGCCGGGCGGCGGGGCGTGCTTCGCCGACAACTCGCCCCAGACCTGCCGGAAGCGCTTCACCATCGTTTCGACGACCTGCCGCGGCGTCGCGTCCGGCTGAAAACTGTACGTGTCCGGGTAGAGGTAGCCTTCGAGATTTTTGGCCTCGGGGTCGATGTCGCGGATGGAGCTTGTGTCGTCGAAGAGTGCCAGAGCCTCTTCCGGGCTCTGGAGTTTTAATTCCGGAATCCTCGCGAGGAGTGCGGCGATGTCCCAGCGCGTCCAGCCCTCGATGACGGTCAGGCGGCCCAGACGCTGCTCGCCCTCTTCGAGTTTTCTGAGAACAGACAGGGGGGAGATGGGCGAGGGGAAGCGGTATTCGCCCGCCTTCAGGCGTTGACCCGAACCGTTCGCACGCACGTAGAGCCGCAAAAGCCATCCGTGTCTGATAACGCCGAGACTTTCCAGGTTATTAATAATCTCATCCGGGGTGGAGCCTTTGGGGATGGCGACGTACTTCTCGCTCTGGGAGTGGGGCCTGGGCGTCTGTAGCTCGTTGCGAATCCACAGGAGAGAGCCCGCGCAGGCGATGATGAGAATGATGAAGAATGAAAGGATAACTCTTTTAAAAGTCATTACATATCTCGTGTGGTCTGAAGTAGAAGCTCAGCCGCGGGTCTTAACTTTCGGCCCGGTTCTGAGCTTCAAGAAAGTCACTCAAGATTATAGATGCGGCTTCGCTGTCAACCCGGTCTGAGATTTCGGAGGCCCGAAGGCCGCGCTCGCGCAGGGAGCTTTCGGCCTCTCTGGAGGTGAGGCGCTCGTCCTGAAAAAAGATCGGGAGCTTGAGCGAGAGTTGCAGGTTGCGCCCGAGGCGCCTGACCTCCTGCGCGGCATCGCCTTCGTCGCCGTCGAGGCGGAGCGGCAAACCCAGGACTATGCTCCGCACGTCAAACTGCTCGCAAAGTTCGGCGAGTGAGCTGAGCAGACGCTTCCAGGGGGTGCGTGGCAGGGGCGCGAGTGCCCGGACGGTCAGGCGCAATTCGTCCGAGACGGCTAGGCCGACTCTCTTCGAACCCATGTCGATGGCGAGGACACGGCCCTGCAACTGTAGACCTTCCCGACTCGCTTTTTTGGATGAAATCTGCGCCTTCGGCCGGCGCGGAGTATAACGCAACCCTTGACAATTCTGCCACTTAGACGGCTTGCGCGCCGTCGTTGGCTACTGTATCATCCGACCCGTGGGTTCGGACGAGGTCGGCCCTTCGTCGGGCTGAAGCGCTTTTTTTAAGGGTTTGAGTGGAATTAGAGGTGCTCGATGTCTTTTCGCAGTAAGTTCCTTCTCGTCGTCTTCTCCGCTTCGCTGGCGCTCTACGCCGTCGTCGGCGGCTGGATGTCGATCAACGCGCAGCAGCAGCAGAACGACCCGGGCGCGCAGCTCCGAATCTTCGAGAGCGTCCTGCGGCACATACAGGACGACTACGTGGACGAGCCCGATCTGAACAAGGTTCGGGCGGGCGCCCTGCGGGGTCTGGCCTACGGCCTCGACCCGTACTCGACCTACCTGACGACCGAGCAGGTCAAGAACTTCAGCCCCGCCAACCAGAAGGGGCAGTCCGGCATCGGCGCGGAGCTTTCGCAGTTCGCCTCCTACCTCTACGTCATCGCCCCCGTGAAGGGCGGGCCGGCCGAACAGGCGGGCTTGCAGGCGGGCGACATCATCGAGTACATCGACGGGAAGGCGACGCGCGACATCTCGCTCTACGACGCGCGCCAGCTTCTGAACGGCGCGCCCGGGAGCGAGGTCAAGCTGCGCGTCCTGCGGGCGGGCACGCGCCCGTTCGTCCTGAACGTCAAGCGCGGCTCCGTCTCCGTCCCCGCCGCGGAGGCGCGGATGGAGGCCGGAAAGGTCGGCGTCGTCAAGGTCAACAGTCTCGCGGACGGCGAGGCCGCGGACGTGAAGGCGCGTTTGCAGGAGCTTTTACAGAAGCAGGGCGCGCAGAAGATCGTGCTCGACTTGCGGAGCGTCGCCGGCGGCTCGCTCGAAGAGGGCGTGAAGGTCGCGAACCTCTTCATCAAGGAGGGGACTCTGGCGCAGACGGTCGGGCGCGGGAACAAGCCCCAGAAGACTTTCACGGCCGACCCGAAGGCCGTCCTCTTCGAAGGGCCGACCGCGGTGCTGATCGACCGCGGGACTGCCGCCGCGGCGGAGGTCGTGGCCTCAGCCTTCGTCGATCACAAGCGCGGCGACGTGGTCGGCGTCAAGAGCTTCGGCGCGGGCGCCGAGCAGCAGTTGTTCACGCTGCGCGCGGGCGACGGGCTGCTCCTGACGACGGTCAAGTGGGCCTCTTCGACGGGCAAGGCTTTCCTCGGCGAGGGCGTGAAGCCGACGGTCGAGGTCAAGGCGCCCGAGCTGGCCGATGCGATTGACCCCGAAGACCTGACCGGCAACGACGACGACGCCATCGCGCAGCCGAACACCAACGCCCCCGCAGACCGCAGGGAGGTTTCGCCCGACGCCGCCTCGCCCAAGCAGCAGCCCGAAGACGTGCAGTTGAAGAAGGCGCTCGAACTCCTGCGCGAGAACAAGCCGGCGCAGACCCCGCAGCGTCCAGCCTAAAAGGACGAGCATCGCACACGTCGAAAGGCGCGCGAGATTCAATCTCGCGCGCCTTTCAATTTTGGCGAGGTGCTTTACCCCTTCAGAGGGGGATGTTCCCGTGCTTCTTGGGAGGGTTCGTGTCCCTCTTGTTTTCGAGCATCGAGAGGGCACCGATGAGCTTCCGGCGCGTCAGCGCGGGCTCTATGATCTCGTCTATAAACCCGCGCTCGGCCGCGACGTAAGGGTTGGCAAACTTCTCCTCGAACTCCGCGACGCGCGTCCGACGGGCCGTCTCCTGATCCGCCGCCTCTGCAATCTCACGCCGGTAGAGAATCCCGACCGCGCCCTCCGCGCCCATGACGGCGATCTCGGCCGTCGGCCAGGCGAAGTTAACGTCCGTGCGGATGTGCTTCGAGGCCATGACGCAGTAGGCGCCGCCGTAAGCCTTGCGCGTGATGACGGTGACCTTGGGCACCGTCGCCTCGGCGAAGGCGTAGAGGAGTTTCGCCCCGTGCCTGATGATGCCGGCGTGCTCCTGGCGCACGCCGGGCAGGAAGCCGGGCACGTCCTCGAAGACGACGAGCGGGATGTTGAAGCAGTCGCAGAAGCGGACGAAGCGCGCGCCCTTGACCGAGGCGTCGATGTCGAGCACGCCCGCGAGGTAGGCGGGCTGGTTGGCGACGAGGCCGACGCTCCGGCCGCCGAGGCGCGCGAACCCGACGACGATGTTCGGGGCGTAGTGCTCCTGGACTTCGAAGAAGTACCCTTCGTCCACGACCGCGTGGAGGGCGTCGCGCATGTCGTAGGGCTGGTTGGAAGCTTCGGGGACGAGCGTGTTGAGCGACTCGACGCGCCGTTCGGGCGGGTCGTTCGTCTCCAGGCGGGGCGCGTCCTCCAGGTTGTTGGAGGGGATGAAGGAGAGCAGCTCGCGCACGAGCAGGAGGGCCTGCTCGTCGGAGTCCGCGGCGAAGTGCGCGACGCCCGAGACGCTGTTGTGCGTGTCGGCGCCGCCCAGCTCCTCCTTCGAAACGTCCTCGTGCGTGACGGTGCGGATCACCTCGGGGCCGGTGATGAACATGTAGGAGGTGTGCTTGACCATCACGTTGAAGTCGGTGATGGCGGGGCTGTAGACGGCGCCGCCGGCGCAAGGCCCCATGATGCAGCTGATCTGCGGGACGACGCCCGAGGCGAGCGTGTTGCGCAGGAAGATGTCCGCGTAGCCGCCCAGGGAGACGACGCCCTCCTGAATGCGCGCCCCGCCCGAATCGTTGAGGCCGACGACGGGGGCGCCGACGCGCATCGCGGTGTCCAGAACCTTGCAGATCTTCTCGGCGTGCGTCTCGGAGAGGGAGCCGCCGAAGACCGTAAAATCCTGCGCGAAGACGAAGACGCGGCGGCCGTCCACGAGGCCGTGGCCGGTGACGACTCCGTCGCCGGGGAAGAGCTGTCTGTCCAGGCCGAAGTCGCGCGAGCGGTGGACGACGAGCTGGTCGAACTCCTCGAAGGTGCCCTCGTCGAGGAAGAACTCGATGCGCTCGCGCGCAGTCCATTTGCCCGCCTCGTGCTGGCGCGCGGTGCGCGCGGCGCCGCCGCCCTCCGACGCGCGGCGCTGCCGCTCGAGGAGCTGTTCGAGTTTTGACTTGTGCGTGTGTCCGGCCGGTTCGGGTTTCATAGGTCGAGAAGTAACGCCGCGGGATTATGAATGATAAGCGGGGATTTGTACACGCGCGGCGTTTGAGATGGAGCTTGAAAGGTAAGAGTTGAAGGGTCGGCGCGCCGACCCTTCAACTCTTACCTGAGGCCGCCGGCGGGGGACGACTTTTCGAACGTAAAGGGTAAGCTTCGAGTTATGCAAAAGGCTCAGGCTCACGTTCCACGGATACTTGAGAGTCATGCGAAGTCGAAGGGGAACTGCCTGTTCTCGATTAAACCTCGAAGCTCGTCGAGTGCTTTCTTAACGTTGGAGCGGTACAGGTCTGGGTATTGATAAAGCTCCGCGTGACGTTCGAACTCATCCTCGTCGAGGACTTCGAAGGAGTGGTCGGGTTGAACGAGAACGTCAACGTCGAGGTCTACGAAGGTGAGTGCGCCGGACTCGAAGGTCGGCGGGGTGTTGACGTTGCAGTAGAACTTGAGGAGGCGGCCGTCGGGCGACTGGAAGCGGAAGACGCTGTACCAGCGATCCGTCCAGAAGAACTCGGTGCTCAGAGTCCCCGCCTCGATGGTGCCGATGAGTGCGTGCCTTATCTCCTCCGCGAAGAAGGCGTCGAGGACGACGAGGGAGCCTTCGCGCCGCGCGACGCGCGCGGGCCAACTGCGGTGGACGCGGCCGTCGTGTTTGCAGGAGCGGACGACGATCTCGAACGGTTCTGTCCCGCCTTCCTTCATCGAATACTTAAACGTCCGTCAGAGATTCTTTCGGCTCAGGCGCGCGTGCCCGGACGGTGTTGCGGAGCGTCCCGATGCCTTCAACTTCGACCTCGCACACGTCGCCGTCGAGGAGCGGCCCGACCCCCGCGGGCGTCCCCGTCGCGATCAGGTCTCCCGGCTCCAACGTCATCGCTTGCGAGATGTAACGGATGACGTGCGCGACGGGGAAGGCCATCGCGCTGGTGCGGCCGCTCTGGCGCACCTGGCCGTTGACGCGCGTCTCGACTTTGAGGTCGGAAGGGTCGAGGCCGGTGACGATGTAGGGGCCGACGGGGCAGAAGGTGTCGAAGGATTTGCCGCGTGTGAACTGCACGTCCTTGCGTTGTAGGTCGCGCGCGGTCACGTCGTTGAGGCATGTATAACCGAGGACGTAGGCGAGCGGGTCTTCGTCGGGCGGGAGGCGGCGGCACCTCCGTCCGATAACGACGGCGAGTTCGCCCTCGTGCTCGACCCTCCGGGACAATTCGGGAAGCTCTATCAAATCGCCGTCGCCGACGATGGTCGAAGGCGCTTTGAGGAAGAGGAGCGGCTCTAAAGGCATCGGGTTCCCCAATTCTGCGGCGTGCTCGCGGTAGTTGCGCCCGACGCAGACGATTTTTGAGGGCGTGACCGGCGGCAGAAGCCGCGCGTCGGAGAGTCGGATGGAGGGCTCGGAGCGTTCGAGGGAGAGGTTCCCCGCGGACAGGTCACCTTCGAGCCTGAAGACCTCCGAGCCCTCTATGGCGCCGAAGGCGGGGCGCTGTGTCGAAGGGTCTGTGAAGCGGCAGATTCTCATCTTGTTTGAAGCTCTGGAGAGACTTAAGGGACGGTCTCGGACTGCACGTCGGAAGGGTTCGAGACGTTGCCGGCCTTATCGACGGCCGTGACGTAGTAGTAATAACGCTGCCCTGACTTGACGGCCTCGTCCTGAAAGGTCGTGCGTTCCAGCAGATTCCGGTTGAGCTTCGTCCACTGGTCTTTCGGCAGGGCGGGGTCTGTGGAGCGAAAGACGTTGTAGCCGGCGATGTCGCGCTCCTGGTTGGCCGCGAAGAAGACGGAGATGCGCAGGGGCGTCGCGGCGGCGGCGAGGGTCAGGCCGGTCGGGGCCGCGGGGGGAAACTTATCTTCCGGCGTGACCTGGACGGGGTTCGAGTTGAGGCTCTCGACCGGCTCGCCGCCCGTGCCGAGCGAGACGGCGCGGACGACGTAGACGTACTCTTCGCCGAAGGCGAAGGTCTGGTCGGCGAAGCTCAGAGCGTTGACCGGCCTCGAATTGAGAGGCGTCTGGGCCGGCGCGTTCTGCGAGCGCGCGGAGCGGTAGACGTTATAGCCGAGCAGGTTCGCGGGCCGCGTGTTATCGACGTTCGCGGCGGGCGCCTCCCAGCGGACGGTGACGGCGTTCTCCCTGACCTCCGGGTTCTGTGCGACGACCGGCGGCTGGCTGACGCTCGCGGCCGGCTCGATGAGGAGGAAGTTCGAGAAGGAGGCGCGCTGCCCCGCGGAGTTGACGTAGCGCACGGCGTAACGCAGGCGCACGGGCTCGGAGAGCGAAAGCTCGTCCGTGTATGCGAGCGTCTCTTTGGCCCCGGCGATCTGCTCGGAGGTGACCGAGCCGATGAGGTTCGCGCGCGCGGAGAACTCCTCTTCGGTCAGGGGCAGGGGGTCGTCGATGGCCTCGGCGAGGCGGTAGACATCGACCCTCCTGATGCTCTGGACGCTCTCGTCGGAGGCGTTGCGGCGCGGCGCGGGCCAGTTCAGGATGACCTGGTTGCCGCGCTGCACGCCGGAGAGAAGCTCCGTGCGCTGCGGGACTCTCTCGACCGGCGGCTGCGGCGGCCGGCGTTTGCCGCAGCCGGCAAGCGTCAAGGCACAAGGCACAAGGCACAAGGCAAAAATCAAAAGGGAAAAACTTCGAACGCGTACCGCGCCCACACTTGTGCCCTTTGCCTTGTGCCTTGTGCCTTGTGCCTTCACTGTCGCCTTCATCAGAGGACGTAGCGGCTGAGGTCCTGGTCTTTGACGATGTCGTCGATGGTGCGGCCGACGTACTCGGCGTCGATGGACTGCCGCTTGGGCTCCAGGTCTGGGCCTTCGAAGCTGATCTCGTCCAAGACCTTCTCCATGATGGTGTGGAGGCGGCGGGCGCCGATGTTCTCGGTCTGCTCGTTGACACGGACGGCGAAGCGCGCGAGCGCGTCGATGGCGTCGTCGGTGAATTCGAGCTCGATGCCCTCGGTCTCCAAGAGCGCCTTGTACTGTTTGACGAGCGAGTTCTTCGGCTCGGTCAGGATGCGTTTGAAGTCTTCGAGCGTGAGCGAGTCCAGCTCGACGCGGATGGGGAAGCGCCCCTGGAGCTCGGGGATCAAGTCCGAAGGCTTCGAGACGTGGAAGGCGCCGGCGGCGATGAAGAGGACGTGGTCTGTGCGCACCATGCCGTAGCGCGTGTTGACGGTCGTGCCCTCGACGATGGGCAGGAGGTCGCGCTGCACGCCCTCGCGCGAGACGTCGGGGCCGGAGCCGGAGGACTCGCGGCCGGCGATCTTGTCCAGCTCGTCGAGGAAGATGATGCCCGAGGACTCGACCCGTTCGAGGGCGGCGCGGGCGACGGCGTCCATGTCCACGAGCCGCTCCTCCTCCTCCTGGATGAGGTATTCGAGCGCCTCATCCACGCGCATGCGCTGCCGCTTGGTGCGCCCCTGGAAGAGATTGCCGAGCATGTCCTTCATGTTGATGCCCATCTCCTCGACGCCCTGGGGGCCCGCGACTTCGATGGTCGGGAAGCTCTTCTCGCGCACCTCCATCTCGACGAGGCGGCTGTCGAGCTTGCCCTCGCGCAGCTGCGCGCGCAGTTTCTCGCGGGTCTTCTGGAACTGTTCGTCGCGGTCGCCGGACGCGCCCTCGTCCGGGGCGGCGTCCGCGTCGAAGTCGTAGAAGTTTGAGGGGGAGCGCTGCGGGAGCAGGAGGTCGAGGATGCGCTCCTCGGCGTTGTTCTCGGCCTTCTCGGCGACCTCCTCGATCTTCTCCTCGCGCACCATGTCCACGGCGATCTCCGTGAGGTCGCGGATCATGCTCTCCACGTCGCGGCCGACGTAGCCGACTTCGGTGAACTTGGAGGCTTCGACCTTGAGGAAGGGCGAGTTGGACATGCGCGCGAGGCGGCGCGCGATCTCGGTCTTGCCGACGCCGGTCGAGCCGATCATGATGATGTTCTTGGGCATCACGTCGGCGGCCATCTCGGGCGGGAGCTTCTGCCGGCGGACGCGGTTGCGCAGGGCGATGGCGACCGCGCGCTTCGCGGCGTTCTGCCCGACGACGTGCTTGTCCAGCTCCGCGACGATCTGCCGCGGGGTCATCTCGTCGAGCCTCGACTCCTCTTCGACTTCGCCTGAAAGGTAGATCACCATTGACAAAAGAACTCGTGTTTTAAAGTCGGCGCACGGCGCGGCGTTTTAAATCTCTTCGATGACGATGTTCTGGTTCGTGTAGATGCAGATTTCGCCGGCGATCTGCAGGGCGCGCTCGGCAATCTCCCGCGCCCCGAGTTCGGTGTGCTCTAAGAGCGCGCGCGCCGCCGCGAGCGCGTAAGGCCCGCCGGAGCCGATGGCGAGCACGCCCCCGTCGGGCGCGATCACGTCGCCGTTGCCCGAGAGGAGGAAGGAAGTCTTCTCGTCCGTGACGATGAGGAGCGCCTCCAGGTGGCGCAGAATCTTGTCCGTGCGCCACTCTTTGCTCAGCTCGACGGCGGCGCGCTCGAGGTTCCCGTGGTACTGTTCGAGCTTCGCCTCGAAGCGCGCGAGGAGGGAGAAGGCGTCGGCCGAGGCGCCCGCGAAGCCCGCGAGAATCTTCTCGTTGTAGAGCCGCCTGACCTTGCGCGCACCGCTCTTCATGACCGTGTCGCCGAGCGTGACCTGGCCGTCGCCCGCGAGCGCGACGCGGTTGCCGCGGCGCACGAGGAGGATGGTGGTGCTGCGAATCTTGCTCTCGGGGCGGCTCATAACGTAAGGGTAGCACTATAGAAACTGGCGAGAAGCGAAGTCAAGCGGGACGCGGAGTCGGCGCGTGTGCCTTTCAAATCTCTGTGCGGGCGCGGACGGACGGACAGGCGGGAAGATTTGGGTTATCATGAATGCCCGGAGGAGATAAGAGATTTTGGCTAACGGAAGACCCCTCATCGGGATCACGATGCGCCACGAATTGGAGACGGAGAGGTTCTACCTCGCGCGGCACTACGGCGAGGCGGTGGCCGCGGCCGGGGGAGTGCCGGTACACATCCCGCTCATCCCCGACCCGGAGCTGATTAGGGCACTTGTCGAGCGGCTGGACGGCGTACTTCTGCCCGGCAGCGCCTCGGACGTAGACCCTCTGCGTTACGGGCGCGAGCCGCACGCGAAACTGGGGCCGGTACATCCTCTGAAGGACGAGACCGACCTGCTCGTTTTGAAGGAGGCGGAGGGGAGGCGCCTGCCGCTTCTGGCCATCTGTTTCGGGATGCAGGTCTGGAACGTCTATAGGGGAGGGAGCCTGATTCAGGACATCGCCTCCGAAGTGCCGAAGGCGCACAAACACGAACAGGGCGCGCCGCGCGACAGGCACTCGCACCGCGTCCAAATACGGCCTGAGAGCCTCCTGGCGGGCCTTGCAGGGGAGGCCACGACCCTGGTCAACAGCCATCATCATCAGGCACTCGAACAGATTGGCGAGGGCTTACAGGCTTCGGCCTGGAGTTCGGACGGGCTGGTCGAAGCGGTCGAGGATGTGAGGGAGGGTCGCTGGGCTCTGGGCGTGCAGTGGCATCCGGAGATAGGCTGGGAGAGAGACAGGCTCTCGGCCAACATCTTCAAATCGTTTCTCAACGCGACTTCCGCTCGCGTCCGATAACGCAGCTAATTTGAGCTGCATGTGAGCAATTGTTATTTAAAAGGTTGGAGGGGAAGAGTTTGAAGAGTGAGCGAAAGGTCGTCCTAGGGATCGAAAAGCTCTGTAAGGAGCGGGCCGATCTGATAAATGGTAGAAGGGTCGGGCTGGTCTGTAATCAGGCTTCGGTCGATCATCAGTTGAGACACTCCGCGGATGTGCTCAAGTCGGTCGAGGGCGTGAACCTGACGACACTCTTCGGCCCGCAGCACGGAATCAGGGGCGACGTACAGGACAACATGGTCGAGACGCCGCACACGCGCGACGTCGAGACGGGGCTTCCGGTCTACTCGCTCTACAGCGAGACGCGTGAGCCGACGGAGGAGATGTTGAGGGAGGTGGACGACATCGTCTGCGACCTACAGGATGTCGGATGCCGCATATACACCTTCGTCTACACCATCGCGAACTGCATGCGCGTGGCGCGTAGGCTGGGCAAGCGCGTGATAGTCTGTGACCGTCCGAACCCTATAGGCGGCGTCGCGGTCGAGGGAAATCTGC
Organism: Acidobacteriota bacterium; assembly: GCA_019242475.1. Taxonomy (GTDB): domain Bacteria; phylum Acidobacteriota; class Blastocatellia; order Pyrinomonadales; family Pyrinomonadaceae; genus QHXN01. The sequence continues at coordinate 72,001 of JAFAVK010000052.1, read as the reverse complement.
TTGAGTCCGGGTTCGAGTCGTTCGTGGGGCAGTTTCAAATCCCCACGCGTCACGGGATGACGGCCGGCGAGCTTTCGAAGATGTTCAACGAGCATTGGGAGATCGGCTGCGACCTAGAGGTCTTGAGGATGGACGGCTGGTCGCGCGAACTCTGGTTTGACGAGACGGACGTTCCGTGGGTTCTGCCTTCCCCGAACATGCCCACGCTCGACTCTGCGACAGTTTTTCCGGGGACGGTACACCTCGAAGGCACGCAGGTTTCGGAAGGGAGGGGGACGACGCGCCCCTTCGAGCTGGTCGGCGCACCGTATGTAGAGGCTGGGGCTTTTGCACGGAAGCTCGAATCGATAGGGCTGCCCGGCGTCCGTTTCCGCCCCAACAATTTCCTGCCGACCTTTCAGAAGCACGCCGGCGTGACCTGCGGCGGGGTGCAGATACACGTGCTCGAACGGCTCGGACTGCGGCCGGTCGTGACGGGGCTGGCGGTTGTGAAGACCTTTTTTGATCTCTACGGAGAGGATTTTCGTTGGAAGGAGCCGCCTTACGAGTACGTCTACGATAAGAACCCGTTCGACGTGATATCCGGCACGGATCGTCTACGAATCTCTTTTGAGAGGGGGGATTCTCTGGAGGATATCGAGCGCTCCTGGCACGCAGAGCTGTCGGAGTTTGAAAAGGCACGTCAGAAGTATCTTCTTTATTAGTGCGGGGGCGAGTCGAAGTTAAACTGAAACCTCAAGTTTGTCGTCGCGCCGACAATTAAAGAAGAGCTTGAACGATGGTTCGGCCCTTAAAGTTGAATCTTAGCTCCCCGGAGCTGTAGGTAAGATGCAGGCTGATTATCTGGCGAATCTGGATGCTTTAATAGAAGAATGCGGAAGCCTTCACGGACACGTCTGCCCGGGCCAGGTCCTGGGTGTTAGAATGGCCGTTCTTGGGTGTCGTTTGACGGGAATAGAAGACCCGCGCGGCGTAGACCGGAAGAGGCTTCTGGTCTGGGTGGAGATAGACCGCTGCGTGACAGACGCGGTCAGCGCGGTGACGAGCGTTAGACTCGGGAAGAGAAGTCTCAAGTTTCTGAATTACGGGAAGGTCGCGGCGACTTTTCTGAACCTTTCCGAGGGTCTTGCCTTCAGGATTGCGGCGAAGGAGGAGTCGAGGGAGCTGGCGGACGCGCTCTACCCGGCAGGTGTAGGTAAGAAGGAGCGGCAGATGTTAACCTACAGAGATTTGGACGCGTCCGCGCTCTTCAAAATAGAGTCTGTCCGCCTCGAATTAGATGAGTTTGAAATGCCTGGAAGGCCGCGCGGGCGTATAAGCTGCGCGGAGTGCGGCGAGGGGGTCAACGACGGGAGGGATGTCGTAGATGCTCTAAATCGAAGAGTCTGCCGTCCCTGTGCCTTCGGCCTTTATTATCAGAGAACGCCCAAGGCAGATTGAGTCCGATAACGCACCTATGGAGACTTCTGTTAGAGACTGTTCGACAAGAGATTTTGAAGAAGCGTCAAAGATACGGAGAGGAGTAGACACTTTTGCTATGAGCCCTTGGCTGGTCGGTTTTCTGGCTTGGCTAGTCCCTGGACTGGGACACTTCGTGCAGGGCCGCGTCTGGAGGGGAGTCGCCAGTGCCCTGACGATCCTTCTGATGTTCGTGCTGGGCGTCTCCATCGGGGGGCACATTTACGGCCTGAGAGAGACTGGCGAGGGGCTTCTCTCAAGCCTCTTCGGCCTCTGCGACATGGGGTCTGGGATTCTCTACCTGCTCTCGAATTTCGCGGGGCTGGCCGTGAACGAGCGGCCGGAACAGGCCACTTCCGAGTACGGGAGCGTCTTCCTGATGGTCTCGGGCCTGCTCAACCTCATCCTGGCGCTCGACGCGTTCGACATAAGGGCAGGGAGGAAGGCTTGATACACTTTACTCTGATGGTTCTCTTCGCGCTGCTTGTCGCGGTCGTCTTCGGCGTCGTCGGCCGCGAGGGCGAGGGCGGCCGCCTGCGCTACGGCCTGAAGATTTTCCTCGAATTCGTCTGCGTCGGCTTCGCGCTGGCATGGCTGCTCTACTTCGTGCCCTGGTAGGCACCGTCCGCCCAACTCGAACAAGGTAATGGGTTTAGTCGAAACTCAGGCCATCGTCCTACAGACATTTAAACTGGCCGACGCGGACAAGATTGTGCTCTGCATGACGGAGAAGGCAGGGCTCGTGCGCGGCGTCGCGCGCGGCGCACGGCGCCTGAAGAGCAAGTTCGGGGCGAGCCTCGAGCCCTTCACACTCATACACTTGACCTTCTTTGAGAAGGAGACCCGCGAACTGGTGACAATCAAGGGCGCGGAGATCGTCAAATCCTACTTCCAGGCCTCGAAGAGCCCCGAAACCTTCGAGGGGCTCGTATACATCCTCGAACTGGTGAAGGAGTTTGCGCCCCCGCACCACGCAGACGAAAAACTCTTTAAAATGCTACGCGCGTGCGTGGACTTTCTCGCCGGCGCGCCCGGGCGCGCGGCCGCCGTCAACGCCTATACAGAGCTTTGGATTTTGAGGCTGACCGGATTTCTGCCCGATTTTAAGAGCTGCGGCGACTGCGGTACGCCCCTGGGCGAATCCTTCCGTGGGCAGCGTTACATCTCGCACGAGGGCGTCATCTGGTGTCAGAACTGCCGAAAGGGCGGCGCACAGACGCTCGGCGCGGAGGCTTTTGAACTCCTCTCGTCCACGCGTCGAGAAGGCCCTGGGGCCTGGTCTCTGAGCTTCGAAGGCGCCTCGGAGGAGGGGAGGCGTGTCGTTGCGGAGACCTCACGCAGGCTCGTCAGGAGGGCTCTCGAAAGGGAGCCGCGCGCGGGGAAAGTGTCTGCCTCGCACATTTAGCTGGCGCGACTTGCGGTAGCTTCGCAAGAGTTTCCGAACCGGAGTTCCCTTTGAGCAGACCTTGGAGAGCCATCGACGGGTATCTAATCGGCGCCGCCTTGCCCTACGTTCTGCTCTCGCTCACGATCCTCTCCGCAATACTCTTAATACAGCAGACGGCCAAGTTCGCGGAGGTTTTGGGCTCGACCGAAACGCCGATGCACCTGACCTTGCAGGTGGCCGCGAACATTCTGCCGAGCATACTCATCTTCACGCTTCCGACCTCGGTCCTCGTGGGAGCCTCCACGGGTTTCGGACAGCTCGGGCAGGACAGCGAGCTGGTCGCAATACGCGCGGCAGGCGTAGGGACTTTCAGGATCATCGCCCCTCTGATGTTTCTGGGGGCGCTCCTGAGCCTTCTGAACTTCTACATGGCCTTCGTTGTCTCGCCCGTCGCCGCACAGAACCTGAGGGACATAGGGCTCCAGGCGGCCCTGTACCGCCTGGAGTCGCCCGTCGAGCCGAGGAGCTTCTACACGGGGATGCCCGGCAAGGTCGTATACGTGCGCGAGGGGGATAAAGAGAGGGGGCTCTGGGGGAAGATTTTCATACAGTGGGAGGAGGGAGGGGGAGTGCGCCTCGTGACGGCGCGCAGCGGCAGGCTCGACTTCTCGGGGGAGCAGGCCGAACTCGTGCTGGAGGACGCGCTTTTGACGACGCTGCCGCCGGGCGGCTTCGAAGCCTTCGCGCAGGGGGCGCACGTCACGATAGAGCGCTCGGCGAACATGCGCCTGAGGGACGAGCGCCTAGACCTCGGGAGGGGCTCTCTCACGCGGCGCATGCGCGAGCGCGAGCCGGAGCTTGACGAGCTGGGCTGGGAGGGGCTCTCGGAGAGGAGACGGAACTCGAAGGATCCTTCGGACAGAAGGGAAGCCGACATCGTTCTGCACAGAAGGCTGACTCTTTCGCTCTGCCCGATTATTTTCGCCTTTTTTGGTGCGGGGCTGGGGCTGAGAGTCGTGCGCGGGGGGCGCTCGAAAGGGGTTCTGCTCTCGCTGACGGCGATGCTGCTCTACTACCTTCTCTCGCTCGCGGGGGAGCAGCTCGGGCGCGCGGGGACTGTCCCGCCTGTTTTGGGCTCCTGGCTCGCCTTCTGCACGGCCGTGTGTGCGGGTTTCCTGCTGCTTTTCACAAGGCGCTGGTCCTTCGCGCTCCCCGTCTATAGACCCGCGGGTAAGCTGCACAAGACACAGGGAGTGGGAAGGGAGGCGAAGGCGCGTGGGCGTTACGTCGCGCTGCTCGGTCTGCTCGACAAGAGCATCTTTAAATCTCTGGCGGCCAACTTTCTGTTGATCGTCTCGGCGCTGGTCTCGATCTTCCTGATCTTCACGCTCTTCGAGTTGATCAAGTTCATCGCCGCACACGGCGCGGCGCCGTCGTTGGTCTTGCGCTACCTTCTGTACCTTCTGCCCTTCGCGTGTCTCGCGGTGACGCCCGTGGGGGCGCTCCTCTCCTCACTCGTCACGTTCGCACTGATGTCGAGGCGGAACGAGTCGGTCGCTTGGTGGTCGAGCGGGCAGAGCGTCTACCGCTTCATCCTGCCCTGCCTGTTTTTCGCGACGCTCCTCGGCGCGTGCGTCTGGCTGCTGCAGGACAAGGTCATGCCCGAGGCCAACCGCAGGCAGAACGCGCTGCGCGGGGTAATTCGGAGCGGCGGGGCGCAGGCGGAGGCGCAGAAGGGGCGCCGCTGGGTCGCGAGCGCAGATTCCAGGCGCATATACAATTACAGCCCTTCGGGGCCGGGCGGCGAACTGTCCGACCTCGTGGTCTTTAATTTCGACCGGGAGGCACTGCATCTGGAGAGGATATACCTGGCGCCGGCCGCCGCGCCGGCCGCCGGCATGACTCTGGAGATGCGCGAGGCGGAGGTGGTGGATTTCGTCGGCGGGGGGGTCACATACGCGCACCAGTCGCGTGTGGCGGTCGAGGCCGAGGCCTTTGAGGCTTTCAACTCCGGTCTTAACCGCCCGATGGAGTTCAGCTTCCAGGACTTAAGCGCTTACATAAAAGCGCTTAAGGAGCGCGGGGTGAACGTGCAGCCGCTCGCCGTCGCGCTCCAGCGGCGGCTCGTCGAGCCCTTCCTGCCGCTCGTCATGATTCTCGTCGGCTCCCCCCTCGCCTTCGTCTTCGGCCGGCGCGGGACGCTGCTCGCGCTCTGCTTCGGGATAGGGGTCGGCCTACTCTTCCTGGGGTTGATGAGCGTGGCCCAGCAGGTGGGTTCGAGCGGCCTCATCTCGACCTCTCTCGCGGCCTGGGCGCCGCCCGCGCTCTTCTCCGCCGCGGGGCTCTACATGCTCTCACGCACGCGAACCTGAGATGATGAGGCGGAGTCGAGAAAACGCCTTCGGAAACACGAAGGGCGGGCCTGTGCATGACGCGGCCCGCCCTTCAAACCCTTTTCAAATCTTCTAAAGTCGCCCTAGGTTCCCGTCTCCCAGCTGGAGAGGTACTCGACCTGCTCAGGGGTGAGTGTATCGATGCTGATCCCGAGCGCCTTCAGCTTGAGGCCGGCGATCTCCGTATCGACCTCCTCCGGGAGCGTGTGCACGCCCGGCTTGAGTTCCCCCCTGCGCTTGACCAGGTACTCGGCCGAAAGCGCCTGGTTCGCGAAGCTCATGTCCATGACGCTGGCCGGGTGCCCCTCCGCCGCCGCGAGGTTGATGAGGCGGCCCTCCCCGAGGACTATGACTCGGCTCCCTGTCTCGTTCACGACGTACTCTTCCACGAAGGGGCGTAGGGTGGCGGGGGGCTTCGACATCTCTCGCAGCGCGACGAGGTTCAGCTCCAGGTCGAAGTGGCCGCTGTTGCAGACGACCGCACCGTCCTTCATCCTGGCGAAGTGTGAGCCGTCGATGACGTGCCTGTTTCCTGTGACGGTGATGAAGACGTCGCCGATGGCGCTGGCTTCGTTCATGGGCATCACGCGGAAGCCGTCCATCACAGCCTCTATGGCCTTGATGGGGTTGATCTCCGTGACGACCACGTTTGCGCCGAGGCCCCGCGCGCGCATCGAGACGCCCTTACCGCACCAGCCGTAGCCGACGACGACGACGGTTCTGCCGGCCAGGAGGATGTTCGTGGCGCGTATGATGCCGTCGATGGTGGACTGTCCTGTGCCGTAGCGGTTGTCGAAGAAGTGCTTGGTCTGCGCGTTATTCACGGCGATGGAGGGGAAGGGGAGGACGCCCGCCAGTTCCATCGCCTGTAGGCGCACGATGCCGGTCGTGGTCTCCTCGGTCGTCCCTATGATCTCTTGCTTCTGTTCGCCGCGCTCCTTGAGGAGTGTGGCGACGACGTCCGAGCCGTCGTCGATGATGATCTGCGGGCGTGAGTCGAGGGCCGTGCGCACGTGCCTGTTGTATGTCTCCGTGGACTCCCCTTTGATTGCGAAGACGGGGACGCCCCAGTCCGCGACGAGCGAGGCCGCCACGTCGTCCTGTGTGGAGAGGGGGTTCGACGCGATCAGAATCGACTCGGCGCCACCCGCCTGGAGGGTTCTCACGAGGTTCGCGGTCTCCGTCGTCACGTGCGCGCAGGCGACTAGGCGTACCCCCTCAAGTGGCCTCTCGGAGGCGAATTTCTCCCGTATCAGGCGCAGGACAGGCATCTCGCGCTCGGCCCACTCGATGCGCTTCTTGCCCTCTGCGGCCAGACCTATATCCTTTATGTCGAACTCTGCGGCGCTTTTTGTGCTCATTTTTTACCTTCGGGGAATCGTTGATCTTTTAGCAGGGGTTAGATTTTTGCGGCTTCGCGCAACTCCTGAGCGCGGTCGGTAAGCTCCCAGCTAAAGCCCTCTTCGTCACGGCCGAAATGCCCGTAAGCTGCCGTCTGTCTATATATTGGCCGCCTTAGCTTGAGAGTCTCGATGATGCCGTGCGGGGTCAGGTTGAAGTGTTCACGCACGAGGTTCGAGAGGTCGGACTCGCTCACGCGCCCTGTGCCGCCCGTGTCTACGAGGACGGAGACGGGTTCCGCGACGCCGATGGCGTAGGCCAGCTGCACAAGGCAGCGTTCGGCGAGTCCTGCGCCCACGATGTTCTTGGCGATGTAGCGAGCCATGTAAGCGGCGGAGCGATCAACCTTGGTCGGGTCTTTACCGGAGAATGCACCGCCCCCGTGCGGCGCGTACCCGCCGTACGTATCGACGATGATCTTTCTTCCTGTCAGCCCCGCGTCGCCCTGCGGGCCTCCCACGACGAAGCGTCCGGTGGGATTGATGTGATATTTTGTAGTCTTATCGAGCAGCTCGACGGGGACTGTCGCGCGTATAACTTGCTCTTCGATCTCTGTGCGCAGCTGCTCGTTGGAGACGTCCGGGGAGTGCTGCGTGGAGATGACGACGGCGTCGATGCGGAAAGGGCGACCGTCCCTGTACTCGACCGTGACCTGGGATTTGCCGTCGGGACGCAGGTACGGGAGCGCACCCGAACGCCTGGCCTCCGCCAGCCTCCGAGAGAGTTTGTGGGCCAGTTGGATCGGGAGGGGCATCAACTCCGACGTCTCGTTACAGGCGAAACCGAACATGAGCCCCTGATCGCCCGCGCCGCCCGTATCGACACCCATTGCGATGTCCGGGGACTGTTTATCGACCGCCGTCAGGACTGCACAAGTGTCACAATCGAAACCGTATTTGGCCCGCGTATAACCTATTTCTCTAACGGTTTCACGTGCCACTTGCGAGAAGTCGATCTGTGCGTTCGTCGTGATCTCGCCGGCAATTACGACCAAGCCCGTCGTGACGAGCGTCTCGCAGGCGACGCGTCCTTTGCTATCCTCTGAAAGGACTGCGTCGAGGACTGCGTCAGAAATTTGGTCGGCTATCTTATCAGGGTGGCCTTCTGTAACGGATTCAGAGGTGAAAAGGTAACTGCCGGAGTTGCTCAATTGCTAAATGCCTCCTGTGGTCTGTCTGGAAAGAGTAGCTCGGGACAAAAGAACGCGTAATGTAGCAACACGCGTCGAACGATGTCAAGGAACCGAGGGTTTTAATCTGTTCTGTCTGGACGCCAGGCGAAAACGGCAGGCGAATTTTAGTTTGGATTTGCAGGAGCCCCTTCTACACAGCCTTCTAAGAGTGCAAGACATAAGATTCATTATCGGACTCAAGGTCTATCTGTCTTTTCTGCCTTTATGGCCTGAGATAATTATTCCCCTCCCGGCTCGAATGAGCTCCGCTTGCAAAATTACCCTTTCTTCTTTACAACTCTAAACAGAACCCTTTTCGGATGCTTTGTGCTCATGGTTAATAAAATAGAAAATAGTTCCAGCCGTCAGAAGCTACCATCCGGGACAGATGCTAACATCAGAAAAATTCTGTCCACCCTCCCCAAGGAGCACCTGAGGGGGCTCGAACGCCTGCGCCTGGTCGATTCGATCTCCGACCCCAGGCTACGCAACACGCAGTTGAAGCAAACAAAGCTGCCGGGCCTCTATCACCCACGACAGGGTTCGCAGCCCGCATGGATTGAGGTGGCGCTCGACGTGCTCCTCCCGAAGGATGCGCCTCTACACAAAAGGCTCATCCCTAGACTCTCTTTTAAAGCAAACATGGCCGCCGTCATCTTCTCACTTGTCGGCCAGCATCATTACTTGACGCTGCGCCACTCCGTGAAAAAAGGCCAACTGGAATCCTCCATTAGAACCTACACGGAGAGACATCTGAAGAAGTGGAATGAGCAGGAGCACACATTTCGCGCAAGACTCTTCAAACCGCTCCAGCCGACCTTCGAACGTTGGGCACAGAGTCTACAGCGGAGGGCAAAAAAGGGCGGGCGAAACTCCTAGCACCGAAAACATGTAGCAGAAGAAGGCGGCGCGAGCATCCTAAGAGTTCTCCAACTCCTTTAAGAGCGATTTGAGGGCCTCTATAATCTCACTCTTCTCCACCTCTGCCTTCCGGAATTTCAGTTCAACTTTTACGTTAGGTGTAGGCAGTTGATATTTGAACGTAAAGGGCTTAGAGGCGTCCGCGTTTCCTTCCTTATGCCCCTCCTTGAACTTTCGCTCTCGAATCAACGCACGCGCCTCATCCCTCGTAAACTCTTTATTGGCAAGGGCGCTGATCGCCTGACGCATCATCCCGGTGTCGGGCTGCCTGACGATCTGTAAGAGCAGAGACTTAACGTTGATGTCGGCGCGCCGACATTCTTCACGTATCTCCTCAGGTATTGCCGCCAGCGCGATGGCCTCCGTGACGGTAGTCCGGCTCTTCCCGACCTTCCTGGAGACATCCTCGTGCGTGTAACCGTACCGTTGACAGAGGGCCGCAAGCCCGTCAGCCTCCTCCCAGGGCGTCAAATCCTTCCGCTGCATATTCTCTATGAGCGCGATCTCCGCGACGGCCGCCTCGTCAACGTCCATCTCTACGCATGGAACTTCCCTCAGACCCGCCGCCTGTGCGGCGCGCCACCTACGCTCCCCCGCGATGATCATCCACCGCCCCTTCTGCCGGGTCGGCTTCACGAGGAGCGGCTCTAAAACGCCCTTCTCCTTGATGGAGATGGTCAGTTCCGTCAAATCACCGATCTCTACGCGCGGCTGCTCGGGATTCGGGTCGAGAGCCTCCAACGCAATCAGTCGGCCGATGGTCGTCGGGCTCTGGCTCGACAGTTCCTCTACGTAATGCGCATCGTGCCTCATACGTATTCCCGCAGGGAGTCCTCTTCTAGACACGCTGCATCACCTCTTCACAAAGTTTTGAATATTCGCTGGCGCCGGTCGATTGCGGCGCAAACGTGAAGATCGATTCCTTGTACGCAGGGGCCTCTTCCAAACGCACGCTCTTGGTTATAACCGTCTCGAAGACCTGCTGCCCGAAGACGCTTCGGATCTGTTCGTACACTTCCCTCGCCAGGGTCGTCCGCTTATCGAAAAGAGTCACGAGCACACCCAGTACACGCAGGTTCGGGTTGGGGCGTGCTTTGACCTTCTCAATCGTCTCAAGGAGATCATCCGTCCCTTCGAGCGCGTAGAAAGAGGATTGTATAGGGATTAAGACGTGTGTGGAGGCGACCAGTGCGTTCACCGTTATCAGACCCAGAGTCGGCGGCGTGTCGATGAAGATCGTATCGTAGCGCCCCGCGACACGCTCCAAACGATCCTTCAGACGAAACGGCGCGTCGAAATCGCCCACCAGCTTTGATTCAAGCTTCGCCAGACTTATCCTCGCAGGAATTATCTCCAGACCCCCGACGGCCGTCGGGTACGTGTAGACGGAGAGATCCTCCTGCCCGTCCACCATCATCTCGTAGGCCGAGGCGGCTATCGAACGCGGATCCAGGAAGGAGATGGAGCTATTGCCCTGCGGATCCAGGTCGAGCAGGAGTACGCGTTGTCCGCGCTGTGCGAAGGCGGCGGCGAGATTGATCGTGGTCGTGGTCTTCCCGACCCCGCCCTTCTGATTGGCTATTGCGATGACGGTGCTCAAAGAAGGTTGTCCCGGTCAGAAGATTTAAGAACTACATCGGCAGGTCGCCGGCCTCGCCGATTACATCGGGCCATTCATCTTCGGAGCCCGAAACGCTCTCCTCCTCCCCGCTCGCGACGGTATTACGAGAGGCCCTGATCACCTCTTCGTTCACAAAGATCGGGCAATCGACCCGCAGGGCCAGGGCGATGGCGTCGGAAGGGCGTGCGTCGATCAAGACGGACTCGCCCCCCCTGTCCTTCATGTTGATCGTCGCGAAGAAGGTGTTGTCACGCAGCTCTGTGACGACGACGCGCTCGACGCTCGCGCCCATCTCAAGGATGACGTTGCGCAGAAGGTCGTGCGTCATAGGTCTCTGAGGAGAGATTTTCTCTATTTCGAGCGCGATGGCGTTAGCCTCGTACGCACCGACCCAGATGGGTAACATGGTCTCGCTGTTGATGTCTTTGAGAATAATGATAGGAGTTCCGCTGCTCGGGTCCATCATTAACCCTCTTATTTTAACTTCGATCTCCATAGAACCCTCTAAGCGCTTCTAATTTTTTACAGAAGTTGGCCGAAAAGGCTATGCGCCTTCGCCTCCGTTACACGAACCCTTACGACCTTTCCTATGAACTCAGGACTGGCGGCGAAATTTACTACTTTATTACAGGTCGTATGGCCTTTGAGGTCGCTGTCGGATCTTGCACTGAAGCCTTCGGCCAGCACCTCAACCATTCTACCAACATAATCCTTGTAAACCTTACTTTGTATTGCCATTTGCAAGTTTTCGAGGGAGAGAAAGCGTCGAGTCTTCTCGTCCTTTGTGACGTCGTCCTTTAACCTGGCGGCGGGAGTGCCGCGCCTCTCTGAATATTTGAAGATATACAGGCCATGAAACTCGCACTTTTCTGCCAGCCTTAAAGTGTCCTCGAACTCCTCGTCCGTCTCACCCGGGAACCCTACTATTATGTCACTCGTGAGCGAGATTTCTCTGCGCGAGTTCTTGACGGCCGCAACTCTCTCCAGATACTCCTCGACCTTATGCCCCCTGCGCATCGCACGCAAAATTCGATTATTACCTGACTGTACGGGCAGATGCACCCAGTTACAAAGGTTCTCGTACTCCTCTATCGCCTTGACGATGTCCGCGTGAAAGTCCCTGGGGAAGGAGGTCGTAAACTTTACGCGAGTCATGCCGGTCGAGGCGACCGCACGTAGAAGCCTCGAAAAAGGCGTGGCCCCGGAGAAACCCTCCAGTCCTTTCTCAACCCTTGGACGATAACTGTTGACGTTCTGCCCTATGAGCTGTACTTCCTTGAAACCGTCGGCCCTAAGCTTCTCGACATCTTCGACGATCTCAAAGGCCGTGCGGCTCCGTTCGCGACCGCGTGAATAAGGCACGATACAATAGGTACAAAACTTATTACACCCTTCGATAATCGGGACGAAGGCGACGTGCTTCGAGTGGCGGACGGCAGGTGAGATTTCAAAATCCGCCCCCTCCTCACGTCCGCCCAGATCGATGACACGACTTTCGCCCCCCCTCACACGGTCTAAAAGACTCGGAATCCTGTCCGCGGCCCCGGTGCCTGCCACCAGTTGCACGGAAGGGGAGCTGTTGAAAATAGATTCGCCTTCGAGCTGCGCGACGCACCCCAACACACCCACTAAGGGCTGACGCCCGGCGCGCCCGCGCTTGATCTCATTCACTCTCCGAAATACTTTCTGCTCAGCCTTTTCCCGTATCGAACAGGTGTTAAGAAGAATGACATCGGCGGAAGCGTCGGCATCAGCTAACTCAAACCCGTGCTCGCGGAGTTTCGTGGCTACCTGCTCCGAGTCGGACACATTCATCTGGCAGCCGAAAGTCTCAATGTGGACGCTCAACTTACTCATTTATAACCCTCTGTGCCCTTAGTTTATCAGAATTGATACGGGTCAGGAGATAAAGTTCTGCCAAGAGCTGTCTCCCGGCCGCCTCCGCTTAACGATTTAAGCCCTTTCTTAATAAGAAAGGGCTTAAATCGTTAAGCGGAGGCGGCCTTGTCTACTCCCACTCAATCGTGCTCGGCGGCTTTGAACTTACGTCAAAAACTACGCGGTTGATGCCCCTCACCTCAGAGATGAGGCGTGTGGAGATGCGCCCTAAGACATCGTGCGGGAGCCGCGCCCAGTCGGCCGTCATTCCATCGACGCTCGTTACCGCCCGAATCGCCAGCACGCGCTCGTACGTCCTGAAATCGCCCATCACGCCCACCGTCGAAACCGGTAAAAGCACGGGGAACGCCTGCCAGACACTGTCATACAGTTGTGCGAGTTTCAGCTCCTCCTCGATTATCAGATCGGCCGCCCGGAGCAATCTCAGATGCTCTTCGGTAACCTCACCCAGAATCCTGACGGCGAAACCGGGGCCGGGGAAAGGATGTCTACGCAGGAAATCCTCAGGTATCCCCAGGTCTCTGCCAATCGTTCGAACCTCATCTTTAAAGAGTTCTCTGAGCGGTTCGATGAGCGTCAGGTTCATACGCTCGGGCAAGCCCCCCACGTTATGGTGGCTTTTGATAACGGCCGAAGGGCCGCGGACGGAGACGGACTCGATCACGTCCGGGTATAAAGTACCCTGGACTAGATATTTAACCCCACCAAGTCTCTTCGCTTCCCTCTCGAAAATCTCTATAAAAACCCTGCCGATGATCCGTCGCTTCTCCTCCGGATCGGCCACGCCCTTCAGCGCGCCGAGGAACTCGTCCGCGGCCTTTACGCCGACGACGTTGAGACTCATCTTCTGCCGAAACAGAGCGCGCGTGGTTTCGAATTCCCCCTCCTTGAGAAGCCCCGTGTCCACGAAGATGCAGGTCTGCTGTTCGCCAATCGCCTCGTGCACGAGCGCCGCCGCGACCGTCGAATCCACCCCGCCCGAGAGCCCGCAGATGACCTTCTCCGCGCCGACCTGACTGCGAATTTTGGCGACCTGCTCGCCGATAATCGACTGCGGCGACCAGTCCGCCTGCGCCTCACAAACTCTATAGATAAAGTTTTGCAGAATCTCCTTCCCGAAGGGCGTATGCGCCACTTCCGGGTGAAACTGGACGCCGTATATGCGGCCGCTTAAACCCTCAAAAGCGTTAAGCGCATCGGCCGTCCTGGCCGTGACGTGAATGCCCTCCGGAACGCTGATGATGTGGTCGCCGTGGCTCATCCAAACGTCCATCTCGGCCGGTAAGCCTTTGAAAAGAGGGCTGTTCTGGTCGGCGACGAGGAGGCGTGCGTACCCGTACTCCCTGTTCGCAGAGGGGCGCACCTCCCCACCCAGTTCCGAGGCGATCACCTGTAAGCCGTAGCAGATACCCAGAACCGGACATCGTAAGAGGTCGTGCAGGTCGTAGGAGAGTTTGGGCGCGTCCGCGTCATAAACCGAGGCCGGTCCGCCCGAAAGGATAATCCCCTTCGGCTCCCGTGCCAGTATTACCTCTTTCGGCGTGTCGAAAGGCAAAATCTCGCAATAGACGTTGGATTCCCTCACCCGCCTGGCGATCAATTGGGTGTATTGAGAACCGAAGTCTAGTATCAGGATGGTGTCGTGTGGCGCGGGTTGCTTGCTCAAAAGCCGGCCTCCTCCGTAGACTAAAGCCCACCGCACGTGTGGCTCATTGGTTCGCGCGCGATTATAGTTTGTCGAATTGTTATTAGCCAATACTGGACAGGCTTTCATCAAAAACAAATGAGAGTAAAGACGGCCTCCGGAGTTATCCGAAGCAACTTGATAAAATTTACGGAGACACTCCTCCCTTTAACGCTATTGCTGGCAATATTATCAGTCCCGGCGTCGGGGCAGAATTTGACCGACCTGGCGCGACCCGTATACGTCCGTTGGCTCTTTAAAACGGAATCCGTAACAAATCTCACGCCCGCCGCGGATAACGAACGCGCATACATGCCGCTGGATAACGGCTCCATCGTTTCTGTGGGGCTGTCCGACGGGGGTCTCGTCTGGAGGAGCGATGTCGGTGGAGCCCTGTCTGCCTCGCCCGCGGTTGATAACAGAAACGTCTACGTTGCCTCGGAGAGTCTTCCGACGCCCAAATCGATCTACCCGCAGGCCACGGGCGTCCTGCGCGCCTTGAGCCGTCAGAGCGGTCTGACCTCCTGGATGCGCACCCTGCCCTCCCCCGTCAGAGGAATCATTAATTTGAATACACAGAACCTTTTCGTCACCTCTTCCGACGGGCGCCTCTATGTCCTCAAAAAGGAGACGGGCGAGATCAAGTGGATTAAGTACAACTCTTCACCTTTCACCACCTTAAACCTACTCGACGACGAAACGCTTTATGCCAGCGACACTTACGGGGACATCATCTCCATCGAACCGGAGAGCGGGAGAACTCTCTGGCGTTATCGGACGCGGAAAGCTTTGAGTGCGCCGGTCGCCGTCTACGGCAGCATGGTTTACGCGGGTGCCGCGGACGGGTTTGTCTACGCAATCGACAGGACGAACGGGCGCCTCAGGTGGCGTGTGCGGGCGGGGGCCGCGATACAGGCCGTCCTGGCGGGTGAGAGGTGGGTGCTGGCAACCTCCCTGGATAATTTCGTCTACTGCCTCTCGCCACAGAACGGGGCGAAAATCTGGAAAAGGCAGTTGGCGGGCAGGGTCACAGCCCCGCCCCTCGTGCTGAAGAACCAGGTGCTGCTCGCGCCTTTGGTCGGCGACGAGTGCGTGGTGCTCAATCTGGCGGACGGTAAGAAAGTTAACAGCATCTACGTCGGCGAGGATAACAACACGGAGGCCGCGCCGCTGCTCTCAGCGGACGCGCTTTTATTGACGACCCGGGAAGGTTTGATGGCGCTCACGAACAACGCGCAGACGTCTAACCCGCCGCAATGAGGCGCGCGCTCGGCGAAGCACCTCACTCCTCGGCGGGGCGCGAACGGAAGAGCGCAAAGATGCGGAAAATGATTCCGTGCAGGACGTAAATGAGGACTATCGTCAGAAGGACGTAACGAGAGAAGAGCCAGACGAGCATCCCGACGGCGGCGATGATGGGCATCACCATGATCGTACTGCGCTTCCCCGCCCCGAGCGTCTTGAAGCTGGAATAGCGTATGGTGCTCACCATCAGCGCCCCGAGCACCGCCACCACCCCCATCAGGAGGCTCGCGTAGAGGGGCGCGTAATCGCCCCCGTACGTGAGCAGAGGGCGCGGGGCGAAATGTATGAGCGCCGCGAGCAGCCCCGCCGCCGCGGGGATCGGGAGCCCCAGAAAACTCTTCTTATCGACCTTCGCGCTCCCCTCCGCGAGCGGGCGGGGGCGCGTGGCCTGCACGTTAAACCTCGCCAGCCTCAGGGCGCCGCAGATGAGGAACATGAAGGAGAGGAACCAACCGAGCTTGTGGAGCTGGCTGCCGTCGGCGAACGTCGAGCCGTAGCCCCAGGCGTAGACGAGCACGGCGGGCGCGATGCCGAAGGTGAGCACGTCCGCTATCGAGTCGAACTGGATGCCGATCTCCGTCGTCGTCTTCGTCAGCCGCGCGATCCTGCCGTCGAGCGTGTCGAACAGAATCGCCCAGCCGATGGCGCGCGAGGCGTTGTCGAAATGCATGGTGGCGGCCGCGATCTTCTGCGCCGCCTCCCCCACCAGGGGCTGGCCCAGGGAGACCCCGTCCAGCATCTGGAAGCCTCGGAGCGCGGCCATGACCGCGAAGTAGCCCATGCCGATGTTGGCGGCCGTGAAGGCGGAGGGCAGGATGTAGAGCCCCTTCCTGATGCCGCGCCGCTCCCTCACCTCTTCCGACGGGGCCTGCACAGAGCCCTTCGCTTCACTCGCCATCGAGGAACCTCCCTATCACCGTCACGCCGCCGCTCACGCGCTGGCCCACCTTGACCGAAACTTCGACCCCACGGGGCAGCACCAAGTCCGTCCGCGACCCGAACTTGATGAGGCCGAAACGCTCGCCCAGCCCGAGGCTGTCGCCGGGGCGCTTCCAGCAGACGATCCGGCGCGCGAGGACGCCCGCGATCTGTTTGCAGACCACGGTCATCCGCTCGCCCTTGATCGTCAGCGCGTTCTGCTCGTTGACGAGGCTCGCGTTGTCGCTCGTGGCCGCGATGAAACGCCCCTTCGTGTAGGTCACGTCGATGACTTCGCCCGCGATGGGGGCGCGGTTGACGTGCACGTCGAAGGGCGAGAGGAAGATGCTGACGACGGTCGGCGAGTCCGCGCCGTTCCCCGCGAGTCTCTCGATGCGGGTCACCTTGCCGTCCGCGGGCGAGACGACGAGCCCCGCCTCCGCCGGCACCGCGCGTTGCGGGTCGCGGAAGAAGTAGGCCATGAAGGCCGCCAGCAGCAGCAGCACGACGGCGAGCGCCAGCAGCGGCAGCGCCGGCCAGAACAGGTAGAGCAGCCCCGCCCCCAACCCCGCCAGGAGCGGGACGAGAACCCACGGGTAGCCTTCTTTGACCATCTCTCACCCCTTCGAAAGGCGCGCCGCGCGCGCCTTCGAATCATTTTCCGTCTAAAGGAAACGGGGGCGCCCAACAAGCTTTGAAGCGTCCCCCGTCTCCAGACATGCTTTGGGAGTGCCCAAAGGGCGCGCCTAGTGCGCCGTGCTCCCCGCGTTCTGGTGTTTAAGAATGATTGATTGCATCTGATCCTTCACGGCCAGCTTCTTCTTCTTGAGCGTGACCTCTTCAAGCTGCTCCTCGTCGCTCGGGTACTGGAGCGAGGAAAGCTCGCTCAGGCGCTGCTCGTAGCGCCCGTGCTCGCGCGCCAGT
Source organism: Acidobacteriota bacterium (assembly GCA_019242475.1). Taxonomy (GTDB): domain Bacteria; phylum Acidobacteriota; class Blastocatellia; order Pyrinomonadales; family Pyrinomonadaceae; genus QHXN01. Next base: position 54,919 of record JAFAVK010000052.1, on the reverse strand, counting down.
TCCCGGAACTCCGGATCGACAGCGATCAACTGCTCCTTCAGGCTGTCCGTGTTGGTCGTTTCCATAGCGGAGAGTTCTCCTTTCAGATGCCTAGAGTGTTGTGTTCGAGCGGCCGCGCGCCGACCCTCACCTCTGTCTCCGCGCGGCCGTTCCGGTGCGAAAATGTTAGCCCAATTCCCAACCCGTATCAAGCGGCTGGTGCCAGACGCCTCGTCATTATTTTCGCGTCTTCGGCCGGCTCCCTGTAATAGTTCTTGCGGTGGCCGACGACGCGGAAGCCGAAGCGCTCGTACATCCTCTGCGCCGGCAGGTTGCCGGCCCGCACCTCCAGCACCGCCTCGAACGCGCCGCGCCGCGCCGCCGCCTCCAAAGCCGCCCCGAGCAGCGCGCCGCCGACCCCGCGCCGGCGCGACTCGGGCCAGACCCCTATGTTGTTGACGTGCAGCTCGTCGGCGTTGATGCGCGCGGCGATGTAGCCGCCCAGGCCGCGCCCGGTCAAGGCGTCCCGCGCGTTGCGCCTGGCGACGAGCATGACGGCCTCCTGCTTTTCAAGCTCCGCGCGGTACGCCTCCCAGCCCCACTGGCTGAGCCCCGTCGTCTCCTCTATCTCGACGACCTCCAAAAGGTCGTGCTCGGTCATCGGGACGATGACGCACCCGGCCCCCTCCAACTCGACCCTCAGTTCTGCGCGTGACATACACCCTTCAGCTCCGCGTCCGACGGCCTGACGTAGACGGCGGTCAGCCCCCCCGCGCCCGCCCCCGAGACGTACGCCGCCCGGGCCATCTCCGCGACGCTTTTGGCGAGCGCCTCTTCGGCCGGCAACACCGCCCAGACCCCTTCCGACTCTGCGCCGGGCGCGCCCGGCCCTTCGAACTTAATCCCCGCAGACTCCGCCCGCTCACGAATCATTTCAAGGAATTTGAGGGCGCCGCCCCCCGTCCACTTCAACCCGCCGCCGAGCCCCGCCAACGTCTCCAACAGGCGCGCGGGCGGCAGGTGCGTGGGGCTTTCGAGTTCGTTCACGACGCCTTCGGCCGAAACCGACAGCAATTGCGCGAAGACTTCGCCGCGCCCCGCCGGGATGAGCGACACGACGCGCCTGGCGGGCCGGACGCAGTAGGCGAGGGCGTGGAGCGTCTGCACGCCGAACGCAGGCTTCCCCAGCGTCAGCGCGAGCCCCTTGACGGTCGCGAGCCCGGAGCGCAGGCCCGTGAAACTCCCAGGCCCCACCGCGGCGGCGTACAGCCCGACCTCCTTCAACTTCACGCCGGCCGACCCGAGCACGCGGTCGATGTCTGCGAGGAGGTTCGCCGAGCCGCCCTCGCGCAGCCCGCTCGAAGTCTCCGCGAGCACGCGCCCGCCCCGCAGCAGCGCGACGCTCCTGCGCTCCGTGGAAGTATCGACGCCCAGCGTCAGCAGTTCTCTCTCCGAATCCACCCCGTACACCCCGCCGCCGGCCGGCGCTCCCCCGTCCGTAAAATTTGTGTTGTTTGACACGCCCGATTTGTCGCGAGATTATAGGCGTGGTCAGCAAACCAAATCAATTCATACGTTCCTGCCGAGGGGGTTCGAGGGTGTTTCGATGGGTCTACGCGTAGGAATTCTGACGGGGGGCGGCGACGCGCCGGGCTTGAACGCGGTCATCCGCGCCGTCGTGCGCCGCTCGACGCACGCCGAGGGGGCCGAAGTCCTCGGCGTGATGAACGGCTGGCGCGGCCTCATCGAAGACGACATCCAGCCGCTCGCGCGCAACTCCGTCATCGGCATCCTCCCGCGCGGCGGCACCATCCTCGGCACCTCGCGCACCAACCCGCAGGACGGCGCCGACTACCCCGCGCGCATCCGCGCCACCTGGGAGCGGCACGGGCTCGACGCGCTCATCGTCTGCGGCGGCGAGGGGACGCTCCGCGCCGCGCGCGACATGTGGCACGAGCACCGGCTGCCGCTCGTCGGCATCCCCAAGACCATCGACAACGACCTCGACGGGACGGACTTCCCCTTCGGCTTCGACACGGCGGTCAACACCGTGATGGAGGCCGTAGACCGTCTGCACTCGACGGCCGAGTCGCACCACCGCGTGATGGTCATCGAGGTGATGGGGCGCCACGCCGGCTGGATCGCCGCCTACGGCGGGATCGCGGGCGGCGCCGACGTGATCCTCGTCCCCGAGCACCCCTTCCGCCTCACGCGCATCTGCGAGCTGCTCCGCCACCGCGAGATGCAGGGCAGCGCCTTCTCCATCATCGTCGTCGCCGAGGACGCGCACCCGCACCCCGAAGAGAACTTCCTCGACGAGGCGGCGACCTCGCAAATCTACCGCCAGGGGCGGCTCGGCGGCATCGGCTTCCACCTCGCCGTCGAGATCGAGCGCCACACGGGGATAGAGACGCGCCACGCCAACCTCGGTTACGTCCAGCGCGGCGGCTCGCCCTCCGCCTTCGACCGCGTCCTCGCCACGCGCTTCGGCGTCAAAGCCTTCGAGATGGTCTTGGAGAAGCAGTGGGGCCAGATGGCCGCGCTGCGCTGCAACAAGGTCATCACCGTCCCCCTCGACGACGCCGTCCGCCGCATCAAGCAGCTCGACGAAGAGGTCTACCACGTCGCCGAAGTCTTCTTCGGCTGAGCGCCGAAGCGTGAACCGTGAACCGTGACGAGTTAAGAGCTGCTTCCTTCTTGTCACGGTTTACGGTTCACGGTTCACGGCCTTCCCTCACCTTCTCCGCCACCTTCTCTTTAATGCTCGTCTCGATCTTCTCGCTCTTGATGTCGAGGCGGAGGCGGTTGTAGAGGCTCATGTACTGGTTGGCGACCCAGACGAGTGCGAAGCCGCCGACGAGGTAGCCGCGCCAGTCCTCGTAGAGCAGCTTGTAGCGCGTGACGAAGAGGAAGAAGATGGTGACGTAGTGGCTGAAACAGTATTCGCACGTGAAGAGGTAGAAGAACTTCCTCTCGTACCAGCGCCGGCACGCCTTGCTTCGATTCACGCAGAACTCCCGCGGCTCGCGGAAGACCTCCTCGTGCGTCACCGTCCAGGCGACGCACGCGACGGGGATCGCGAGCACGAAGAGCACGGCCACCTGTAAGCTCAGACTCATCAACGGGAACTCTCTCGGCCCTCTCGGACGCCGAACTCTCCCGCAACGCTGTCACAGTTTTATCCCGAACAGGTGAGGTTTTTACCCCGCCCGCCCGCCCGGCGTTCGTGCATGTCCCAGCCTTCTGTGGTAGCTTTGACGCCCGAACCTGCGGTCGAGAACATCCGCCCTTCTCGCAGGCACTTTCACGGACATGACGACGACGAACTCAGCGCTGACGCCGATGCTGCGGCAGTACCAGGAGCTTAAGCGGCAGCACCCGGGCGCGCTCCTCTTCTTCCGCCTCGGGGACTTCTACGAGCTGTTCTTCGAGGACGCCATCACCGGCGCGCGCGAGCTTGAGATCACGCTCACCGCGCGCCACAAAGAGCGCGGCCAGCCCGTCCCGATGTGCGGCGTCCCGCACCACGCCGTCGCGGGCTACGTCGCGCGCCTCATCCGCAAGGGCTACCGCGTCGCCATCTGCGAGCAGACCGAAGACCCTTCGAAGGCGAAGAAGCTCGTCCGCCGAGAGGTCGTGCGCGTCATCACGCCCGGCACGGCCATCGACCCGCACCTCGTCGAAGCCAAAGAGTCCGTCTACCTCGCGGCGCTCTGCGGCGCTGGCGACACGTACGGCGCGGCCTTCCTCGACCTCTCGACCGGCGACTTCCGCTGCACGGAAGTCTCAGGCCCCGACGCCTGGGCGCGCGTGCGCGCGGACGTTGAATCTTACGCGCCGCGCGAGCTGCTCTTCCCGCGCTCGCTCGCGCCGCTCGTGAAAGAGGCATACGCGGGCGCCACAACGCATACCGCGCCGCTCCCGCTCGAAATTGTTGAAAGGGATGCGGACGAGACGCCCGTCGCGCGCATCACGCCGGCCGAGCACGCCGCGACGAGGGGCGAGGGGCTGCCGCTCACGCCTTTAGAAGACTGGCTGTGGGAGCCGACCTCTTGCGCCTCCCTGCTCCTCGAACAGTTCGGCGCGCGCACGCTCGAAGGCTACGGCCTCGCGGGCAAGGTCGCGGCCGTCGCCGCCGCGGGCGCGTGCCTGCGCTACGCGCGCGAGACGCAGCGCGCGGCGGCCGCGCACGTCACCGACCTCGGCTTCTTCGAGACGCACGACCACCTCGTCATCGACACCGTCACCTGCCGCAACCTCGAACTCGTCGAGTCGCAGGGCGGCGGACGAGGCGCCTCCCTCCTCAACGTGCTCGACGCGACCGTCACGGGCATGGGCGCGCGCCTCCTGCGCTCGTGGATGCTCCGCCCTTCGGTTCGACGCGGGGAGATCGAGGCGCGCCTCTCGGCCGTCGAAGACCTGCACCGCTCGCAGATGCGCCGCGACCGCGCGCGCACGCTTCTCAAAGATGTCTCCGACCTCGAACGCCTCGTCGGGCGCATCAACCTGGGGACGGCCACCCCGCGCGACCTCGTCGCCCTCCGCCGCTCTTTAAATCAAGTCCCGGCGATTCGTCAGGCGTTATCGGATGCGGAGGCTTCGCTGCTCCAGGTCGTCGTCGAGAACGCCGACGAGCTGAGCGACGTGCGCGAACTCGTCGGGCGCGCACTGAGCGACGACCCGCCCGTCAACTTCTCGGAGGGCGGCGTCGTCCGCGAGGGCTTCGACGCCGAGCTGGACGAGCTGCGCTCCATCAGCCGCGACGCCAAGCAGACCATCGCCGCCATCGAGTCGCGCGAGCGCGCGCGCTCCGGCATCAACAGTCTGCGCGTCCGCTTCAACAACGTCTTCGGCTACTTCATCGAAGTCTCGAAGTCCGTCGCCGCGCGCGTGCCCGCCGACTACGAGCGCCGGCAGACGCTCGCCAACGCCGAACGCTACACGACGCCCGAGCTGAAGGAGTGGGAGCAGAAGGTCTTGGGCGCCGAGGGTCGCATCCTCGAAATCGAGACGCGCATCTTCGGCGAGGTGCGCGCGCAGGTCGCGCAGGAGACGCGCAGACTTCAGACCACCGCCCGCGCCCTCTCCGTCCTCGACGTGCTCGCCTCGCTCGCCGAAATCGCCGCCCGCCGCCGTTATCAGAAACCTACACTTCACGACGGCGACGAGCTTGAGATTAAAGGCGGACGACACCCCGTCATCGAGGCCATCGGCGATACCCCGTACGTCCCCAACGACCTCTACATGAACGGTTCCAACGAGCGCCTCCTCATCATCACCGGCCCGAACATGGGAGGCAAAAGCTCCCTCCTTCGTCAAACGGCGCTCATCTGTCTGCTGGCACAGATGGGTTCCTTCGTTCCGGCGGAGAGTGCGCGGCTTCCGGTGCTTGACCGCATCTGGACGCGCGTCGGGGCTTCGGACGACCTCTCGCGGGGGCGCTCGACCTTTATGGTCGAGATGACCGAAACGGCCGACATCCTGCATAACGCGACGCCGCGTTCGCTCGTGCTTTTGGACGAGATCGGGCGCGGCACGGCGACCTTCGACGGTTTATCAATCGCGTGGGCCGTCGCCGAACATTTGCACGACGCGCCGGAGCATTCGGCGAAGACTCTGTTCGCCACGCACTACCACGAGCTGACCGAGCTGGCCGAGCGCCTGCCCGGCGCGCAGAACTACCAGATACGCGTCGCCGAGCGCGAGGGCGAGGTCATCTTCCTCTACAAGCTCGAGCGCGGGCGCGCCTCGAAGTCCTACGGCATCGAGGTCGCGCGCCTCGCCGGACTGCCGCCCGCCGTGCTCGCGCGGGCGCGCGAAGTCCTTTCGAAGCTCGAACGCTACGAGCTGGACGTGTTCGCCGAAGAAGGGGCCGCGGCGGTCGAAGCCTCTCCGGCGGCGCCTTCATCCTTGGAGAACGGGGCGAACGGTAAGGACGCGCTCGGCCGCGCGGCGGCGCGCGTCGGGCGGCGCGCGCTGGCGGCGCAGATCACCCTCTTCGACTCCGTCAACCAGACACTCCTTGACGAGCTTCAAGGCGTTGATGTAGAAACCCTCACAGGGGACGAGGCGCGCCAACTCCTACTCGGGTTGAAGAACAGAATCGTCTAATTCATGACCGACTTCCAAACCCTTCAGTCGCTCCCGCTCGAACACCAAATCGGACAACTGCTCTTCATCGGCCTGCCCGGCACCGAGCTGGACGCGGAGGCGCGCGCGCTCCTCGAAGAGGTCAAGCCGGGCGGCGTCATCATCTTCGGCCGCAACGTCGCCGCGCCCGAGCAACTGCGCGGGCTGCTCGACGGCGTCCGCGCCTCGCTCCGCGTCGAGCCCCTGCTCGGCATCGACCAGGAGGGCGGGCTCGTTGACCGCCTCCGCAAAATCTGCACGCCGATGCCCGCCGCGCGCGTCATCCGCCAGCACGGCGACCTCGCCGGCGCGCGCGCACACGGGCGCATCACCGGCGAAGTCCTGCGCCTCCTCGGCTTCAACATGAACTTCGCGCCCGTCATGTCGATTATGACGGACGACCGCGACCTCCTCTCCAACGGCCTCTACTCGCGCTCCTACGGCCGCTCGCCCGGCGAGGTGCTCGGCTACACGATGGTCTACCTGCGCGGGTTGCAGGGGACGGGCATCCTCGGCTGCACCAAGCACTTCCCGGGCATCGGCGCCGGCGAGGTGGACACGCACGAGGAGATGGCCGTCATCCACCTCACGCACGACGACCTCATCGCGCAAGACCTCGCGCCCTACATCGAGCTTTTCCAGCGCGAGGACAACATGGTGCGCGCCGTCATGGTCAGCCACGGCGGCTTCCCCAACATCGACATCCACCGCGGCACCGCGGGCGGCCGCCTCGTCCCGGCCTCGATTAATCCGAGCATCGTCCGCGACCTCCTGCGCGACGAGCTGGGCTTCGACGGCCTCGTCGTCACGGACGACCTTGAGATGGGCGCCATCGCCAAGCACTGCGCGATCGAAGAGGCGTCCCTGCGCGCCGTGCTCGCGGGCGAGGACATGCTCCTCGTCTGCGCGCGCCCCGACCTCATCCGCCGCTCGTACCAGACGCTCCTCGACGCCGCGCGCCGCGGCGAGCTTTCCCGAGGCCGCATCCAGGCTTCGCTCCGGCGCATCGCCGCCTTCAAGGCCCTGACGAAATCCCCCCTGCCGTTCGACCCCAAACGCTTCCAGGAGCTTTCGGCCGAAGTGGCCGAGCTGAACCGCAAGCTGAATTACGTCTACGGAGGAAGGATTTGAGAATGAGGCGCCGTCAACTTCAAGCAGTCTCCGCCCTCTTCATCTTACTGGCGACGGTTTTGGCCGGCTGCGGCGGGGGGACAACCGGCCAGAAGGCCGCGCGCTTCAAACAGCCCATCTTCCTCAAGATCAACGCGGCCAGCGCGCCCACGCGCCAGTACGCCAGCGTCATCCAGAACCAGCTCAAGCAGGTCGGCATCCCCTGCGAGATCGACCAGGTCGAGTTCAACACGCTGCTCGACCAGCAGCGGAAGGGGCAGTTCCAACTCACCACCGGGCGCTGGGTCGGCGGCAACCAGGACCCGATCTACCTCAACGACCTCTTCCACACGGACGCCTACCAGAACCGCGGCCGCTACAGCAACGCGGAGCTGGATAAGATTCTCGAAGAGGCCGTCGGCACCGCCGACCGCGCGAAGGCCAAGGAGCTTTACACGCGCGCGCAGGAGATCATCAGCCGCGAGGTGCCGGAGTTCCCGCTCTGGTACGTTGACCAGATGGTCGTCGCGCGCAAGAACGTCCAGAACCTCAAAGTCCCCGTGGACGGCGACTGGCGCTTCCTGCGCGACGTGACCGTGGACGGGGGGAAGCAAGGCCCCTTCGTCGTCGTCCTCGAATCGAACCCCGAGACGCTCGACCAGCTGCGCGGCACCGACGCTTCGAGCGAGCGCTTCCGCCAGCTCATGTTCAACTCGCTCGTCCGCAAGGACGAGAAGTTCGACTACATCGGCGACCTCGCCACAGACATCCAGACGAGCCCCGACGGCCTCGTCTACACCTTCAAGCTCCGCGACGGCGTCAAGTTCCACAACGGCAAGGCGTTCACCTCGGCCGACGCCAAGTACACGCTCGAAACCCTGCTCAAGTCCGACTCCCGCAAGGCCAACGACTTCTTCGAGGGCGCGGGCGCGGAGCGAAAGCCGTTCGTCAAAACCATCGAGACCCCAGACCCTTTGACGCTCGTCGTGCGCCTGAACAAGCCCCTGACCAAGTTCCTCTCGGGCCTCGTCCCCGTCGGCATGATGCCGCAGGGCTACACGACCGACCAGCAGAAGCAGAACCCCGTCGGCACCGGCGCCTTCAAGTTCGCGCGCTACGACGAGTCGCAGCAGGTCGTTGACCTCACGGCCAACGAGGACTACTGGGGCGGCGCGCCCGCCGTCAAGAACCTGCGCGTGCGCACCATCCTCGACGCCAACACCTTGCAGGCCGAGCTGAAGAGCGGCGGCGTTGACATCGCGCAGGTCGCCAACCTCCAGCCCGACGCCTACGATTCGCTCGGGAAAGACCCGAACCTGAAGGTCGCGCAGTTCCCCGGCGTCAACGTCGTCTACCTCAACTTCAACGCGCAGGACGAGGTGCTCAAAGACCCGCGCGTCCGCCAGGCCATCGCCTACGCCATCGACCGCACGGCCATCGTCAAGGAGCTTCTGCTCGGCCAGGCGCACGTCGCCAACTCGATCCTCCCCGAGCAGTCCTGGGCCTACTCGCCCGGCCAGGTCTACAACTACGACCCCGAGCGCGCCAAGCAGATTCTGGACGAGGCGGGTTATAAGGCGGGACAGTAATTTCAAATTCCGAAGTTCAAATTTGAAATCCTTAAAGTTTCGGCAAGCTCTGCGCGGGTGACGACGCCTTCGCGGATGAGTCGGGGCGCCGCGCCGGTCACGTCGATGACGGTCGAAGGCAATTCCGTGCGGGTAGCGCCGCCGTCGATGATGAGGCCGAAGCCGGTCGGAAAATAGTCCGCCACTTCGGCAGCGGTACGCGCGGGAGGGCGGCCGGCGGGGTTCGCGCTCGTGGCCGTGAGCAGGCCGCCGCACGCGCGCACTATCGCGCGCGCCTCTTCGTCGTCGGGGAGACGAACTCCGATTGTGCCCGTGCCCGCGGTGAGCAGCTCGGGCGCTTCGGGGCGCGCGGCCGCGACCAGCGTGAGCGCGCCCGGCCAGTGGCGCGCGGCGAGCAGCTCGAAGGTTTGAGTCTTCTCTGCGATGAGCCTTTCGGCGTCTTTCGGGTCGGCGGCCAGGACGAGGATCGGTTTGCCGTCGCGCCCCTTGAGCGCGTTGATGAGTTCGAGCGCCGAGGGGTTAAAAGGGTCTGCGCCGACGCCGTAGAAGGTGTCCGTGCGGAAGGCGACGAGGCCGCCGCCCTTGGCGACTTGCGCGGCGCGCTCGCGCGCCTCCGGGCTGTCGGGGTAAATTAACAAGGCTCGAATCTCCCGCGCGATGTTAACAGAGGCGCGGGAATTTTTTCCCCGCCGGCGGGACGCTTATGCCAGCACACGCGCAGAGACTCAAAGCCTACGCCGCGCTCCCGACGCGCGCCGCGCGGCTCGTCCTGTGCGAGCCGGGCTCGGCGCTCCTCGCGGCGCGCATGTGTGCGTGGGTGGTCGCGCTCTCGCTGCTGGTGAAGCTCTTGCCGCTCCCGCGCGCGATGGCGCTCCTCGCGCCGAGACGCGCGCGCCGGGACGTCCCGCCCGACCCCGCGCGAGTCCAGGCGCGGCTCGCGCGACTCCTCGACTCGGTGCTCGCGGCCGACCTCTGGGTCTTCACGCCGACCTGCTGGAAGCGCGCGCCAGTGCTCCACCGCTACCTCGCGCTCGAAGGCATCCCGACGCGCGTCCTCTTCGGCGTCCGCCGCGAAGGCTCAGACGCGCTGAGCGGCCACGCCTGGCTCGAAGCGGGCGGCGAGCCCATCCTCGAAAAGACCCCGCCCGACTACAAAGTCACATACAGCTTCCCAAAGCAGTAGGCAGTTGGCAGTTGGCAGTTGAAAACCCTACTGTCGGAGCCTCTGATTTAATCATTCAACGTCCTTAACGCTGAGCGAACTGCCTACTGCCATCTGCCTACTGCCTACTTTCCTTCAGGCCGGGCGGACGAGCTTGAAGGCGCGCAGGTTGTCGAGGAGTCTCTGCACGCTCGCGGAGGCGTGCTCGGGCGTCACGTCGTAGGCGGCCGTGATCTCGCCCACGATCTCTTCGAGCGTCTGGTTCCGCTCCAGGCCGCGCCAGACGAGCGTGCCCGTCTCGTTCAGTTGAAAATACTTCTTCGTGTTGAGATCGACGAGGATGCCCTCGCCCGCGTCGAATTCCGTGAAGACAACGTGCTCGTGCGGCAGCAGGCCGTTCGTGCTCATCAAGTGAATGATTCCCTTCCGAAGTTTATGAAGAACTTTTTAGACGGCCTGCAAGACGGGCAGCGTGCGCGCCGCGGCGGCCGCGCCCCCGGCGTGCCAGGGTATCTTGCCGAAGCTGCGCAGGCAGAACAGGCACGGCGAGCCGAGGTAGATGTCCGGCCCGCGGCCCTCGCGTGCGGACTCGGCCAGCGCCTCGCGCCTGCGCGCCAGTTGCGCCGAAGCCACCTCTTGCAAACGCGCGAAGGCGGCGGCGAAGCCCTCTTCGTTCAAGTCTGCGACCACGTCCGCCTCGCCGGCGGCGCCGCGGTAGCCCGAGAGGTTGCAGCAGAGCGAGAGGCGCCCGCGGTAGTCCACGTTGCAACTCACGCCCGCGAGCGGCGAGCAGGGCGGCGCGGGGTCTTGGTTGTTGTAACCGACCTCAAGCGTGACGCGCATCTTCAGGATGCTCGCGAGCACCGCGATCTCCTGCTCGGCCTCGGTGCGTTCTTCGTGCGAGAGCGACAGCCCTTCGTCGGCCGCGCCCGAGGTCGGCAGGTTGTGTGCGAAGCCCAGCGAGGCGGCGCCCATGCGCGCGGCGAAGAGCGCCGTCGGTTCGAGGAGCGGGAGCGTGTCGCGGCGCAGGCCGAGCTTGACGATGAAAGGGAGCCCCGCGGCCTTGCAGCGCGCGAAGGCGCGCACGAGCCGGACGAACGAGCCCTCGCCGCGCCAGCGGTCGTGCGTCTCGCGCGTCGGGCCGTCGAGGCTGAAGGAGACGTGCGTGACCGCCTGCCTGTTCGCCGCCACGGCGGGCCACACGCGCTCGAAGTGCCAGCCGTTGGTCACGAAGCTGCACGTGAGCCCCTCGGCGCCGACCGTTTCGAGCACCTCCCGGAAGCGCGGGTGCAGCGTCGTCTCGCCGCCGGTGAACATGACTGTGCGCGCGCCGATGGCTTCGCGCGCCTCGCGCACGACGCGGCGGAGAAGCTCGACCGAAAAGAAGTTCGCTTTGGTGTGGTAGAGCGCGTCCTCGTCGCGCAGGCAGTAGGAGCAGTGCAGGTTGCAGACGTTCGTCAGCTCGACGACGAGGCGCGGCGGCCCATAGTTACGCTCGCCGCGCGCGCGCGACTGTCCGTCCCCCGCCTCCGAAGTCAGTCCGCTCAACTGTCCCCCTCCCACGCGAGCCCGCGCAGGTATCGGGCCGAGTAGTCCGCGTCGCCGAGCAGGTCGAGTCCCGCGCGCAGTTCGAAACCGGCGGCCTGGCGCGCGAGCCGCGCGAGCAGGCTCAGGTGTGTCGCGGCGGCCCGCCGGTCGTAGCAGGCCCAGGGGCACATGCGCAGCAGTCCGCGCATCGTCTCGGCCTGCGTGAGGCGGCGCGCGCGGCTCGCGGGCTCATTCGTGACGACCGGGAAGAAGAGGGCGCGGGGCACGCAGGAGTCCGAGAAGCCGCCGGGGAAGACTGCGTGCGGCTTGAAGCGCCGCTTGAGGGGGTCGAAGGGCACGGGCTCTTTGAGCAGCCCCTCGAAGCCTTCGAGGACGCCCGCGGCGACCGTCTGCTCGGTGACGGCAAACTCCCGGCGCAACGCGCACGCCTCGACCAGGTCGGCGGAGCCTCGCAAAAGGAGCGCGTCGTCGGAAAGGTAGCGCCAGCCCGCGGAGGCGAGCTGCGTCGCGAGCGTTGACTTGCCGCTGCCCGAGGGGCCGACGACGAGAAAGCCGTCGCCCGTCGAAGGCTCGACCACCCCGGCCGCGTGCAATTCGAAGAGTCCGCAGCGGCGCAGCGCGACCATCGTCGCCTCGAAGACCAGCCGCGCCGCGCGCTCGCCCGAGGCCGCCCCGCGACCCACCCAGACTTCGACCCCGCGATTGTCCCCGACGGCGCGCACGGCCGAGCCGTCCCTCTCGAAAATGTACGTGTGGCCGTCCGTGCGGCAGAGACCGCCGACGGCCGTCTCGAATGAATCGAGCCCGGCGGGGGCGGGCGGGGGCGCGCCCCTTCTGACCCGTATCGCGGCGTCCGGCTCGGCCGCGTCCTCGCCTTCGAGGCGCGCGAAGTGCCAGCCGGCAAAGAAGTGCCGGAAGAGTTCGGCCGACTCGGGCTCTTCGGCCGACACGCAAACGAAACGGCCGGCGACCGCGTAAGTTTCCGCGGGAGCCGGCCGTCCTGCATTCGCTACCACCCCTGTGTAGGGGTCGGGGCTGTTTACGTTCTCCATCGTGCCGCGAGAATCTCTTACGGGGGGGGAATCGTGCCGCTCTCGGTGGACTGAAAGAAGGTCGTGGATTCGAGCACGTCGATTGGGAAGGAGACTTCGGGCTCGACGAAAGCCCTGCGGGGAGCGTTCGCGCCGGCGCGCGCGCTCTCGACCGCCTCTTCGACTTCGGGAAGCCGCACGGGGTTCGGGTTCTCGGTCTTCTTGTTCAAGCTCTCTACCTCACTGGTTTGGGTTGTTGAATTACGTCAAGTCCTGGGCGCGGCCGGCGGCAGCAGCGCGAGGCGGAGCGGCAGCACCTGGAACGTCTGTAGATCGACCCGGTAGTAGAACCTCACGCCCGGCGAGAGGCTTCTGAACGCCTGGTCGAGCGGGTAGTTCTGGAAGTCCACGTCCACCAGCTCGGGCGTCTCGTAGCGCATCTCGAAGGGCACGCCCACCTCGCTCGCGATCTTGAAGAGCACGACCGTCAGCGGCTGCTTGCGCGCGCGGACGCTGAGCTGGTTGTTGGCCCAGGTGACGCGCAGTGGGTCTTCCTGCTCGCGCTTGCGCTGCGCCTCGCTGTCCGTGCCCTCCTCCGTGTCGCCCTCGATGAGGATCGCCTCGGAGTTGCCGTGGACGGCGGCCGTGGTCGGCGGCGCCTTCTCGTTGGCGCCCTGGAGGTAGAGGGCAAGGGGTTTGGGCTCGTCGCCGCCCTCGCCGCCCGCCACGTAATCGATGTAGCCTTGCGGCGCGAGCATGCGGAGCGTGGCTTCGAGGTTAAGCCCGGCGAAATCGAGCGTCACCTTCTGCTTCGCCATGAGGGGGCTCAGCGTGACGGGCACCTTCACCAGCTTCGAAAGCTCCTGGACGATCTCCGGGAGCGGCGACTCCTTGGCCTTGACGGTGAAGGTGTAGGGGGCGGCCTTGCTCATCCGGACGCTCCAGCTCTTCGCCGCCGGCTTCGCCGTTGACTGCGCGGCGTCGGCGGGCTTCGGCCCGGCCCCGGCCTGCTGAATTGCAAAGAGCGGTGCGGGCGCGAGCGCCGCCGCGAGCGCGAAACCGGCGGCTGGTAGTGCGCGCCGCCAGTTAAAAAAACTTTCTAACATAAAAGCACGGAAGTTCCCGAACGGTAAAGCTCTGACTCCGACTGTCCCTTGTCTCAAAAAAGAAAAGCCCTTCAAGGCTGCTCGGGTGGAGAAGAAAAAGCCCTCAAACGTACAGTTCTAATGGGCAAGCGGAAACTAACATAAATGTACATCAAGGTCAACGACGTGGAAAGATTTAACACGCCCGCCCGGGCATCTCTACACGTTGGCATCATCAATGCCCGTCCCCCCTCTTCAAGGCCAGCCGCAACGGCCGCAAAAGGTAGTACGCGAAAGAGATTCCGGCCGGGAGCGGCACGGCCGCGAGGTCGCCGTCGGTCGGCGTGAGGACGAAGCGCAGGTAGTCGAGCCGCTCCCTCAGACCGGCCCGGGCGCGCAGGTTGAACCTCATGTTTCTGACGAAGCTGATGGGCTCCTGCTCCGTGCTTGAGAACATGGCGGCCGTCACTTCCGAGGCCATGGCCGACAGGACTTTGTCATCCGCGGCGGCGGCGACGCCTTCCGGCAAAGTCGCCCCCGTGAGCCCGCGGGCGAGCCGCAACGCGAGGTAGAGCATCCGTTCGACGCGTGCTTCTCGGGCGCGCCCTTGAACGTAAGGCCAGTCGAAATCCGGCCGTGAGTTCACGAGCGCTGCCACGTCGCAGACCCACGCCAGGCGCTCCCAGAGGTGCTTCGTCCCGTGCACCGCGAGCGCGAGGAGCAGGTCTTCGGGCGAGGGGCAGCGCACCTCCGTCCCGAAGAGTTCGACGGCCGTCGCGCGCTCCCAGACGCGCTCTGCAATCGGCACGGCCGCGAAGTGCGCGGGCGCCACCTCCCAGTGCAGCTCGACGATCAACAGCCCGCCGTCGCGCGTGTAGGCGAGGTTGTGCTGATGCCGCCGGAGGAAATCCTCGTGCGCTTCCGTGAGCCCGAAGGGCTTGGCGTAGCCGAGCGACCGGAGCAGCTCGCCCGCGCGGTGCGCGTCGCGGCGACGGACGATGACGTCGAGGTCTACGAAGCGTCGCAGCGTGATGTCGCCGAAAGCCTGCCGCGCGAGCGCGGGGCCTTTGTACGCGAGCAGCGGCAGCCCCTCCGCCTCGAACAGCCGCGCGAGGCGTGCCAACTCGCCGGCCAGGAGCGTGTTGCGCGTCGCGTTCTTGCGAAACTCTTCGCGCAGCCGCGCACCAAAGTCGTCGGGCACCCCTTCAGAAGCTTCGAGCCCACGGTGCAGGAGCGGGAGCAGGGCGTGTCGGCGCGCGAGCAGGAAGAGGTAGCCCCAGTCGTTTTTAAGACGCGCGAGTTCGGTCAGACGTGAGTGAATCTCTTCGGCGTTCCCGCGGTGTGCGCAGAGCAGCAGCAGCTCGTGCTCGGGTCGGGTCGCGGCGAGACCGGACAGCTCCGCGTCGGGGAAGAGTTCGGGCATCGGCTGCGGCCCGGCCTCAGCCGACCTTGACGGCGTAGCCGAGGCCGTCGCCCACGGGCAGCACTTCGGCGAGCAGTTGCGGGTGGCGGACGAATACTTGGTTGAACTCGCGCAGTGCCTGGGTCGAGGCCGTCTGATCGGGCGAGCGTATCTCGCCCGCCACCTGCCCGCCCCAGAGGAGGTTATCGACGACGACCACGCCGCCCGCGCGCAGCATCGGCAGAGAGAGTTCGAGGTACTGCGCGTACTCCTCCTTCAGGGCGTCGATGAAGAGCACGTCGAACGTCTCGCCCGAAAGCCTCGGGAGGACTTCGAGCGCGAAGCCACGCTCGATCCTCAGGCGCTCGCGCAGGCCCGCGCGGCCGACGAACTCTTCGCTCCGCGCGATCATCTCCTCGCTCGGCTCGATGGTGACGACGAGGCCGCCCTCGCCCATCCCGCGCGCGAGGTGGATGACCGAGTAGCCGATAGCCATGCCGATTTCCAGCACGCGGCGCGCGCCCGTCGAGCGCGCGGTAATCTCGAGGAAGCGTGCCACCTCGCGGTCGGCGATGGGGACGCGGTGCGCCTCCGCGTACGCCTCCATCTCTGCGAGCAGGCCGGTGTTTGCGGGCAGGAGCCGTTCGAGGTATTCGGCCTGCTCGTGCCTGATGATGGCGTCGATGCGTGCTTTCATATGTTTGTGTCGGCGGCTAAACGTACCAGCTCACGACCGTGCACCGCTCGCCGCGCGTCACGGGCGTCACCTGGTGGAACACGTCGGAGCGGAATGCGACCAAAAGCCCTGCCCTGCCCTTCACAGGGATGCCGAGCTGCGCGCAGCGCGGGTCTTTAAAGAGCCCGTAAAAGCCGAGGGAGCCGCCCGCGTACTCGCCCGGCCGTTCGCCCTCGTCCTCGTCGCTCAGGAAGAGGACGGTCGAGACGAGTCTCCTCCTCACCTGCTCGGGGGCGCCCGGCCTCTGCGATTCGTCCTTGTGCGGCTCGAAGAAGTCGCCCGGCTTGTAGATGAGATAGGTCGGCCCCTGACAGTCGCTCAACCCGACGCCGAAGCGGAGCCCGAGGGCCGCGCGCAGGTCGAGCAACTTTCCCCGGACGAGCGCGTCGGTCGAGTCGCACACCTTGACCTGAAGTGTGCTCCGGTGGGCGGCGTTCTCAAGGTAGTTCCACTCGCGGTCGTAGACACGCGCCCGCGCGTGCTCGCGCCCGCGCATCTCGGTCTTAATCAACTCGCAGGTCGGGCGGTCGAGGAACCCTTCCAGGGAGTAGACGCCGGGGGGCGTTTTGGTTCTGGCGTTCACGGCGGTCAAATATAACCCGTCGGCGCCGGGCGGACAATCGGGGCGCGTCCGTCAGTTGTCGGAATTATCCTGCGCGTCTTCGCCGTTGTCCGCCGCGTCGGAGACGGCGACGTAACGGCGCGCGAGGCCCAGCTCGCGCAGCTTGTGTTGGAGCGACTGGCGGTGCATGCCGAGGATGGCCGCGGCGCGCGTCACGTTGCCGCCCGTCTCTTCGAGGCAGCGCGCGATGTAGCGGCGCTCGAACTCGCGCCTGTCCTCGCGGAAGTCCGAAGTGAAGGGCACGGCCAGGGCGCCCGGCTCGACGGTCGGCGCGGCGCCCTGCTCCTTCGAGGCTTTATTGACCGCCCCTCCGATCTCTTCGGGCAAGTCTTTGGCGGTGACCTCGTCGCCCTCCGCGAGAATCAACGAGCGCTCGACGGCGTTGCGCAGCTCCCTCACGTTGCCCGGCCAGTGGTATTCGACGAGCTTGCGCAGCGCCGCGGGCGCGAGCGTGCGCGGCGGCAGTCCGTAGCGTTCCGCGGCCTGGCGTGCGAAGGTGTCGGCGAGGACGGGGATGTCCTCGCGCCTTTCGCGCAGCGCGGGTATCTCGACGGTGACGACCTGTAGGCGGTAGAAGAGGTCTGCGCGGAAGCTCCCCTTTTCAATGTCCTGTTCGAGCGGGCGGTGCGTGGCGCTGACGATGCGCACGTCAACCGGAATCGACTCGCCGCCGCCGAGCCGTTCGATCCTCCGCTCTTCGAGCGCGCGCAGGAGCTTCGCCTGCACGTTGGCGCTCATGTCGCCGATCTCGTCGAGGAAGAGCGTGCCGCCGTCCGCCAGCTCAAACTTCCCTTTGCGTCTGGCCGCCGCGCCCGTGAACGCGCCTTTTTCGTGGCCGAAAAGCTCGGACTCGATCAGCTCGGAAGGGAGCGCCGCGCAGTTGACGGCGACGAACGAGCCCTTGCGCCTGTGCGAGCTGCGCTCGTGCAATTCGCGCGCGACCAGTTCCTTGCCCGTGCCGGACTCGCCGCGGACGAGCACGGTCGCGTCCGTCTCGGCGACCTTCTCGATCATCGAGCGCACGCGCTGCATCGACTCGGAGTTGCCGATGAGGGCGCCGCGCTGCGCCGTCTCAAGTTTAATCCGCTCCTTTAAGGAACGGTTCTCACGGCGCAGGCCGACGGTCTCCAAAGCGTTCTTGACGACGAGCCGCAGGTCGTCAATCTCGAAGGGCTTCGAGAGGTAGTCATAGGCGCCGGCCTTAATCGCCTCCACGGCGACGCGCTCCGAGCCGTAGGCCGTGACCATCACGACGAGCGGCGCGCCTTCGCCCTCCGCGGCCAGCTCGCGCAGGTATTCGAGCCCGCTCACGCCCGGCAGGTTCACGTCGAGCAGCAACAGGTCGGGCCGGCGCGCGTTGACGACGTGGCGCGCCTCCTCCACGCTCCCCGCCTCCTCGACCTCGTAGTCGAAGCCGCCGAGCGCCCGCCGCATCCCGTACCGCGCCGCCTCCTCGTCGTCCACGACGAGCACGCGCCAGTTCCCTCTTCTCTCCACACTCATCTCGTTATCCATGCCCGAACGGTTTGCACGCCCCGTGCCACACCGGCTACTGCCGAAGCGGCAGCGTCAACTCGAACCTCGCGCCTTCGCCGGGGCGGGAGGGGGCGAGGCGTGCGTGGCCGCCGACCTCCTCGATGCGCTTGCGGACGATGGCGAGGCCGAGGCCGGTGCCGCGCTGCTTGGTGGTGTAGAAGGGCTCCCAGATGCGCTCGCGCTGGTCGGGCGCGACGCCGGGGCCTGTGTCTGCGACCGAGACCGTCAGACGGCCGCCCTCCGCGACCGCCGAGAGGGTCACGCGCCCTCCCGCGGGCGTCGCGTGGAGGGCGTTTATCAGAAGGTTCGTTAGCGCGTCTCTCAAAGATGCCGCCGCCGCGCCGTCAAGCTCCTCTTCGCGCGCGGCCGTTTCAGGTTTGAGCGTGACGTTGCGCGCGGCCGCCTCTTTTTGAAAGAGCAGCAGGACGGAGTCGAGCAGCTCGCCCGCGCGGCGCGGCTCGTCGGCCAGGGGCGCGGTGCGCGCGAAGCTGAGCATCTGCGTGACGCTGCGCGAGAGCCGGTCGGTCTCGCCGACGATGAGTTCGAGGTCGCGCGCGTACTCGCGCTTGAGGTAGTCGTCCTCGCGCAAGACCTGCGCGATGGACTTGATGGCGGAGAGCGGATTTTTAACTTCGTGCGCGACGGTCGCGGCCATCCGCCCGAGCGCGGCCAGCCGCTCGCTCTGCGCGATGCGACGTTCGAGCCGCACGTTCTCTTCGACGAGCCGGCTGTCCTCGATGGCGATGGCGACCTGACCGGCGAGCAGTTCGAGCGAAGAGCGCACTTCGTACGTCAAAGCCTCGGGCGCCGCGTCAACCAGCATGAGCCCGACGACGCGCTCCTCGCGCTTGAGCGCGTAGGCGACCTCCCAGCCGCGCTCGCGCAACAGCGGCTCGTCTTCAATCTGCGTCAACCCCGCCCCGGCTTCGAGCGCGAGCACGCGCGCGGCCCACTCCCCTTCTGGCGAATGCACGTGCGTCTCAACCTCTTCGATTAACTCAGCCTCTTGCGTCACCACTTTCGCCGCGGCAGCCGCGCCAACGGACTTCATCAGGCCGGGCACGTTCGCCTCGTAGTGCGACTGAAGATTCGGGCTCACCGCCGTGACTTTCTCTTGGGCCTTCTCATTCCCGTTCCGGCTTAAAGCCTCGCCCTTCCCCCCTTCGTTATCGGACGGAGAGAGTTCGAGGATGCTCACGCGCCGCAGGCCCAGACTTTCAACCGCGCGCTCCTCGACGAAGCGCAGGAACTCGGGCAGTTGCCCGTAACGGCCCGCCGACTTCCCGATGCGCGCCGCGACTTCGCGGAAGAGCCCCGCCTCCTCTTCGAACAGGCGCCGGAACCTCTTGTCGAGCCAGCGCCGCAAAGGCGCCGCCAGCAGCACGAGCAGAAGTATCAGGAGCGATTCGACCGCGCCCGGCCGCAGCTCGAAGCGCTCGGTCAGCCACAGCGCGATGGTGCGGATGCCGAAGAGGTACGCGACCAGCAAGAACGCGCCCAAAGAGGCGAGGATGAGGCTCTCCTTGAAGATGAGCCCGAGGTATCGGTAGCGGTAGATGTGATACGCGAGCAGCGCCGTCGGCAGCAGCGAGCCGAGGTTCGCGACCGTCTGCAAATAGAGCCCGAGCCTCGTCCCCCGCCCCACCCCGAAAGCGTAGACGGCGAGGATGAGCGCCGCGATGCCGAGGAAGGACGCGGCCAGCGTGTTCAGAAGTCTACGCTCGGACTGCGACTTCGACAGGCGCGCGATGAGGAAGTCTGTGCCCGCGACCAGGCAGAGCACGTACGCCGCCCACAGCGCGAACGGCACCAGCAGGTGCGACAGGCGCACGAACATCGGCGCGTACGCGCCCGTCCAGAGCTTCGGCGCCGCGTAGACGAGGAAGACCGCCGGCAAGTAAGAGAGGTAGACGCGCGCCCTCTCACTCCAGGTCAGGCCACGGCCTCGGGCGTCGGCCCACAGGTGAAGGTGGAGGTGAAGCAGCAGCGAGTAGGTCAGCGTCACGCTCGAAACGGCGAGCGTGTCGGCCGTCCGCAAGAGGGGCGTCCAACGATCCTGCGAGAGCCCCAGCATCGTGTGGAGCACGACCAGCAGACTCGACGCGTGCCACACGCCGAGCGAGACGGCCAGCACCAACAGAACCTTCTCCAAACGGTTCAGCACGCGCCGGCCCCGCCCCAACAGCGCCGCGATCCAGAAGTGCAGCGCCGCCGCCGTGCTGTACCCGATGAGCTGTAAGATTTCGAGCAGGGCCATCGGTAAAAAGGTTTTGGGTGTTAGGCGTTGGGTGTTGGGTTAAAGCATCTCGCCTTTACCCAACACCCAACGCCTAACACCCAAAACCCTTCCTTCACTGCTGTCCGTTCGCAGAGACCGCGTCGGCGGCCGCCGGGGTGAGCGTGATCTCGACGCGGCGGTTGCGGAGGCGGCCGGCGGGGGTCGTGTTGGCCGCGACGGGGACGGAGCCCCCGAGTCCGTTGGCCTGTATGCGCGCGCCGTCCACGCCCGAAGAGACGAGGCGGCCGGCGAGCGCTTCGGCCCTGTCCTGCGTGAGCTTCTGCAAGTCGGCGGTGTCGCCCTTCGCGTCAACGTGCGCCTCGATGCGGATGCGCAGGTCGGGGTTGTTGGCGAGGAGCGCGGCGAGCGGATCGACGGTCGTCGCCACGGCCTTCGGCGTCAGCTCGGCCGCGCGCGCGCCGGCCCACAGGGTGTCCGGCAGGACGAGGACGACGCCCTGCGCCGTCTCCTTCACCGTCCCGAAGCGTGCGAGCGAAGACTTCAGACTCGCGAGCGCTTCCATCTGCTGCGCCGCGCGGTGCTCCGCGTCGGCCCGTGCCTGCTCGGCGGCGCGCTCGCCCTCCATGCGCGCGAGCTTGAGCTTCGCGGCGTCGCCCTCCGTGCGCACTTGTGCCAACTCGTCGCGCAGCCGCGCGTTCTCGTTGCGCAGCTCTCGGAGCTGCTGGTTGGCGTTGGCGGCGTCGCGCTCGGCCAGCTCGCGGGCCGACTCTTCTTTGCGCAGGGAGTCGCGCAGCTCCTGGACGGTGCGCCCGGCCTCGGCGGCCGTCTCTTCGGCGTCGCTGATGGCGCGGTCGCTCGCGGCCTTCTCCTCGCGCCGCTTGCGTGCGGCCGCGCGCAGCTCGGCCGTCTCCTCGGCCTTCACGCCGAGGCTGATGGCGCGGCGCGCGAGCACGTCCACGTCCGACTCCGACTGGTTGAGGCGCCAGGCGTTCTCCGCCTGGTCGAGCATCGCCTGCGCCTCGCGCAGCTCCTGGTCGGCGTCGCGCTCGGCGCCCGCGTAGCGCGCGAGGTTGACGGACTGGCGCGCGCCGAGCAGCGAGACGGGCGTGCGCAAAAGGTCTCGGTCGGCGAGGTCGGGCACGCGCGCGTCGCGGAAGTAGTCCGAAGTGTTGCCGATGTACTGCACGGGGATGGTCGAGACCTGCGCGTCGCCGGGGTCGCGCGGCGGGAGGTTCTCCAGCACGACCATGCGCGAGGGCGCGCTGACGAGGTAGTGCGGCTCGGCCGTGACGATGAGTGCGAAGGTTTCGAGCGGCGTCGTCACGTCGATCTTCGTGTTGATGAACTGGCTGCCGCTGCGCTTCAGCTCGCCGAGGTTGTCGGCGTGCCCCTCGGGCGAGATGGCCCACAGGACGTAGGTCGTGTAGATGCCGCCGACCTCGTAGGCGCGGGGCAGGTTGTCCACGCTCAGCTCGACGCGCGTGTTGCGCCGCCCCGTGCGCCGCACCTTGGCCGAGCCCGTCAGGCGCGGCAGGCGCGTCGTCCCGCGGAACTTCAAGTTGACGGTCTGTTCGAGCGGGTAGGTGACGGCCACGGTCTCGCGCCGGCTGTCGGCCTGCGCCAGAACAGCGGGCGCGCACAACAGGAGCGCGAACAGCAGCGCCGCCGCCACGCGGAAAGGAGAGCCGTTGAATCTCATAAAAACTTACTCCTTCTCTTCGTGTGAAGTGGGCGCGCCCCGGGGAGCCGAAAGCTGCGGCGCGGAGAACAAAGTCTACAGGATGATTGATGCTCCCGGCCGCCCGCACAGTTGCAGGAAAACAGTAGGCAATAGGCAGATGGCAGTAGGCAGTTCGCTCTGCGTCCCGGAAGTTGAAAGATTAATCAGTGAGTTTCGAATTTAAGGTCTTCAACAGCCTACTGCCATCTGCCTACTGCCTACTGCTCATTCATCCGCGCGCCGCCCGTCTTTCGTGGACGAGCTGCACGACGCCGACGGCGACGGCGCAGAGCAGGAAGATGTGTACGAACCCTTCCTTGCCCAGCACGAATTTTCCCACGAGCCACGCGGCGAAGAGCGATGCGGCGAGCAGACGGACGTACAAGTTAAACCGAACCCCTTCGCCTGTATTTAACTTCGGCCTTCACTTCGCGGCGGTCTTCACCGAGCCCTTCGGCAGCTCGACCGCGCGCAGGCCCGTGCCCGCCGGGTCGCCGCCGACGAGCCAGCCGCCGCCGCCGAGCGCGGGCGTGACCACGAGCGAGCGCGTGCGCCCGCCGGCACTCTGATTGACGGCCTTCCCGCTCTCCTCGACGCGCATCACGAGCGAGCCGTCGCGCCCCGAGAACGCGAGCGCGAAAGTATTCCCCGCGCCGGGCACGATCACGTCGAGCACGCCGTCGCCGTTCACGTCGGCGAAGGCGGCGGAGGCGGCCGCCCCGGCACCCTCCGCGAACCAGCGGACGGTGCCGTCGTCCGTGCTCACCAGCGCGACGCGTCCCCTCTTCGTCACCATCACGATCTCCGCGCTGCCGTCGCCGTCCACGTCGGCCGACGCGAGCGTGCCGCGCACCGAGTCGTCCTCGGCGCGGATGGCGCCGAGCACCTTCAGGTCGGGCACGCTCAAGGCCCACAGCGCGCTGTTGCCGCCGACGGCCATGAAGGACATCTCGCCGCGGTGCGTGACGAGCGGCGCGGTCGTCACGTCCTCGTCGATCTTCGCCTCGGCGACGACCTGCCCGTCCGCGCCGCGAAACTCGACGCGCCCCTGCTTCATCCCGAGCACGACGCCGCGCTTGCCGCCGGCCTCGAACGCGTAAGGCGGCCCGGCGACTTCGCCCGAGAGCTTCTGGCTGGCCTGCACGCGCCCCGAGAGCGGGTTGATGACGTAGAACATCTCCGGCCCTTCGGTGACGACGACCAGCTCCTGCTTGCCGTCGCCGTCGAGGTCGGCCGCGACGCCCGAGACGGCCGTCCCTTCGAGGCTCGCGCGCCACGTCTCGCGCCCCGTGTCGCCGAGCAGCGCGCGCACGCCGCCCTGCGTCGCCACGATGACGTACGTGCCGCGCAAGGGGTCGCCGACGACGAGCGGCTCGAAGCTGACGGCCGTCGGGCTCGCAGTCTGAGCGCCGGCCGCGGCGTTGTAGCGCGAAGTCCAGAGCGAGATGCCGCTCGCGCCGTCAACGGCGAAGACGCGGCCGTCCGCGCCGAGTCCGACGAAGTCCACGACGCCGCCCGGGCGCAGGTTGGCCGGGGCCACCTTCGCCACCTCGCCCGTCGCCACGCGCCAGCCCGTCGCGTCGGCCGGCAGCACGACGCTGCCCTCTGCGACCTTCGCCTCGTTGCCGAGCGTGACGCGCTCGGGCTGCGAGTAGGTGATGCTCGTCTCGGCGGCGGCCGGCGCGACGCGCCAGAAGTAGTTGCCGGGCGGGAGTTCTTTGACGACGTACTGCCGACCCTCGACCGCCTGGTCGAAGACGATGTCCTCGAACTTCTCGTCGGTCGCGAGTTGCAGACGGTAGCGGTTGACGCCGGGCTTGCCCTGCCAGCGGACGAGAATGGACGGCGGCAACTGTGTCGCCACCGGCTTCTGCGCCGAGTCGGGGGTCGGCGTCGCGTTCGGCAGGAGCTTCGCGCCGGGCTTCACCTTGCCGCCCGACTTCTTCTGCCGCGCGTGGACGGCGCCGCCCCCGTCCACGGCGAAGATCAGGGAGGCGAGCGCGAGCGCGCTGAAGAACAGACGGCGGGGCTTCTTCGTTCGGTGGGTCATGGGGCCTCGTTCAGTTTGTAACCGACGCCGCGCACGGTCAGGACGTACTGCGGGTTCTTGGGGTCGGGTTCGATCTTGCGGCGCAGGCGATTGATGTGCGGGTCTACGTTGCGCTGGTAGCCTTCGTACTCCGTGCTCCAGACCTCGTCGAGCAGGTCGTTGCGCGACCAGGCGCGGCCGGGCTCGCTCGCCAGCCGTTCGAGGATGTGGAACTCCAAAGGCGTGAGTTCGACGCGGCTGCCCGAGACCGTGACCTCGTGCCGGCGCTTGTCGATGACCAGCTCGCCCACCTCGATGCGGTCTTTGCGCTCGTCCTCGGGCTTGGCCGACCACTTGCCCGCGCGCCGCAGAAGGGCCTCGACCCGGACTTCAAGCTCGCGCGGGCTGAAGGGCTTCGCCAGGTAGTCGTCGGCGCCGGCTTGGAAGCCCGCGACCTTGTCGTCCACGGCGTCGTGCGCCGTGAGGAACATCGCGGGCGTCTCGATGCCGCGGTCGCGCACGCGCCGGAGGAGTTCGAGCCCGCTCATGCCGGGCATCGACACGTCGAAGATGAAGCAGTCGAAGCGGCCCGAAACGGCGTGTTCGAGCGCCTCCTCGGCGCTCTCCTTCTCCTCGACCTCGAAGCCGAGGCGCCGGAAATATTCGGCGAGCAGCATCCGCATGCTCAGGTCGTCATCGACAATCAGAATCCGTAAGCTCACACGTCCACCTGGAGAGTTGTCTGGGTAGAGCTTGGCGCAGCCACATCCCGCGTGCCCGGATTATAGCGCAAGAAGCCCGAAATGGCGCGCCCCTCGCCCGTTGGTGTTCCTTGACGCCCCGCGCCCCGCGTCCGTATAGTTTTGTCTGACCGAGAGGCGGCACGCATCTTCCCCTCCAACTTAGCAGGCGACAAGCTGGCGACTGTTTCATGCGCGACCTACGGCGACTCTTATTCTACCTCAAGCCGCACTGGGGCAAGTTCGCGCTCGCGACGGTCGCGATGCTCTTCGTCGGGCTGTTGCAGAGCGCCATCGGTGCGCTCATCGTCCCCATCTTCGACCAGGCCCTGCGCCAGAGCGGCGAGTCAGGCCAGCGCACGCCGACCCTCTTCGGCCTCCAACACGTCATCCCCGACTCGGGCTTCGAGGCGTGGCGCACCATCGCCGTCCTCCTCATCGCCTTCACGGTCGCCAAAGGCGTCGCCGAATACTTCTCGACCTACCTGATGGCGCGCGTCGGGCAGGAGTCTGTTTTAAAACTCCGCACGGACATGTACGCGCACCTCCACGCGCAGTCGGCCGACTTCTTCGAGCGCCACCGGACGAACTACCTCGTCTCGCGCCTGGTCGGCTCGGCCGCGGCCATCGAGTCGGCCGTCTCGAACACGCTGCGCGACATGCTGCGCGAGGGATTTACGCTCGCCTGTTTCCTGACGGCTTCGTTCTACTACTCGTGGCGGCTGACGCTCGGCTCGCTCGCCATCGCGCCGCTCGTCGGCTTCCTGACGGCGCGCTTCGGCCGCGCCCTGCGCAACCTCGCGCGCGAGTCGTACGAGGGCGGGCAGCAGCTCGTGGACACGGCGCAGGAGGCGCTCTCCAACCAGACGATTGTGAAGGCTTACGTCGCCGAGGAGCGCGAGCGCGGCCGCTTCGAGCGCGTCGCGCGCCAGATCATGCGCGCCAACCTCCGCACGGCGAAGATTCAGGGCATCGCCCCCAACATCATCGAGCTGATCGGCATCCTCGCCGTCGCCGCCCTCCTCTTCTTCGCTCAAAGAGAAATCCTCTCTGGCCGGATGAACGCGGCGCTCTTCATCACCTTCCTCTTCTTCCTCTTCTCGTCTTACGACCCGATGCGCAAGCTCTCGCGCCTGCACAACGGCATGGAGCAGGCGCTCGCCGCCGCCCGCCACGTCCTGGAGGTGATGGACGAGCGCGCCGAGATGCCAGAGAAGCCGAACGCGGTCGCGCTCCGCCCGCTTCAGGAAGAGATTGAATTCAAGAACGTCATCTTCCGCTACGGCAACGAGGAGCGGCTCGTGCTGCGCGACATCTCTCTGCGCATCCCCGCGGGGCGCATGGTCGCGCTCGTCGGCGAGTCGGGCGGCGGCAAGTCCACGCTCACCAAACTCGTCCCGCGCTTCCACGACCCCGTCGAGGGCGCGGTCGTCTGGGACGGGACTGATCTGCGCGACGCCTCGCTCGCCTCCCTGCGCCGGAACACGGCGCTCGTCACGCAGGAGACCGTGCTCTTCAACGACACGGTGCGCTACAACATCTCCTACAGCCGCCCCGACGCGACCGCCGCGGAGATCGAAGCGGCCGCGCGGGCCGCGCACGCGCACGAGTTCATCAAGGAGCTGCCGCACGGCTACGAAACGGTCGTCGGCGAGCGCGGCATCTTCCTCTCGGGCGGGCAGCGCCAGCGCCTCGCCATCGCGCGCGCCGTGCTCGCCGACGCCTCCGTGCTCGTGCTCGACGAGGCGACCTCGGCGCTCGACGCCGAATCCGAACGGCTCGTGCAAAAAGCGCTCGCCAACCTTACGCAGGGGCGCACGACCGTCGTCATCGCGCACAGACTTTCGACCGTCCGCCGCGCCGACCTCATCGTCGTCATCGAGCGCGGCCGCATCGTCGAGACCGGCCGCCACGCCGAGCTGCTCGCGCACGGCGGCGCGTACCGCAGGCTCTACGAACTGCAATTCGCAGACGAGGAGGAGGAGGAACTGCTCGTAAACCGCGAACTGTAAGCCGTGACAAGTGAAGCGCGCTTCCTTCCTGTCACCGTTTACAGTTTACGGTTTACGGTTCACGAGTCTTATGAAATCCATGACCGGGTTCGGGCGGGGCACGGCGCAGGGCGAGGGATACGGCGTCGCCGTGGACTTGAAGACCGTCAACAACCGCTTCCTCGACGTGCACATCCGCGCGAGCGCGGAGCTGTCGCAGCTCGAGGCGACGGTGCGCAAGCGCGTGGGCGAGCGCCTGTCGCGCGGCCGCGTGGACGTGAACATCTCGGTCGAGCGGACGAGCGAGGTCAGCTACGAGGTCAACCGCCCGCTCATCGCCGGCTTCATCCAGGCGATGCGCGAGATGCAGAAGGAGTTCGGCCTCTCGGGCGAGCCCGACATCAACGTCCTCGCGCGCCTCCCCGGCGCGATGCAGGCGGCGCGGACGGGCGTCTCCGAGGAGGCCCTGAAAGGGGTCGAGCAGGCGCTCGCGCAGGCGCTCGACGAGTTGGAAGCGATGCGCGAGCGCGAGGGCGCGGCGCTCGCCGCCGAGATGGCCTCGCGCCTCGACGAGATTGAGAGGCACCTCCCCGTCATCGAATCGCTCTCCGGCGAGCAGGTCGATAACTACCGCGCCCGCGTCAACAAGCGCATCTCCGAACTCCTCGCCCGCGACGGGCTTGAGATCGTCGAGTTGGATCAGGGTCGCCTTTCTCAAGAGGTCGCCTACCTCGCCGACCGCAGCGACATCACGGAGGAGACGGCGCGCCTGCGCAGCCACGTCGCGCAGTTCCGCGCGGCGCTCTCCGAAACGACCGACACCGGCAAGCGGCTCGACTTCCTCCTGCAAGAGTTCAACCGCGAGGCCAACACCGTCCTCTCCAAATCGACCGACCTCGCCATCAAAGACTCGGCGCTCGCCATCAAGGCCGCGGTCGAAAAACTTCGCGAGCAGGTGCAGAACGTTGAGTGAAGCCCCCGGGAAGACCGGCGAGAGCGCCGACGACGTAAACGACTGCTACCAGGGCATCCTCTTCGTCATCAGCTCGCCCTCGGGCGGCGGCAAGGGCACGCTCATCAAGCGGCTGCGCGAGGCGGTGCCCGGCGTCGGCTACTCCGTCTCCTGGACGACGCGCGCGCCGCGCCCCGGCGAGGTGGACGGCGTCAACTACCGCTTCGTCTCCGAAGTAGAGTTCGCGGCGATGATCCGGGCGCAGGGCTTTGTCGAGTGGGCCGTCGTCCACGGCCACCACTACGGCACGACGCGCGCGGCGGTCGCGGAGGCGCTCGCGGCGGGGCTCGACATCATTTTGGAAATCGACGTGCAGGGCGCGCGCGCCGTCCGCACGACGATGGAGTCGGTCGTCTCGATCTTCATCCTCCCGCCTTCGTTCGAAGTCCTGCGCGAGCGCCTGACGCTGCGAATGACGGAGCGGCCCGAGGAGTTGGAGCTGAGACTCGCGAACGCGCGCGGCGAGGTGGCCGAGTACAGGCACTTCGACTACCTCATCCTGAACGACGAGGTGGAGCGCGCCGCGGCTCAACTTTCTTCAGTCGTCTGGGCCGAGCGCGCGCGGCGCGAGCGGCAGGAGTGGGTGGCGCGCCGCGTGCTCAAGACTTTCGGGGCGCCCGCCGCGCGTTGAATAAATGGCGCGGAAAAGTTATAAAAGAGTGTTCATCTAAACGCTGGATTTATAAGGAGGCCGGCCAGAGAGAACGAGAGCCGGCCGGGGAGAGACATGGCGAAACCCGCAGACGCGACGACGAAGACCGAAGAGCAGGACGAGCAGGAGCAGCAGGAGAGCCCGACCCTCGACTCGAAGTACCGCCTCATCCTGGTCGCGGCCCAGCGCAGCAAGCAGTTGCAGAAGGGCGCCCGCCCGCGCGTCGAGATGGACGCGCAGAGGCACAAGCCGACCCGCATCGCCCTCGAAGAGGTGCAGCGCGGCGTCGTCAACTTCTCCATCATCGACAAAGAGTAGGCGCGAACCTCACGCCTGAAGTTTAGAGGCGTGCCCGCAAGGTCGTCACCGTTGACGGCCACGCGGGCACGCCTCTTCGTGTCTAAACCGGCAGGCAGTAGGCAGATGGCAGTAGGCGGTTGAAGAACTTTGCCTTAACTGCCTACTGCCAACTGCCTACTGCCTGCTGACTCTCACATCCCCTTGTAATCCGGCCCGCCGCCGCCCTCGGGCGTGACCCAGTTGATGATCTGGTAGGGATCCATGATGTCGCACGTCTTGCAGTGGACGCAGTTGGAAAAATTAATCTGTAGCTTCCGCTTGCCGCCGCCGTCCTCGACCATCTCGTAGACGGCCGCCGGGCAGAAGCGCTGGCACGGGTTGCCGTACTCCTCGGCGCAGCGCGTCGAGCAGATTTCCGTGTCGAGCACGTGCAGGTGTGCGGGCTGGTCTTCGTCGTGCGAGACGGCCGCGTGGTAGACGTCCGTCACCTTGTTGAAGGTGAGCTTGCCGTCGAACTTGACCTTGCCGTAGCGCTGCGTGATGTCGTCGCCGCGGTAGCCGTACTCCTTCAACTGCTTCATCGCCTCGTGCCCCGGCTCGGAACTCGCGCGGTCGAAGAGCCCCCAGGAGCGCCCGCCCGTGATGAACTGCAAGCCGGCGTTCGCGAGCCCCAGCCAGCGGCCGTGTTTGAAGGCCGCGTGGAAGTTGCGCACGCGCCGCAGCTCCCGCGTGATCCAGCTCTCGCGGATGAACTGCCGGTAGCGCTTGAGCTGCTGCTTCGAATAGTCCTCTTTGAGCAGCGCCTCGAAGATGGCCTGCGCGGCGAGCATGCCGCTCTTGATGGCGGTGTGGATGCCCTTGAGGCGCTGCGCGTTGAGGAAGCCGGCCGAGTCGCCGACGAGCAGGAAGCCGTCGCCGTGGAACTGCGGGATGGCGTAGAAGCCGCCGGCCGCGATGGTCTTCGCGCCGTAGCGGATCATCCGCCCGCCTTCGAGGAGCTTGGCGAGGAACGGGTGCTCCTTGAACCTCTGGAACTCGGCGTGCGGGTCGAGCAGGGGGTCTTGGTAATCCAAACCCGTCACGTAGCCGATGTTGATGATGCGGTTCTGCATCCCGTAGACCCAACCGCCGCCGTACGTGTTCGCGTCCGAAGGGTAGCCGAGCGTGTGCGTCACGCGCCCCGCCGGGTAGCGGTCGTCCGGCAACTCCCAAAGCTCCTTGACGCCGATGCTGTAGACCTGCGGCTCGCGCCCGTCATTTAACCCGAGGCGCTGCGTCAACTGCTTCGTCAAAGACCCGCGCGGCCCCTCGCCGAGCACCGTCACCTTCGCGAGGATGTCCACGCCCGGCTCGAAGTTGGCCTTGCGCTTCCCCTCTTTATCAATCCCCTTGTCGCCCGTGCGTACGCCGACGACGCGGTCGGCCTCGTCGTAGAGCATCTCGGCGCCGGGGAATTCGGGGAAGATGTTGACGCCCGCCTCCTCGCACTTCTCGCCGAGCCAGGCGGTCAACTTATTCAAAGAGACGATGTAGTAGCCGTGGTTCTTCAAAGGCGGCGGCGTGACGGGCGACTTGATGGCGCGCGTCTTCGTGAGGTACATGAAGTAGTCCTCTTTGACCGGCGACTCGACCGGCGCGCCCTGTTCAAGGAAGTCGGGGATCAGCTCCTTCAGCGCCTTCGGATCCATCACCGCGCCCGAGAGGATGTGCGCGCCGACCGACGCGCCCTTCTCGATGACGGCGATCTGAATCTCGCCGAGGGCGCGCCCCTTCCGCGTCCCCTTCCCCACCGCCTCGTTGTGCTCGCTCACCAGTTTTGAGAGGTGCAGCGCCCCGCTCAAACTCGCCGGCCCCGCCCCGACGAACAGCACGTCCATCTCGATGCTCTCACGCTCCATCACACGCGCCCCCGAAGTTTTGCCTTACTGAATGAATCACCATTCAGTTTATCGGCCCGGCGCGAAAATAGCAAAACCGCCGCCGCCTTTGCTGTTTAAGGGTGCCGGGCACATAATCCCCGAAAACAATTTCAGAACGAGGGGATGAGGCCGATGGCCGAGCACAAGCACACGAACCGCCTCGCAGGGGAGTCGAGCCCGTACCTGTTGCAGCACGCGCACAACCCGGTGGACTGGTTCCCCTGGGGCGAAGAGGCTCTGGAAAAATCGAAGCGCGAGGACAAGCCGATCCTCCTGAGCATAGGCTATTCCGCCTGCCACTGGTGTCACGTCATGGAGCGCGAGTCGTTCGAGAACGAGGAGATCGCGCGGCAGATGAACGAGCAGTTCGTCAACATCAAGGTTGACCGCGAGGAGCGCCCCGACCTCGACCAGATTTACATGAATGCCGTCCAGATGATGACGCGCCACGGCGGCTGGCCGCTCACCGTCTTCCTCACGCCCGACCTCGTCCCCTTCTACGGCGGCACGTACTTCCCGCCCGTTGACCGTCAACAGATGCCCGGCTTCCCGCGCATCCTCGCCGCCGTCTCCGAAGCCTACCGCACGCGCCCCGAGGAGGTGCGCCAGTCCGCCTGGGAGATTCTTTCCGAGCTGCGGCGCATGGGCGTGGCGCAGGAGTCCGGCGAGGTCATCAACGCGCAGCTCCTCGACAACGCGTACCGCGGGCTCGCGCGCTCTTTCGACCCGCGCTTCGGCGGCTTCGGCGGCGCGCCGAAGTTCCCTTCGTCGATGAACCTCGACTTTCTGTTCAGGACTTTTAAGCGCACGGGTGACGCGCGCGCGCTTGAGATGGCGACGCACAGTTGCCGCATGATGGCCGAGGGCGGGATGTACGACCAGCTCGGCGGGGGCTTTCACCGCTACTCGACCGACGCGCGCTGGCTCGTCCCGCACTTCGAGAAGATGCTTTACGACAACGCGCTCCTCACGCGGCTTTACATACATGCCTATCAGGCAACGGGCGAGCAGTTCTTCCGCCGCGTCGCGGAGGAGACGCTCGGGTACGTGAAGCGCGAGATGCTGGACGAGTCGGGCGCCTTCTATTCGACGCAGGACGCGGACTCCGAAGGCGTCGAGGGCAAGTTCTTCGTCTGGGACAGGGAGGAGGTCGAGAGCCTGCTCGGCCCCTTGGACGCGCGGCTCTTCTGCGCCTACTACGACGTGACCGAGGGCGGCAACTTCGAGGAGCGCAACATCCTCCACGTCGAGCGGCCCGCCGCGGAGGTCGCCCGCGAGCAGAACGTGACGGTCGAAAAATTGACCGAGGCCGTCGAGCGCGGGCGCGGAATCCTCTTCACCGAAAGGGAGCGACGGATTAAGCCCGGGCGCGACGAGAAGGTCATCGCCGCCTGGAACGGCCTGATGCTCGAAGCCTTCGCGGAGGCCGCGGCCGTGCTCGGGCGTGACGATTACCAAGAGGTTGCCGAGCGCAACGCGCAGTTCATCCTCGACACGCTCGTCAAAGACGGCCTGCTCCTGCACGTCTCCAAGGGCGGGCGCGCGAAGCACGTCGGCTTCCTCGACGACTACGCGTTCGTCGTCTCCGGCCTCGTCACGCTCTACGAGACGACGGGGCGCCTGCGCTGGCTCGAAGCGGCCGTGACGCTGACCGACAAGATGGTCGAAGAGTTCTGGGACGAGGAGGGCGGCGGCTTCTTCTACAACGGCCGGAGCGGCGAGAAGCTGATCGTGCGGAGCAAGGACTACTTCGACAACGCGACGCCTTCGGGCAACTCCGTCGCCGCCGAGGCGTTGCTGCGGCTTTCCGTGATAACCGGTAATGAAGACTACCGGCGCAAGGCCGTCAACGTCCTGCGCCTCGTCCGCGACGCCGTCGAGCGCTACCCCTCGGCCTTCGGCTACGCCCTCGGCGCCATCGACTTCTACCTCTCGACGCCCAAAGAGATCGTCGTCGTCGGCGAAGCCGCACAGGCCCGCCCGCTCCTGCGCGAAGTCTGGACTCGCTACCTGCCCAACAAGGTCGTCGTCCTTTCGTCAAACGTCGAAGAGAACGCGGCCCGACTCGTCCCGCTCCTCCGGGAGAGGGCGGCGCAGGGCGGGCGCGCGACCGCGTACGTCTGCGAGAATTACGCGTGCCTCCAACCCGTCAACACGCCCGTGGAGCTTGCCGCCCGACTCGAAGGCAACGCGGGGCGTGCCGCCGAAGGTTAGGATTAAGCTTATGACGAAACCGATTCGCATCCTTTTGCAAACCACTATCCCCGCCAACGTGGACGACTGGCACGTCGGCCGTTTCTCCCTGCTTGGCGAGCACCTGCGCGGGCTCCGCGACGCCGAAGGGCGCCCGCTCTGCGAGGTCACGGCGCGCGACCGCGTGACGAACGCGGACGGCGACGACGAGTTGTTGAGCCGGCTCGACACCACCGACTTCGACGAACTGTGGCTCTTCGCCGTGGACGTGGGCGACGGACTGACCGCGGCCGACTGCCAGGGCATCACGCGCTTCCGACAGCGCGGCGGCGGCATCCTCTCCACGCGCGACCACCAGGATTTGGGCTCCTCGCTCTGCACGCTCGGCGGCATCGGCCGCGCGCACTTCTTCCACAGCAAACATCAAGACCCGGACGAGTCGAGGCGCGCGCGCGACGACCAGCAGACGAAGAGCATCGACTGGCCCAACTACCATTCGGGCAGCAACGGCGATTACCAGTCGGTTGCGGCCACCGAGCCTTTGCACGAACTCCTGCGTAACCCGTCTTCACCTTCGGGCCGCGTCGAATACTTCCCCGCGCACCCGCACGAGGGCGGGGTCGGCGTGCCGGAAGGCGAGAGCCACGCGCGCGTGATTGCCACGGGTGTGAGCGGCGTGACGAACCGCCCCTTCAACCTCGTCGTCGCCTTCGAGTCCGTGCAAGACCGGCACGGCAACACGCTCGGGCGGGCCGTCGCCGAGTCGAGCTTTCATCATTTCGTGGATTACAACTGGGACACTTCGGCGGGCTGCCCGAGCTTCGTTGAGGAGCCGCCCGGCGACCAACTTCGGAGAGAGCCCGAGAAGTTAGAGGACGTGAAGACTTACGTGCGCAACCTCGCGCTGTGGCTCGCCCCTTCGGCCGTCAGTTCGTAAGCTCAGCCGCACGAATCGCGGAGGGCGCGGAGCATCTCTTCGCCGAACTTCTTGATCTTCGACTCGCCGAGGCCATAGATGTCGGCGAGGGCTTCGAGCGTCTCGGGGCGCGCGCGGGCGAGGTGTTCGAGCGTGCGGTCGGGGCAGATCATGTAGGCCGGCACGCGCTGCGTGTTCGCGAGCCCGAGCCGCCAACTCTTCAGGGCCTTCACCAGGCGTTTCTCCTCGGGCGTGAGAATGAGTTCCGGCCCGGCCGGCTTCCGCTTCTTCTTCGGCTCCGCGCCGGGCTCTCTCGGCTCCGACGGCGCGACCTCCGACACGCGCAACGCCAGTTCCAGACGCCCCTCCTCGGCCAGCATCCGGCTCAACTCCCCGTAGACGAGCAGCGCCATCCGCGCGTCGAGCGCCGCGTACTCGATCTGCGCGCGCGTGAGCGGCCGCCGCCGCCAGTTCGACTTCTGCAAAGTCTTGTCGATGGGAAGGCCGAACAGGTGCTCGCACAGGGAGGCGAGACTGTGCGAGCCGAGCGTCAGGGCCATGCGCGACATCCGCAGCGTGTCAATGAGCCCTTCGGCGCGGACGCCCGCGCCGCGCAAGACCCCCTCGTCGAAGCGCGCGTTGTGCGCGACCATCTTCGTCGCCGGCGATTCGAGCAGCGGCTTGAGCGGTTCGACGCCGGTGGCAAGCACGTCCGCTACGAGCACGTCACCCTCGGGCGGCGCCAACTGCACGAGCGCCAACTGCTGCCCTTTGGACTTCACGTCCCAGCAAGTCTCCGTGTCCAGGCCGATGAGCCCCTCGCCGCCCAACGCCTCGGCCGCCTCGCGGAGCTGCGCCGGGTCGTCCAAGTAACGCCAGGTAATCCGGCCCGACTGCTCGATCCAGCTCAAAACCCCTCCCCCCGCCCCGTTCCCCCGGCCGGGACTGCGTCCGCCGCCCCCTGCGGAAGTTGCACTCATTCAACAAGATAAGTCGCCCGGCGTGCAAGTTTTATCTTGACTTCACTCTCCCGAAAGCGCTACTTTAAGTGTGGCTAACATCGTTGGCCGTCACCCCGTGGCCGCTCTCGCCGGACGGTTAAAAATCCCGCAATCATCGCCCGAAAATGGCTTCGACAAAACAGTTTTCTGCCGCCCCGCTCTTCTGCCTACTCGTCGCGGCGGCGCTGCTCGCCTCTCTGCTCGGGCTGCTGCTGAACGCCCCGGCCGGCCTCCCGGCCCGCGAAGTGCCGGCGCTCGCCGCCGGCTCGCTCGCGCTAATACTCTTACTGTATCTGCCCCTCCGCCACAAGGGCGTCGTCGAAAAAGCTCGGCGCGAGGTCGAGGAGCGTCTGAGTCTGGCGGAGTCCGCGGCCGAGCTGAACCTGCGCGCCGTCGAGTCTCTCGCCATCGCCATCGACGCCAAGGCGCAGACGACGCACGGGCACGTCCGTCGCACGCAGACCTACGCGCTCGGCCTGGGTCGGCTTTTGAACGTGGGCGCCAAGGAGTTGGAGGCGCTGAAGGCGGGCGCGCTGCTGCACGACGTGGGGAACCTCGCGGTGCCCGAGTACATTTTGAACAAGCCGGGCCGGCTCTCGCCTGCCGAGTTCGAGAAGATGAAGGTGCACGCGACCGTCGGCGGCGACATCGTGAGCCGCGTCGGCTTCCCTTACCCGGTCGAGGACGTGGTCAGGTTCCACCACGAGCGCTGGGACGGGACGGGCTACCCGGCAGGGCTGAAGGGCGAGCGCATCCCGCTCGTGGCGCGCGTCATCGCGGCCGTTGACTTCTACGACTCGACGCGCTGCGACCGCCCCTACCGCGCCGGGATGACGCGCGAGCAGTCGCTGGCGCTGCTCAGAAGCAAGGCCGGCAAGTCCTTCGACCCCGTCGTCGTCGAGATGTTCGTCAAGCACGTTGACGAGTTCGACGCACACATCTCGCCCGCGGATTTGAGCGAGCAGGTCTGGTCGCAAGCTGCGGAGGTCGCGGAGGCGTCGCCGACGGCCGCGCCGGACGGGCACACCTCCGGCGAATGGTCGGACGGCTTCCGCTCCATCGCGCGCGCGCAGCGCGAGGTCGCGGCCTTGCACGAGCTGACGCAGGTCATCGGCGCCTCGCTCAACCTGCAAGACACGGTGGCGCTCGTCGCCGCGCGGCTGCGCGAGATCGTCCCCTTCGACGCCTGCGTCATCTACGCGCTCGACGACAGGACGGGGCGCACCGAGCCCGTCTACGCCGCGGGCGAGTGGTCTGAGTTCTTCTCCGCGCGGGGCGTCGCGGCCGGCGAAGGCATCACGGGCTGGGTCGTCGCCAACGCGCGCGGGATGTGCAGGACGCCGCCCGAGCTTGAGCTGGCCGGCGCGCCCGCGGAGGTCGCTTCGCAGGTGCGCGACTGCGTCTCCGCGCCGCTCGTGCGCGAGGACGGGGCCTTCGGCGCCGTCACGCTCTTCTCGAAGAAGGCGGGCGCGTACACGGCCGAGCACCTGCGCCTGCTCGACTCGGTCTGCCTGCACACGTCGGGCGCACTCAACAACGCGCTCGCGCACGAGCGCACGCGCGAGAGCGCTCTGACCGACCAGTTGACGGGCCTGCCGAACGCGCGCGCTCTCCACCTCATGCTCGAACACCGCCTGGCCGAGTGCCGGCGCTACGAGGGCGAGGTCGTCTCTGTGCTGAGCATCGACGTGGACGACTTCCACCTCGTCAACGAGCAGTTCGGCCACGGCGTCGGCGACCGCCTGCTGGCCTCCGTCTCCGCGGTCGTCAAGGGCCAGTTGCGCCAGATGGACATGCTCGCGCGCTTCTCGGGCGACGAGTTCCTGGCCGTCCTGCCGGGCGCCGACGGCCGCGTCGCCGCGCTGGTCGCCGAGCGTGTCCGCCACGCCGTCGAAGCTGAAGTCTTCAACGTCAAGACCGGCCGCAACGTCCAGGTGCGCGTCAGCGCCGGCGTGGGCTCCTACCCGGCCGGCGGCGAGACCGCCGACGAACTCCTCCAGGCCGCCACGCTCGACATGCGCCGCGACAAACAGGCGCGCAAGAATCCCGCGACTTCATCCGCCGCGGTCGTCTCCATCGACGCATACCGCTGACGCGGAAGGCAAAAGGCAAAAGGCAAAAGTGAAAGACGAGGGCCACGCCGAGCAGGCCGCCGTCTTCATTTTTGCCTTTTGCCTTTTGCCTTTTGCCTTCCCAACCCCCTTTTTGCCGCGGGCGTGAAAGTCGCGTATAATCCGTTCCCGTCACAACTGAACACCGACAGTCGCGGAAGTAGGCGGCGCAGAAGCACCCCGGGCGCCTCTGTGTCGGCGGCAGCGCCCGCACACGCGCGCGAGAATTCACACTATGAGCGAGCTTAAAGTGACACCGATGAGACCCAGGACACAGTCGGAAGGCGCCTCGGCCGGGGCCGGCGTCGCCGAGGAGCGCGACGAGCGCGACCGCATCGACCCGGCCGAACTCCAGGATGAGCACGAGCAGCGGCACCAGGAGCAGCTCAAGCACATCGAGCATGTCGATAACGAGACGCTGCTCAAGATGCTCTACCAGATGGTTCTCATCCGCCGCTTCGAGGAGAAGTCGGCCGAGAGTTACACGCTCGGCAAGATCGGCGGCTTCTGCCACCTCTACATCGGCCAGGAGGCCGTCGCCGTCGGCACGCTCTCGGCGCTGCGGCCCGACGACTACGTCCTCACGAGCTACCGCGACCACGGCCACGCGCTCGTGATGGGCACCTCGCCCGACGAGGTGATGGCCGAGCTGTACGGCAAGATCGGCGGCTGCTCGAAGGGCAAGGGCGGCTCGATGCACCTCTTCGACGCCGACAAGCACTTCCTCGGCGGCCACGGCATCGTCGGCGGGCAGATTCCCCTGGCGACCGGCGTCGCCTACGCCACCAAGTACCGCGGGACGGATCAGGCGACGCTCGTCTTCTTCGGCGAGGCGGCGGTCAACCAGGGCGCGTTCCATGAGTCCCTGAACATGGCGCAGCTCTGGAAGCTCCCCTGCGTCTACATCTGCGAGAACAACCAGTACGGGATGGGCACCTCCTTGAAGCGCGCGATGTCGATCAGCGACGTGTCGCAGAAGGCGGTCGCCTACGGCATGGCCGCGGAGTTCGTGGACGGCATGGACGTGCTCGCCGTGCGCGCGGCGACCGAGCGTGCGCTGGAGCGCGCGCGCAAAGAGTACCTCCCGTCGCTCTTAGAGATTCGCACGTACCGCTTCATGGGCCACTCGATGTCCGACCCCGGCCACTACCGCACGCGCGCCGAGATCGAGCGCTACCAGGAGCGCGACCCCATCAAGGTCTTCGGCGACAACCTGCGCGAGAAGGGGCTGCTCGACGACGCGGGGCTCAAGGAGATCGAAGGCCGCGTCCGCGCGGAGGTCGAGCACGCCGTCAAGTTCGCCGACGAGAGCCCCGAGCCCCCGCCCGAGGAGCTGTTCACGGACATCTACGCCAACCCGATTAAGAAATGATGAGCGATGAGTGATGAGTGATGAATGAAAGGCACCGTGTTTCTTATTCATCGTTCATCACTCATCATTCATCATTTCACCTGAAACCGGAGGTTTCATTGTGGCAGTGATAACGATGCGCGAGGCGCTGAACCAGGCGATGCGCGAGGAGATGCGCCGCGACGAGGGCGTCTTCCTGATGGGCGAGGAGGTCGCGGCCTACCAGGGCGCTTACAAAGTCTCGAAGGGGCTGCTCGAAGAGTTCGGCGACAAGCGCGTCGTCGATTCCCCCATCACGGAGCTGGGCTTCGCGGGCCTCGGCGTGGGCGCGGCGATGGTCGGCCTGCGCCCCATCATCGAGTTTATGACCTTCAACTTCTCGATCCTCGCCACCGACCAGATCATCAACTCGGCCGCGAAGATGCGCTACATGTCGGGCGGGCAGTTCAAGATTCCCATCGTCTTCCGCGGCCCGAACGGCTCGGCCTTCCAGGTCTCTTCGCAGCACTCGCAGGCTTTGGAGAGCTGGTACGCGCACTTCCCCGGCCTGAAAGTGGTGATGCCCTCGACGCCCGCCGACGCCAAGGGACTTTTGAAGAGCGCCATCCGCGACAACGACCCCGTCATCTTCCTCGAACAGGAGCGCATGTACGGCAACAAGGGCGAGGTGCCCGACGAAGAGGACTTTCTTGTCCCGCTCGGCGTCGCCGACGTGAAGCGCGAGGGGACGGACTGCACCGTCGTCGCGCGCTCGATGACCGTGCCTCTGGCATTGAAAGCCGCGGAGGAGTTGGAGAAGCAGGGCGTCTCGGTCGAGGTCATCGACCCGCGCACCATCCGGCCGCTCGACATCGAGACCATCGTCAACTCGGTGAAGAAGACGAACCGCGTCGTCATCGCCGAGGAGTCGCACGCCTTCTGCGGCGTCGGCGCGGAGTTGAGCGC
Source organism: Acidobacteriota bacterium (assembly GCA_019242475.1). Classification (GTDB taxonomy): domain Bacteria; phylum Acidobacteriota; class Blastocatellia; order Pyrinomonadales; family Pyrinomonadaceae; genus QHXN01. Next base: position 15,871 of record JAFAVK010000052.1, on the reverse strand, counting down.
GCAGATCATGGAGCACGCCTTCGACTACCTCGACGCGCCCGTCAAGCGCCTCTCCGGCGCCGACGCCCCCATGCCCTACGCCAAGAACCTCGAACGGCTCGCGCTCCCCGACGTGGAGCGCATCGTCAAGGCCGTCCGCGAGGTCTCGTACCTGGACTGACAGTTTTCAGTTTTCAGTTTTTAGCTTTCAGCTCAGACACGTGGCTGAATTCTGCCGACTGAAAACTGAAAACTGAAAACTGAAAACTAAGGGGTTCCAATGGCTACGCAGGTCGTGATGCCGAAGTTGTCGCCGACGATGGAGGAGGGGCAGCTCTCGCGCTGGCTGAAGAAGGAAGGCGACAAGGTCAGTGTCGGCGAGGGGCTGGCCGAGATCGACACCGACAAGGCGACGATGGAGGCGCAGGCGCTCGCCACGGGCGTGCTGCGCAAGATTCTCGTGCCGGAGGGCGAGACCGTCCCGCTCGGCGCCATCATCGCCATCATCGGCGAGCCGGACGAGGACATCTCCGGCCTCGTCACCGAAGCCTCTAAGGGCGCGGCGCAGGCCGAGAAGAAAGAGCCCGTCGAGGAGAGGCAGGAGAGTCAACCCGCCAAGAGCGACGCGCCTTCCGACTATCAGCCGGGACAGTGGATGGGCGACACCGCATCCGCCGAACAGCCGACTAAAGAAGCACCACAGGCGCAGCCGCAAGCGAGCGCGGGCGGCAACGGCCAGCGCGGCGACGGCCGGCTCATTGTCTCGCCCATCGCCGCGCGCATGGCGGCCGACGCCGGCATCAACCTCCACAACTTGACGGGCAGCGGCCCCGGCGGCCGCATCGTCAAGCGCGACATCGAGGCCGCCATGAAGGCCGGCTCCGCGGCGCAGCCGCAGACTCAGTCCGCCGCACAGCCGCAGGAAGAGCAGGCGCGTCCGGCCCCGGTGCAACAGCCCGCCGTCCAACCCGCCGGCGGCGCCGCACCCTACCGCGAGGAGAACGTTTCGACGATGCGCGCGACCATCGCGCGCCGGCTCGTCACCTCGCTCGGCCCCATCCCGCACATCTTCCTCACGACCGAGATCGAGATGGACAGGACGGCCGAGATGCGTAAGCAGTTGAACGCGCTCGACCCCGAGAACAAGGTCAGCATCAACGACTTCGTCATCAAGGTCGCGGCCCACGCGCTCATGCGGCACCCGGCCGTCAACGCCTCCTTCCAGGAGAAGACCATCCGCTACTACGAGCGCGCCGACGTGGGCGTCGCCGTGGCGCTTGAGAACGGCCTCATCACGCCGGTCGTGCGCGCGGCGAATACAAAGTCGGTCGGGCAGATCAGCCGCGAAGTCAAAGAACTCGCCGAACGCGCGCGCAACCGCAAGCTGGCGCCCGAGGAGTACACCGGCGCGACCTTCTCCGTGAGCAACCTCGGCATGTTCGGCATCAGCGAGTTCACGGCGCTCATCAACCCGCCCGAGGCGTGCATCCTCGCCGTCGGCGCGATGACGCCCACGCCCGTCGTCCGCGACGGCGAGGTCGTGGTGCGCCAGTTGATGAAGGTCACGCTCTCCTGCGACCACCGCATCGTGGACGGCGCGACCGGCGCGCAGTTCCTCCAGACGCTCAAGAAGATTCTCGAAAACCCGCTCTACCTGATCGCTTAGAACCGACAAGGGGACACGATGAGCACGAACCAACCCGAAGAGGCGCCCGCGAACGTCACCACCGACGCGGAGAGCCAGGAGTACGGCGCGCAGCACGGGCAGACGCCCGAGGGCCAGAACACCGGCTCCTCCTCGCCCGATGCCCAGGCCGACCCCTCCAACACCGGCGCGGGCGAGCCCGGCGAAGGCACCGGCGCGAAGGGCGGCGAATATAGCTGATTGCGCGGTGGGAAGCAGACGGGGAGAAGGGGTGACTGGGTGACTGGGGGAAGAGGCCGCGTCATCAAACGTCCCCCAGTCACCCAGTCACCCCTTCTCCCCGTCTCTTCTTACGGGCCGCACGTCGCGCTCCTCGCGGTGCAGGTCATCTTCGGGACGTGGCCGGTCTTGGGGAAGATCGCGCTGCGGGCCGTGCCGAGCACGGGGCTCGTTGCGATCCGCGTCGGGGGCGCGGCCGTCTCCTTCCTGCTCCTGCTGGGCCTGCGCGGGCGGCTCGTCAGGCCCGGGCGCCGCGACCGCGCGCGGCTCGCGCTCTACAGCCTCCTCGGCGTAGTCCTCAACCAGTTCCTCTATCTCAAAGGTCTCTCGCTCTCGACGGCCGTCAACGCCGCTCTGCTCAACGCGACCATCCCCGTCTTCACGCTCCTCGTCGGCGCGCTGCTAGGTCGAGACAGGTTGACGTTACGCGTCACCACGGGGACGCTCATCGCCGCGGCGGGGGTCGTCTACCTGATCGACCCTCTGCGCGCGAGCCTCGGCGGCGACACGATGAAGGGCAATCTGCTTCTCGTCGCCAACACCTGCTGCTACGGCGCGTACATTGCCCTCTCTCAAGACGTGTTCCGGCGCTACGGCGCGCTCACGGCGATGACGTGGCTCTTCGCCATCGGCTCCCTGGCCGCCGTCCCCTTCGGCGGCTACCAACTCGCGCAGACAGACTTCTCCTCGGTCGGCCTCCTCGTCTGGCTCGTGCTCGTCTACACGGTGCTCGTGCAGACGGTCGGCGCCTACTACCTCAACGCGTGGGCGCTCGAACGTGTCTCGCCGAGCACGGTGGCCGTCTACATCTACCTCCAGCCGCTCTTCGCCTTCGTCGTGGCCCCGCTCCTGCTCGGCGCGGGCGAGCGGCCGGGCCTGCGACACGCCGTCGCGACGCTCCTCATCTTCGCGGGCGTCGCCGTGGTCACTTTAAGGCGGAATCGGTTTGAGGAAGAGGTCTCCGAGCACCCTGACGCGCTCGCACACTGATTTGCTACAATCCGGCGCGGAAACAAACTATGCAGGAAGTGAGTTCACAGGCCGCAGGCGTGCACGCCTCCGAGGCGAAGCTCAAAGCTTCGGTCGCGCGCCTCTCCGTCGCGGCGGCCGCGTTCCTCATCGCTTTGAAGACGCTGACGGGCGTGCTCACGGGGTCGATGAGCGTCTGGGCTTCGCTGCTCGACTCGACGATGGACATCTTCGCGTCGGCGATTAACTACTACGCCGTGCGCGCCGCCTCCGTCCCGCCCGACGAAGATCACCGCTACGGCCACGGCAAGGCCGAATCACTCGCCGGCCTCTTCCAATCCTTCGTCATCTGCGCCTCGGGGCTCGTACTGCTCTGGGAAGCCGTCCGCCGCATCGTCACGCCGCACCCGACGGCCTCCGAGTGGCTCGGCGTCGGCACGATGGCCGTCGCCTGCGTCGTCAGTGTCGCGCTCGTCGCGCGCCTGCGCCGCGTCGCGCGCCAGACGGACTCGCCCGCGCTCACCGCGGACGCGGTTCATTACGCGACGGACGTGTACACGAACGGCGCGGCGCTCTTCGCGCTGCTGCTCGTGGCGCTGACGGGCTGGACGCTCGCCGACCCGCTCATCTCGATGCTGATTTCGGGCTTCATCCTCTGGTCGGCGGTGGACGTGGCGCGCGAGGCGGTCAACGTGTTGATGGACAGGCGGCTCCCGCGCGCCATCGACGCGCAGGTGGCCGCGGTCGTCGAACGTTTTCGCGGAGACGGAGTCCTCGGCTTTCACGATCTGCGCACGCGCCGCTCCGGCTCGCACAAGTTCATCGACCTCCACCTCGAAGTCGAGGCCGACCAGACGCTCCAACAGGCGCACGACCTGACCGAACGCGTCATCAACGCCATCGAAAAAGAGATTCCGCGCTCCCGCGTGCAAATTCATACCGACCCGGCGGAGTGAATGATGAGTGATGAGTGATGAGTGATGAATATTTCAACGTTGAAATATTCATCACTCATCACTCATCACTCATCATTCACTTATTCTTCATTTCCCTAAGCCGTTTTCTTCGCGCCCGTCCCCTTCTCTTTCTCCCCCTCAGCCATCCGGCGCAGCTCGAAGAGTTTCATGAGGGCTTCGACGGGGGCGAGCGTGTCCACATCTGTCGCGAGGAGTTCTTCGACGATGCGCGCGCCCTTTCCCCAGGCCGTGCCGTCGAAGTGTTCGGCCGCTTCGGTAATTAGATTTTCGTCTTCGGTGTTGCCGGACTCGTATTCGCGGAGTAATTCTTCGGCGCGGCGGACGACGGGCGCGGGCAGGCCCGCCAACTTGGCGGCGTAGACGCCGTAGCTGCCTTCGGCGACGCCGGGTGCGACGCGGTAGAGGAAGACCAGCTCGCCGCCGCGCTCTGCGATCTCGACGTGCAGGTTGCGCAGGCGCGGCAGCGTCTCCGAGAGCGCCGTCAGCTCGTGGTAGTGCGTGGCGAAGAGAGTCTTCGAGCGCAGGCGCGGGTGGTTGTGGACGTATTCGAGGACGGCGCGCGCTACGGCCAGTCCGTCGTAGGTCGAAGTCCCTCGCCCCAGCTCGTCGAGGAGTACGAGCGAGCGCGGCGTGGCGTGGTGGAGGATGTGCGCCGTCTCCGTCATCTCGGTCATGAAGGTAGACTCGCCGCTCCCTATCCGGTCGTAGAGCCCGATGCGCGTGTAGACGCGGTCGGTCAGTCCCACGGTCGCCGCCGCGGCCGGGACGAAGCTCCCCGCCTGCGCCATGATGACGACGAGTGCCGCCTGACGCAAAAAGGTGGACTTGCCCGACATGTTCGGCCCCGTGATGAGCGCTATCTCCGGCGCGCCGCCGCCCCCGAGTTCCAGATCGTTGGCGACGAATGTCCCCTCCTCGACCAGTCTTTCCAGAACCGGGTGGCGGCCTCCTTGAATTCTGAGAATTGCTTTGTCAACGACCGTCGGCCGTACATAATTCCAGCGCGCCGCGCTCTGCGCGAGCGACGCGACGGCGTCGAGGTGCGCGAGCGTCGAGGCCGCCGACAGAATCTCTTCCCGCGCGCGGCCTATCTCTGCGCAGACCTGCCGGAAGATGCCCGCTTCAAGCTCCGTGATGCGCTCCTGCGCGTTGAGGACTAACGATTCGTGCTCCTTGAGTTCCAGCGTGACGAAGCGCTCCGACGCCGCGAGCGTCTGCTTTCGCGTGTAGCCCGCGGGCACGAGGTGCAGGTTCGGCTTCGTGACCTCGATGAAGTAGCCGAAGACCTTGTTGTAGCCGACGCGAAGACTTTTGATTCCCGTGCGCGCTCGCTCGCGCTGCTCCATCTCCGCGAGGAAGGTTTTGCCGTTCCTGAGCAGCGAGCGTAGAGAGTCGAGTTCTTCCGAGAAGCCTTCGCGGATGACGCCCGCGTTCTCGCCGCGCCGCGGCAGGTCGTCGTTGACGGCCGAGCGTATGCGCCCGAGGACTCCCTCGCACGTCGGGAGCGTCGAGAGTGCCGAGCCGAATCTTGCCGCGTCGCGTTGGAGTAATGCGCGAACGCGCGGCACCGCTTCGAGGCTCTGTCTCAACGCCAACACTTCCGAAGGAGTCGCCAGCCCCGCGCGCGCGCGTCCCGAGAGTCTCTCCAGGTCGTGGACGTTCTCCAACGCGGCCGTCAGCTCCGCGCGTTCTTTGTCGTGCGCGACGAACCAGCCGACGTGCTCTTGTCTTCTGGCTATTTCCGCGAGGTCTAAGAGCGGTTGCCGGAGCCAGCGGCGCAGCAGCCGCCCGCCCATCGCCGTCCGCGTCTCGTCCAGGGTCGAGAGCAGAGACGGCGCGCCGCCCGTGTTCTCGAACACCTCAAGGCTGCGGACGGCCTGCGCGTCCAAAACCATGTAGGACTCCGGGTTGTAGCTCGTCAGCCGCGTTAACTGTTCGGCCACGCCCGCCTGCGTCTCGGACAGGTAGGAGATGACGGCGGCCGCGGCCGTCGCGGCGAGCGGCCAGCGCGACAGGCCGAAGGGCGCGAGCGACCGCGAATGAAAATGTCTTTGCAGAACGTTGCGCGCGCGCCCCGGGTCAAAATTTTCGTCCGGGCGCTGTGTGATAAAGCCCGGCAGCCCTGCAATCTGTCCCGCCAAGCCTCTGGCGACGAGAACTTCCGCGGGCGCGATGCGCTGTAGCTCCGCGAGCGCGGCCTCCGCATCCAACTCTGTCGCCTGGAAGTCTCCCGTCGTCACGTCGGCGTAGGCGACGCCGGCCCGGCGCCCGTCCGTGACGAACGCGGCCAGATAGTTATTGACTTTGCTCTGAAGCAGACCGGTTTCGAGCACCGTGCCGGGCGTGACGACGCGCACCACGTCGCGCTCGATGAGTCCGCGCCCGGCCGCCTCGCCCCGGACGGGCGTCGCCGTCAACTGCTCGCAGATGGCGACGCGGTGGCCGCGCGCGATGAGTGTGGCGAGGTGTCTTTCGAGGCTGTGGTGCGGCACGCCCGCGAGCGGCACGCGCAGGCCGCGCCCCATCGGCTTCGAGGTGAGGACGATGTCCAATTCGCGCGCGAGCATGCGCGCGTCGTCGTCGAAGGCTTCGTAGAAGTCGCCGATGCGGAAGAGGAGGATTGCGTCGGCATGGCGGCGCTTGATGTCGAGGTATTGTCTGCGGAGCGGCGTGGCCGTGTTCATCGGTCGAAGAGTGCGGCGAGGATGTCTCCGACCGAGGTGAGCGAGCGGTGGAGGCGCTTCAACTGCTCGAAGCTGAGGATGGTCGTCACGCGGCCGATCTCGTGGAAGGGGCCTGTGCGCGCGAGGCTCAGTTGGCGTTCGGCGCGGTTCGTGTCGCGCTCGCTGTCTACCACAAGGAACGGGCGCGTGCGCTGTGCGTCGTAGGCGCGTTTCAACTTGGCGAGCGCGGCGTCCACGTTCCCTTTGCGCTGCACCTCAAAGACGTGACTGATGCGCGGGCTGTCCTCGGCCACGCGCCAGATAACGTCGTAGTAGTCGAACTCGGCCTCGGCGTGGTATCCCAGAACGCGCGCGATCTCGACCAGCATCATCTGCACTTCGACGTGCGAGAGTCCTTCGGCCGTCTCGACGGCGGGCGGCGCGTCGAAGGTGAACTGTATCTCCTCCTCCGCGACCCTTCTTCTTCCCCTCTCCGTCAGGCGCCAACGCCCGCGGTCGCGCTCTATCTCTCGCCTCTCGTCCAAGTCCCTTGCGGCCGCCTGCACGAGTCTCCGCCACTGCCTTCGGTGTCCGTTCGAGACGGCGAGCACCTCTTCCGGGCCGAGCTGCGGGAAGTACGCGACGAGCCTGTCGTAGAGAAAACGCACGTGCTCCGCGCCGCCCGTGGCGGCCAACTCCTGGAGGAGCGGCAGTTCGATGCGTTCCACGCTCGGGTACGACATTAGAAAGGCTCGGGAGTGTTCGGAAGACAGGAAGGGCAGTTCCCGTCATAAAGGCGACTCGCTACGCGGCAAAGTTACAGGAGAAACGTGCGAACAATCAAGTAAGCAGAAGACAAACGGCGGCCGCCAGGTCGGCGGCGCAGTAGACAAAGACAAAGCGGAAGGCCGTCAGGAGGAGATTGACCTCCTGACAGCCTTCCGCTTTCTACTTAAGACTGCCCCGGCTCAGGCCGCGACCGGCTCGGCGTTGAGGCCGAAGCTCTCGCGGATTTCGTCTGCGTCGAGCGTGTCGCGTTCGAGCAGGCCGGCGACGAGGTGCGCGATCTCTGCGCGGCGGGAATCGACGACTTCAAGGGCGCGCTTGAGCTGCGCGTCTACGATGTCGTTCGTCGAGTGCTCGATGCGGTCGAGGAGCTTCTGGCTGTGCGGGTCTTCGGGCTTGCCGAGGTGAATGGGGCCGAGCGGGCTCATGCCGAACTCCGCGACCATGCGGCGCGCGATCTCGACGGCGCGCTCGATGTCGTTCGAAGCGCCCGCCGTCATCGTGTCGAGCAGAAGTATCTCCGCCGCGCGCCCGCCGAGGAGCATCGCGATCTGGTCTTCGAGGTATTCGCGCGTCCGCATCAGGCGGTCGCGCTCGGGCAGTGCCTGCGTCACGCCCAGCGCCCTTCCGCGCGGGAGAATCGAGACCTTGTGAATCGGGTCGCCGTTCTTCACCGCCAGGCCGACGGCCACGTGGCCCGCTTCGTGGACGGCCGTCGCGTACCGCTCATCCTCGTCCATCATGAAGCCCTTGCGCTCGACGCCCATCAGAATCTTGTCGCGCGCGTACTCGACGTGCGGGCGGCCGACGGCTTCAGAACCGTCGCGCGTCGCCGCGATGGCCGCCTCGTTGAGAAGGTTCGCCAAATCCGCGCCCGAGAAGCCCGGCGTGCCTCGCGCAATCCAGCCGAGGTCGAGCCCGTCTTCGAGTTTCAGCTTCCGCGCGTGGACGCGCAGTATCTGCTCGCGGCCGCGCATGTCCGCGAGGTTGACCGTGATCTCCCGGTCGAAGCGTCCCGGTCGCGTGAGCGCCGAATCGAGGATGTCGGGGCGGTTGGTCGAGGCGATGACGACGACGCCGCTCAACTGCTCGAACCCGTCCATCTCGACGAGGAGTTGGTTGAGGGTCTGATCCTGGTCGGCCGATGCCGAATCGCCGCCGCGGCCTCTCTTGCGACCCAGGGCGTCTATCTCGTCGATGAAGATGACGCAGGGCGCGAGCTTGCGCGCTCTTGCGAACAGGCGCCTGACTCTCGCCGCGCCTAAGCCGGCGAACTTCTCTTGGAAGCTTGAGCCCGAAACGGAGAGGAACGGGACTTCCGCCTCGCACGCCGCGGCCCGCGCGAGCAGGGTCTTGCCCGTGCCCGGGGGGCCGGAAAGAAGTATGCCGCGCGGCGGTCTTCCGCCGAGGCGGCCGAACTTGCCGGGGTCGCGCAGGAAATCTATGGTCTCGGCCAGCTCTGAGCGCGCCTCGTCCACGCCGGCCACGTCCTGGAAGGTGACGGGTTCGGCGGGGCCTGCCTCGCTCGCGCTCGACTCGCTCTGCACGCCCATGCTGGCGTAGACCCGCCAGCCGATGAGGGCGAAGATGAGGAGCGCCGCGGCGGGCAGCGTGTAGTTGAGGACGGTGACCAGAATGCCGGGCTGCTGCGTCTCGAACTCGACGGGGACTCTCGACTTCTCGAAGGCCGCGACGACCTCGTGCTGCGCGACGGCGTTCGTCACGACGGCGCGGACGACGGAGCCGTCCGCCTGCGTCAAAGTGACGACCTCGCCGCCGACGCTCACCTTCTGCGCCGCGCCGGACTCCGACAGCTCTCGGAGTTGGCTGAAGGAGATGTCGCGCACGGCCGTCTGCGCGCGGCTCGCGCTCAGGGCCAAGACGGCGACGACCGCGATGAGGATGATGCCGGCGCCTGAAACAACGAGCGTGACTCTTTTCTTCTTCGTCGGGGGAACGGAACGGGAAAAAGGCATAAAGACCTCGAAAAAAATAAAGAGGGAGTCGGGGGTTTTGTTGACTCCTTCGGGTTGAGCGATTGTTAAGCTTTAGAAACCGCCTCAGGAGGGCCGTCGGGGGCCGCCGGACAGGTTCAAGCGGTGACAAGCGGAGGCGTCCGCCGAACCTGGCGGACGCTAGCTTACACTCTAGCAGTCAAAAGCTTTTCAAGTCCAGTGAAAATCATTTGAACCGTCTTCGTCCGCGCGAGGCTTCAGTTTCAAACGGCGGCCGGAGCCACTTAATCTTCCGATGAAAAGGTTTAGCCTCCGGTTGCCGCACCGTCGCGCTTTTCTGTGTAAGTTTTACAGCGCGCCCGGTATCCAAACACGGGAAAGCACGGCCTCACGCCGCGATTCCATACATGATTTTAACCTGACGGCGACCTCTACCCGAGTTTTCGTTTGAAAGAACCGGATTATCAACGATTCCTATCAGCGTATAAGTATGTTCGTCGCTGGCACGGACGTTGCTCGACTGGGGGCACAGGCGGGTTCTGCTGAATCGTTAAAGAACATCAACCGACAAACGAAGGAGAAGTCGAATATGCTGTGGACAATTCTGGTGATTCTTCTCGTGCTGTGGCTCCTGGGGCTCGTGAGCGGGTACACCGTCGGCGGGTTCATTCACCTGCTCCTCGTCCTCGCGCTCGTGATCTTCGTCATCAACCTGCTGACGGGACGCCGGACGGTCTAACAGAAAGCCGTAAACCGTAAACCGTGAACCGTGACAAGAGGAAGGCTCTTCCTTCTTGTCACGGTTCACGGTTTACGGTTTACGGCTTTAGCTTATCTCTTTCCCACACGAGCGGCAGTGCGTGCGGCGCTTCGCGTTGAGGGTGCCGCAAGAGCCGCAGCGGTTGTACATCGTCCGCGCGAACCAGTTGGTGATGACGGCGCTGACGAAGAGGATGCCGACCAGGACGAGGATGCTCAGGAGCGTGTCTTTCAACCCTTGTGTCTCTCCAAAAGCTCGCCCTGGTAACGCCGGCCGCGCTCGTAGCCGTGCCGGAAGGCCGACTCCTCGCACTCCGCGCCGTAGCACTCGTGGAGTCGCTCGGCGTCCTCGTCGTACGCGCGGCCGCGCGCGCGCGGGTGGAGCGACGCCTCGAAGCCCTTGCGGAAGACCGGCTCGTCCGCGCCGAAGTCGCCGCCGTCCACGGTGTACTCCGCCTCCTCCGCGTCGCGCAGTCCGACCCACCAGGCATCGCGCGCCGCGTCCACGCTCTCCGCCCCCGCCTCTTTGAACAGGTCGCGCGCGATCCCCTTACTCACGTCGTCGTCGGCCACGACCAGCACGACCGAACGCCCCCGCCGCAGCGCGTCCTCGTAGACGAAAAGCTCGTCGTGCGGCAGCCCCTCGGCCATCGAGTCTTCGAGCGCGCCGCCCGCGGCCATCCCCGTGGCCGCGCCGCCCGCGCCGAGCAGCGCCGCGCCGATCAGACCCGCCGCGAGCACCGGCCCCACGCCCGGGACGAGCAGACTCGCCGCCGCCGCGCCCAGTTGGAGCCCGCCCGCGACCCCCAGGGCGCCGCCGACGACCCCGCCCACGGCCTTGCCCATGCCCTCCTGCTCGGTCTCGGTCGTCGGCACCTCGTCCAACTGCTGCCCGGAGGTGCCCGGCGTCAGGATGCTGACCCGGTCTTCGGCAATCCCGGCCGTGCGTAAAGCCTCGACGGCGTTCTCGGCCTCCGCCGACGAGTTGAAGATTCCAGCGACAGTGCTCATGCCTTCTAAACCTTCGGGCGCGAGTGCGCGAAGGCCACGCGCCCCGGCCGCCTTCCCCGGCCGACCTGTCCGAACCCGTTTAGACTGATGTTAAAGACTGAAAGCTTTGTGCGTCGATTCTAACACGGAAAGCGAGCCTCGAAATTAATTCAGTTGAGCCGGTAAATTTGTCATGTTAAAGTGTGACTGCCTTCCCGAATGTTTCCGTCCGGAGCCTTGAAGCATGATCGGAATCGTCGAAAAGCACTGGCCGATGTCCGTGGGCGACGGCAAGGCGACGCGCAAGAAGAAGCCGCGCATCCTCGCCATCACGACCGACTGCTGCACGGGCTGCGCGGGCTCGCCCGCCTGCATCGAGTACTGCCCCATCGAGGCGTGCATGTTCTGGGTGCCCGACGACGACCACACGCCCTTCGGCCGCATCGAAGTCGATCCGTACCTCTGCATCGGCTGCCAGAAGTGCATCAGCAAAGGCCCGGACGGCGCCTTCCTCGACGGCTGCCCGTGGGACGCCATCGAGATGGTGCCGACCGAGGACTGGGAGGCGATGCACGGCGTCAACCTCCCCGACGCCCCTCCGCCGCCCCCTTCGAGTTGAGAAGATTCCGACCGGCTTCAACGATTCTGTGAAGAGCGGCGCCTGATGGCTTCGGCCGTCTGCGCCGCTTTCGCTTTCACCCCTTCGGACATGCCTTCCGCCCCGCGCGCGTAGCGCTCGACTTCGGGCAGCTCTTCCCGGTCGCCAAGGAAGTAGAGCCCGGTGAGCGCGTCCGTCACCTGCTCCTCGTCGGGCGCGAGCGTGAAAAGCTCAGCGCCGGCAGCGAACTTCTCGCCGTCTTTGAACGCCGCGCGCTCGACCGTGCCCGGCAGCGGCGCGCGCACCTCCTTGGTCTCGCCCGAGGCGTTCGTGAACCTGAGCAGCAGCGAGTCGCGCTTGACGTGCGAGCCGGCGGTGAGGGCCGTCAAAGTTGTGCCGGCCTCCGTCACGCTCACGTCGTAAGGGCGGAGCATGGCGAGCAGTTCGGGGCGGCAGTTCGGGTCGCCGAAGCGCACGAGGGCGAGCGCGGCGTTGCGGCGCACTACCGGCTCGGGGTCTTCGACGAGTTTGAGGAGGGCGGCGTGAAACTCCTCCGAGCGGTGCTCGATGCCCATCGCCCAAGCCGCCGTCATGCGCACGTCCGGCGAAGGGCTCGCGGCGAGCGCGGCGACCTGCGCGTTCCAGCGGCCCGCGCCCGCGTCGCCCTTTTCGATGCGCTCCGCCACCTGCGACAGCGCGTGCTGCGCGTGGCGCGGGTTCCCTTCGCTCAGATACTTCCCGATCTCTTCGTCGCTCAGAGACCTCCCGAACCAAGTCCAGTACCACGTCAGGAAGGGCACGACCACGAAGAGGACGGCCACCACCGCGAGCGGCCACGGCGTGCGCCGGCGCCCCTCGGCCGGCGCGTCCGGGCTCCCCGGCAAGCCGCCATTCCCTTCGGTGTTCGGTCGCACGTCGCTCATCGAATCAACGGGGGCGGTAAAGGTGGTATAGCATGAGGTAGACGACGACGCCCGTGATGGAGACGTAGACCCAGAGCGGGTACGTCCAGCGCGCGAGGCGCCGGTGGCGCGCGAAGTCGCCGGCCAGCGCGCGGCGGAGCGTGACGACGACGAGCGGCACGATGGCCGCCGCGAGGACGACGTGCGTGATGAGGATGACGAAGTAGACGGGGCGGACGAGCCCCTGCCCCGCGAACCTGACCGAGCCGTACTGCGCGTGGTAGACGACGTAGGAGACGAGGAAGAGGCTGGAGACGACGAGCGCCGAGAGCATCAGGCGCCGGTGATTCTGCACGTTCCCGCGTCTGATCTGGTAGAACGCCGCGACGAGCAGCACGAAGCTCGTGAAGTTGAGCGCGGCGTTTAAATGCGGAAGTACCGAGTCGTTCATGACCTACGAGAACGCCTCGGTGACGGCCGCGGTGTTCTCGTAGAGTTGGAAGTTCGTCACCTTGCCGTCGGCGAAAGTGAAGACGAGCGCCCACTCGTTGTCGAACGCCTTGCCCGTCCCGCGCACGCGGCCGCGCTCGCGACCGAGGGCGACCACGCGGTCGCCCTCGGCGATAAAGGCGCCCGGCTCGAAGCTCTCGAACTCGACGTTCGTGCCGAGCTGCACGAAGAACTCGGTGGCGCCGCCGTGCCCGCGCCTCTCGCCGAGATATGGGACGGCCGAGGGGCCGGGCGCCTTCCACTCCACGTCCTCCGCGAGGTGCGTGAGGACGCCGGGGATGTCGCCGCGCCCGAAGGCTTCGAAAATCGACTGGACTGTCCTCTTGTTCTCTTCTGCGCTCATCCTTCGACCTTCTTTTTCGGGGGGTGCGCCTTCGGGGCCGGCGCCTTCTTCTCGCTCAACTCCTCGTAGCCGCAGCGCTCGCACTGCCACGCGGGGAAGACCCCGCCCGGGTCGGTCGCGTTCTGGTAGACCGCGCGGTCGGACGGGATGATCTTGCCGCCGCACGCCGGGCACACGCGGCCGCGTATCGTCTGCCGCTCCACGTCAACGGCGGGGACTAGTTCGTCTGCCATAAGCTCGCTCACTTCGTTCGCGCGTGAACCGTAAACCGTGAACCGTGACAAGAAGAAAACAGCCTGATCTCTTGTCACGGTTTACGGTTCACGATTTTCTTCGTCACCCTTCTTCGCCTTCCTGTAGACGACGGCGAAGATGGTGCAGAAGATGGAGACGGGCGGGATGAGCAGGACGACGATGGCGTAGTTCATCGTGCGCGCCGTCTGGTCGTTCTGCAAAGCCGAGCGGCAGAGCGGGCACTGCGCGAGCGCCGTCTCGGGCCACGCGGCGGCCAGCGCCGCGAGCAGGAGCGCCGCGGCGAAGACGGGAATGATGCTGCCCTTCGTCTTCGACATCTTCTTAACCTTTCTAATGCTCGGGCGCCTGCGCCCCCTCGGCCGCGGCCGGGACGGCCTCGGTCTTAGTCGTGCGGAGACTGCCCGCGCGGAAGCTGTCGGGGAAGACGATGAAGAGCAGGCAGATGCAGACGGTGACCGTCGGGACGAGCGTCAGCACGAGGCTCATGCGCTCGAACTTCAGGTGCATGAAGTAGGCCACGATCATCGCCGCCTTGATGAGCGAGAGCCCGATCAGGATCGTCAGCATGATGTGAAGCGGCACTTGTTTGTAGGCCAGGAAGACCTCGACGACCGTCAGCCCGAGCAGGGCGAGGAGCACGTTCAAAAACATCCTCGTGCCGCCCTCGAAGTGGACGTGTTCGTGCGCGCGGGCCGGCGGTACTTCGTCGCCCACGTAGAAGGGGCGGACGCCGCGCGAGTGCATCGCGAGCGCCGGGACGGCGACGAACGTCAGCGCCAGCAGCAGGCAGACGGCCGTGAAGAAGAGGCTGTCTATCGTCAGGAACTTCCCCGCCTCGACGGCGTTGAGTCCCGCCAGCACGAGGAAGCCCGCGGCCAGAATCATGCAGACGCCCATCAGCAGCAGGTCTGACTTCTTGAACACTTCTCGGATGTTTTCGCTCGCCATCGCCGCCCTCCACTCTTTAATGTCCGGCTCCGGGGGTGAAATCGACCGACATCAGGTAGATGAGCGGGAAGACGAACATCCAGACGAGGTCTACGAAGTGCCAGTAGAGCCCGCTGATCTCCACGTCCTCGTGGCGCGTCTTCTTGATGCGCAGGGCGACGACGCCGAGGTAGCAGACGCCTGTGAAGACGTGGAACATGTGCAGCCCGGTGATGGCGAAGAAGCTCGCGCCGAAGAGCGGCGGCGCCTGCGGCCACTTCTTGGCCCAGTCGCCGGCAAGCCGGAACGGGCGCAGCCCCTCGCCGATGAGGTGGCCCCACTCGATGGAGTGGAGGACGAGGAAGACGAGCCCGCCGAGCATCGTCGCGCCGATCCAGCGCCGCGCCGCGCGCAACTTGTTATGCGCCGACGCGCGCACCGCCATCACCATCGTGAACGAAGACGCGAGCAGGAAGAGCGTCATCGTCGTCGAGAAGATGATCGACGGGTAGAAGGGGAACGGCGTCGGCCACGCGTCGCTCGACACGCGCGCGTAGGAGTATGCGATGAGCATCGCCGAGAACGTCATCGCGTCCGAGACGATGAAGAGCCACATCCCGAGCTTGCGGTGGCCGACGCGGTACGGTAAGGCCCCCCCGTCCCACTCGGTCGCCGGCAGCCTTCCGACATGCGCTTCAGTGCTCAAAGCCTCACCTCCAGAAGAAGAGTAGCAGGAAGAGAAAGACCCACAGAACGTCCATGAAGTGCCAGTAGATGCCGACCACCTCGGTCAGCGCGCGCCGCTTCAAATCCGCCTCCGGCCCGTCGGCGCGGCGGACGTACCAGTGCAGGTAGCCGAGCGCGAGGATGCCGCCCGAGAGGTGTATGCCGTGCAGCCCCGTCAGCACGTAGAAGAAGGAGCTGTGCGGGTTCGACGCCAGGTAGAGGCCCGCCGCCACGAGCTGTTTCCACGCGAGCACCTGCGACGCCAGAAAGCCTAAGCCCAAGAGCAGCGTCACCGTCAGCCACAGACGATACCCCCGCTCCTCCTCGTGCCTCAGCGCCGCCTTCGCGCGGATGAAGGTCAGGCTGCTCAGCACGATGAGCCCCGTGCTCAGGTAGACGAAGGTCGGTATCTGCCCGCCGCGCCAGTCCACCGAGCTGTGCATCCCCGAGCGGACGATGAGGGCGCTGGCGAGCGCCGTAAACATCATCAGGATCGAGGCGATGCCGACGAGCACGCCCAGCCGGTAGCGTTCGGCCGAGAAGCGGCGCGGCTCTTCGCCCCCGCCGCCGCCCGGGCCGCCCCCGCCGGGGCCGCCACCGTTGCCGCC
>JAFAVK010000133.1 GCA_019242475.1 Acidobacteriota bacterium | reverse complement strand
ACGACTTCACCGAGGTGACCGCGACGATGTTAGGTGGCGGGGGCCTGTGGCCGATGAAGGGCTTTGAACCGGCACCCATTCCCACCGACGTGACGGTCACGCTTCATGAGGAGAACTCGTCCATCAGCCCGTTCGGCCGGCCGGATTGGCGCGTGGTTTTTAAGCCCGATCGCGTCGCAATCGAATCCACCGGGGGCGCCGTCGTCGAGGAGCGCTCCAATCCCAGAGCCTCTTTCGCCGGCCACGTTATGAACACGCCCTGGGACCTGCTGCAACGTGCGTACTTTAGCGGCTACGCGAGGTGGACTTACCTGACGACTCCATTCCTGATGGCAATGCCCGGCTTCGAGGTCGAGGAAATCCCTCCCTGGCAAGAAGGTGATGAGGTCTGGCGCGGGCTGCGCGCGAGGTTCCCCGAAGGGATCGCCAGCCATAGCAAAGAACAGGACTTCTACTTCGGCGAGGATTTCCTTCTGCGACGGCACGACTACAACGTCGAGGTGGCGGGCGGGTTCCCGGCGGCACAGTATGTTTACGACATTGTGGAGGCGGACGGCCTGCGCTTTCCGACTAAGCGGCGTGCGTACCTGCGTGGGCCGGGGCTCAAACCGATTCGCGATTTATTGTTGGTCTCGATTGACCTGAGTGATTTTCGGTTCCGCTAAGGACGGAGTGCCGGTTCGGTGAAGTTCCACTAAGCGTAGAGGAAAGTCCGCGTCCGGTTCAGTTCGACTCAGGAGATACCATGAGGGACACGATCCCTACCGCGTCGCGTCGGACTTTCGTCGGGCTGGGGGCCGGCGTTGTCGCGGCCGCGTTTTCAGCACCCGGGAGGCGCGCCGTGCCGCCGGGATTCGCGGCCGTCCCCGCGCCCGGAAAGGCGCCTGCCGAGACGCGCTACCGTACCGCCGACGTGGGCGGGCTGGAGATCTTCTACCGCGAGGCCGGCCCGGCGGCGGCGCCGGTCGTATTGCTGCTCCACGGGTTTCCGACATCGTCCCGCATGTTCCGAAACCTCATTCCGATGCTCTCCGACAAGTACCGGGTGATCGCGCCCGACTACCCGGCCTTCGGGCACAGCGCCGTCCCTGCACGCTCCGATTTCCACTATACACACGCCCACCTGTCGGAGGTGGTGGAAGCGCTGACGGAGAAGCTCGGGGTCACACGCTTCGCCATGTACGTGATGGATTTCGGCGGCCCCATCGGATACCGCCTGATGCTTAAATCTCCCGACCGAGTCACCGGAATCGTCATACAGAACACGCCGACGTTCGGAGAGCCGACCGACGGCCCGCTCTGGGCGGCCGAGCTGGCGTACTGGAAGGACGGGTCGCCGGAGCATCGGGATGCGGTGCGGTTCAAGCTGACGCCGGACGCCGTTCGCAATCAGTACCTCGCCGGGACGAGCGAGCCTTCGCTGATCGACCCCGACAACTGGGCGATCGACAGCGCCCTGCTGGCTCGCCCGGGCGTAGACGAGATCATGCTCGACCTCCTCTACGACATCAGGAACAACCGGCAGACGGTCGCCGAGGCGCGAGAGTTCTTCAAGACGCACCAGCGTCAGGTGATGATCGCCACCGGCGTCAACGACCCGCTCTTCCCGGGAGCCGCCATGAAGCCCCCCGCCGACATGCCCGGGATCGAGTTCCACCCGATTGACAGCGGTCACTTCGCGCTCGAAGACCATTGTGCGGAGATCGGGTCACTGACGCGCGGTTTCCTGGGGCGGGTATGCGGGTTACATGATCGGGGGAGGGGCAAAGGCTTAGAGAGGGACGGAAGCGAATCATGAGGAGAGCCGCACAAGCAGAGACGCTGCGGAGAGTTGCTTCCGCCCGAATGCCTACCAGGTGGGGAGTGTTCCAGACCATAGGCTTCGAGCGTGAGACTCCGGACGGAAGCCGCCGGGTCGAAACCGCGCTCGCGCTTCTCCTCGGCGATCTGACGGAGGGCGCCCCGCTGCTCCGCATCCACTCGCAGTGCTTCACCGGCGAGGTGCTCGGGTCGCTTCGGTGCGACTGTGGAGAGCAACTGGAGATTGCGATGCGCGCCATCGCCGAGGAAGGCCGGGGGCTCGTGATCTATGAACGCCAGGAAGGCCGCGGCATCGGGCTGATGGCGAAGTTGCAGGCTTACGCGCTTCAGGATGAGGGTCTCGACACGGTCGAAGCAAACCACGCGCTCGGGTTCGAGGCCGATTACAGAGACTTCGGCCTGTCGGCAGCAATCCTGCACGAACTCGGCGTCGGCCGAGTCCGCCTGCTCACGAACAATCCCGGGAAGGCTCGCGCCTTGCGTGACGCCGGCATCGAGGTCGTCGCCCAAGTCGCTTGCGAAGCCGCGCCGAACCCGCACTCCCTCGATTACCTGCGGGCCAAGAAAGAGAAGATGGGGCACGCGCTGGCCCTCGGACTGACTGAGACGGGTGGCGCCGCGACAATCGAGGTCGCCCATCTCCCGGCCGGCGCTGCGTGGTTCGCAGCCGACGCGGAGCACTTACTATGATTCACACGCACTCCCTCGGCCGGGCCGCACGATACTTCCCGCAACGGACGGCACTCACGTCAGGCGGGGCGCGCCAGACGTTTCGAGAGCTGCACGCTCGCGTCGCGAACATCGCCGCGTCGTTAAGCAGGCACGGTTTCAGAGTCGGAGACCGGCTGGCGATTCTCCTCCCGAACGAAGCCCAGTACATCGAGCTCGTCTACGCGTGCGCGTGGCTGGGGGTGATCGCGGTTCCTTTGAACACGCGGCTCTCGGCGGTCGAAATCGACCACGTGCTCGCCGACGCGAGCCCGCGCGGATTGATTCGTCACTCGTCACTGCCCGCCCCGACCGCGCGGCCTTTGTGGGAGCGCGTGCTCGACGCAGAGCCGCTGGACGTTAAGGACGGTTCGCCGCCCGAACCCATTTACGACCCGGACGCCGTCCTCGCCCTCATCTACACGAGCGGGACGACGGGAAGGCCGAAGGGCGTCGTGCTGACGCACGCGAACATCCTCGCGGACGTAGACCACGGCAACTACTGGGTGCCTTACAGTGAAGGCGACGTGTACCTCCACGCGGCGCCCATCTTTCACATCGCGGACTTCCCGCTCATGTTCGCGTCGCCGGCTTTCGGCGCCTGCCAGGTCACGATCCCGAAGTTCAGCCCGCGCAGCTTCTGCGAGACGGTCGAGCGCGAACGAGTCACACGCACGGTGTTGGTGCCGACGATGATCAACATGCTGACCCAGTTCCAGGAACTCGGGAAGTACGACTTGACCAGCCTGAAGGAACTGGCGTACGGCGGCTCTCCGATGACTCCCGAACTCATCCGCCGGACGAGGGAGGCGCTGCCCGGCATAAGGCTGATTCAGTGCTACGGGCTGAGCGAGACGGGTTTTCTCACCGCCCTGCGCGACCACGAGCACACGGAGGACAGGCTCACATCTTGCGGGCGTCCCTGTCCCGGCATCGACGTGCGGGTCGTGGACGAGTCGGGGAAGGAGGTCGGGGCCGGGCAGTCCGGCGAGTTGGTGGCTCGCGGCGCGAACGTCATGCGCGGCTATTGGAACAACCCGGAGGAGACTGCGGTCGCGTTTCGAGCAGGAATGTTCCGCACAGGCGACATCGGCTATCAGGACGCGGACGGCTATTTCTACATCCTCGACCGTTTGAAGGACATGATCGTCACGGGCGGCGAGAACGTCTACTCCGGCGAGGTCGAGGCGGTCATCTACGAACACCCGGCGGTGCTTGAGGCGGCGGTCTTCGGCATACCCGACCCGCAGTGGGGCGAGCTGGTCGCGGCGTGCGCCGTGCTGAAGCCGGGAAAGGCTCTCAGCGCGGACGAACTGATTGCTCACTGCCGCGGGTCTCTCGCCAATTACAAGATTCCGCGCCGCGTCGAGTTCTCCGAAGACGAGCTGCCGAAGGGCGGCTCCGGCAAAATACTCAAGAAGGTTCTGCGCGAGCGTTATCAGAGTGAGCGGGGACGGGCCGTGGGTTGACGAATGGCGGACTTGAGCGACCCCGACAGGAGGACGTATGACTCGGCCGCAGCCGGAACGTTTCGAGTTTACGAGCACCGACGGCCTGCCCATCGCGTGCGTGAAGTGGGGCGGCCCGCACGACGCTCGCGGGGTCGTTCAAATCGCACACGGACTCGGCGAGCACATCGGCCGCTACGCGGAGCTGGCCGAGACGCTGGTCGAGGCGGAGCTCGTCGTCTACGGGAACGACCACCGCGGGCACGGCCTGACGGCGAAACCTCCCGGCGGCTTCGGCGATTTCGGCCCCGGCGGCTTTAACCAGCTCGTCGAAGACATGATTGACCTGAGGGTCATCGCGAAGAACGAGCATCCGGGCAAGCCTTACATCCTGCTGGGCCACGGCATCGGCTCCTTCGCCGCGCAGCAATTCATCCTCGACCACAGTCATTCGATCAGCGGCCTCGCGCTCTCCGGCTCCGGCACGCTGGACGGCCTGGCGCGCCTCGCGCAGACGGCGCCCGCGGGTGAAGACCCTTTGCAGTTGATGAATGCCCCCTTCGAGCCGGCGCGCACGCCCTTCGACTGGCTCAGCCGGGACGAAGCGGAGGTGGACGCCTTCGTCAACGACCCGCTCTGCTTCCCGTCGCTGACGGCCCGCTCGATGGAGTTTTTCGTGGAGGCGTTCCCGCGGCTGGCCGACCCGAGAGAGCTCCGGCAAGTGCGGGAGGGCCTCCCCATCTACGCCATCTCGGGGGGCGACGACCCGGTCGGGCAGCAGCTGGAGGGGGTGCGCGCGCTCCTTGAGCGCTACCGCGGCGCGGGCCTCGCGTCGCTCGCCCACGACTTCTATCCGGGCGGCCGGCACGAGATGCTTCACGAGCTGAACCGCCGCGACGTAATCACAAACCTGCTCGTCTGGATTTCCGGCATCCTGAAACCTGAAGACAACTAACCACGGAGAGGCGGAGCCGCCTCACCAGCTTCGATGTCGGGCGCGTTCTGCCGTCCGCGAAGCGGCGCATGGTCGGGCCGTTCATCTTCTTCGACCACATCGGCCCGGTCGAGCTGCCGAAGGGCCTGGCGCGCGAGGCGGACGTGCGGCCGC
>JAFAVK010000064.1 GCA_019242475.1 Acidobacteriota bacterium | reverse complement strand
CGGGAAGCTGGCCGAGCTCAGGAAGCAGTTGCCCGACGACCTGCTCATGGCGCGCACCTCCGACCAGACGCGGCAGGTCACGGAGAACGTCGAGCTGTTCATGAACAGCCTCTACGAGGCGATAGCTCTGGTGGTGATCGTCTCGCTCATCGGCTTCTGGGACTGGCGTTCGGCGCTGCTGATGGGGCTGGCGATCCCCATCACGCTCTTCATCACCTTCGGGATGTCGCGCGCGCTGGGCATCGACCTCCAGCAGGTCTCCATCGCCACGCTGATTATCGCCCTCGGGCTGCTGGTGGACGTGCCGGTGGTCTCCGGCGACGCGATCAAGAACCAACTGGGGGCGGGTCTGCCGCCGCTCACCGCCGCGTGGGTGGGGCCGACAAAACTGATGACGGCGATCGTCTTCGCCACCATCACCAACATCGTCGCCTACCTGCCGTTCCTGACTCTGCCCGGGGGCACGGGCGAATTTCTGTACAGCCTGCCCATCGTGCTGACCTGCTCTTTGGTGGCGGCGCTGTTCGTAGCGATGATCTTCATCCCCTTCCTCGGCTACTTTCTGCTGAAGCCCGAACTCCAGCCGTCGATGGAGGAGCGGCGCAAGAAAGGGTTCCCGGCCTTCTATTACAGGGTCGGCGAGTGGGCGATCAACCACCGCTGGCGGGTGCTGCTCGGCTCGCTCGTCCTCCTGGCGGGCGGCTTACTGGTCGGCAGCCGGCTCAAGACGGACTTCTTCCCGAAAGACCTTTCTTACCTCTCCTACCTCGACGTGTGGCTGCCGGAGGACGCGCCGCTTTCGGCCACCAACGAGGCCGCGCGGCATGCCGAGGAGGTGGTGCGCGAGGTGACCGCAGAGTATGGCAAGGAGCACCCTGAAGGCGGCAAGCCGCGCGAAGTCCTGAAGTCCCTCACCACCTTCGTCGGGGGCGGCGGCCCGCGCTTCTGGTTCTAGGTCTCGCCCGAGATGCAGCAGCTCAACTACGCGCAGGTCATCATCGAGGTCAACGATAAGCACGACACCAACCACCTGATCGGCCCCTTGCAGAAGGCTTTGGACGAGCGGGTGCCGGGCGCGCGCGTAGACGTGCGGCAGCTCGACACGGGCAAGCCCATCACGATGCCCGTCGAAATCCGCATCTCCGGCGGCGACATGACGGCGCTCCGCCAGGAGGCGGAGAAGGTGAAGGAGTTCCTGCGCGCCACCCCGTACGCGCAGCGCGTCCGCGACGACTGGGGCGAGGACACCTTCGCCGTCAAGCTCCAGACCGACTCCGACCGTGCGAACGTGGCGGGCATCACCAACCTCGACGTGGCCGCTTCTTCGGCCGCGGGGATCAACGGCCGGCAGGTGACGGTGCTGCGCGAAGGCGACAAGCAGATTCCCATCGTGGCGCGCATGCGGATGGAGGAGCGCGCGCAGTTGGCCGACGTGCAGAACCTCTACGTCTATTCCTTGCAGGGGGCGCAGAAGGTGCCGCTCAGGCAGGTCTCGTCGGTCGAGTACGGGATGCAGACCGAGAAGGTGCGCCGGCGCAATCAATACCGCACGATCACGGTCTCCTGCATGGCCGAACCCGGCCACCTGCCGTCCGAAATCATGAGCGCCGCCCGCCCGCAGTTGACGGCCTTCGCCGCCCAACTCCCCTCCGGCTACCGCATGGACATCGGCGGGTCGGAGGAGGAGCAGGTCAAGGGTTTCAAGAACCAGACGGTCGTGCTGATCATCTCGCTGGTCGCGATCTACCTGACCCTCGTCTACCAGTTCCGGAACGCCATCAAGCCGTTCGTCGTCTTCGCGGCGGTGCCGTACGGCGTCGTGGGGGGGCTGGTCGCGCTCTGGGTCATGGACACGCCCTTCGGCTTCATGGCCTTCCTGGGGATCATCAGCCTGGTCGGGCTGATCGTCAGCCACATCATCGTGCTCTTCGACTTCATCGAAGAGAAGCACGCGGAGGGCGAGCCGCTGAAGCAGGCGGTGCTCGACGCCGGCATCATGCGACTGAGGCCCGTGATGATCACGGTGCTCGCGCTGGTGATTGCGCTCGTCCCGCTGGCGATGCACGGCGGGCCGCTGTGGGAGCCGATGTGTTACGCGCAGATGGGCGGGATGATGGTCGCGACCTTCATCACGCTGCTGCTGGTGCCGGTCATCTACTCGATCTTCGTCCTCGACCTCAAGCTGATTAAGTGGGAGGCCGCGGGCGATGCGAAGGAAGAGGCGCCGGAATCAACTGAGCCGGAAGCCGCCGCGCCGGAGGCGGCGACGGCATCCGAAGTCGAGGCCACGGCGGCTGAAGTGGAGGCCACTCTGTCCTCCATCGAGGAGTCCTCGGAAGTAGCCACCGACAAGTCGGAGGCCGAACACGAGGAGGTGGGGGCGAACGCCGGCGACGCATCACGTTCGTGAGAAAAAAAGAGGTATTATGGGCGGCGAATTAACAAGCGGGATGGCGGCCGTCATGGGTGCCATCGTCGGCGGCCTCGCGTCGCTGACGAGCACCTGGGTGGGTGAGCGGAGCCGGCACCGGCGCGACCTCTTACAGAGGGAGATCACCAAGCGTGAGGCCGCCTATTCCGATTTCATCGAGCGGGCCTCCAAGGTTTACGCCGCCTCGGCCACGCACCGCATCGACGACGACGACAAGGAACTCGAAGGGATGGTCTCACTCTACGCCGTCGCGAGCCGCATCCGGCTTTTCGCCTGCGACCAGGTCATCAAGGAAGCGGAGAACGTCGTCGAGCGAATATTCTTGCAGTACGGGGACGCCAACATGTCCGCCGAACAACTCCTGAAGACCGCGGTCGAAACGAGAGACGACCCCTTGAAAGCTTTCAGCGTCATCTGTAGGCGCGAACTGCATGACATCCAGAGGGAGATGCCCGTTCACTGGTAGGAGTCAGGTATGAGCTCGGAGAAGCCAGGCGGCGACATGACAGAGAACAACACCCGGATCATCCTTGAGGTGGCGAAGGCCGTCGGCGCGCACCTCGAACTGTCGGACGTGCTGGCCGCCCTGACCTCGACGCTCAAGCCCGTCGTTAATTTCGACCTCATCGGCATCGCAATACTGGAAGGCGAGTTGTTGAGGGTTCAGTCCATCCACATCGAAGGCTTCGAGCGCGGGGTGGGTGAGTCAACCGGAAGCCTCATGGAGCGGTACGTGACCGAGATTGACGACCCGCTCAAGTTCCCTGTGAGCGAGCACCCCGTCTGCGAGACCATGAAGTCGGGCCAGCCCTTCATCTGTGCCGACCTTGAGAGCCGGAGGCGTTTCCTCCACGACGACATCTGCCTGAACCACGGGTTCCGCAGCTACGTCAGCATGCCGCTCGCCAAGCAGGGCGGGCCGTTCGGGAGCATCGAGTTCCTGTCGAGAGAGAAAGGCAGCTACACCGCGGAGCAGGTTCAGTTGCTGCGCGGCGTGTCCGACATGGTCTCGCTCGCGGTCGCCAACGCGCTGGCCTACGAGGAGATCAAGGGGCTGAAGGATCAACTGCAAGTCGAGAACCTGATGCTCCAGGACGAGATCGTCCAGCGGTCGAACTACGAGGAGATCGTCGGCTCCTCCGCGTCGCTGCGCCGGTTGATCGCGTCTATCGAAAAGGTCGCCCCGACGGACACGACCGTCCTCATCAACGGCGAGACCGGGACGGGGAAGGAGCTGGTCGCGCACGCCATCCACCGCCGCTCGCCGCGAGCGGGGCGCGCCCTCATCAAGGTCAATCTCGCGGCGCTGCCGAAGGAGTTGATCGCGAGCGAGCTGTTCGGCCACGAGAAGGGCGCCTTCACCGGCGCGATGCAGCAGCGAGCCGGCAGGTTCGAGGCGGCCAACGGCGGGACGCTCTTCCTCGACGAGATCGGCGAGCTGAGCCCGGAGATGCAGGTCGCGCTGCTGCGCGTGCTTCAGGAGAAGGAGTTCGAGCGCATCGGCGGCAACAAGACCATCAAGACGGACGTGCGCGTCATCGCCGCGACGAACAAAGACCTGCAACGCGAGGTCGCCGAAGGGCGATTCCGAATGGATTTATACTACCGGCTGAGCGTCTTCCCACTCCGCGTCCCGCCCCTGCGCGAGAGGGCGGACGACATCCCCGTCCTCGTCGATTACTTCGCGTCCCGGCTGGCGGCCCGGACGGGGAAGCGCGTCCGTCAGGTCGAGAGGAGTTCGCTGGAGACGATGCAGGCGTACTCGTGGCCCGGGAACATCCGCGAGTTGCAGAACGTCATCGAGCGCTGCGTGATCCTCGCCGACAATGAGGTCTTACGCCTGGAGCCAGGCATGCTCCTTTCGGGGTATCAACAGCCGGGTGCCCGACCCGCCGCGCCTGAGAAATCTTCCGGGATGAGGGCGGAGATAGAGGCGGTGCTGCGCGAGACGCGGGGGCGCGTCGCCGGGCCGCAGGGCGCCGCCGTCCGCCTGGGCGTGCCCGTGACGACTCTCGAATCGAGAATCCGCAAGCTCAAGATCAACAAGCACGAGTTTCATAGGAACTGAGACGTGCCCGCACACGGCGTGGTTGAAACCATCCGTTATTGCGCCTAGGCCACTCTGTAAATCTTGATCGGCTCCTCGCGCCCCCTGACCGCGACGTGCCCCATCGGGAGCACGCCATCAGGCACGTCCCCGCGCGCGGCCTCCCACACCGCTTCGGAGATGAGAAGCTGCGAGCCGAACTCCTTGTTCAACTGCTCGATCCGCGAAGCCGTGTTCACCACGTCCCCGATGACCGTGTACTCCTTCCGCACCGACGAGCCGATGCTCCCGGTCAGGGACTCGCCCGCGTGGATGCCGATGCCGACGCGCGTCGGCAGAATCGTGCCGGCGGCGGCCTCTTCCTCGACGCGCGAGAGAATCTCGCGCGCCGCCCCGACCGCGTTCGCGCAGTCGCGCCCGTCCGAGAGCGGCGCGCCGAAGACGGCCATGAACCCATCGCCGAGGAACTTGTTGACGATGCCGTGGTGGTTGTTGACGATCTCGATCATGAACTCGAAGAGGGATTCGAGGTATTCGACGACCTCCTCGGGGTGACGCTTCTCGGCGAACGAGGTGAAGTTGCGTATGTCGAGGAACATGACGCAGACGCGTTTCTTCTCGCTGCGAACGCCCGCGCCTCTTTCGAGCAGTTTGTCCACGACAATCGGCGAGACGTGCTGGCCGAAGGTGTTGACGATGTTGTTGCGCTCCTCGGCGAGCTTGAAGGAGTCGAGGATTCGTCTCTTTATCTGCAAGGCGACGAGGCCGGTGACGAACCCGAGCGAGAGCAGGATCAGCCCTTTGACGACGTGAACGGGTACGCTCGTGACCAGCGGGGCGGCGAGTCGGTCGGCGCTCCCGCGGATGTAGTACAGCCCGACGAGCGTGTATTCGACGGCGGCCACGGCGCCCGTGAAGACCGAGAGCCTGAAGTTCAGGCGCAGCGCCGAGAGCACGATGAACAGCGGATAGACGAAGACCGGGATGGAGAGCGCGGCGACCGGATTGTCCGTGAACGCCGCGAGCGCGATGATCTCGGCGGTCGGGCAACTCGTCTCGACGAAGGCGGTGACGTAGTGGTAGATGTCGTGGACTCTGCCCCCTGTTTTGATGCGTCGGCCGAGCCTGAGCCACTCCGCCGTCAGGTACAGGGCGAGCAACAGCAGGATGGCGGAACGCCAGTAAACGAACGCCCGCACGTTGCCGTGAAATATCTGCTCGACGCCTTCGGAAGAGAGGACGGAGGGAATCAGAGACAGAAACAGCCCCGACACGACGACCGCCGTCAGGACGAGCAGGCGCAGCCTCTCCGTGCTCAGCGCCTCGCGCTCGAACTCGGCCTCAAGAATACTCTCGGCCTCAACCCGCTTCTTTCGCGGGCGGAGCCTGGGCCCGGGTAAATGTGTTGTTGCTGCTGCCACCTCTTTATATTAGATAAATCCCTCTCGGAGCTTATTCAGCCCGTTGAGCGCGGCCACCTTGTAAGCCTCGGCGAAGGTCGGGTAGTTGAAGACGCTGTCGCGGAAGAACTCGACCGTGCCGCCCAGCGCCAGCAGCGTCTGGCCGATGTGAATGATCTCGGTCGCGTTCTCCCCGATGGCGTGGACGCCCAACACCTTCAGCGTGTCGGGGTGGAAGAGAATCTTCAACATCCCCGTCTCGTCCCCGACGATCTGCCCCTTAGCTATCTCCTCGTACCTCGCCACGCCGGCCTCGTAAGGGGTGCCGTCGCGGGTCAACTCCTGCTCGGTACGGCCGACCATCGAGATTTCCGGGATGGTGTAGATGCCGTAAGGGAAGAGCGACGGACGAACGGCCGCCGGCCGCCCGAACATGTGGTGTGCGGCCAGCCGCCCCTGCTCCATCGACGTGGCGGCCAGGGACGGGAAGCCGATGCAGTCGCCCGCCGCGTAGATGTGTTCGACGGCCGACTGGTAATGCTCGTTGACCTCCATCCGGCCCCGCGCGTCCGCCGCAAGACCGGCCGCCGACAGGTTAAGCATGTCAGTGTTGGCCCGCCGTCCGGCGGCGTAGAGCAGTCCCTCCGCGTGCAGACGCTTGCCGCTCTCTAAGCCGACCTGCACCTGCCCGCGCTCGCCGACCCTGACCTCGGTGACCTTCTCGCCCAGGCGGAAGACGGCCTCCTGCCGCCGCATGTGGTAACTCAGGGCTTCGACGATCTCGTGATCCACGAAGTCGAGCAGGGCAGGCCGCTGGTCGATGATGGTCACTTTGACGCCGAGCGCCGCCGCCATCGAGGCGTACTCCAGTCCGATCACGCCGGCGCCCACCACGATCAGGTCGCGCGGGATGTCGCCGCCCTGCCCGATCTGATCCGCGTCTATCACCCATTCGCCGAAGGGGATCACGGACGGGCGGGCCGCGCGCGAACCGCTGGCGATCAGGACGTGGTCGGCCTCCACCGTCTGCGTCTCATGTCGCCCTTCGACCTCCAAGGTGTGTGGGCTCGTAAAGCGGGCGGTGCCGTCGAGCATACGGACGCCGTTTCGTTTGAGTTGCTCCCTGATGACGGCCGCCTCCCTGTTGACGACCGTGCTCACGCGCTCCATCAGGTCGGCGCTGCTGATCTCCTCTTTGAGTTTGTAGTCGCGCCCGTAGAAGGCCCGCTGGCGGTAGCCGGTCAGGTAGAGCACGGCTTCGCGGAGCGTCTTGCTGGGGATGGTGCCGATGTGCAGGGCCATGCCGCCCAGCCTCTCGCGGCGGTCAACAATCGCCACGCGTCTGCCGAGCTTGGCCGCGGCGATGGCTCCCTTCTGACCGGCGGGGCCGCTGCCGATGACGACCAGCTCAAAATGATTCGCACCTGTGCTCATATTCTTCCTCACTCACGTCGTGGATGCGTGCCGCGTTTACCGTCTTCATCTGCTCGCTTCCTTTGCCGGGCGCGGGGCATCTTGTGCCGCGAGGCGTGGCTGTCTCATGTCACCGTCCAGCCTCTTCGCGACCTTGTCCGCCAGCTTCCTGGCGAGCCCCTGAAGGTTCTGGCGCTTCTCCATGATCGTGGCCTGAACTACGGCGGTGCTCGCGCCGGGCGGGAAGAGGTTGCGGCCTTTCAGCTTGAGGTCGAACGAGTCGGTGGGGGTGAAGCCGCCCTCGGTCTTCGAGAGAAGGACGATGTGGGCGTTGAGGTGACTCGCGCCGAGGCCCAGCCCGAACATCCTCCCCGCCGCGCTGCCCTTACGTGCTTTGAAGATGCGTCCGCAAACGACGGTACTCCCGACCGGGATGGCGTCGGGGTCGGGGTCGAGCAGGACGGCCACCTTCTTCTTCGAGAGCGCTTGCCGAAGCTCGTTCGAGATTGCATCCAGAATTTTTGGCTCGACCGTCAGTCTGTCCGGCGCGGCGGAGCCTGCGCGCGCGTTCGCGTCGCTGGTGTATTGGGAACACACCTGCGAAGAAGGCGCGGCCACATCCGTCGTCTCCGACTGCAACGCGAATCTGAAAATCGCGACCGTCGGCTGCCGGGAGGCCGACGTGGAGGCGTCGTTCGCCGACTGTTGTCGAGCGTTCGGATAGGCGAACGTCTCTAAAGTAGTTATCAGTAGGGTGCAGGTAAGTATGAAACTAATATGGGCGAGAGTGATCCTTTTACGCCTGATTGTTTTCCTTCTGAATCTCATAAGAATGCTCCTTTCAACTGCGCCCTGCGGCGCTCACCTTGCCGTCTCCGTCATGAAGACTTTTTGTTATCCGCCCGGCTCACGTCTCGAACGTGCGCAAACGTCACGGGAGCTTGGACAACCTTCAGGAGGCCCGCACCCGTTCGAGACGTGAGCCGTGTGCCCTTCAATTCTTCGGCCCGACAGAGAGCGCGAGTATTCAGTTCTGAAGCGCGGGCGCTCGCGCCGAGAGCCTCTCCCGCAGGCCGACCCGCGCCCTGTGGAGCTGCGACTTCGAGGTGCCGGCCTTCCAGCCCATCAGCCGCGCGACCTCCTCGTGATCGTGGCCTTCCACGTCGTGCAGGATGAACGCCGCCCGGTAGCCCGGCGGGAGCCTCCGCATTGCCTTCTCGATGGCGAGCCTGTCGATCACCTGCCGCGAGTCCGCGCGGCCCGCCGCGCCCGGCGGGCGTTCGAGCAGTTCCCCGTCGCTCGTCTGCTCTTCCGGCCTCGACCTCCGGTAGCGGAAGTGCATCCTGACCTGGTTGACTACGAGCCGGTAAAGCCAGGTGGTGAACGACGCCTCGCCGCGGAAGCGGCCGACCCACCGCAGGACGGCGACGAAAGCCTCCTGCGTCAGGTCTTCAGCGTCGGCCTCGTTGCCCGTCATGCGCAGGGCGATGCCGTAGACGTACCTGCGGTATCGACTGTGAATCTCCTCGAATGCCGCCGCATCGCCCCCCGCCGCCAGGCGCGCCAGTTCTGCGTCGGGCCGGTCTGACTTCACCTCACGCATCATCGCTTCCACCTCCCGTCACTCTCGGGTCGCTACTGCGCCTGTTCATCCTGCCGCGCGTCGGCGTAGAACCTTCAACCCCGTCACCGCCGAACTTCTGATTGCCGGCGGTGACGAGGTGTCACGAGGTCTCCCTACAGGCTCGCCTGTGAAGAGGCCCCCTTGTTGACCATGACCTTCATCTCCACGCGGCGGTTCTGCGCCCGCCCCTCGCTCGTGTCATTCGTCGCCACGGGGCTCTGGTCGCCGTAGCCGAAGGGCTGCACCAGTCGGCGCAGCGGCAGGTCATACTTCGTCACGAGGTAGTTGATGACCGACTCGGCCCGACGCTCGCTCAGGGAGCGGTTCCGCTCCGTGTTGCCGGTCGAGTCCGCGTAGCCCAACACCTCGACGATCCAGCCCTTGAGGTTCTCGCTCTTCACGCGGGCGGCCGCCTCGTCTATCTCGGCCTTCGCCTCGGGCAAGAGCACCGCGCTGCCGGTCTTGAAGCGCACCGTCACGCTCTGCACCACCTCGTAATCGTCGAGCCCGTTGATCCGCCGGTTGGCCGTGTCGGCGTCCGCCTGCGCGTGGTCGGCGCTCGCCTGCGCCCGCTTGGCCGCGTCGCCCGCGGACGCGGCGACCGCGCCTAACTCTTCGAGCTGCCCCGCGAGCCTCTGCGCGTTCTGCTCGGCCTCGCCGATGCGCACCTGGTTGTCTTCCGCGAGCGCCCTCGTCGAAACGGCGAGCGTCTCGACCGGCTCGACGCGGGCGTCGAGCGCCTGCGCGGTGCGTAAGTCCTCCTCGTCGAAGCGCACCTTGTCCGCCACCAGTTGGCCCTCCTGGTTGCCCGTCCCCTCGACCTCCAGCCGGAGGCCGCGCAGGATGTAGCTCACGCCGGAGGGCTTGTCCCGGCGGAACAGGCCCTTGCGCACCGTCTTGACGCCGGTCTTGTCCGTCAGGGCCACGACCGTCTCGGCACCGTCCGGCTCGCGCAGCGTGAAGGTGTCGGCGTCGCGCTTGACGACGATGCCGCCGACCTTCAACTTCCGACCTTCGGGGACGGCGCGGGTGTTGGCGGCAGCGTCCGGCGTCTGCGGCAGACCGGTCGCGTTGTCCTGCGCGAACGCGGCGCCCGCCAGAGAAAGGATGAAGGCGAGTACGACTAACTGAAACTTTGTCTTGCTGCTTCCCATCTGTTGCTCCTTAGTTGCTACGATCTTAATAAGGAAGAGCGCGCCGCACGTAACGCATCATTGCTTTGCCCATCCGTATCCTCTGCGGCGGTCACGCGCGAGTTTCGTTCCTCCCTCGGGGGAAGCCTGAAGCAACAGGTATTCCAAGCTCTGATCGTTTGAATTCAGGCTGTGGGAACGAATCGCGCTCCCGGTTTCGTAAATTCGTTCGTAAAATTACGAACGACCGGTTCGTTCCTTCACGACGCGCCCGAACCTTAATTAACGCGCGCACCCACATTCGCCTCACAACACCGAGCTTCAAGTAATCGGCCGTCACGCGAAACGGCGTGGCAGGGCAGTTGCCTCGTGCTTGGTCGAGAACTCTAACGGTGAAGGAGCTGCCATGAATTCCGGAGTCAGGATCATAAAGCGCGAGAGCGCCAACGGCCCGCAGAGCCTGCCGACCGGCCGGGATGAAAAGACCGACCGGCAGAAGAATCGCGAAATCGCCGGCACGGTCAAGGTGTGGGTCGCCGAGTGGGAGAGAGAGAAGTCGGCCCGGCTGACAGCCTGCCTTAGCCTGCTGCATTGAGAGAAGCAGATGCCGACGCGACTACGCGGGCTCGGGGCGCGAAGGGCGGGGCGTAGGTGCTCGGACTCAAGGGAGGGAAGAGTGATCAGCTTAATAGTCCTGATACTGAAGGCGAGGCGACGGTAGGAGGGCCGAGATGAGTGAGACGCGAAGCGCTGATAACAACTGCGTGAAGAGACTCTCCGCCGGTTCCGCCGTCGTCGTCATCGCGTTGCTCCTGGCCGGCGCGGCGCGCGGGCAGCAGCCGGGCGACAAGTGGCTGGGTGAAGAGGAGCGCGGCCGGCTTGAGCGGTTGCGCGAGGGCGGGAACGAAGCGCTCTACAACCTCGATTTCGCGGCGGCGCGGACGCACTTCTCCGAACTCGCACGCCTGTTCCCCGAACACCCGGCCGGCCCGCAATACCTCGCCAGCACGCTGCTGCTCGAAACGCTTTACAAAACGGGCCGGCTGCGCGCCTCGCTCTACGGCGCAAACTCCTCCTACGCGCGGGCCGTGGACAAGGTAGACCCCGAGGCGGCGAACCAGTTCTGGGCTCTCACGCGCGACGCGCAGAAGCTCGCGTCGGCGCGTCTGAAGCAGCACCCGAAAGACGCGGAGGCGCTCTATTACCTCGGCAGCGTGGCGGCGTTGAAAGCCACCTTCGAAGGGACGGTCGAAGGCCGGCACCTGGCGGCACTCGCCGACGGGTGTGAGGCCGTCGAGAACCACCGCCGAGTCCTAAAACTCGACCCGACTTACATCGACGCGGAATTCACCGTCGGCGTGTACAACTACGTCCTCGGGTCACTCCCGTTGCCGGCGAAACTGGCGACGGGCCTCTTCGGCGCACACGGGTCGAAGAAGAAGGGCCTCGCGGCCGTCGAGCGTGTGGCGAAAGAGGGGGCGGCCGCGCGCGCTCAGGCCCGAGTCCTGCTGGTCATCTTCTACGCGCGCGAGAAGCGGTACGGCGAGGCCGCCGAACTAGCGCAGCAACTCGCGGCCCGATACCCCCGCAACTACCTGTACCGGCTCGAAGCCGCGGACTCCCTGCTCGAACAGGCGACGGCTGGCAGAGCGAAGCGGACACCCGTGGACGCGGACGCCGCGGGCGAAGCCTTCGCCATCTACGAAGCGTTACTGCGCGACCGGGAAGTGGCCGGCACGGAGGGCCGCCCCACCGACTTCATCCATTTCAAATACGGCGAAGCCTTGATGAAGGCCGGGCAGACGGAGCGGGCCGCCGCGGAATTCCTCGCCGCCGCGAAGGCGGAGGGGGCCGGCGAGGAGCTGACGACGATGGCCCACCTGAACGCGGCGCGGGCGCTCGGCGCGAGTAACAGGCGCGACGAAGCGACGGCCCAGTACCGCCTCGTGCTCTTGCGGCCGGACGTGACGGGCGCGCACGACGAAGCCCGTAAGGGTTTGGATGACCTTACAGGGGGAAAGCGGGCGCGATGAGGAGCCCCGCCGGGTGTGACCACGGGGACGGGCTCCGGGCCGTCGAGTAAGATCAAGTCTCCGTGCGCGCGACCTTCAATTAAATGAAGAATCTTATCGCACGAACCATCGCCACGGCGCTCTCAGTGCTCGCGTTCTGTGTCGCGGCCTCGGCGCAGGCCAAGCCTGCAAAGGCCACCGCGCCGCAGACGAAACAGGCCGGTCAGGCAGGCGACCTGCAAGCGCTCAGACAGAATTTCATCCAGGCTGCGGAGGAGTACCACGCGAGTTTACGGGGGCTCGCGACCTCCTACGAGGACAACCTGCGGAAGGCCGAAGAGCGGCAAGAGGCGCTGAAAGGGCTCCTCGCGGACGGCCTGATTACGCGCGTCGAGTTTGAAAGAAGCAGCAAGGCCGTCGAGGAGGCTCAGGCCAAGCTCGACGACGTGCGCAAGCAGGTAGCCGAAGCCGACCAGACCATCGCCGCCGCGCGCAAGCCCGTCGAAGTCCTGGCGGCCACGGCGGACGTTCAAGTCGTGCGCGCCGAGCCGAAGTGGGCGACGGGCAACGCGGGGATTGACGGCCTCATCCGTGCGAGCGCCCGCCGCAACGGTGTTGACCCATACCTCGTCTTCTGCGTGATGAACCAGGAGTCGCGCTTCCACGCAGGGGCCACGAGCCCGGTGGGAGCAACCGGCCTGATGCAGTTGATGCCGGCGACGGCCGCGCGCTACGGCGTCCGAGACATCTACGACCCCGCACAGAACATCGAGGGCGGCACGCGCTACCTGAGCGACCTGTTGAAACTCTTCGGCGGCCGCGTTGACCTCGCGCTCGCGGGCTACAACGCGGGCGAGGGCGCCGTGATGAGGTACGGCAACCGCGTGCCGCCCTACAGGGAGACGCAGAACTACGTGCGCACCATCGGGGGGCGCTACGCGCAGAACACGGGCGTGCAGCTTACGGCGAAGACTTCGGCGCGCGGGCGGCAGAGTAAGGGCAATTAACTGAAGGGTGCGCGTTAGTCCGCCGCCGCGTGACGGACTAATGCACGCACGTAGAATATTTGTATAATGGCCTTCCATTAGTGGGGCGGGAGAAGGCCCGGAGGCGGAGGCGGATTTCAACCCGGGCATCCTGCGTTTCGACCGGCGGCGCATCAAAGTCCTCCCGCTATCCGACGGCAACCCTTTCACCCTCGCGCGCCTGGCTCCAGGGGGCGTCCTCGACTACGTCCTGCCCTTGAGGCTCAGCCGGCCGTTCGATCACAACCTCATCTCTACACAAGGGTAACCAGGGGAATCCTGAACGCCAGTTCGTAGGGCACATGAGAAAGCTGAAAGGACGAGGACGAAAGGTGTTCGTGCCGGGCCTGGTGCTGGCCTGGATGCTGGTGGCCGGGCACTCTACCGCTCTCGCGCTCGACCCGTCGCTGGAGGTCGGCCAGTACGCGCACACCTCCTGGACGGCGCGGGACGGGTACTCGTTGGGCGCCGTCTTCGCGATGGCACAGACGCCCGACGGGTATCTGTGGCTGGGCTCGGAGTTCGGCCTGTTCCGCTTCGACGGCGTCCGCTTCATCCCGTGGCAACCGCCCGCGAGCCAGCAGCTCCCCGAGAAGCCTTACAGTCTGCTCGCTGCGCGCGACGGCACGCTCTGGATCGGCACCTTTGCGGGCCTCGCGACCTTGAAGGATGGCAATCTGACCCAGTACCCGGAGCTTTATGGAAAGTTTGTGACATCGCTCCTCGAAGACCGCGAGGGGACGGTGTGGGCCGGCCTGCTGGGCGGCTCACCGGGTAGTCCCACGGGCCGGCTGTGCGCAATCCGAAGCGGCCGCGCGCAGTGCTACGGGGAGGACGGCGCCTTAGGCTCATTCGTTTGGAGTTTGGGCGAGGACGGCTCGGGCGCCCTCTGGGCCGGCGCGGAGTCTGGCCTTTGGCGTTGGGGGCCCGGCCCCCCGGCGCGGTATGAGACGCCGGGAATGCGGCCGGGTGACCTGAGTAGGGCCGACGACGGACGAGTGTTAGTCGGCATGAGCGGCGCGGGACTCAGGCAGGTCGTCGGCGACAAAGTCGAACCATACCCGATTCACAGCGCGACGAATCCGAATGCGCTGCTCCCTGACCACGATGTCGATTCGAATAAACTGCTCCGCGACCGCGACGGGGGTCTCTGGATCGGCACCCACGAGCGGGGACTCATCCACGTACATAAAGGCCGGACGGACATATTTACGAAATCAGACGGCCTCTCCGGCGACATCTCCTGTAGTCTTTTCGAGGACCGCGAAGGCAACGTCTGGTTCGCTTCCTACAGAGGACTCGACCGGTTTCGAGAGCTTCCCGTCACCACCATTTCCACGAAACAGGGTCTGTCCAGCGATAACGTCAGGTCAGTGCTCGCGGCCACGGACGGGAGCATTTGGGTAGCCACTCACGACGGCCTGAACAGGGGGAAGGACGGACGATTTACAATCTTCCGTAAGGCAAACGGGCTGCCCGGTGATGCGACGCAGTCTCTGTATCAGGACTACCGCGGGCGAATCTGGGCGTTCACAGAGCGCGGGCTCGCTTATTTCGAGGGCGGCAGGTTTGTCGCCGTGGGCGGCGTGCCGAGCAGCGAAGTCTATTCCATCACGGGGGACAAGGCGGGCAACCTCTGGCTTTCGGGAAACAAGGGACTGTCGCACCTGCTGGAGGGGCGCCTTGTCGAACACTTCCCCTGGTCGGCGCTGGGCCGTCAACAGCAGGCTAAGGTCATACTCTCTGACCAGGGGGGACTGTGGCTTTCATTCTGGACCGACGGCGGCGTGTTGTATTTCAAGGACGGTCAGGTCCGCGCGTCTTACACACCCGCCGAAGGGTTGGGTAAGGGCCACGTCCCCGGCCTTCTGCTCGACGGGGGCGGCGCGTTGTGGGCCGCAACCGAGGAGGACGGACTGAGCCGGATTAAGGACGGCCGCATCAGTACGCTCACGAGCAGGAACGGCCTGCCCTGCGACACGATTCACTGGACGATGGAGGACGACGACCGTTCGCTCTGGCTGTACACGGCCTGCGGACTCGTGCGCGTCGCGCGCGCCGAACTGGACGCGTGGGTCGCCGACCCAAACCACAGGGTTGAGACAACCGTGTGGGATGCGGCGGACGGCGTCGGGCTCCGCCCAATTTCGCCCTCCAGCTTCGGTCCTACCTTCGCGAAGTCCGCCGACGGCAAGCTCTGGTCCCTGATAGGAGAAGAAGGGGTCGCGGTCGTCGATCCCCATCATCTCGTTGTCAACAAAATCCCGCCGCCGGTCTACATCGAGCAGGTCACCGCCGACGGCCAGACCTACGACGCCGCCCAGGGCTTACGACTCCCGGCGGGTGTGCACGACCTGTTGTTCGACTTCACGGCGCTGAGTCTGGCGGCGTCGGAGAATGTACCCTTCCGCGTGAAGCTGGAGGGCCAGGACAAGGGCTGGCGGGAGTTGGTCAACCAGCGTCATGTTCACTACACGAACCTGCCGCCGGGCAGCTACCGCTTCCGCGTGATGGCCGCGAACAACAGCGGCGTCTGGAACGAAGAGGGCGCGCTACTCGACTTTTACATCGCCCCGGCCTTCTACCAGACGACGTGGTTCCGCTTGGCCTGCGTGGTCGTCTTCCTGACCCTGCTCTGGGCGGGTTATCAACTCCGCGTCCGGCAACTCGCGCACCAATTCAACATGACTTTGGAGGCGCGTGTGAGCGAGCGCACGCGCATCGCCCGCGAGCTGCACGACACCCTGCTGCAAAGTTTTCAGGGGCTCCTGCTCAGGTTCAAGTCGGCTTCGAATATACTCCCGGAACGCCCGGTCGAAGCCAAGCAGAGGCTCGACAGCGCACTCGATCAGGCGGCCGAGGCGGTTGCGGAAGGCCGCGATGCCGTGCAGGGGTTGCGGTCGTCGGCGACCGAAACCAACGATCTGACCAACGGAATAACTGCTTTCGCAGAACAACTCACGGGCGATGCATCGGCCCCCGATCCTCCCGCCGTCGATGTCGAGGTGGAAGGCGCGCCGCGTCACCTGAACCCCGTCGTGCGCGACGAGGCGTACCGCATCGCGGGCGAGGCACTGCGCAACGCCTTCCGGCACGCGCAGGCGCGGCGGATCAGAGTTGAAATTGGATACGAGAAGCGACAGTTCCGCCTGCGGGTTCGCGACGACGGGAAGGGGCTTGACGAGGAGACCGTCCGGCGGCAGCCCGCCGGGCACTTCGGCCTTCACGGCATGCGCGAGCGGGCCGAAAGTGTGGGCGGGCGACTGGAAGTCAGGAGCAGGCTCGATTCCGGCACGGAGGTCGAGCTGAGCATCCCCGGCGCCATCGCTTACCGCGGGTCTGACTGGCGTACACGTTTGTCACAAGCGCTTTCGGGGAACGGCCGAGATAGTGGGGGCACGGAGCAATGAGCGACGATTCCAAACAGATTCGGATTCTGGCCGTGGACGACCACCCGATCCTGCGCCAGGGCGTAGCCAGCCTCATCGCCGACGAGTCGGACATGACCCTGGTTGCCGAAGCCTCGGACGGCCGCGAAGCGATTCGGCAGTTTCGCGCGCACCGCCCGGACATTACGCTGATGGACTTGCAGATGCCGGAGATGAACGGGCTGGACGCGATGATTGCCATTCGCGAAGAGTTCCCCGACGCCCGAGTCATCGTGCTCACCACCTACTCGGGCGACGTACAGGCCCTGCGCGCGCTCAAGGCGGGTGCCCGCGCTTACCTCTTGAAAAACAGTCTGCACAAGGAGTTGCTGGGCGCGATCCGGGCCGTACACGCCGGGAGGAAGACGCTCACCCCGGAGGTCTCTTTTCAACTCGCCGAGCATTCCGCCGAGGAGTCCCTCACGGCCGCGGAAGTGCGCGTCCTGAGCCTGATCGCCGAGGGCCATACCAACAAAGAGATAGCGGCGCTGCTCTCGACGACCGAAGACGCCGTGAAGGGGCAGGTCAGGAGCATCCTCGCCAAGTTGGGCGCCAGCGACCGCACCCACGCCGCGATGATCGGGCTCAAACGCGGGATCATCGAGTTATAGATTCACCCGAAAGGGTGTTAAAAAAAGCCCCTTCGGGCGTGCGACCGGTTTGGGAAGCTCATACCCTTAACCGGTCATGCGGCGTTTCTTCTCCACCTTCTCAAGCGGGCCCCCCGGCCTCGGGCTTCTGCTCCTCCGGTCGGTTGCCGGAATCACGTTGATTGTTCGTTGTGCGCGACTCTACGAGGGCGCGTCGCTACAGACGATTATGCCTCACACGATTGCTGCCGTAGGCGGTCTGTTCCTGATAGCGGGATTATGGACGCCTTTCGCGGGAGCAGTTGTAGCGATCATCGAATTGTGGGCTGTCTTCTCAAACGGTCATGACCCGTGGGTGGGCGTACTGCTGGCCGGCCTCGGCGCCGCCCTGGCGCTGCTGGGTCCCGGGGCCTGGTCGGTGGACGCACGCCTTTACGGATTGAAGCGGATCGAGATTCGCCGCCCCGGCACTTGAGCGAAGCGGAACACGAGCACCTCACCGACCCAAATATCGAGTCGAGTAATCAGGTCGTCAGAAAATCTTGACCCCTCACTCTCCAGCCCTGCCTGCCCTCTGCCGTCAGTTTCTCGTTTAATTCCGCACCCCTTCGAGCGTCCCTAATCCCCGGAAGAGTCTCCCGCCGTAACCCAAAGGGGTCAACAGGGCCGCCGATTTTGTACAGCCTGTCACCCTTTCGGAGTTGTCGCCGAGCGGAACCGGCAGCACAATCGCTCACGAACTACGAAGGAGCTACGGAAGTGAGTTGCATGTTCATCACGGCGCACGGCAGCGAGCAGACGAAGCTGAGAACGAAAAAATCAGCCGTGATTCTTCAGGCGGAGCACGACAATGAGTTCACAAGTTATCGCTTTCGCACAACCTCGCGAAGCATCATCGTTCCCGGTGAATCTCATGGCGTTCGGCGAAATGAATAACGACAGCGGCGAGGCCGCTTTTGCCGGAATCATAGGTCAGAGTTCGGGCCTGCGACACGTGTTGCAACTCGTCGAGAAGGTGGCCGCCACCAACGCGACGGTGCTGCTGCTTGGCGAGACCGGGACGGGGAAAGAGCTGATCGCGCGCGCCATACACGAACGCAGCCCGCGAAAGACTCAGCCGCTTGTGGCTTTCAACTGCGCCGCGGTTCCGGGCTCGTTGTTTGAGAGCGAGTTCTTCGGCCACGAGCGCGGCGCCTTCACCGGCGCGCACATGCAGCGCGCCGGGCGACTTGAGCTGGCCGACCGCGGCACGCTCTTTCTGGACGAGGTCGGCGAACTGCCGCCGGAGCTTCAGCCGAAGCTTCTGCGCCTGTTGCAGGAGCGCACTTACGAGCGCGTGGGCAGCTCGCGCACCCGCAACGTTGACATCAGGTTAGTCGCCGCGACCAACCAAAATCTGGAAGAGATGGTGGGCGAGTGTCAGTTCCGCAGCGACCTTTATTACCGCCTGAACGTCTTCCCGATTCGCATCCCGCCCTTGCGCGAGCGGCGGCAGGACATCCCTCTGCTCGTCCGTCACTTTACAAAGAAGTACTCCCGTCAAATAGGCAAGCGGATCGACACGGTTTCCGAAGCAACTTTGCAGAGCCTCATGAGCTGGCACTGGCCCGGGAACATCCGCGAACTTCAGAACGTCATCGAGCGCTGCGTGATCCTGGCCGAGGACGCGGTCTTGCGGCTGGAGCCGGGCGCGCTCCCGGCTGAGACTCAACCCGCCGCGCGCGCGAGGAGCTCAGGGCAGAAGGCGGAGATCGAAGCCATCCTGCGCGAGACGAACGGCCGCGTCGCCGGGCCGCGCGGCGCCGCCGCCCGCATGGGCGTGCCCGTGACGACGCTCGCGTCGAGAATCCGCGCGCTCAAGATCAACAAGCACCGGTTCCATCAGACCTGAGACGCGGGTGTGCCTGAGAAAGAGTTCACCACAGAGACACAGCTTGACGAAGTCTAAAGTATGAAGCTGTGTCTCCTCACGCTGTTCACGCGCCCCGAACTATTCCCCTTGAGACATTCGATAACCCTCGCGCGCGCTCACCTGCGCGCCGACCGGCCCGCGCACCTCGACGCGAATCCGGCGGAAGCCGCCGTCGCGCGCCTTGTTGGTGGAGTAGTAGCCGAGGCTGTACTGGCGGCCGATCTCTGCGGCGACCTCCGCGAAGGCGGCGCCCGCCGAGCGCAGGTCGGCCGCCTCGAAGGTTCTGCCGCCGGTCTCGCTCGCGAGAAGTCCCATCTCCCTACGCGCGAGCTGGTAGAGAGCGCGGCTGACCGACATGCGCTCGAACGGCCCCATCCGGCAGAAGTCTGAGTAGTCGGCCGCGTCGGCGCGCGGGTCGAAGTTGCGGCGGTAGCGTTCGAGCTGCGCGCGGGAGAGCCGCAGCGCGCCGCCGTCTTCGCAGTCTCCGAGCAAACGGTCTTCGACGTAGTCCTCCGTATCGACCTCGACGAAGTAGGCGGGCACGCCCGCCTCCAACATCTCCGCGCGCACCGACGCGAAATCCGAAGCGCTCGTCGAGTCCACCCCGTCGGTCAGGGCGACGAGCGCGCGCCGGCCGCGCAGCTCCGGCGCGGCCGGGTCGCGGAAGACATCTTCCGCGACCCGCGCGAGCGCGTCGTAGTAGGGCGTTCCGTTGCTCGCGCTGATCTTCCCGACGGCAGTGCGCAGCGCCTCGCGGTCGTCGGTCAGGCGGCTTTGCACCTCCACCGTCGCGACCTTCCCTCTGCCCTCCGCGGCCGTGTTGAAGGAGAGGACGGCGACGCGGTCGCCGGGGCGCAGGTCGTCTATGAAGGAGAGCGCCGCGCGGCGTATCAGCCCGACCTCCTCGCGGGTCGAGCCGGAGGTGTCCAGTAGCAGCGCGACCTCGAAGGGCGCATCGGAGGTGGCGAAGGCGGCGACGCGCTGCGGGCGGTCGTCCTCGTAAATCTGGAAGTCGGAGGCGGTCAGTCCCGTGACGGGCCGCCCTTCGCGGTCGCGCACTACGACGGGCACGGGGATGAGTTGCGTGTCCACGCGCACCACCTCATCCTCGCCGACCTCTTCAACGGCCGGAGAGGAGATTCCGCGCGCCGTGTCGGCCTCGGGCTGCATGCCATTGGCGCGGCGCGGCCGCTGGTACTGCTGCCCCGGCGCAAGCGACTGTGCGACGACAACCACACCTGATAACGCAAGCGATAGTGCAACGAACCAGACGCATGACAGTCCTGAGCGGCACCCGCTTCGGGTTCGGAAGGACATCAGCTTGGACTCCCCGTACTGCACACTCTTTAAACCTCAAGTCGGCCCCATCCCGACAACATGCAACACGCCCGCCCCGCGACCGAAGCAACGCGTATTCCAGTAGCCGGTCGCGTGGGAACGCATGACAAAGCAAATCGGGATCGCGTCTCTTACGAATCTCGTTCGTAAAATAACGAACTCACGATTCATCACCGCACGACACGCCCCCTCGTCACTTGCCCGCACGACCACATTCCCTTCACTACGCAAGGCATTAGGGTGTTTGACCGGCACGCAGGGCTGTGTGGCAGGGCAGTTGCTCTGTGCCCGTTCGGAGACCGAGTTGCGAATGCGAGGGCCTTATGAATTCTGATGTGAGAATC
This sequence comes from Acidobacteriota bacterium, assembly GCA_019242475.1. Taxonomy (GTDB): domain Bacteria; phylum Acidobacteriota; class Blastocatellia; order Pyrinomonadales; family Pyrinomonadaceae; genus QHXN01. The sequence continues at coordinate 37,008 of JAFAVK010000064.1, read as the reverse complement.
ACGAAGCGAATGGGGGGCGGCTTAAAGAGTCTGCCGACTGTCGGAAATGACGGGATGAACCGTCACGCGTGCCGCGCCTTGTCCGGCATGCTCGTGCCGGTGCTGCTTTCGCTCTTACTGATAGTGAACACGAGCGGCGTCGCCGGGGCGCAACAGGCGCAGGCCGCGACGGGAAAGCTGCGCGGGGCGGTCAGCGCCGCCGGCCCCGACGGGCAGGCGTACAACATCCCCGCCGCGAGCCTGAAGCTGACGGGCACGGCCCAGGTTGCCGCCAATGCATCCGCGAACGACGCGGGTGAGTACGAGTTCGCGGGACTCTCTCCGGGTGAGTACACGCTCGAGGCAGACGCACAAGGGTTCAAGACGGCGAGCAAGTCCGTCAGCGTCCGCGCGGGTGAAATCTCGGTCGAGAACGTCACGCTCGAAGTGGCCGATGTCAGCGAGTCTGTCACGGTCGTCTCTTCCGGCGGGCAAGGGATCGATGCGACCGAGGCGGCACCCGCCGCGGAGATGAAGCAGAGCACACTGCAAACGCTGCCTCTCGCGCGCGAGCGCTTCACGGACGCGCTGCCGCTCGTCCCCGGCGTCGTGCGCGGCCCCGACGGGCAGATAGACGTGAAGGGCGGGCGTCCTAGCCAGAGCGGGATGACCGTCAACAGCAGCAACGTCACAGACCCTGTCACAGGCGAGTACGCCATCAACCTCCCGGTCGAGGCGGTCGAGTCCGTGCGCGTCAACACGAACCCTTACTCGGCGGGGTACGGCAACTTCACCGCGGGCGTCACCGAGGTCGAAACGCGTTCGGGCGCAGACAAGTGGCAGCTCCAGTTCCAGAACTTCTTCCCGCGCCTGCGGCGCACCGACAGCCACATCGCCGGCGTCGAGTCGATCACTCCGCGCCTCGCCTTCGGCGGCCCCGTCGTGAAGGGCAAGCTGAGCTTCTTCCAGTCCTTCGAGTACCGCTTCGTCCGCACGCCAGTCGAGAGCCGGCCCCTCGCGGAGCGGGACACGAAGCTGGAGAGTTTCGACTCCTACACGCGTGCGGACTGGGAGATAGACTCGAAGAATCATCTCTCCACGACCTTCTCGCTCTTCCCGCAGAAGCTCGGCTACGTCGGACTGAACACCTTCAACCCGCGGGAGACGACGCCCGACTTCCGCCAGCATGGCTTCTTCTGGGCCGTGAACGAGAGCCGGGTCGTGGGCGGCTCTTCGCTCCTCGAATCCAGGCTCAGCGTCAAGCAGTTCGACGCGGACGTCTATCCGAGTTCGGGCGGTGGCGTGATGAACTTCGCGCCCGACAAGAACTCCGGCAGCTTCTACAACCGGCAGGAGCGCAACAGCCGCCGCTACGAGGCGCAGGAGGTCTACAGCTTCGCGCCGCCGGAGTTCGCCGGAACGCACTCGATGAAGGTCGGCGTCGGCTTCATACGCGACACATTCGACGGCGAGAACGTGAGCGGCACGGTGCGGATACTTCGCGCCGACGGTACGCGCAGCCAGCAGATAGATTTCGTCGGTGAGGGCGGACTGCGCCGCGACAAGACCGCGGCCTCCTCCTTCTTCGAGGACAAGTGGACGCTGAACAGGCAGCTCACGCTTGAGTACGGCGTGCGCTTCGACCGCGACACGGTCGCCTCGGAGAACAATCTCGCGCCGCGGCTCGGCGTCGCCTTCGCCCCCTTCGCCGACGGTCGGACGGTGATCCGCGGTGGCGTCGGACTCTTCTACGACTCGGTCAACCTCAACGTCGCGACCTTCGAACAGACACAGCAGCGCGTGCTGACGAGCTTCGCAGCCGACGGAGTCCAGGTCGTCGGCCAACCCGTGCGCCAGCGCCCGCTGCTCGAAGACGAAGCTCTGCGCACGCCGCGCAGCGTCAACTGGAACGTCGAGGTGGATCGCGAGTGGTTGAAGAACCTCCTTATCCGCGTCGGCTACGCGCAGCGCGAGGCGCGGCGCGAGTTCGTCGTCAACCCCGTCGAAGACCCGACGGGTGACAGCCCCCTCATGCTCACGAACGGCGGCCGCGCGAGCTACAAAGAGTTTCAGTTGACGGCGCGCTACCGGCTCCGCGAGCGGGGCGAACTCGTCGCCTCCTACACGCGGTCGAAGTCTGAAGGCGATCTAAACGACTTCAACAGCTACTACGGCAACTTCCAGAACCCGGTTATCCGTCCCGACGAGCGTGGGCCGCTGCCGTGGGACGCGCCCGACCGCTTTCTCCTCTGGGGCGACTTCGCGGTGAAGTACGGCATCACGGTCGCGCCCGTGCTCGACATCCGCAGCGGCTTCCCCGTGTCGAACATCGACGAGGACAGGAACTTCGTCGGGGGGCGTGACCGCGCCGGCCGCTTCCCCGCCTTCGCCTCGCTCGACATGCAAGTCCTGAAGAGTGTGAGCGCGCCGGGGCAATGGAAGGAGTCTTACAGGTTCCGCCTGGGCGCGAAGGTCTTCAACGTGACGAACCACTTCAACCCGCGCGACTACCAGGGGAACCTGGCGAGCGCCGAGTTCGGCGGCTTCTACAACGGCGTCGGGCGCAGGTTCGGGCTCAAGTTCGTCGTCGAGAGGAAGTAGCGGGGAGTTTTGAGATCCGTTCGGACGGGGCTTCTTCAAAATCATTATGCGGGGCCACAACTGGAGGGCGGGTGGAGATGAGGGAGATCGCCAAGTCTTTGCTAATGGTCATTATGTGGCTGGCGTTCGCATGCAACGTGGCGCTCGCACTTTTTCTTTTCGGCCGTGTTCTCTCAGGGCTCGGCCGCCGGTTGCGCGCGAGAGCAGGAGGGCCGGCGCACGTGAACAGACCCGGCGGGCGGGCGAACGTGATCTCCGAACCATGGACTAAGAGAATTGTCGGCGGCGGCAGGAAGGCGAGCCCGCAGGCGCGAGCCCGCGGCAACGCGCGGCTGCCGCGAGAGAACGTCGAGGCGCAGGCCGCCGGGGGCGGCGGCGGAGAGGCGCGGGCGGCGTGACATTGCGTTTTCTAGGCTGGGCCTCGGGTACACAACGGAGCCGTTATTGAACCCACGTCGAGTCCTCTAAGGGTAATTACGTCTTGATAAAGTCAGGCTCAGTGCTATAGGTGCGGTCTCTCGATTCGCCGCCGCCGCTCAGACCGCTCGAACTTCGGCGAGCCGCTTGATTGCGTACTCGTCGTCCCAGCAGACGGCGGCCTCCCACGCGGCCGACGCCTGCGCGGCGATGTCGTGCGCCTCGTCGTCGAGGCCGGCGGCGTTGTGCGGCAGCGCCAGGTCGAGGTCGGGGACATCGACGTGCGCCTCGTCCCAGTCGATCAGCGCGACCCCGTTCGCCGTCACGCGGACGTTGCGCGGGTTGGGGTCGCCGTGGACGACGCACGTCTCGCGTCCGGCGAGCCGCGCCCACGCCGCCCGGCACCGGGCGACGCCCTCCGGCGGCATCGCGCCGAGGTCGATCTTCGTCCCGGTCTCGGCGTGCAGGAGGTCGGTCGATGACCGCCACCCCGGGCGCTGCGGCCAGCCCCGCGTCAGCCGGTGAAGCCGGCGGAGCGCGTCCGCCACGCGACGCCAGTCGGCCTCCGTCTCGGGCGGTGTGCCCTCCACGTAGGTCATCACCACCAGGCCGTCGGCGAACAGCCGTCCGTCCGTCGTCGGGATCGGCACCGGCACGGCGAGACCTTCACGGTCGAGGCGTCGGAGGAGTTCGGTCTCCCACGCGAGATCGGCGTCGCTCCTGGCGCCGAGACGGCCGACCGCGAGGCGCCCGTAGACGCGCACGCTCCACACGTCGTTGGCGACCCCGCCGGCGAGCGGTTCGATGCGAGCGACGTCGTCACCCCACCGCCCGAGTGCCTCCCATCCCACCGGCCACGTCATGGTTTCCAATCCGTCCGGCTAACGCCGCGCATGGCCGTTCTCAGCTCGACCTCCGCCGAATCATCTCACGCCGCGCCCGATGCGGCACCAGCCGCCAACGGCCGTAGGCGACGAAGGCCGCGAGCAGTCCAACCACCAGCGGAACCACCCCGGCCGCGACCCCGTCGGCCGCCACCGTGAGCGCCGCCGCGCCGATCATGATGACGACCAGCCCCGCGGCGGCCAGCGGCGTCAAGCTAGGCTTGATGCGCAGCAGCCCCGGCAGTAACAGGCCGAGCGCGCCGAGCACCTCACACACGCCGATGAAGTGTATGAACCACCCCGGCAGCGGTATCTGGTTCGGCGAGCCCATCGAGGCCAGTACGTCGGGAGGGATGACCAGCTTTGTCCCGCCGGCGAACAGGAACAGGAGCGCGAGCAACACCTGAATTATCCACAGCACGTAGGTCATAATCAGTCTCCTCCGTTTTGGCCTCACGCGGAGTTAACGGTCGCACGCTCAAGCAGCCCCGCGCCCTGATTGCGTGGGCTGTTAACGCCCGAGCCAACGGGGTAGCCGACCATCTCCACGGCCGGGTAAGGTCTGAGCACCTCTTTGACGAGATCAAGCTCGCGGGCGCTCCCGCCGAGCCACAGCTCGTAATCATCCGGGTGCAGGATGACGGGCATGCGGTCATGTACCGGCCGCAATGCCTCGTTGGCCTCGGTCGTTAGGATGGCGCCGGAGTTGATGACTTCACCGCCCTCCCCCTCCCAGCGCTCCCACAGCCCCGCGAAGCCGAACGGGCGCTCGTCTCTCATGCGGAAGAAGAAGGGCTGTTTTCTCCCTTCGGCCCGTTGCCACTTTATCCACACATTATAAAGAAATTTCTTGCCTGAAACAATGTTTTACTGGCAAGATGCGCGCAGGGTGTCACCCATTACGAAAACGATGCGCGTGAGGCCGAATGAACTTCGTGTCGTTGTTCGGTCCCGCCGCCCTTCGAGCGACTAATCGGCCCACCCCTCGGTGGCGGCTACTGCGCTTCGTGTAGATATAAGACCCGCCAGCGTTCCGACTGCGGCGGTTTTCACTCTGCGTCGGCTAAATGGAAGCCATGAACCTGCGCAACCATGCGGCGATCCCATCCCTTACGCGGCGGAAGACGGCCATCGTCGTCTCCGGGTCGGCCACGCCAGGTGGGGGTGGATCCTCAAACGACTGGTGGATGCGCTCGGCGTGTCCGGGGAAGACGGGGCAGGTCTCGTGTGCGTTGTCGCAGACCGTGATAACGTAATCGAAGTCCTGCCCGACGAACTCGTCGGCCGACTTCGAGCGGTGGCCGGAGATGTCGATGCCTACTTCGCGCATCACCTCTACGGCCTCGGGGCGCACCTTCGACGGGTTCACACCTGCGCTCTCGACCTCGAACTTGTCGCCGCCCATCTCACGCAGGAGTCCCTCGGCCATCTGGCTCCGGGCGGAGTTGCCCGTGCAGAGGATTAGAACCCGTTTACGCCCGGCCGCACTGGACATTCCTGAACCCCCGTTCCGCCCGCTACGGTGCGTCCTCAACAGTCCTGACGGCGAAGCCCTCGCGTGCACCCGCGAAGTACCGCCTCTGAAACCACAGCGCCACGTTGACGAGCCCGATCAGCGCCGGCACCTCGACGAGCGGGCCGATGACGGCCGCGAACGCCGCGCCCGAGTTCAAGCCGAAGACGGCCACCGCGACGGCTATCGCCAGCTCGAAGTTGTTGCTCGCCGCCGTGAAAGAGAGGGTCGCCGTCTTCGAGTAGTCAGCCCCGACCTTCCTCCCCATGTAGAAGCTAACGAGGAACATCACCACGAAGTAGACCAGCAGCGGCACGGCGATCCTGACCACGTCGAGCGGCAGCCGCACGATCAGGCTGCCCTTGAGGCTGAACATCACCACGATGGTGAAGAGCAGCGCGACCAGCGTGACGGGGCTGATCTTCAGGATGAAGACGGAGTGATACCAGTCTTTCCCCTTCGCCCTGACCAGCAGGAGGCGCGTGAGCATCCCGGCGACGAAGGGTATGCCCAGGTAGACGAAGACGCTCTCGGCAATCTGCCCGATGCTCACCTGGACGACCCTGCCCTTGAGGCCGAATAGCGGCGGCAGCACGGTGATGAAGACCCAGGCGTAGACGCTGTAGAAGAGCACTTGGAAGACGCTGTTGAATGCGACCAGGCCTGCCGCATACTCGTTGTCTCCCCGCGCCAGCTCGTTCCAGACGATGACCATCGCGATGCAGCGCGCCAGGCCGATCATGATGAGCCCGGTCATGTACTCGGGGTAGCCGCGCAGGAAGGTGATCGCCAAAAAGAACATCAGGAGCGGGCCTATCACCCAGTTCTGTATGAGGGATAGACCGAGCACGCGCCGGTTGCGGAAGACCTCGCCTAACTCCTCGTAGCGCACCTTCGCCAGCGGCGGGTACATCATCAGGATGAGCCCGCCGGCGATGGGGACGTTCGTCGTCCCTGCCTGGAAGCGGTTGATGAAGCCCTCGACGCCGGGGTTTGTGTAGCCGGTAACCACGCCGGCGGCCATCGCCAGGAAGATCCAGAGCGTAAGGTATCGGTCGAGGAAAGAGAGCCGTCGGGTCGGGTTGCAGTTGTCGGCATTCATCGGCAGATTCTTACCCGGCGGTGAGCCGTAGTCGCATCAGGACGGCGCTGGAGCAGCGCGGCAGGTTCCACTCGGGCGAGCAGGCGAGCGCCCCCTCGTAGGCGTCCCGCCCGCTCACCTCGAATCCGAACTTGCGGCCGAAGAAGTCTTGGGCGGTAGTCGTCAGCAGCACGACCTCCTCGACCCCGTCAGCGCGGGCCGCCGCCAGCAGTTCCGACGTGAGCCGCAGGCCCAGGCCACTACCCTGTGCGCCAGGTGAGACGGCCGCGGAGCGCAACAGTCCGACGCTGCCATGCCTCTCAAGGCCGACGGCCCCGACAAGTCTCCCCTCCGCGTCCCACGCCACCATGAAGCCGTCGAGGTACTCTTCGACGCCTTCGGGCGGGAGGTCTACCGCCGCGAGCAGCGCCAGCAGTTCGGGCAGATCGTCGCGCTCAGCTCGGCAGATACGAACGTCGTCCATCATCTGCACCCCTCTTCTTAGCGCGAGAGCGTGACCGGCGCGGCCGTCGCGCAGCCGCAGGAGGCCGCCCCGCCTTCGGCCTGACTCGTGGCGACAGGGGCGCAGCAGACGCCCCCCTCCGCCTTCTCCGGCAGGTTATCTTCGAGCACGACGAAGACCTCCCAAGAGTTGCCGTCGGGGTCGCTGACCCAAGCCTTGTCCTGCACGGCGTAGCAGCAGTCGGTCTGCATCTCGTCGCGGGGGGCGAGCCCCGACTCCTGCCACTTCGAGCGCACGGCCAGCACGTCCTCGGTCGAGCCGACCTGAATTCCTAAGTGCGAGAGCGCGCCCCGCTCGCCGAACGGCACCTGGTTGAGGGTGAAGTTGAGCGGCGGGTTCTGCACGTCGAACTTGGCGTAGCCCGTCCGCACCTTGCTCGGCTCGATGCCGAACATCTTATGGTAAAACTGGATGCTCTGCTCCACGTCCCTGACGTTGATCGCCAGATGCGCCTTCAGCGCCGTCACTTCCTTCGCCCCGTCTGCCATTGTCATCTCTCCTCTCCCGCGTTAAAATCATATTCGCTTTAGCGAATGCGAGCGGGAGCATACATCCGCCGAATATATATGTCAAGGCGTATGCGAGATTTTTTTAAGAGGGCTATAGAGTGAGGAAAAAAGGGTTCGACATGGAGCTGTTCTTCTCGGCGCTGGCCGACCGCACGCGGCTGCGGCTCATCAACCTGATGGGCTCGGACGAGCTATGCGTCTGCTTCTTCGTCGAGGTGCTGGGGACTAACCAGCCAAAAATCTCTCGACACCTGGCCTACCTGCGCAACGCCGGCTTAGTAGAGCCGCGGCGTGAGGGCAAGTGGATGCACTACAAGGTGGTTGAGCCATCAGACCCGCACGCGGCGCACGTCTTCTCGGAGGTGAGGGCGTGGCTGACGGAAGACCCGGAGATGAGGCGGGACCGCGAGAGGCTGATCAAGGTCTGCTGCGCGCCGCAGCCGCCGGTGCTGATCCAGGGGGCACCGAAGCCGGCGAGCCTCACGGCGTAAGGCTCGCAGTTGCCATTTGAGGCTTCGTGCGAATGGGGCTTCGTACGAAGGAGACTAACTTTTGCCAGGATGCGGATAACCGGGCGGTCGGTGAATCCTTCTGCCCACCGGTTGCTGGGGTGAGGACAGTGATCGGACCCGGACGGGGATGCCGCCCCCAAGGCTGGCACCCCGTTCATTGTTTTCGGACGCGCGGCCTCGGGGCCTCGTGTTATATTCCATCTCATCCACGGGAGGGCCAGCGAATCCCGCGAGGCGAAACCCGACTGCCCTCACGGAGATTCGTTAGCCACACTTCTCATACATCTCGTCACGCAGGAATACCGATGTCCCCCCGGATTCTGTTCGTGGAAGACCACGCAGACACCAGAGACATGATCGCCGCCGTGCTCGGCTCTAGCGGGTATGAGGTGGCGACCGCAGGCGACTGCGAAGAGGGTCTGCGGCTCGCTCGGGCGGGCAGGTTCGGCCTCATCCTGCTCGACTACAAGTACGAGGACGGGACGGGTGAGAAGTTGTGCAGGCTGATCCGACAGTCCGACACGCGCACGCCGATACTATTCTTCTCCGGCGTTGACCCGAAACTACGGCGCGAGGCGCTCCGCTGCGGGGCGCAGGGGTTCGTCCTCAAGCCGGACTTAGACGCTCTGTGGACGGAGATCGGCCGCATCCTCCGTTGATGCCTTGCCCGCTATGCTTCCAGTCGTGAACGTAATTTGGGCGTTCTGTCAGCGTCTTCTAACAGATGTCGGCCATGACCTCGGGCAAAGCCTACTTCGCCACGCCCGGCAACCTCACGCAGTTCGTTCTGATAGACTTCCTCCGCCGCAAGAAGAGCCGCGTCCGCTAGCGGCCCTCGCCGCCGGGCGGGGTTGACAAGCGCCCGCGGCCGCCATATCGTGGCGGCCCACACTCCTCACGCCCGCGGCCGCCCCACGCCGCGGGGTGCTTCTCAAAGACACGGCTCGAGGTCGCGGCAGAGTCGTGGCCTTCATGTTCACCCACCGCTCGTGCCTATCCGCGGCAATGAGGCGCGGCAAACGAGGAGCCTCATATGAACCCCAAATCCAAGCTGACGCACAGAGCTTTCGTCGCGGCCTGCGCCATCGCCCTCGCCGTGGCCGCGCTGCCGCCCCAACGCGCGCAGGAGGGTGCGGCGTCGCCGCCGCCCGCGCAGGACGACCTCTACAAGGTCGTGAACTCTTACCCGCCGGGGGCCGTCGGGGTCTTCCCCGAGCCGCTCGAATTGCCGGCGGGCGCAACCCCGCCCGCCGCCTTCGCGTGGCCCGCGGGCGCGCAGCCGCCCCTGACGCAGGTCTGGGTGCTGAACACGAGCCTGGTCGATGCCAGGCCGGAGTCGGACGAAAAGCCGCCGGAGGCGAAACCCGGCGCCGGGCAGCCGCCCGCCCCTCAAAAGCTCCTCGCCTTCACGGTGCCGCAGCTCCCGCGCGGGAAGTACGTGGTGAGTTACTCCCTGCCCGGCTCGGGGGCGAAGAGGTCGATGGACATCTCCGTCGAGCCGCAGTTGCAGGCCGAGCACGGGCTTCTGGCCGGCAACCCGGGCGAAGTGGTGGAGGTTAGCTTCGGCCTCGAAACGTCGTACCTCGCCGACCTGAATCGGGGCGTGTCTCCGACACGTGCCCCCGTCACGCTCTTCATCGCCGACGCGTCGGTGGCCGAGCTGGAGCCAGGGCAGACCGCATCTCAGTTGACGGGGGACGACGGCTTTGCCACCTGGAGGGTTCGGCTCAAGTCGGCGGGCGAGACGACGCTCAAGGCCGTCGCGCCCGGCTTCGAGCCGGCCGAGGCGCGCCTCGTCAGCTCGCGCCCGCCCGCCACTTCCCGCGAGAGTGACGCCGATAAAAACGCCGACAGGGCGGCGGCCGCGGCGGCCGCGGAGGGGAAGCACGCCCGCGCCGCGCGCGCCGAGTCGGAGAAGGCCGCGGCCGAGATGCTCATCCTCAAACAGCGGACGGCCGCGGGCGAGAAGGGAGGCGGCGCGGCCGCGCTGGAGAAACGCCGGAACCAGGCCGCGGACGAGATGCAGAAGGCCGAAGCCCGGCAGGCGCGGCAACTCAACGAAATGGCGACCATGCGCGCCCGGCTTGATGAAATAGTGAACGTGCGCACCGGGCGTGCGGGCATCGTCGCCAACCAGGTCGGCTCGCCAGAAACGGTCTTCGTCGAGGAGCCGCTCTCGTTGATATCTCCCGACCGGCTCCTGCCGGGCGACATCATCCTGATGCGCGGCTCCAGTATCTACAGCAAGGGCATCCTGCTTGCCGAGACTTTGAACTTCTTCCGCGCCGTGCCTTACTCGCACACGGCCCTCTACGTCGGCGACGGCATGGTGGCCGAGATGCTGAAGCCCGGGTACGTCATGCACGAGCTCGGGCTCAGCATCGAGGGGGCGACTTACGCCGACGTGTACCGCTGGGAAGGGCTGAGCGACGCGCAGCGCGAGTTGATCGCCGCGAAGGGGAAGAGTTACAACCGAGAGCCCTACCCGCCCTACGCCATACCGCAGATCGGCGTGCTCGGGTTGGCGGCCACCGGGGCGGCACCGCTGGGCGCGCTCTCGTTAGTCGCCGCCACCGCCGGCGCGGTGAGCGGCGGCGACAGACAGATGATCTGCTCGGAGCTGGTCGCCAGGTCGTACCACCACGCCGGGCTCGACCCCACGGTGGCGGACAGGTGGCAGGTGCGCTTCTGGCCGACGCTCGCCGAGATTCTGTCGAGCGACGACCGCAGACACGACTACACGACGCCCAACGCGCTCGCCGCCAGCCCCCTGCTCCGGGCGGAGGGGCGGCTCAAGTAACGCGACGGACGCCTTCGACTACGAGCGGGCCGGCGGCGGGGCTCATCTCCCGCCGCCGGCCTTTTCGTCGTGCCGTCGGGTGTCGTTGCCTACGATGAGGCTCAAAAGGTTTGCGAAGCGCGGGTCGGTGCGGAGGTTGTCGAACCTGGGGTCGAGCTCGAAAAGGACGAGCAGGCTGTAACGCTCCCGGTAGGCGGCCGTGAGCCAGCGGAATGCCTCGTCCGTCTCCCCGAGGGCGGAGTAGATCATCGCGATGTCGTGCGGCGGGACGTAGGCGTGCCGGGCGCGCTCTTCCAACTCGGCGAGGATGCCGCGCGCCGCCCCGCGCTTCCCCATCAACGCGTAGGTGTGTGCGATTGAGGCGCGGGCGTCCGAGCCGCCTTTGAACGGCGCCATCGCCTCCGCCGCCGAAGCGTCCGCCGAGAGCGCAATCGCGGTCTGAAAAGCGTTGACGGCCTCGACGTACTCGCCGAGCTGCTCGTAGGCCAGCCCCGCGCGGAAATGCGCCGTGACGAAGTTCGGCTCCGCGTCGAGCACCCACTGACACTGCTTGATGGACTCTTCGAACCGGCGCGTGTAGTAGAGCGCGCAGGCCACGTCGGTGTTGATGAGCAGCGAGAGCGGGTCGAGCGCCTGGGCTTTTAAGATGGAAGCCCACCCCTCCTCGGGCCGCCCCCTGGCCGTCAGCCAGATGCCGTACCAGTCGTACACGGCGGCGTAGCTCGGGTTGAGCCGGAGCGCCTGCTTGAACTCCTTTTCAGCGCCCGGCCAGTCGCGCTCGTAGAACATCTGCACCAGCGCCAGCGAGGCGTGCGCCTCGGCCACCGAACTGTCCAGCTCGATGGCCCTGAGTGCCGCCGCCTTCGCCCGCGGCATGGCCTCGCTCGGGAGCATGAGCCCGTAGATTTCCAGGTGGACGTACGAGACGGCCATGCCGGCGTAGGCCAGCGCGTAAGCCGGGTCTTTGGCGACGGCGTCGGCGAAGCATTCGAGGCTGCGGTGCAGCCCTTCGGCCGTCATCTTGTTCCAGTAGTAACGGCCCTTGAGGTAGGACTGGTAAGCCTCGCCGCTCTCCGTGTAGTGCTTGCTCAGGGACTCCAGCTCCTCGCCCGTCAGCTTCAACATCAACGCGCCCGCCACCTGCTCGGAGATCGAATCCTGCACGGCGAAGATGTCCGTGAACTCTTCGTCGAACTTCTCCGCCCAGATCGTCGCGCCGTCGCCGACGTTGACCATCTGCACCGTCACGCGCACGCGCCCGCCCGCCCTCTGCACGCGGCCGTCGAGCAGCGCCTCCACCTTCAACTCGCGCCCGACGGCCAGCACGTCCTGGCCCGCGTCCGTGTACTTGAGGACGGCGCCGGTCGGGCGGACGTTAATCCGGCCGAGGTTGCTCAGCTTGATGATGATCGCGTCGGCCATGCCCAGCCCGAGGAACTGCCCGCCGCCCTCCTGCCCGGGCATCTCCTTGAAGGGCAGCACGGCAATCGAGCGCGCGTTCGTAATCGAGCGCGCGCTGGTCGGCGCGCCCGTCTCCCTGACGCCCGCGACGAAGCGGTAGCCGCGTTTCGGGATGGTCTCGATGAACTTGTGCCCTTCGCGGCCGTCGCCGAGCGCCTTCCTGAGCGTGGAGATTTGGCGGTTCAAGTTGCCCTCTTCGACGAAGCTGTCCGGCCAAATCTCGCGCATGAAGACCTCCTTCTCCAACGCGCGCCCGCCGTTGCGCACGAGCATGAGGAGGATGTCGAAGACCTTCGGCGTCAGCGTGACGGGGGTGTCCCGGCGCAGCAGTCGCCGCTCGACCGGGTCGAGGCGGAAGGGGCCGAATTCATAAAAATGGCCGGCGGGTTCGGTGGGCATAAACCTCTTTCGGAATTTTTTCGGGAATTTCTCCGCGCGCCGTAAGGACTTCCGGGGCCTTTACGGCCTATCGTCTGCCGCCAGGGCGAGAGGCGGCGGGACGTGCGAGGCGTTGGCCCCGCATTGTAAGGCCGCCCGCCGTGAGGAGCAATAGATGTCGGAAGTCGAAAGACTCTTGCACGTTCGTCGAACGTTTAAGGAGACGCCATGAAAAAGATGACTCGTTCAAAGAGCGGTTCGGAGACGAAGGGCGCGCGGCTCGCCGTCGCGCTGTTGGTGCTGCTGCTGGGCTCCGTCGCCGCGCCCCGCGCCCGCGCCGCGACGCCGGACGCCCGGCAAAAACAGGACGGCCGGATCAAGGCGAAGGGTGCGTTCACCTGCGACTTCGCGCTGCCCGCCGACTATCCGTTCGGCCAGGTGGGGCCGGTCATCGAGCGCGACCGGATGTACATGGCCGAGCGCCCCGGCATGCAGCGCAAGCAGATTCCGATGCGCATCGACTTCTCCAACGGCAACCTTCTGACGGGCGGCCGTTACCTCTTCGACACCGAAGAGGACGCGGCGAAATACAAGTCGTGGATCGAGAACGACTACGTCCTCGACGGCACGCACTTCCTCGAACGCCCGTACTTCCTCGACCCCGACTGCCACGCGTGGGGCGTCGTCGCCGCATACAACCTCAAGGACATCCAGCAGCAGATCGTCATGCGCACGGAGCGCTGGAGCGTGCCGCAGGCGAGCCAGACGCACGCGCTCAAAGAGAACTGGCCTTCGATTTTGCAGGAGGCCGAGCGGCGCGGGATGACCGGCGTGTGGCTGCTCTACGACGAGCAGGAGAACCTCGCCGAGCTGGTCTACTTCGCCGACCGCATCGTCCCGCAAGACCCGTACGTGCCCGACTTCGCCAGCCTCGGCGCTTTAGAATCGGGCGCGCCGCTCGGCGCCGCCTTCGAAGGCCAGCCCGGGTGGACGAAGACGTTCGACCGTTCGCAGTGGGTTCTGACGGTCTGGTTCCCGTTCGCGCTCGGCGACCACGGACAGCCGGCGCTCTGGCCGAACTCGCCGCCCCTGCCCGAGCCGTACATCGGCGACGGCGTCTGCGAAGTCAGCCGCGGCGAGAACCACGCCAACGCGCCGGCCGACTGCGGCCCCCTCTGCGGGAACGGGGTCTGTGACGCGGGCGAGGACACGCAGAGCTGTCCCGGCGACTGCCGCCTGCCGTAGCCCCTCGCGGAAGCCGCATCAAACATCAAGGCCGCGACCCACCTTAATCAGGCGGGCCGCGGCCTTGTCCGATGCCGTCCGTTTACGGGAAGCGCACGACGACGCTGTCGATCGGCATCTCCAAACGGCGCCGCTCGACCTTGAAGTTCGGGTCGGGCCGCCAGACGCCGTCCTTCAAAGCCTGCGGCGACTCGACGCCCAGAACCTCGAACGAGTCGAAGACAAAGGGCAGCCCTTCGCCGCCGAGCGCGACCGGCGAGTCGGCGATCTGAAAGTGGAGGTGCGGCCCGACGGCGTTGCCCGAGTTCCCCAGCAGCCCGAGCACCTGCCCGCGCTTCACGCGGTCGCCGACCCTCACGCGCATCTTGCCCGGCTGCATGTGCGCGTAGAGCGCGTAGCGCCCCCCGCCGATGTCGAGCACGACGTGGTTGCCCGCGACCGTGTCGAACGAGATGGGCACGGCCGTCGTGCTCTTGCTCGGGTCGTTCTCGGGGATGCGGTCGCGCACCTCCACGACCTTCGCGTCGGCCACGGCGATGAGCGGCTCGCCGTAGCAGTAGAAGTCCGTGTTCTTCGAGCCGTCGCCGGTGCGCAAAGCGTTCCAGTCGTCGCCGAACTTGCCCCAGTCGGTGGCGAAGCGCTGCGAGATGGCCGCCTGCCCGTTGACGACCAGCAGCCCGCGCCGGTGGAACGAAGTGCTGCCGTTGAAGCGCGCGACCCAGCCCGCCCCGCGCACCGGCGGGCCGATACGGACGGGGCCGTCCCGGCGCACGGCGACGCCCCCGCCGTCCACGACCTTCTCCTCGCCCGCGGCCGCGTTCGGGATTTTGAAGTAGAGGCGGTGGCGCAGCCGCGCGGGCACGGCCGCCGCGTTGTCGAACGTGAGCCAGAGGTAGACGACGGCGCGCATCCCCGCGGCGATGAGGCGCGGGTCGGAGAGCTGGCCGCCCGTGCCGGGCCGCGCGAGCAGGTTCTTCAAGTCCGCCTCGGCGTAGCTCGCGAGCGGCGCCGCCGCGGCCTCGTCGTCGTTCAAGACCTCGACGCGCGTGAGCAGAAGGTCGCCCGCGCGGAAGCTGGTCGCGTGCAGCTCGTAGACGAGGTTCAGCTTGCCGTTGGCCTTGAAGGCCGTGGGCGCGGACGGGACTTCGAGCGCGACGGGGAACATCGGCGTCGGCTGCTGCCGCGCCGCGCCCGCCCCGGCGAAAGGTAAGAAGATCGCGCCCAGGAAAAGCAACGACGTGGCTCTTAACGTACGCCTCATCTCTCGGCCTCCATCTTCACTTCTTCACGAACGTGCGCTTCGAGTGCTGCGGCCCGTTCGGGCCTTTGACGTCCAGCTCGATGGTGAGGGTCTTGCCGTCGGGGAGCAGCAGCCAACGGCGCGTGAAGTTGAAAGTGACTTCGCCGTTCGGCGAGTCGAACTTCTCCTCCTCCGTCACCTCGAAGCCGTTGCCGTCGGCCGCCCACTTCGCCGTGCGCTTGCCCTTGCCTTCCGCGTTCGAGCGCTTCGGCGTGTAGCTCGTCTCCTGCCCGTCGAAGGTGTACGCGGCCGTGACGGTCTGGTCGCCCTGGTCGGTCACGACCTTCGTCTCGACGCTCAGCGCGTCCCCGTTCTGCGTGACCGTCATCGTCTGCTCCATGTCCGGCGGCACGCCCTCGCTCCGGCCCTTGTCCAACACCCATGTGCCGGCGAAGTCCGCCTTCGCGGCGGCGACGCCGAGACTCAGCGTCAGCACGACGCCGACCAGAATGCCGAGCGCAAGTATGCGTTTCATAAAGTCTCCTTTCGAGTCGGCAAGTCGCCGCCGTCTTCCTCACTCACATCATCGAATAGGTGGCCGTGACGCCCTTCGGAGTCACGTAGACCAGCTTGATGACGTAAGGCGCTTCTTTCGTGAGCCAGAAGGTCATCGGCCCGTTGTCTTCGGTCTCGACGACCCACGCCTTCACCCTTTTGCCCGGCCCGGCCTCGACCGTCTCCGCGCGCGCCACGCGGAACGTCGCCCAGCGGAGCGTCTCCGTGCTCTCGTCCAGGCTCGGGAGGCTGGCCGTAAAACCTTCCTTGAGCGGGAAGGTCGCGAGCAGCAGTCCCCAGAGCCCGCCGTAGAAATCGAAGACGGGCACGTCGAGCCGCGCGGCGCCCTCCTTCAACTCGCCGCCGGGGGCCGAGGTGCCGCGGTACTTGATGGCCCGGCCGTCGAACTCTATCTGTTTGAGCGGCCCGCGGCTGTCGCGGAAATCCCTTGAGACCGGGGCCATCGTCTTCGGGTCGAAGACGTTGACGGTCGTCATGCTGATGTCGTTCCGTGTGTACTTCGCCACCTGCGTGCGCTTGAGCAGGGTGCGCCCGTTCAGACGGAGTCGCTCGACCTCGTCGCTCCAGGTGGCCGCGTCGATGGATTCGCCGCTCGGCCTGGTGTAGGTGAGTCGCCACAGATTTTTGTAAGGCTTGATGAACGAGCCGTTGACGACGGGGTCGCCGACCCGCACCTTCAACGCGCCGCCGTCCTGCGCGCGCGCGAGGGCCGGGAGTAGAGCCAGACCCGCAAACAGTCCGACGCGAAGCAGCCGCCCGTTGATTCTCATTTCTCGCCTCCTTCCAGACACGAATTGAGACAGACGAGCAGCGCGCCCCCGGCCGTCTCTTTGAAATGGACTCTCTGCGCGCCGACCCAGCCGTAGATGGCGCGCGTGCTGACGCGGCAGAAGCGAGCCGCCTCGCGCGGCGGCAGCAGCCGCGACGCGCCGCCGCAGTCCGCGCACCAGGCGGGCGCCGGCGCGTCGAAGACGCGCACCGTGAGCAGCTCGTGCGTCTCGACGATGATCTCCGTCCTGCGCTTCTTCATCTCTGCCAAAGTTGTTGTCGCCGCCGCGCCCCTGCGTTTAGAATGAGGTGAAAAGTGGGCCGCGCCGCCTGACGGTCTTCGCCAAGACGCAACGGACAAACAGCCGCCTTCTCACCCCGGACGCGCACTCTAGCGCGCGCGCCGCGCCGCCGTCTTTAAGCCGTCTCAAAACGGACTTCAAATTTTTTTCAAACCGGCTTTGAAAGGGGCTTTCGTGGATTTGTGAGGGCCGCGATGGACACGCAGACGAAGCAGCTCTACGCCTTCGGCGACTTCTGTCTCGACCCGGGCCGGCGCCTTTTGCTCCGGCTCGACGGCGAGCCCGTGCCGCTCACGCCGAAGGCGTTCGAGACGCTGCTCATCCTCGTGCGCCGCCACGGCAGCGTCGTCGAAAAGGACGAGCTGCTGCGCGAGGTGTGGCCCGACACGTTCGTCGAGGAGGCGACGCTGGCGCAGAACGTCTTCACGCTCCGCCGCGCGCTCGGCCAGGGGCAGGCCGAGCCGCGCTACATCGAGACCGTCCCGAAACACGGCTACCGCTTCGTGGCGGACGTGCGGGAGCTGCGCGCCGACCTGGTCGTCGAGAAGCACACGCGGACGCACATCGTCGCCGAAGAGCTGGAGGTGCCGGACGCGCCCGCCGAGGCTTCACCGGTCACGAAGGCCCGCGGCTTCTCACTCCCGGCAATCGCGCGCGGCGTCAGACGCCACCCCGGCGCGTCGGCGCTCGGCGCGTCGTGCGTCGTCATCGCCGCGGCCCTCCTCCTCTTCAACCTGTACGGGCGGCGGCCCGCCCCCGCGCCGTTCGAGCGGATGCGCCTGAGCATGTTGACCGACGACGGCGAGGTCGTGCGCGCGGCCATCTCGCCCGACGGCAAGTACGTCGTCACGGCGCGCAGGGAGGGCGCGCGCGAGGGCCTGTGGGTCAGGCAGACGAGGGCCGCCGAGCAAGTGCAGATCGTCGCGCCCGCCGACGTGCATTTTCAGGGGCTCACGTTCTCGCCCGACGGCGCCGCGGTCTACTACGTCGCCTACGAGCGCGGCAGCCACGTCGCCGCGCTCGACCGCGTGGGCGTGCTCGGCGGGACGCCCGCGCGCGTGCTCGTTGACATCGACAGCCCGGCCGCCTTCTCGCCCGACGGCCGCGCGCTCGCCTTCGTGCGGAACGACCCGAACACGCGGACGGACGCGCTCATGGTTGCGAACGCGGACGGGACGGACGCGCGACCAATCGCGGCGCGACGCGCGCCCGAATACTTTTCAAACGAAGGGCCGGGCTGGTCGCCCGACGGGCGCGAGGTCGCCTGCGCCGTGGGGCGGACTGAGTTCAACCGCTCCGTGATGGGCGTCGTCGCGGTGCGTGCGGCGGACGGCGTGGAAAGAGTGTTGACGCCGCCGCGTTGGGACTTCGTGGGCCAAGTCGCGTACACGCCGGACGGCGGCGTGCTGTTGGACGCGTGGGACTCCGGCGCCTCTCTGCTCGCAAGGCAAATCTGGCGGCTCAACGCCGCCGACGGGACGGCGCGCAGAATCACCAACGACCTGAACAGCTATCACGGGCTGAGCCTGACGGCGGACGGCGGCGCGCTCGTCTCAGTCCGCGCCACGCGCGCGACCAGCTTCTGGCTCGCGCCCGGCGACGCGCCCGCCGACGCGCGGCAGATCACTTCGGGCGCGGGCGACCTCGTGGGCGAAGGGATGGGGCTCGCCTGGACGCCGGACGGGCGCCTCGTCTACGGGTCGAACGCGGGCGGCGACGTGGACGTGTGGGTGATGGACGCGGACGGGCGCAACCGCCGGCAGCTCACGACGACGGCGCGGCCGGACGTGAAGCCGTCGGTCTCGCCCGACGGGAGCCGCGTCGTCTTCGTCTCCTGGCGCACGGGCACGTCGCACCTCTGGCGGATGGACGCGGACGGGTCGAACCTCCTGCAACTGACGAACGGCGCGGCGGAGAGCTACCCGCAAATCTCTCCGGACGGGCGCTGGGTGGTCTACCTCTCGGCCGAGCAGAACAGGTCGTCGCTGTGGAAGGTTCCGATTGAGGGCGGCGAGCCGGTGCGCGTCAGTGAACGCTGGTCGATGACCCCGACCTTCTCTCCGGACGGGAAGGAGGTCGCCTGCTTTTATGAAGACGAAACGAGCGGCGCGCTCAAGCTCGCACTCGTCCCCTCGGGCGGCGGCGACCTCGTCAAGCTTTTCGATCTGCCGCAGACGGTCTTTCTCCGCGCGGGCCTGCACTGGACGCCGGACGGGGGCGCGCTGCGCTACGTCGATAACGGCGGCGGCGTCTCGAACATTTGGGAGCAGAGGGTCGCGGGCGGCGCGCCGAAGCGTCTGACCGACTTCACCTCGAACAAGATATTCCGCCTCGCGTGGTCGCGCGACGGCCGACAACTCGCCTTCGAGCGCGGGGCCGAGTTCGACGACGCGACCTTAATCAGCGACTTCAAGTAGCAGCCTCTTCGTGCGCCGCAGTGGATTACAATACGAGGCGCGTCAGGACGGGCGCGCGGCCTCCCGCCGATTCGAAAACATGAACTCCAACCGAAGGATCATCTACGAGTTCGGCCGGTTCCGGCTCGACTCCGTCCGCCGTCTGCTGGCGCGCGACGGCGAGGCCGTCCCCCTCACGCCGAAGACCTTCGACCTCCTCCTGACCCTCGTCCAGAACCGCGGGCAGATTCTCGCCCGGGAAGAGCTGCTGCACAGGATTTGGCCGCGCACGGTGGTCGAGGAGAGCAACCTGACGCAGAACATCTTCGTGCTGCGCAAGGCGCTCGGCGAGACGCCGGGCGACCACTTCTTCATCGTCACCGTGCCGGGCCGCGGCTACAGGTTCGTCGCGCCCGTCCGCGAGCTGGAGGAGGAGGGCGCGCGGGCGGAGTGGGCGGAGGCGGGCAACGGCCCGCAGCAGGGGGCCGTGACGATTGCCGTCCTGCCCTTGAAAAGCATCGACCGGCAGGCGGGCGAAGAGTACTGGGGGCCGGGGCTGGCCGGCTCGCTCATCAACCGGCTCAACCGCCTGCGGGCGATAGCCGCGCGGCCCATCACCTCCGTCCTGCGCTACGCCGACACGAGCCGCAGCCCGCAGGACGCCGGGCGCGAACTCGGCGTGAGCGCCGTGCTCGACGGCACCGTCCAGCGCGCGGGCGAGAGCATCCGCGTCAACGTCGAGCTGATCCGCGTCGGCGACGGCGTCACCCTCTGGGCCGGCCAGTTCGACGACCGCCTCACGGACATCTTCGGCACGCAGGACGCCATCGCGGAGCAGGTCGCGCGCGCTCTGTCGGTCGAGCTGACGGGCGAAGAGCGCGGGCGGCTGCGGAGCAGGGACACGGACGATGGCGAGGCGTACAGGCTCTACATCAAGGGGCGCTTCTTCTGGGAGCAAAGGACGCGGCGCGGCCTCCTGCGGGGCGCGGGGTACGCGGAGCGCGCGCTCGCGCTCGACCCGAACTACGCGCGCGCCTACGTCGGGGTCGCGGACTCCTACCTGCTGTTGGGCGAGTACCTCCACCTGCCCCCGGCCGAAGCCTTCCCCCGCGCCAAGGGGGCGGCCCTGCGCGCGCTGGAGCTGGACGACTCTCTGGCCGAGGCCCACGCCTCCCTGGCCGAGGCGCTCTTCTTTAACGAATGGGACTGGCCGCAGGCCGAGGGGGAGTACCAACGGGCCTGCGAGCTTAACCCGCGGTACGCCTCGGCGCACCACTGGTACGCGTGGTTCCTGTTGGCGCAGGAGCGCTTCGACGAGGCGCTGGACGAAATATCTCTCGCGCAGAAGCTCGACCCCGGCTCGCTCACGCTCGCCACCGCCACGGGGCTGCCCTTCTACTTCCGCGGCGAGTACGAGCAGGCGGAGGAGCGTTACCGCGAGGCGTTGGAGATGGAGCCCGACTTCACCCTGGCGCACTACTACCTCGGCCTCGCGCTGCTGCAACTGGGCCGCTACGCCGAGGCGATCTCGTCGCTGCGCAAGGTGCGGGCGGTCGATTACCAGCAGCAGGTGACGGCGCAGCTCGGCCGCGCCTACGCGTGCGCCGGGCGGCGGGCGGAGGCGCTCGCCGTGCTGCGCGAACTCCGGGCCATGAGGCGGCGCGGTTACGTCTCCCCGTACATGGAGGCGATGGTGTACGCGGCGCTCGGGGAGAAGGAGGAGGCCGCGGGCTGGCTCGAACGGGCGCACGGCGAGCGCGCCCCCTGGATGGTCTTCCTTCGGGTCGAGCCGTGCTTCGACGCCCTGCGCCCCGAGCCGCGCTTCCGCCGTTTGGTCGAACAGCTTTGGGGCTGAGTTCCGACAACTAACCGCAGAGACAAAGAGGCACAGCTTGAAGTTATGGTTCTTCAAGCTGTGCCTCTTTGTGTGCGCGGCTCTGAGAAATTTTGAGAGAAATTCATCTGTCCCCGATGTGATTCGGGGCCGCCGGTGCCAGGATGGGCGAAGAGGCCATGCCCACGGGAAGAGATGAACCTCCTTCAAAATGAAAGTGAGTGGCACCCATGAAGAAGTTACTCGGATTTGTCCTGAGCGCGCTGACCGTCGTCCTGCTCTGTCCGGCGGGCGACGTGAGCGCGAACCCCTTTGAATACTCCTGGCAGCAACTCGCGCCGGGCGTCTGGGCGGCCATCCGGCAAGACCCCTTCGAGCTGCCGCAGGAGGGGAACTCGGTCTTCGTCGTGACCGAGCGCGGCGTCGTCCTCTTCGACGCCGGCGGCAGCCCCGGCATGGGCGAAGCCATCGTCGCCAAGGTGCGCTCGGTCACCGACAAGCCCGTCACACACGTCGTTATCAGCCATTGGCACGGCGACCACATGCGCGGCCTCCAGGCCATCAAAGCCGCCTTCCCCCAGGCCCAGGTTTTCGCCCACCCGCACTCGCGCGACTTCATCGTCGAGACGCAGGACAGGTGGCTCAAGCGGCGCGTCAGCATGGTGCCGAACATCCGCAAGAACGTCGCCGCCGCCCTCGGCAATAACCAGGACATGAGCGGCCGGCCCCTCATCAAGGAGGAGCAGGACTGGCTCCAAAAAGGTCTCTCCATCACCGACCAGCTCGACAAAGAGAACAACCGCACGGCCTACGTCGTCCCCGACGCGACGTTCGAAGACCACCTGACCCTCTACGCGGGCGGCAGGGAGATTCAGTTCCTCCACCTCGGCAACGCACACACCGCGGGCGACCTCGTCATGTGGCTCCCGCAGGAGAAGATCGTCGCGACCGGCGACGTGGTGACCGGCCCCGTCCCGCTCATGCCGAGCCCCTACACGAACGAGTACGTCGGCGTGCTCAACCGCATCAAGGCCCTTGGCTTCAAAACGCTCGTCCCGGGCCACGGCCCCGTGGAGTCCGATACGCAGTACGTCGATCTGCTGATCGACACCATCCAGAGCGTGTCGGCGCAGATGAAGACGCTCGTCGCTCAGGGGCTTTCTCAAGAGGCGGCCGTCGCGAAGGTGGACTACTCCGGCGTCGAGGGGCGCTTCACCCACGGCGACCCTTTCCTCAAGAACCGTTTCCAGGACTACGTCTCGCGCGCGGGGCTCTCCGCGGCGGCCTACCTGGTCGAGACCGGCAAAGGCCCGCAGGAGGTCTTTTAAGAAGGCCGCCCAACGGGCGTGCCGGGAGTGATATGGCCTACGACGAGCACGACACTCACCCGACCGAAAAGCTCGGGAGGAGAAGCTTCCTTCAGATCGGCGGCGCCTCTCTGCTGGCCGCGACCCTGGCCTCCGCGGCTCGTTCCTTTCACGCGCCGCGGAGGGACGGCGACGAGTTGAAGATTCAGCGCCTGTCGTGGGCGGGGCTGAAGCTGGTCGCCGGCCAGACGACCGTCTTCATCGACCCCTGGGTCAGCCCGGAGACTTTGAACGGGGCCTGGAAAGGCCCCATCGTCCCCGTCGAGGTGGAGACGCAGGCGCGCGCCGTCCTCATCACGCACCTGCACAACGACCACTTCGACCCGAAGGCGATCAGCGCCGTCTTCGAAAAGTCGCCCGGCGTCGTGGTCTGCCACGCGAAGGTCGCCGACACGGTCGCCTCAAGGGGTTTCCGCGTGCGCGGGCTCGACCTCTACGAGCCGCTGACCTTTGGCGACTTCACCGCGGCGCCCGTGCCCGCCGTGGACGGCTTCGGCGAAGACCAGGTCTCGTGGGTCGTCACGGCGGGCGGGCGGCGCGTCATCCACGGCGGCGACACGCTGTGGCACGGCCAGTGGTGGAAGACCGGGCGGCAGTACGGCCCCTTCGACGCGGCCTTCCTCCCGATCAACGGGGTCGTCATCAAAGAGGGCGCGCAGGAGCCCGCGAGCGACCTCCCCGTGGTCATGACGGCGGAGCAGGCCGTCGCCGCCGGCATCGTCCTCGGGGCGAAACTCCTCATCCCCATCCACTACGGAGTCAGAGACCCCGCCTCTTACGTCGAAGACCCGAAGGCCGAGTCCTCCCTCCTGGAGATAGCGCGGCGCCGCAAACTGGCCGTCGAGCTGGTCAGGCCCGGCGACTGGGTTAAATGGCAGCCGAGCGCCTGAGCCTTCTTGGTTACACTCAACTGCGAGCAGCTATAATGCATTTATGACAAAGCTGCTGCTGCTCGTCTCCCTCTCCGTCTTGCTGCCCGGCCAGACGTACGGTCAGGAACCTCCGATTGGAATCATCGACTTTTACGGTCTGCACAGCCTCTCCGAACGGCAGGCGCGGCAGGCGCTTCAGATCAAAGAAGGTGACCCGGTACCCACCTCGCACAAGGAAGCGGAGCGCCGCCTGGAAGCCTTGCCGAACGTCCGGCAGGCTTCCATCGCGAACGTCTGTTGCGAGGCGGGCAAGGCGCTGCTCTACGTCGGCATCAGAGAGAAGGGCGCGCCCTCTTTGCAATTTCGTCCCGCACCGCAGGGCTCGATTCGTCTGCCGGAGACGATGCTCCGGGCGGGCGACGCCTTCGGGGATGCTCTGGAGGAAGGGCTTCTCAAAGGCGACGCCGGCGAAGACGATTCACAGGGACACGCCTTGAACTCCTACCCCAAGCTTCGCGCCGCACAGGAGCAGTTCATCGTCTTCGCCGCGCAGGATTTCAAACTGCTCCGGGCCGTGCTGCGCGAATCGGCGGACGCGCGACACCGCGCCCTGGCGGCACAGATCATCGCCTACACGGCGAACAAGCGGGACGTGGTGCAAGACCTCGTCTACGGGATGAGCGACCCCGACGGCGACGTGCGCAACAGCTCGCTGCGCGCGCTCGCCGTTCTCGCCGACTTCGCGCAGCGGTCTCCCGAGCGGCGGATCGAAGTCCCCGTCGAGCCGTTCATCGACCTGCTCAACTCAATCGTCTGGACTGACCGCAACAAGTCTTCGATGGCCTTACTCCACCTGACGGAAAAGCGCGACCCGGCGATTCTCTCGAAGCTGCGCGAACGCGCCCTGCCGTCGCTCGTCGAAATGTCGCGCTGGAAAAGTCGAGGCCACGCGTCATCCCCCTTCTTCCTCCTGGGGCGCGCAGGCAACTTACCGGAAGCAGAGATTCTTAAATACTGGCAGAGCGACAACCGCGAGGGCTTGATTGAGGAGGTTTTAAGAAGGGTTAAATCGAAGTGATGCACCTCGCCGCCAAGCCCCGTCGGCCCGGCGGTGTAATCCTCCCTTCATCTTCTCTCCCATATAATCGGCCGCCGAGCAAGGAGGACGAGATGTCTCTGAATGTCTGGACGCTCAAGAGAATGTTCCGCGTGGCGGCACTCTGCGCCGCGTTCGTCGCGGGCGCGTCGGCCGGGGCCGCGCAGAGTCAGCCGGCCGCCGACCGCCAGGAAGACAAGCCCGCGCCCGCCGCGACGCCCTCCCCGACCCCGAGCCGGGAGCGGCGCTTCTTCGCCGACATCCTGCGCGACCAGCGCGCCATCTGGACTTCGCCGTTCCACCTCGGGCGCGACGACGCGAAGTGGCTGGCCCCGCTCGGCGCCGCGACCCTGGCGCTCGCCGCCACAGACCAGTATACCGGGCAACTGAGCGACAACGACCAACGCATCTCCGTCAGCAGAGACATCAGCCAGGCGGGGGGCATCTATTCGACCGCCGGCCTCGCCGCCGGTTTCTACCTGGTGGGGCGCGCCGCGGGGAACGAGCGCGCGCGCGAGACGGGGCTGCTCGGCGGCGAGGCGCTAATCAACACCGCGATTGTCTACAGCGTGCTCAAGAACGTCTCGCAGCGCCCGCGCCCGCCCGTGGACGACGCGCACGCGGAGTTCTTCGACGGCGGCCACTCTTTCCCCTCCGGGCACTCCGCGAGCGCCTGGACACTCGCCACGGTCGTCGCCAGCGAATACCACGACCATCGCGCGGTTCAGGTCGCCGCCTACGGCCTGGCGGCGGCGGTGAGCGTGTCGCGTTACACGGCGCGCAAGCACTTCCTCTCGGACGTGGTGGTCGGCGGCGCCATCGGCTACGGCATCGGCCGCTACGTCTACAAGACGCATCACGACCCGGCGCTCGACACCGCGGACGCCGGCCCGGAGGACGGAGCGGAGGTGAAACGAGAGTCGGCGCGTTCCAAACTCGTGCCCCTCGTCGCGCCGAGCTTCAGCCGCGCGCAGCGCGAATACGGCCTCGCGCTCGCGTGGGGCTTCTGACTCGCCGCGCCCCGCCGCGTTGCATTAAGATTCCGGTCGCGCGCCGCCCGCGCGCAACGGCCATGAGGATACTTCTCGTCGAGGACGACCCGCGCATCGCCCGCTTCGTCTCGCAGGCGCTGCGCGAGCAGACCTACGCGGTGGACGCGACGGCCGACGGCGACGACGCGCTCTTCAAAGCGTCGGTCAACGACTACGACGCGGTCATCCTCGACGTGATGATCGAGGGGCGCGACGGCTTCGAGGTCTGCCGCGAGCTGCGCGCCGCGGGGTCGGTCGTGCCCGTCATCATGCTCACCGCGCGCGACGCCGTGCCCGACCGCATCGCCGGCCTCGACTCCGGCGCCGACGACTACCTGACCAAGCCGTTCGAGGTCGCGGAGCTGCTCGCGCGCCTGCGCGCGCTGCTGCGGCGGGGGCGCGCGGTGCGGCCCGCGCTCGTCGCCGTCGCCGACCTCCGGATCGACACGCGCGCGCACGCCGTCACGCGCGCGGGCCGCCGGGTCGAGCTGACCGCGAAGGAGTACGCGCTGCTCGAATACCTCGCGCGCGAGTGCGGCCGCGTGCTCACGCGCGCCGAGATCGCCGAGCACGTCTGGGACGAAAACTTCGACCCGCTCTCGAACCTCATCGACGTGAACATCAACCGCCTGCGCCGGAAGGTTGACGACGGCTTCGCGGTGCCGCTCATCCACACGCGGCGCGGCGAAGGCTACATGCTCGCGGCCCCGGAAGATTTGCGCGGCGACGAAGAAGGGGCGGGGGGCGGCCGTGTTTGACTCGATGCGCTCGCGCCTGACGCTCTGGTACACGGCCGTCCTCGCGCTCGTGCTGGTCGTCTTCGCCGGCTCCGCCTACGCCTACCTCGCGCGCGCCGTGCGCGAGGGCACCGACCAATCGCTCGCCGACGACGCGCGCTTCCTCGCCTTGAACCTCGCGGCCGAGTTCGAGGAAGACCAGACCGGCGACAACGCCGCGCAGGAGGTCGCGCGCGCCTTCCAGTTCGAGGACAGGCAGGCGTTCATCTTCGACGAGCGGGGGCGCGTGGCCGCTGCGTCGGCCGCCCCCGCGGGCGGGCGCGGGCGGAATGGGTGGCCCGAGGCCGCGCCGCTCGCACAGAGCCTCGCCGGACTCGTCGAGGCGGCCCGCGGGCCGGGGCGCGCCTACTCGACGTTGCGCTTCGGCGGGAGCAGCGTCCGCGCCTGCGCCGAGCGCGGGTCGAGTCACGGGAAGACGTTCTTCGTCGCCGTCGCGCAGTCCCGGCACGGGCAGGAGGAAGAACTCGAAAGGGTGCGGCGGGCCTTCTACGTCGCCGTCCCCGTCGCGCTGCTGCTGGCGAGCCTCGGCGGCTACTTCCTCGCGCGCAAGAGCCTCGCGCCCGTCGTCGAGATGGGGGCGCGCGCCGCGCACATCAACGCGGAGAGTTTGGGCGAGCGTCTGCCCGTCGCCAACGAGCGGAGCGAGCTGGGCCGCCTCGCGCGCACGTTCAACGAGCTGCTCGCGCGCCTCGACGTTTCATTCGAACAGCAGCGCCGCTTCATGGCCGACGCCTCGCACGAGCTGCGCACGCCCGTCGCGATTGTGCGCGGCGAGTCGGAGGTGGCGCTCTCGCAGGAGTCGCGCAGCCCCGAAGAGTACCGCGAGTCGCTCGCCATCTTGCACGAGGAGGGGAGGCGGCTGACGCGCATCGTCGAAGACCTCTTCACGCTCGCGCGCGCGGACGCGGGGCAGTACGGCCTCGACCCCGCCTCCTTCTACCTCGACGAGACGACGGCCGAGTGCGTGCGCGCCGTCCGCTCGCTCGCCGCGCGGCGCGGCGTCGCCCTCAGACACGAAGACGCCGGCGGCGAGATGCCGATGCGCGGCGACGAAGGGCTCGTGCGGCGCATGCTCCTCAACCTGCTCGACAACGCCATCAAGTACACGCCCTCGGGCGGCGAGGTGCGCGTCGAGCTTGCGCGCGAGGGCGCGGCTTATATCATTCGGATAAACGACACGGGCGTCGGCGTCCCCGAGGAGGCGCGGCCGCACATCTTCGAGCGCTTCTACCGCGCGGACAAGGCGCGCTCGCGTAACGGCGGCGCCGGGGGCGGCGCGGGGCTCGGGCTCTCCATCGCCTCCTGGATCGCAGAGGCGCACGGCGGGCGCGTCACGCTCGAACGCACGGGCGAGGGCGGCAGCACCTTCCTCGTCTCACTGCCTTCCACGCTTAAGGATTAACCACAGAGGCACAGGGACACGGCTAAAACAATTTCAAATTTCAAATTTCAAATTTGAAATTCTTAAGGCCGTGTCCCTGTGGTTAATCGGCTCAGTAATCCTCCTGTCATCTTGCAAATTGTAGAGTCTTGGCTTAAACCAGGGTCAAGACTAAAAGCCGGAGCACAGTTGTTGTTGACGAAGAGGGGAGCGACTCGGAGGAGTGGCGCGCGTGTCGGTCTGGGCGTGCGCGCGCTGCGATCCGTCGCGCTGCTGGCGGCGGCCTTCGCCGTCGCACTCTCGGCACGTGGTCAACAGACGGCGCCGGCCCCGCAGAATACTCCCACGACAACACAGACGCCTTCGCCCGCGCAGACGCCGGAGTCGCCCCCGCCGACGGCCCCGAACGTCACGGCCGCGCCCCCCGGCACGACGCCGTCGAGCACGCAGGCCGGTCAGACTCCGTCAACCTCGCCGGGCCAGCTCGGCCTCGACGAAGTCCTGCGGCTCGCGAACGCGCAGGTCTCGGGACTGCGGCAGGCGCAGTTGAACGAGAGCGTCGCGGAAGAGGACGTGCGGCAGGCGCGCGCGGCCTTCCTGCCCAAAGTCACGGCCCCCTTCGACTACATCTACACCTCGCCCTCGCTGGGCCTCGCGCGCGGCGAGCCGCGCGTGCAGAGCTACATCGCCAACAACGCCATCAGCGAGTACCAGGCGCTCGTGAGCGTCGCGGGCGACATCGACCTCTCCGGCCGCCTGCGTGCCGCGCTCGCGCGCAGCCAGGCGCTGCTCGACGCCGCGCGCGCCGGCACGGAGGTCGCGCGGCGCGCGCTCCGGCAGGCGAGTACGGAGGCTTACTACGGGCTCGCGCTCGCCGCGGCCGAGCGCCGCGCCGCCGAGCAGAACCTCGCCGCCGCGCGTGAGTTCGAGAACATAACTTCGCTCCTGTTAAGCGGCGGCGAGGTCGCGTCCGTAGACCTCACGCGCGCGCAGTTGCAGACCAACCAGCGCGAGGGCGAACTCGAACAGGCGCGCTCGGCCGAAGAGGTCGCGGCCGCGGCCCTGCGCGTCTTCGTCGGCTACGAGCAGGCGCGCGCGATTGCGGCCGCAGACCTCTCGACGCTCGCACCTTTGCCGGGCGAGGTCGAGCGCTTCACGGCCGAGACGGTCAAGCGGCGGCCCGAGTTCACGCAGTTCGAGGCGCAGGAGCGCGCCGCCGAGCAGGATGTCCTCGTCGCGCGCGCCGACCGGCGCCCGCAGCTCTCCTACACTTTGAACGGCGGCTTCGACACGGACTCGCTGAAACCGGCGCGGCTGAAGGAGCACACGGGCGGCTCCGCAACCTTCAACCTCTCCATCCCCATCTTCGACTGGGGCGCGGCCAGGAGCCGCGAGCGGCAGGCGCAGGTGCGTTTGCAGATCGCGCAGAACGAGCGCGCGCAGGCCGAGCGCGGCTTCGCGCAGGAGTTCAACGCGGCGCGCGTCCAGGCCCTCTCCGCTTCGACGCGCATCCGGCTCGCGTCCGAAGGGATCAGGCTCGCGGAGGTTAACCTGAACACTTCGGTCGCGCGCTACCGCGCGGGCGAGGCGCAGGTCGTGGAAGTGACCGACGCGCAGACCACGCTCGCGGCGCAGCGCCTCGCCTTCTTCCAGGCGCTCTTCGACTACCAACTGGCGCTCGCGCGCCTGCGACAGGCGGCGGGACAATGAGTGACGAGCGAGACAGACCGGACTCGACGGACGACGACGCGCGCGAGGCGGCGCAGTACGTGCGGACGCCCGACGAGCGCGCGGCCGACGCGCTGAACGCGGGCGGGCCGGCGGCGCGCGGGCGCGGCGCGGCCGAGCGCGTCGAGGCGGAGAGGGTCGAGGCCGAGCGCAGACGGCGCACCGTCATCGTCGCCGTCGCGGCGGTCGCTGTCATCGCCGTCGTGGCCGTCCTGCTCATCCTGCGCGCGCGCAAAGGTGCCGAGCCGGCGGCCGAGGAGAAGGAGGCGGCGGTCGTCAGCGTGAAGGTCGCGAAGGCCGAGCGCGCCCCCATCGCCGCGCAGGTCTCGGCGCTCGGCACGATCTTCCCGCGCGACACCGCGCAGGTCTCGCCCAAAATCAGCGCGCAGATCAAACAGATGCCGCTCTGGAAGAACCGCGTCGTGCGCGCGGGCGAAGTCATCGCCGTGCTCGAAGCGAACGACCTGCGCGCGCAGAGAGGCGAGGCCGCGGCCGCGCTCAACGAGGCGCGCGCCAGCGAGCGGAGCACCGTCACCGGAACCATCCCGCAGAACACCGCGACGGATGAGAAGGCGCTGCGCGACGCGCGGGCCGCCGTGGACAACGCGCGCCGCACCTACGAGCGGCGCCTCGCGCTCTACAACGCGGGCGGCATCTCGAAGAAAGACCTCGAAGCCTCGCAGCTTGATTTAACAAGGGCCGAGAACGAGCTGCGTCTCGCGGAGGCGAACGTCAGCCTCCGCACGAAATCTCTCAACCCCAACGACCGCGCGCAGGCCGCGGCCCGCGTCGGCCAGGCCGAGCAGCACGTCGGCGCGCTCGACGCGCAGTTGGGCTACTCGACCGTGCGCGCGCCCATCTCGGGCGTCGTCATCGACCAGGCGCTCTACGAGGGCAGCTTCATCGCGTCGGGGACGACGCTCGTCACCATCGCGGACACGACCGAGGTCATCGTCAAAGCCCCCTTCGCCGACACCGTCGCGGCGCAGTTGAAGACGGGCGACGCGGCGACCGTCCAGCCCACGGACTTGCCCGGCGAGCAGATGACGGGGCAGGTCACGCTCATCAGCCGCGCGGTTGACCCCGCGAGCCGCACGGTCGAGGTCTGGGTCACGCTCGGCAACGGCGCGGGCCGCCTGCGCGTGAACGGCGCGGCCCAGGTCACGGTCGCGGCGAACGCGAAGTCGGATTCGGTCGTCGTGCCCGCGTCGGCCGTCACGCTCGAAGCGTCGAACGGCGACGAGGGCACGGTGATGGTCGTGGACGACGCGTCGGTCGCGCACGAGACGAAGGTCAGGGTCGGCATCCGCGCGGGCGACAAGACGGAGATTCTTTCGGGGCTCGAAGGCGGCGAGACCGTCGTCGTCGAAGGCAACTTCTCCCTGCCCGACGGCACGAAGGTCGAGGTGAGCGAGGGCGACGATGAGGAGAAGGGCGCCGAGAAGAAGTCTGACGAAGAGAAGAAGTCGGGCGACGAAGAGAAGGGCGGCGGCAAAGAGAAGAGCAACGATAACGCCGGGAAGGGCGACGCTTCGAAGAAGGGTGACGAGAAGTGACGCTCGCGCGACTCATCTCGGAGCAGAAGCGCGCGGTACTCGTCCTGATAGCCCTGCTCTGCGCCGCGGGCATCTACGCCGCGTGGCAACTGCCGAGCGCGATCTTCCCCTCGACCGACTTCCCGCGCATCATCATCATCGTGGACAACGGCGTCGTGCCCGCGCAGCAGACACTCGTCTCCGTCACGCGCCCCATCGAGGAGGCCATGAACGGCATCCCCGGCATCAGGGACATCCGCTCGACCACGCAACGCGGCTCCTGCGACGTGAACCTCTTCTTCGACTGGAGCGTGGACATCAAGCAGTCGCTCCAACTCGTGCAGGCGCGTCTGTCGCAGCTCAACCTCCCGCCGCCCGCAGAGATTCGGCGCGTTGACCGCCTGACCTTCGCCGTCTTCCCCGTCGCGGGCTACAGCCTCACCTCCGAGACGCGCGACCCCGCGAGCTTGCGCGACATCGCCAACCTCGCCGTGCGCCCGAGACTCGCGCGCCTGCCCGGCGTGGCCGGCGTCGCCGTCGCGGGCGGGCAGGTGCGCGAGTACCAGGCGACGATTGACCCGCAGCGCCTGGCCGCGCGCGGCGTCTCGATCCAGCAGGTCGTGGACGCCGTCAAGAACTCGAACATCATCGCCTCGCCGGGGTTGATCGAAGAGAACCACCGGCTCGAACTCGCGCTCGTGAGCGGGCAGGCTTTGACCTTCGACGAGCTGAACTCCATCGTCGTCGGCACGGTCAACAACGCGCCCGTCAAGCTCGAAGACGTGGCGACCGTCGGGCAGGGGGTCGAGCCGCAGTACACGATTGTGACAGCGGACGGGCGCCCGGCCGTCCTGCTCAACGTAACCAGACAGCCGGACGCGAACACGGTCACGGTCGTTGACGAGCTGACGGCGGAGCTGAAGGCCGTCCGGCCCCTGCTCCCGAAGGACGTGCAGGTCTCGACCTTCTACGACCAGTCTCTGCTCGTGCGCGAGTCGATGAAGTCGGTGCGCGACGCGATCCTGCTCGGGCTTTTGCTCTCGGTCGTCATCCTCTACGCGTTCCTGCGCAACTGGGGGACGACCTTCGTCGCCATCCTCGTCATCCCCGTGACGGTGCTCGTCACCTTCCTCGCGATGTGGCTCGTCGGCCTCTCCTTCGACCTGATGACTTTGGGCGGCGTGGCCGCGGCCATCGGGCTCGTCATCGACGACGCCATCGTCGTCGTCGAGAACATCTACACGCACCTCGCGCGCGGCCAGTCCAGGCGCGTGGCCGTCGAGGCGGCCGTCTCCGAGATCACCGTCCCCATCATCGGCTCGACCGTGACGCCCGTCGTCGTCTTCCTGCCGCTGACTCTCCTGACCGGCGTCACGGGCGTCTTCTTCCGCTCGCTCGCGCTGACGATGGCCGTCGCGCTCCTGACCTCGCTCGTGCTCGCGCTCTCCTTCACGCCGGTGCTGGCCGAGCGATTCGTGAAGGCGAAGAAACGTGATGAAGAGGCGGACGCGCAGCCTGACGAAGAGGCGGAGGAGCAGGGCGGGCGTTTCCTGCGCGCGATCATACGCCGTTACGAATGGGTGCTGAGCCACGCGCTCGACCGCCCGTGGGTTGTGCTGGTCATCATGGCCTGTGTGCTGGTCGGCTCCTATCTTCTATATCGCGGCCTCGGCTCGGAGTTTCTGCCTGCATTCGATGAGGGCGCGTTCGTGCTCGACTACATCGCGCCGCCCGGCTCTTCGCTCGAAGAGACAGACAGGATGCTCCGCCACGTCGAACAGATGTTAAAGGAGACTCCCGAAGTCGAGAGCTATTCACGCCGCACGGGTTTGCAGCTCGGCCTCTCCATCACCGAGCCGAACACGGGTGACTTCCTTGTCAAGCTCAAGAGCAGCCGCGCCCGCTCGACAGAAGAGGTCGAGAGCGACCTGCGCAATTCAATCGAATCGTCAGAGCCGTCGCTTCAGGTCGAGTTCGTAGGCATTCTTACAGACCTCATCGGCGACCTCGTCAGCTCGCCCGAACCGATTGAGATTAAGATTTTCAGCGAAGACACGAAGGCGCTCGACGCGAAGGCCGAAGAGGTTGAGACTTCGATTCAAAAAGTGCAGGGCGTCGTGGACACGAATCCCGGCGTCGTCGTGAGCGGCCCGGCTGTGACCTTTAAAGTTGACCCGCAACGCGCAGCACAGTTTGGCGTCACAGCCTCGGACGTGGCCGCAGCCGTGACGACCGCGATGTCGGGCGACACTTCATCGTCCATACTCCAGCAGGGACGGCTCATCAACGTCCGCGTCATCTTTCCGGCAGAGGTGCGCACGTCGCTCGAAGCCCTGCGCGGGCTTCAGATTCGCTCCTCTTCGGGCACGCTCTTTCGTCTCGATCAGGTGGCCGAAGTGGCATACGACAAAGGGCAGACGGAGATCAACCGCGAGGCGCTCAGGCAGTACGTTCCGGTCACGGCGCGGCTCGAAGGCAAAGACCTCGGCACGGCCATCGCGGAGATCAAGACCGAGCTCGCCAAAGACGTGAAGTTTCCGGCGGGGATGACGGTCGAGTACGGCGGACTGTATCAGGAGCAGCAGGCAAGCTTTCGCGAACTGATGCTCTCGCTCGTGCTCGCGGTTGTGCTGGTCTTCATCACGCTCCTGATCGAGTTTCGCTCATTCGCGCATCCGGTCTCTATCGTCGCGGGCGCAGTGCTCGCGCTCGGCGGCGTGCTGCTCGGACTCTTTCTGACGGGCGAGACGCTCAACGTCGTCTCTCTGATGGGCATGATTATGGTCGTCGGCATCGTCGCCAAGAATGGCATCCTGATGCTCGACGCGGTGGAGGAACATCTGGCGGAAGGCGACTCGTTGCGCGCGGCGCTCGTGCGTTCAGGCCGCAGACGTTTCCGCCCGGTGCTGATGACGAGCCTCGCGGCAATTCTGGGAATGCTCCCGCTCGCGCTCGCCATCGGCGCGGGCGCAGAGCTCTTGCAGCCGCTCGCCATCGCAGTCATCGGCGGCCTCGCCGTCGCGCTGCTTCTCTCGCTCGTGGTGACGCCGACCATCTACGTCATGTTGCGGCGCGAGCCTGTCAGGTAAGCTTTGAAGACGCTATGAAAAACGTGAACGGGCGCAAAGCCGGAATCGCTCTCTTCGTCAGTCTGGCGCTGGCGGCGGGCGTGCTCGTCCTGCTCTCATGGCTGGCTGAGGAAGTCCTTGAAGGAGACACGCAGCGCTTCGACGAACAGGTGCGCGTGCTGATTAATCAGCACGCCGCGCCTCAACTCACCGCCGCCATGCGCGTCATCACGTACTTCGGCTCGACGATTGTCATCTCGTCGCTCAGCGTGTGCGGCGTCGTCGGTCTCTACCTGATGAAGCGGCGACGCGCGGCGCTGTTGCTGCTCGTCACGATGGCGGGCGCGTTGATTTTGAATGGGGTGCTTAAGCTCTCTTTCCACAGGGCCCGGCCAGCGCCCTTCTTCAATTTGGGGGCTCCGGCTTCATACAGTTTCCCGAGCGGGCATGCGCTCTATTCGTTCTGCCTGTTCGGCACACTGGCCGCCATCATCAGCCGTCGCGTGCAGAGCACATGGACACGCACCGCTGTCTGGGCGGCGGCGGCGCTCATTGTAGTGCTGGTGGGATTTTCGCGAATTTATCTGGGCGTTCACTATCCGAGCGATGTGATCGAGGGCTACGCGGCGGCCTTCTTCTGGGTCATGGCGGTGGCGCTGGCAGACAGGCTTTTCTTCAACTCTTCAACCGGAGGTAAATCATAATGTCAATCAAGTGGCGCAGCTCATTTTTTCTCCTCCTCAGCTTCATTCTCTGCGGGGTAACTCTTCAGGCACAGAGCAAGAATCAATCAGGCTATCGCGTGATGAAGCAATACCAGCTCGGCGGCGAGGGCGGTTGGGACTACCTGACCATGGACTCGAAGAATCGCCGCCTCTACGTCTCGCACGCGACGCACGTCTTGGTCGTCAACGCAGACACGGGCGCAATTGTCGGCGACATCCCGGACACTCCCGGCGTGCATGGCGTCGCAGTCGTAGATGACGCCGGCAAGGGCTATGTCAGCAACGGTCGCGCCTCGACCGTGACGGTCTTCGACCTCAAGACTTTGAAGGCGCTCAAGCAGATTCCGGTCGGCAAGAATCCGGACACGATCATCTACGACGAAGCCTCGAAGCGCGTCTTCACCATGAACGGCGCGAGTCAAGACGTGACGGCGATTGACGTGAAGACGGACACGGTCGCGGGCACGCTCGCGCTCGGAGGCCGCCCGGAGTTCGCCGTCACGGACGAGCAGGGCAACGTCTTCGTCAATCTCGAAGACAAGAGCGCCATCGTCGAGTTCAATTCACGAAAGCTGGCGGTCGAAGCCAACTGGCCCGTCGCGCCCGCAGAGGAGCCTTCCGGTCTGGCGTTTGACCGCAAGCACCGGCGGCTCTTCTCCGTCGGCTCGAACAAGCTGATGGCCGTCGTCAATGCCGACACGGGAAAGGTTTTGACGACCCTGCCCATCGGGAGCGGCGTGGACGCTGCCGCCTTCGATCCGGAAACGGGATTTATCTTCAGTTCGAACGGCGAAGGCACGCTCACCATCATGCACGAAGACTCGCCCGACAAATACTCTGTCGTCGAAACCGTCACGACGCAGAAGGGGGCGCGCACGATGGCTCTCGACCCGAAGACACACCAGGTTTATCTGGTGACGGCAGAGTTCGGCCCGCCGCCCGCCCCAACACCGGAGCACCCACGCCCGCGCCCCAGCATCGTGCCGGGAACATTCAAGCTCCTTGTCATCGGCAAATAGGTTGGCCCGGTCTTAACGTGATGAGGGCCACATGGCTAGCAGGAATGAAGGGGTGATTATCTACTTGACACCAGACAGACGTTCTATCTCTCTATCTTGATCAAGCTCGCTGAATCATTGCGAAATTCGCGACTAACCACTTGCGTCAAGTAGACAATTACCATTCGTTGTTTCTAAGATTCATTTCATTTGATCTAACAGTGCTCAATCCGAAATTCTGGTAATGATTCACTTTCAAAAAATTCCCTGCAAAGGTGTACATGACCGGCACTTCTGTTAGCTCAATCCTGTGTGCCAAAGGTGTGCCAACTCATCAAAACTAGGCCAAACGCAGCCGTATGGAGGACAATTAGGGTTGGCCTTAAGCCTAACAGAAACGCACTTTAGCAAACTCAGCCATACTCAGCCAAAGTGCTGAAAAAGATTTGTAAACTGCGGGTCGGGGGTTCAAATCCCTCCACCGGCTCCAACAGAATCAACAAGTTAGGGCAGCCCGATGGCTGCCCTAAGTTTTGGTAATTATCTACTTGACGCATGATGGGAGATTTATCGAACACCACCATTCAAAATAGATGAAGAATTGCCACATTGCTGATTAACCATTTGTATCAGGTAGATAATTACCATCTATTAACTTTATCCGGTCAAAATAAGTCTGCTATGTGTCAGGTCATTGTCATAGCGCGGTAGCAATCCGCAGACACTGACCATAAATGTTCTAACTATAAAAGGGGCGCTCCTTGTGGGCGGCCCCTCTCGTTTGGTAAGAGATAGCAAAGCTGGCCCGTAGAAGATTCTAATGAATCAGCTTTGCTAATACCTCCGTAGCCGGAGTCGCCAGCTCTTAGATTATATCTACTTCAACGTCACTGCCCTGGACGCCGCTCCTCCCGCGCTGCTCCTCACAGTGATGTTCTGCGGATTCGTCTGCCCCGCAAACTTCCCGCTGTATCGGCCTCCACCATCGTTCTGCAACGTACCGATGAGCACATTCGTTGAAGTCACATAACATTTCAGCGTCGCACTCGAATTGCTGCTGGTCGCTTGAACTCGCAACTCACGGTTGCCGCTGGCGTACTCGGCCACTTGGATCGCCACCGTGTCAACGGCCACCGGCGGCGTTACCGTCAGCGTGGCGGTTCGAGTAATGCCGCCGAAGGAAGCAGAGATTGTCACGGTAGAGGAGGCCGTGACAGGATTGGTCATCACGTTGAAGGTCGCGCTCGTCGCGCCCGCCGGAATCGTCACGCTCACAGGGACGCTGGCGACAGCCGTGTTGCTGCTTGAGAGTGACACCAACGCGCCGCCGCCCGGGGCGGCAGAGCTTAGCATCACGGTCACGTTAGAGGCGTTTCCGCCGACGACACTTG
>JAFAVK010000059.1 GCA_019242475.1 Acidobacteriota bacterium | reverse complement strand
AGTACATGGCCCTGATGACGCAGGCCGAGGGCTCCGCGCGCATCGTCGAGACCATCTTCGAGAACCGCTTCATGCACGCCTCCGAGATGCAGCGCATGGGCGCGCGCGTCCGCGTCGAGAGCAACAGCACGGCCGTCGTCGAAGGCCCGGCGGTGCTCTCGGGCGCGCGCGTGCAGGCGTCGGATTTGCGCGCCTCGGCCTCGCTCGTGCTGGCGGGTTTGGCCGCGCGGGGCGTGACCATCATCGAGCGCGTCTACCACATCGACCGCGGCTACGAGAAGATCGAGGCCAAGCTGCGCGCCGTCGGCGCGGACATCGAGCGGCTGCGCGAGTCGGTCACGGCGCAGCTCCCGCCCGCGGAGACGGTCACGGCATGACGACGGCTTTGAGTTTGGAAATGGGGCGGCGCGCGCCGCTCGGCGGGGAGGAGCTGCGGCGGCAACTCCTCGCGCTCGTCCTCGCCTGCGTGCTCGTCTGGTACACGCTCGTCGTGCCGGCGGGGACTTTCACCCCGAGTCGCCCCGTCTATGACGACGAAGGCCACGACGGCGAGGTGCGGGGCGTCAAGCCGCAGGGAGTGAAGAGTGATTCGGAACGGGTCGAAGACCTCGACTGGCCCGAGTATATCTACCCTTAGAGAGTTTATATGGCGGGCGAGAACTGCATCTTCTGCAAGGTCGTCACGGGCGAGATTCCCGCGGCCAAGGTTTACGAGGACGAGCGCGCGGTCGCCTTCCGCGACATCAACACGCAGGCGCCCACGCACGCGCTCGTCATCCCGCGCGCGCACGTCGCATCTTTAAACGAAGCGGGTGAGGCGGACGAGGCTCTGCTCGGTCACCTGCTTCTGGTCGCCGCACGCGTGGCGCGCGAAGAGGGGCACGCCGAAGGCGGCTACCGCACCGTCATCAACACCGGCGCCGGGGCCGGACAGAGCGTCTTCCACGTCCACGTCCACGTCCTCGGCGGCCGCGCGCTCACCTGGCCGCCGGGCTGAGGTCTTTCTCCTCTTCGGCCGCGCGCACGGCCCCTTCCTTCGCCTGCGCGCGCTCCTCCTTCAGGAGCGAAGTCTCGTACTTCACGTCGCCGACGAGCGTGTCCATGATGGCCTTGGCGAAGCCGAGGATGGCGGGGCCGAGGACGACGCCGGGGATGCCGAAGGCGTAGACGCCCGTCACCAGGCCCACCAGCATCCAGTAGAAGTTGAAGCGCTCGGCGCTACGGGCGGCCAGCTTCGGCCGGAGCACGAGCGAGGAGCCGATGGTCATGGCGAGGCCGATGAGGAGGTAGGCGCCGGCCGCGCCGGGTCGGTGCTGGAAGACGAGGAGGTAGATGCTGACGGGGATGTAGATGGCCCACTCGCCCAGGAGCGGGAAGAAGCCGACGAGGAAGGTGACGAGCGCGAGCGCCACCGCCAGAGGCACGCCGAAGAAGAGGTTCATCAAGAGGACGGCGACGGCCTTCGCCGTCTGGTCAACCATCACGGCGAAGAGCGCGCCGCGCAAAGCCCCGCCGACGTTCACCCCCAGCCGCTCGTAGAAGGGCATGAAGTCGCCCGGCACCCGCAGCTTGATGTAGGCGGCGAGCCTCACGCGCTGCGTCAGCACGTAGAAGAGCGTGAAGAAGAAGACGGTGGCCGAGACGAGGAGCACCGCCGTGCGCTTCTTGAACTCCTGGACGGCCTCGCCGGAGCGGAGGAGCGCCTCGGTGAAGGCGGTCTGGAGCGCCGCCCGCGTGCTCTCGGCGGGGATGTTCAGGTCGGTGAGCGACGCGCTGATGTCGGCGATGATGTGCTCGCGCCGCT
Organism: Acidobacteriota bacterium; assembly: GCA_019242475.1. GTDB lineage: Bacteria > Acidobacteriota > Blastocatellia > Pyrinomonadales > Pyrinomonadaceae > QHXN01. The sequence continues at coordinate 12,474 of JAFAVK010000059.1, read as the reverse complement.
TCTCGTTCTGCACCTCCGCGGAGTAGCCCGACATCTCGTACCAGCCGTAGCCGACCGTGGCCGCCAGCGGCACGACGATGAGCGCGATGGTGATGAGCGCGCTCCCCGCCCGCGCCCGCAGGCGCCTCTCCAGCCACTCCTGCACCGGCAAAAGGTAGGCGCCGGCCACCGCCCCCAGCAGCAGCGCCACCAGCACCTCGCCGAGCAGGCGCACGAAGAGGAAGAGCGCCAGCGCGGTCAGCCCCGCGTAGATGGCCGCGCGCTTCGCCTCGCCCACCGTCACGTCGCCCAGCCGCTTCGACTCGCCGGAGTCAGACATCAGGCGCTTACTGTATCACGCAGGTTGTAACTAGAGTCTGTCGTCGCCGCAACAAATTAAAGGCGAAGTAGGCGGTAAGCAGACGGCGGTAGGGAGTCGCCGCGTCAGCGGCGACTCCCTACCGCCTACTCTCTTCCCCGTTTGTCTGCGCGGGCGAAGACGGGTAAACTCTTCGTTTCGGTTTTCATCCTTTTTTCAGACGGATTTCATAGAGGAGCCATGAGCAGTAAGAGAGAGAGCCCGCTGGAAGTTTTCCTGAACCGCCACGACGACGCGGCGTGGCGCGAGACGCTCGTGACGCTGCTGCCCGCGATCCACGAGGTGGACAGGAACGCGGCGCAGGTCTGGTTTCATTTCTACCCGCTGGCGCTGCTGCGCGCGTTCCAGGCGGCGGAAGACCCCGCGCGGCTCGCGCAGGAGCTGTTGATGCAGGGCAGTTGGTATCTGAAAGACCAGCTCGACGCGTCGCACACCTTCCTCTACGGCCACCGCTTCTGGCCGGAGGTGAAGCGCGCCGTCGTGCAACTCGCCGGGGGCGTCGAAATCCCCAACGGGCGCACGCTCGCGGAGGTCGTGCGCGAGGTCGCGCGCGCGGCGGCGGCCGAGCGGAAGGTGGACGAGTCTTTGACAATCGGCATCGCCGCCGTCGGCTTGATGGCGTTGCAGCAGGTGGGCTCGGAAGAGTTCAGGCGGGCGCCGGGCGAAGTCCTCATCGACCGCAGGCATTTGAAGCGCACGCCCGAAGAGGTCTTGCGCGAACGCGCGAAGGACGAGGGGCAGGGGCTCTTCGGCTTCCTGCGGACGGCCGACAGGCGTTGGACGGTGGTGTGGGACGAGAACGCCGACGACCGCCGTTTTAAAGCACTGGACAAGCAGGAGGTCGCCTCGGGCGCGCAGGCGGACAAGCGGCCGTGGCACGAGACGGACGCGCGCTGCACCGTCAACGAAGGCCCCATCCCCGTGCAGTGCCGCTCGGCCTCCTGCGGGACGTGCTGGGTCGGCGTGCTCGGCGGGGCCGACAAACTTTCGGAGACCGAGTGGCGCGAGCGCAAAGTGATGCCGCTCTTCGGCTACGTCGAGACGGACGACCCGAAGCCCCTCATCCGCCTCTCGTGCCAGGCGCGCGCCGAAGGGCCGGTCTCGGTCGTCATCCCGCCGTGGAACGGCTACTTCGGCAAGTACCTCAAGCGCGTCCGCGAAGGTACGTCGGAAGAGGCGGTCGCGAGTTCATAATGTCGAAGTCGAACGCAGAAGCGGCGGGCTTAAATCAAGGCCCGCCCGCGCTCGGCCGCGACGCGCGGGGCCGCGTGGAGCCCGCGTCGCTGGCCGGCGTCATCCAGTGGTTCTTAGACTACGACGAGCGCGTCGCGGTCGTGCGCTTCCCCGCGGTCGAGGCGCTCTTCCAGTGGCGGCAAGCCGAGGAGCAGAAGGGGGCCGAAGAGCCCTTCGGCTTCAACCGCGCCGAAGACCGGCTCGCCGTCGGCGTCATGCAGGCGCTCGTCGAGCACGACTCGGAGCCGGCGCTGCACACGTGGATCAAGGAGCTGCTCGCGGCGCTCGAAGACGCGCGGCAGACGAACGAGGCCATCGCCGAAGCCTACGGCCTGAAGCCCTCGGAGGACTCGTCGGTCGTCCGAGAGGCGGAGAAGATTCCTTCGCGGCGCGAGCGGGATGTCTACCTGAACTGCTGCTGGCTGGAGACGCTCTGCACGGCCGAGGCGCGCGTTTTGGGTTGGGCGTACCAGGGGCTCTACGGCAGGGCTTTCCGGCCCGATAGTTTTTAGCGGATAATTTTTTTGAGGTAATCATCCTTATGCCTGAAGAGAGACCCAGTTACACGAACAACTCGCAAACCGTCGTCGCCGACGCCGACACCTTCGAGTTCGAGACGCTCGAAGCGTCGAACGGTCACGCGACGGTCGTCCGCTTCACGGTCGAGAACCCGGACGTGCGCCCCGGCGACGTGCTGCTGGTGCTCTCGGGCAGCGACATCCACTTCCACGGCATGATCGGCATCATCGAGGACGGCCGCGGCGTCGCCACCGACCGCCGCGGCTCGCTCCTTCCCGCCACGGTGCAGTAGGCAGTAGGCAGACGGCAGTAGGCAGCCGCCCCGCGTCCCGGGAGTTGAATGGTTCAACCTTCAACCCCGGACGGCGGGGCTTTCAACTGCCTACCGCCTGCCAGAAAAATGTTGACAACGGCGCGCGGCGGGATTAGGCTTCCCGCGCTCAGTCAGCACGGCCCCTGCCCCAGTCACTTGCCCGACCTCTCACGAGGGGCTCACCTTCAGAAGACACCGACGACTGCGCCCGGCGCGGTCACACCTTCTTTGCTCCCGCAGAGTTGTTCGAGAGCGGCGCGAGCGGCCGGAGTGCCGGCGCCTCCCGGGCGCGTTTCCCTGTACGCCCGGAGGGCGCCGGGCATCTCGTCACCCCCGGCCGACGCGACCCCTCTCGTAGACTCTTGAACGCGCGCCGCGACGACGCCCCTTCGGCGCGGGACGCGCGGACGCTTTAGCCCCGCGGGGCAGAGGACTTCCTTCCAGGGCGAACACACGGGCGACAAATTCAAAGCGCGCCGCCGCTCTCACGCGCCGCGCGCACCGACCCGCACCTTCCCGCGAGGGACTCCCGTGCCCCCGCGTCGCCAGAGGAGAGACCAATATGAAAATCCTGAAACTGTCCGCCGTGGCGGCCTTCGCGCTGGCGCTCGCGCTCGCGACCGCCTCGCGCTCGGGCGTCCACAGCCAGGCGGCCACCGAGGCCCCCGCGGCCTTCGACAACGCGCCCGTCCCGGGCTTCTACGCCGGGACGACCGCGCAGCAGCAGGCCGCCTTCGACGCCGACCGCGCGGTCTTCGAGGAGCGCGACGACATCGCCAAGGGGCTCGGCCCCGTCTACAACGCGCAGTCCTGCGCCGAGTGCCACCAGAACCCGGTGACGGGCGGCATCAGCCAGATCACAGAGTTCCGCGCCGGTCACCAGGACGGCTTCGGCAACTTCGTTGACGCCCCGGGCGGCTCGCTCATCAACGACCGCGCCATCAACGCGCGCATCCAGGAGCGGCGCCCCTCGACGGCCGAGAACATCTTTACCTTCCGCACCTCCTTGAACACCCTCGGCGACGGGTTCGTCGAGGCCATCTCGAACACCACGCTCCAGAATATCGCCAACGCGCAGCCCGGCCAGTCGGGCGGCCAGATCGCCGGCCTGCTCATCGCCGTGCCGGTGGCCGAGGCTTCTGGGCAGACGCGCTTCGGCCGCTTCGGCTGGAAAGACCAGCAGGCCAGCCTGCTCTCGTTTGCGTCCGACGCGTACCTGAACGAGCAGGGCATCACCAACCGCTTCAACCTCGTCGAGAACACCTCGCTCGGCAACTCGGTCGCGGCCTACGACCCTGTCCCCGACACCGCGCCGTGCGCGAGCAACGCCGCCGTCAACTGCGGCGAAGACCCCGACGAGGACATCAACGTCTTCGCGCGCTTCATGCGCGCGTCGAAGGCGCCGCCGCGCGACACCTTCGGCCTGAATGCCAACGACGTGGCGGCCGGCGACAGTCTTTTCAACGCCATCGGCTGCGCCATCTGCCACGTCCGCAACATCACGACCGCCGCCCCGGGCACGCTGATTAACGGCGGCGCGTTCACCGTCTCGGCCGCGCTCGGCAACAAGATCATCCACCCGTTCAGCGACTTCCTGCTGCACGACGTGGGCACCGGCGACGGCATCGTGCAGAACGGCGGGCAGATCTCGGCCAACCAACTGCGCACCGCGCCGCTCTGGGGCATGCGCACCCGCGGCCGCCTGATGCACGACGGCGAGACGACCAACCGCACCGAGGCCATCCTCCGCCACGCGGGCGAGGCCACCGGCGTCATCAACAACTTCCGCAACCTTTCGACCACCCAGCGGGCACAACTCGTCACCTTCCTCCAGTCGCTCTAAGACGAGGCGCGTGACTGGCTGATGAAACTTAACCGCGGAGACACGGCTCGAAGAATTTCAAATTTGAAATTAAAAGCCGTGTCTCCGCGGTCAATCCCTTAAAGAAGCGAAATGAGATGAAAGCACGGACGTTGACAGTCTCTCTCTGCCTGCTCACGCTCTGCGCGTGCGCCGCCGCGCCCTCTACAAAGGAGGAGCAACGCGCCGCCGCCCCACAGACGAACGCGGCGCAGCCGCCTCCCGCCGCCGCGCCTTCCCCGGCGGCGGCCGCAACGCCCGCGCCGCCGGCCGCGCAGGAGGCGCGCGCGGCGGTCGAGCGCGTCTACAAAGGGGCGGTCGTGTTCGACGGGGGCGGGGCCGACGCCGCCGCGGTCGGCGACTTCAACGGCGACGGCTCCGAAGACATCGTCGTCCGCGCGCGCCCCGCGCCGGGCCGCCTCGCCGAGGTGAACGACGAGGTCGCGAACTGGATCGTCTCAGACCCGCGCGCCGTGACGCCGCCCGACCCGCGCGAGTTCAACCCGCATCAGGGCGTGCAGAAGCTCGCGCCGCACGCGCGCCCGCAGGTCGAGGCGTCGGACGCGCTGCTCGTCGTCCTCCACGGCTACAAGGAGGCGGGCTGGCGCGACCCCGAGGCGCGGCAGAGCTTCCTGCTCAAGGGCGTGGCGGGCGAGGGGCTGCGGCCCGAGCCGCGCGCCGAGGCGCAGGCCGCCGCGCAGGACAGGCGGCTGCGCCTGCTCGGCGACGTGCTCCGCGAAAAGCTCGGCGGCGCGCAGGGCTTCCTCTACTGGACGGGCGCGGGCTACGGCTGGCTCGGAACTGAAAACAGTAGGCGGTAGGCAGATGGCAGTAGGCAGTTAAGGCAGGAGGAGGACGGAGAAGGTTGAGCCCCGGCGGGGAGGGATGTTTATAGCACGCGGATTCTAATTGAACCCAACCCCCTTTAGGGGCGACATATCACATGCCGCTCCTCCGGAGCTTAGATTTCAATAACTACCGTAAGCTATAAACATCCCGCCCCGCCGGGGCTCACTTTTCTTAACTGCCTACCGCCTACCCCCTTCACTCCGTGGCGGTGAACTTGATGTCGTCGGGGCTTTCGGCGATCTTCTGGTCGGAGTCGTTGTAGGCTTCGATCTCGATGCGGTACTCGCCCTTCGGGAGCGGCTTGTCCAGGGCGAAGGTCGCCGCCTCGACGCGCTGGCCGATGTAGGGCGACGTGACGGACGCCTCCGAGGGGTAGAGGCTGAGCTTGTAGTAGGCCGCGTCCGGGTACTCCTGCCACTTCAGCTCCAGCCCCTGCGCGCTCACCTTCGAGCCCGCCTTCGGGTTGAGTATCTTCAGGTCTGATTTGAAGAGGTTCGTCGCGCGGACGAAGAGCGTCTTGTCGGCCGCGACCTCGTACTTGGGCGTGCTCAGCCCCCCGAGGCCGGTCGTCGCGAAGACGTAGTCGTTGGTGTCGAAGACGCGCGCCATCAGGCCCTCGTAGGACGCGGGCGGCACGTTCGTGATGACGTAGTCGCCGTCGGCGTCCGTCTTCGCCGTGAAGGTCTGGCCCGAGCAGCCGCCGAAGAACCGGTTGAACTTCTCGCAGAGCTTGACCTCGATCCCGGTGGCGGGCTTGCCGTTGTAGAGCACTTTGCCCTGGACGTTGCCGGTGCCGGGCGAGGGCTTGACCTTCTCGACGCCGGTCTCGGGCGCGGCCGTCCCCGACGAGTTCGAAGGGGTGGCGGCCGCGCCCGACGTGTTTGTGTTGGCCGCCGTGTTCGACGGCGGCGCACTCCCGAGCTTGCCGATTCCGCCGCACGCGAGCGACAGGAGCGCGGCGCCGCAGGCGCAGGCCAGTAGCAGTTTGAAGAGTTTCATAGTCGTCGGTAGCCTTTTGTTTAGTCCCGGGGGCTGGGCTTAGATGAACTCGGGCGCTGACTCTCCCCTCATTTAATCGTGATGCCCACGCGCTGCGTGGCCGTCGCCCCGGCCGCGGCGCGGTCGTTGACCGTGACGAGGAGCGAGTAGCGGCCGGGCGGCAGACCTTCGAGCGGCACCTGGGCCGCGTAGGCGAGCCGCGCCCTGTCCTGCCCCTCGACGGAGACGCGCGCGGGGGGCGAGGTGAAGACCGGGCGGGCGCCGCGGAAGATTTGCGTCTGCAAGGTCACGTCGGGCGGGCCGGCCGCGCCGCCGCGCGCGTTGTAGATGAAGACCAGGTAGCGTAGCGCCGACGTGCGCTCAAAGCGCCGGTCAACGCTGATCTCGGCCGCGGCCGGCTCAAGGGGCTTCCCCGTCCCTGCGGCGCCGGCCGCCTCCGACAGCCGACGCGCGGCCTCGGCGCGCGTCTCGGCCACGAGCAGGCTGCTCAGCACCAGCTTGCGCGTGGCGAGGTCGGGCACCTCGACCCACTGCGAGGCGCTGCCCACCCGGCCCGTCCGCACGTCGCGGGCGGCGACGCGCACCTGGTGGAGGCCGGGCGCGAGCTTCGCCTCGTAGTTGTAAGAGACGTTGGGCTCCCACCCGCCCTCGAAGCGCGCGGCGGGGGCGCTCACCGCCAGGTGCCGGCCGAAGCTCGCCTCCGCCTTGCCGTTCGAGTCGTAGACGGCGCCGGCCACGTCCACGTTCGCCTTGAGCGTGTCGCCCTCGCGCGTGAAGTCGAGGGCCGAGCCTTCGACGCGCAAGGACGTTGTGACCAGAGGCCCCGTCTCCCCCTGGTAGTAGTTGAGCGCCAGGGCCGTCGGCAGCCCCGTCTTCGGCGCGGGCGAGTTCAGCGCGGCGCGCAGCTCCTCCTGCGCGGGGTCGGGGGGCGTCGCGCTCGTGGCCGAAGCATTCACGCTCTTCGCCTCGACCTTTTTCGCCTCGCCCTGCGCGGCCTCCTTCGGCCCCTCCGGCAGGTAGCCCGTCTGCAAGCGCACCGTCAGTTCGGGGCGCCCCTTCACCTTGACCTCGACGCGGCGGAACTTCTCCTCGCCGCGCGACTCGGGGTCGGGGCGCCACGCGAGCAGGTAGTAGCGCGACGCCTCGGCCAGCGCCTGCGAGACGGCGGGGCGCAGGTCGTTCGTGTTCTTCACGAAGCGGCCGCCCGTGCCCCGGGCGATGGAGTTGAGCGGGTCTTGCGTCTCGAAGCGCGCGCCCGACTGGACGCGGAAGGCGTTGCGCGCCGTGCTCGTCGGCAGCGCGGCGTCGAGGCCGCGCGCGTCGAAGGCGTAGACGACGGCGTTGCCGCGCGCGGCCGCGTCGTAGATGCGGCGGAGACGCTCGGAAGAGTCCGTGTTGGTCGTGTCGAGCAGGAAGCCGTCCGAGACGAGGAGGACGACCTTGCGGCCGGGCATCTGCGCCGCGCGGCGGATGACCTGCTCCAGCGCCTGGTAGGTGGCGCGCGCGTGGTTCGCGGCGTAAAAGAGGACGGTGCGCGCCCGCTCGCGCGCCTGCTGGATGGCGTCGTCCTTATCGAAAGCCTGGCCCGCGGCCATGATGCGGCTGGCGTAGTCGTCGGTCACCTCCGGGTCGTAGCGGTCGATGAGCAGCGCCTCGTACTCGCTCAAAGGCGGCTCCGTGCGCTCGCCCTGATTCCGGCCGCTGTCGTCGGCGAGGCGCTCGGCGGCCACGCGCAGCACGGCCGGGTTGTCGGTGAACTGTTGCAGGAAGCCGAGCCGGCCGCTGCTCGACACGACGGCCGCCGTGTCCTCCTCCGTGAGCTCTTTGTCGGCGAAGTGCTTGATGATGTCGCGGGCGCGCTTGAGGTCTTCGAAGCTGAGGTGCAGGTCGTCGGCGAAGATGATGACCGTCCGCCCGACGGCCGCGGCGAGCGGCACGGCGTCCGGCTCCGCGCCCTTCGCGCCGCCGCGGCCCGGCGCGGGCGTTGACGAAGATGATGAAGAAGGAACGCCCGCGACGCGCTCGAAGAAGGAGACCGGCGTCGGGTTCCCTTCGACCGTCAGCTCGAAGTCCTCCTGCCGGAGCCCGTCCACGAACTTGCCCGACTTGTCGAAGACCGACACGCCGGTCTGGATCAGGGCGGACTCGATGCGGACGGTCTCTTCCTGTTCCGACGGGGCGGCCGGCGCCTCACGCGGATGCGCCGGCTCCTGCTGGCGCGCTCGGGCCGCGGGCGGCACGCAGCCGGCGAGGGCACACGCGAGGAGCAGCGACTTCAGGAAGCGTCTCGGCGGTTGCGGCATACGACTCAGAAGGCGGCGCAGGGAAGCGGCGCAAAGATTAACACGAAAGGCGTGAGGCGCCGAAGCGCTTTTTGTCAGGCGTCTCCGCCCGGGCGGGCGGCCGCGTGCTTGCGCAGGGTGAAGACGGTGCCGCCGCCCTCGCGCCGCGCCCAGCCGGCCTCGGCCTCGATGAGCGAGGCGCGAGCGCGGATGCCGGCCAAGCCCCGCCCTCTGAGCGCGCGCTTGTTCTCGGCGTCGAAGCCGCGGCCGTCGTCCGAGAGCTGAAGGAGAAAATCGCCCGCGTCGTCGAGGTGCACGCTCAAGGAGACGTGCGCGGCCTCGGCGTGGCGGCAGACGTTGCTCACGGCCTCCTGCACGATGCGGTAGACCTGCATCTGCACGCCGGGCGCGAGCGCGAGCCTCTCTTCGAGGTCTTCGTCGCAGACGAAGTCGTAGGCGAACCGGTGGGCCGAGGGCTGCTGCGCGCAGGCCGAGGCGACGGCCCATTCGAGCGCGGCGGCGAACCCGACGTTCTCAAGCACGGACGGCGAGAGGTCTTCGCAGATGCGCCGCACCTCCTGCGAGATGGACTCGATCTCGGCGCGCAGGCGCGGCGCGTCGGCGACGGTCGTTGTCGTCGAGACGAGTGTGCCGGGCGTCGTCGTTCCGGGCTGCTGCATCTCGTCGGTGAGCAGGAGCAGGCGGCGCAGGTCTGCGAGCGTCTGGTCGTGGAGGTCGCGCGCGATGCGGCGGCGCTCGGCCTCGGCCTCGCTGGCGAGTTGCAGACGCGCGGCGGCGAGCTGGTGGTTCGCCTCGCGCAGCTCCTCGCGGCTGCGCACGACGCGCCGGTGTTGGAGGAGCGCCCAGACGAGCGCGACCGCCGCGATGGCGAGCAGCACCGAGAGCGCGACGATGGTGCGGGGGAAGGGCGCGCGCGCCACCTCGAAGTTGAGAGTGAGCGTGTCGGAAGGGACGAGGTCTAAGGTGTAGGCGCGCGCCGTGACGGTGTAGGCGCCGGCCGCGAGCGACTCGGCCTGGAACTGCGAGTCGCGCGAGAGCTTCTGCTTGACGACCTGCCCCTTCGCGTCGCGTAGCGTGAAGGCGTAGAAGAACTGCTCGGGGAAGGTGCGGCTCGCCGCGGCCGCCACGTCCAACGCGAGCCCGTTCTGCGGGTATTGCAGACGGAGCGCGCCGCCCTGCAACTCCTCCGGCTGGATGGCGCGCGAGGAGGTGACGCGCACGAGTCGTAAGACCGGCGCGAGCGTCCCCGGCTCGTAGCGCGCGAGCCCGCGCGTCGTGCCGACGAGGAGCGTCGAGTCCGTCTCGTCTTTCACGTCGAGCACAGCGAAGGCGTTGTCGGTCGGCAAGCCCTGCTCGGTGCCGAGGCGCGAGGCGATGGGGCCGAACTGTTCGTCCAACACGACGCGCAGGAGCCCGACGCCCGCCGTCACGCACCAAGCCTGCGGCGCGCCCTGCCCTTCCGAGGCGACGACGCCGCGCACGTCAACGCCCGCGACCGCTTCGACGAACTTTCCGTCAGGGCCGAGCGCGTAGAGGCCGCGCGAGGTGGCGAGCCAGAGCCAGCCTTCCGAGTACGAGACGCCCCAGACGGTGCTGCGCTCTAGCGGCGCGAGCGCGGGCTCGGCCTTGACGTTCGTGCCGTCGAAGTAGAAGACGCCGGCGTTGGCCGTGCCGACCCAGAGGCGGCCTCGGGACTCGTCTGCATAGAGGCTGACGACCTCGCGGCCGCGCTCGTCCTGGCCCGCGCGCGGCCAGACCAGCTCGCGGCGGCCGGGGCCGAGGAAGCGTTCGAGCCCGCGCCCGTAGGAGGCGACGTAGACGCCGCCCGCGAAGCGCGCGATGGCGCGCACGCTGCCGCTCAGGGCGGGCTCCGCGACCTTCTTCGCCTGCGCCGCGTCCGCGCTCTTCTCGTCGGATGACTGTCCGTCCTTACTCTTGGCTGCGCTCTTACTCTTTTCATCCGCCCCCGTCTCGACGCTTCCGAGCGGCTTCTCGCTCCCGTCAACGCGGTTCTCATCTTCGCCCGCGGGCTTCTGCTCGTCGCCTTCGGGCGGCTTCTCCTTCTCGGCGCCGGGCGCCTTCTCCTCGGGCGCGAGTCGCACGGGCGACTTCGCCTTGAGCCCTTCCGTTTGCAGGCCGACGAAGAGCCCCGCGTTCGTGCCGACGAGCAGCAGGCCGCGGCTGTCTTCGGCGACCGAGTAGACGGTTTTACCCGCGACCTCCGCGACCTCGCGCCAGGCGCCGCCCGCCGAGTCGTCACGCACGAAGAGGCCGCGGCTCGTGCCCGCGAGCAGGCGGCCCGAGGGCGTGCGGTAGAGCGTGCGGATGAAGTTCGACTCGGTCTCCTGCGACAACTGCTCGACGCGCACGCCGCGCGGGTCGTAGCGGCAGACGCCGCGCGGCGTGCCGAACCAGACGACGCCCTCCCGATCCACGAAGACCGCGTTGACCGTGTCGGAGCGCAGCCCCCCGGCCGTCCCCGCGAACGTGAAGCGCTCGACGACGCGCCCGTTCTTCAAGCGGAAGACGCCGCGCGCCTCCGTGCCCGCGTACAGCTCGCCGCCCGGCGCGGCCGCGAGCGCCGTCACCTTGCCCGTCGCCAGCCCCGCGACCTTCAACGGCCGCAAAGAGACCTCCGCCTTGTCCCGCACGACCTCTGCCTTGAAAAGGCCGCTGTCCCCGCCCGAAGTCTGCGCGCCGAAGAAGAGCGCGCCGGAAGAGTCGCGCGCCAGCGCCTCGACGTAGAAGGCGCGCGGCCGCGCCGCCAACTCCTTCGCCTCGCCGTTGGCTTCCAGCGTCACGAGCCCGCGGCCGCGCGTGCCGACGATGACCGCCCCGCCGGAGGAGGCGAGGCTCGACAGCTCGACCGCCTGCGTCTTGCCCGCCGCGACCGTGATGCGCTCGCCCAACTGGCGCGTGGCGAGCGAGCCGTCCGGCCCGAGCCTGGATTCGAAGACGAGCCCGTCCGCGGTCGAGAGCAGCGCGCGGCCGGGCTCGTCCGCGACGACCGCGAGCACGGACTTGCCGCGCGCCTCCTCGACGCGGCGGAACTCCTGCGAGCCGGGCGGGCGGACGAAGGCGCCGCCGTCCGCGCCGACCCACAGCGCGCCGTCGGCGCCCACGGCGAGCGCGCGCACGCGCGGCCCCGCGAGCCCCTCGCTCGTCACCGACTGCACGCGCCGGCCGTCGTAGCGCGCGAGCCCCGCGTCCGTGCCGAACCACATCACGCCTTCGGCGTCCTGCGCCACCGCGCGCACCTGGTCGCTCGGCAGGCCGTGGAACAGCGTCACCGCGCCCCAACGATGAAGGCCCGCAGGCTCGTTCTGCGAACTCGCCTGCTCAAGGCAAAAGGCAGAAGGCAAAAGGCAAAAGGCAAAAATGAAAAGCGCGCTCGACAATCGGGCGCGGCTCTTCTCCGGCCTTTTAACTTTTGCCTTCTGCCTTTTGCCTTTTGCCTTCACTGCCGCCTTCACTGTTTGTGCGGTTCGTCGAGGAAGCGCTTCCGGTCGCGTTCGATCCAGTGTTCGAGGTCGGCGGCGGCCTTCTCAAGCTCGTCGGAGTTGATGAGGCCGCGGCGCAACGCCTCGAAGAAGGCGCGCGTGCGCATGTTGTAGGCGAGCTTGTCGTACGCCTCGTGCGGCGTGCCCTCGGCGATGGAGACGAAGAGCTTTTCGTAGAGCGTGGCGAGGCGGCTCTCGACGCCGCGCAGGGAGAGGGCGCACTTGCGCGCGATGGCCCAGTTCGAGAGCCCGAGCGCGAGGTAGTAGAGCGCCTCGGCCTCGAACTCGGTGAGGAGCGGGCGCTTGAAGGAGTCTTTGAAGGCCGGGTCGATCATGTCCGCGCCGTCTTCGAGGACGGCGGCGACGAAGCGGAGGAAGCGGCTCTCGGGGTTGTTCTTGTGGATGAAGCCGTAGGCGGGCTGCGGCTCGACCGAGCGGACGATCTTGCGCAGCTCGTTGATGTAGACCTCGTGCGCGAACTGCGTCCAGAAGATGATGCGCGCCGAGGGGAAGTCGCGCCAGACGGCGCGCGCCGCCTT
>JAFAVK010000132.1 GCA_019242475.1 Acidobacteriota bacterium | reverse complement strand
GTCCTCGGCCTCCTCGTCCCGGTTCTCATCACGCACATCCGCGGCCACCACTTCCTCAACCGCCTCTTCGGCTTCACGATCAACGGCGCGGTGACCGCGTGCCTCATCGCCTCGGTCGTGCTGCTCATCAAGGAGCTGCCCGCGCACAAGATGGAGCCCGACCGGCTCCTGCTCTCAGCCGGCCTGCTCTGGGCCTCGAACGTGCTCGTCTTCGCCCTCTGGTACTGGCGCCTCGACGCGGGCGGCCCGCACGGCCGCGACGCGCGCCCCGGCCACCCCGACGGCGCCTTCCTCTTCCCGCAGATGACGATGCCCCCCCAGCCCGACGCAGACTGCGACGACTGCTGGTCGCCCGAGTTCGTCGATTACCTCTTCCTCGCCTTCAACACGAGCACGGCGTTTTCGCCGACGGACGCGCCCGTGCTCAAGCGTTGGGCCAAGGCGCTGATGATGCTCCAGTCGCTCATCTCGCTCACGGTGCTCGCGCTCCTCGCCGCGCGCGCCATCAACATCCTCTAGCGCCGACGCCCGCGGAGTCTCTCGCCGACGGGGCTCCCTCCCGCCCCTTCGAGACGCACCGACCCCCGGCCGCCGCCGGGCAGCCCTTCCGCGGCAGAACTGGCGTGTGATTTAGAGCAGCGTCGGCAGATTCACGAGCAGTTCGAAAGCGCTCTCCGTCAGGCCGTCCGAAACGCCCGGCTCGCTCACCTCCGCGTCCGCCGTTGCCGTCACGGCGCCGGCCAGCAGCGGCTCGGGGGGCGGGTTGTGTATGACCCCGGCCGAAACCGGGCAGCAGAAGGCCAAAACAAGCACGGCAGCGCTAAGTGTTCTACGCATGATCTTCCCTCTTTGACTGTGGAGTTTGTTGAACGGCCGGGCCGCTCGACTTATGGAGGAGGGCGGCTTTTCCATAACCGCCAAAAAAGTGGCGACTAGAAAGAAAGACTTGCCCAACTTGAATTTAGCAGATTAGCTCAGGGTGAGACTAGGAGGTGTTTTATTCTGCGCCGCCGCTGCCCTCGACGCCGAAGACGCGGCGGCGGGGCCTGCCGGAAAAGCGGATGTCTATCGGTCGGCAAAAATATCGGTCATCAAAAATATTGCTCGGCGCTGTTTTCTATGGTAGTGTGCCGCCTTCCGTCAGAGCAGGATTTGAAAAACAGTCAAGGTCTTCTTCAGTTTCGTCCCGCAGAGTTACCGCCGACCTCGCGCGCTTAGTGAGTCTGGCTCGCGCCGGCCAATCGTTCCAGCTCCATGCCCTTGCGCACCCGCCCTAGTCTGTAGGAGTGCGTATCCAAAGCTTGTTGCCTACCCATAAGGAAGCGTCTCAATGAAAACATTTCACCCCCTTCAGCGCCCAAGCAACTTCAGGGTATTTACCGCTCTTCTTGTCTCCCTCGTCATCCTCGTCACGCCGGTCGTGCCCGCCGCCGCGGGCTCGCCCCGCCCCGCCGCCGGCTTCAACCCGCCGGCCGCCCCGTTCGCGCCGGCGACGACCATCGTCACGGCCACCAAGACCGACTCCTGGGACGACACCGCGACCCCCGACGGCAAGGCCGAGCCCGGCCAGACCATCACGTACGACGTGAACGTTGCCAACTCGGGCGCGGCCGACGCCACGGGCGTCAACTTCAGCGACACGATTGACCCGAACACGACGCTCGTGCCCGGCTCGCTCCGCGTCTCGCCGCTGGCCTTCGCCGAGAGCTACAACGCGGCCTTGAACACTCCCCTGAGCGTCCCCGCGCCCGGCGTCCTCGCCAACGACACGGGCACGCCCGCGCCCTCGGCCCAGCCCATCGCGGCCGGCCCGACCACGCAGGGCGGCACCGTCACGCTCAACGCCGACGGCAGCTTCAACTACACGCCGCCCACCGGCTTCCAGGGCGCCGACACCTTCACCTACACGGCGACGAACGGCACGACGCCCAACGACACGGCGACCGTGACGATCAACGTGGACGACGCCCCCGTCGTCGTCAGCACCTCGCCCGTCAACGGCGCCAACAGTGTCGCGCCGAACTCCAACATCACGGTCAACTTCAGCGAGCCGGTCAACGCCACGACCGCCTCGTTCTCCATCGAGTGCCCGACGGGCTCGCCCCAGACCTTCTCGCTGAGCGCGTCGCCCGCGGCGAGCTTCACGCTCGACCCGTCGGCGGACTTGCCCGCCGGCACGACCTGCACGGTGAAGGTCATCGCCAGCCAGATCACCGACGCCGACAACTTCGACCCGCCCGACCAGATGGCCGGCGACTACACCTTCAGCTTCGGCGTGAAGCCCCTGGCGATTGACGACATGCGCTCGGCCACCGGCAACGTGCGCATCAACACCGCGGGCTCGGGCTACAGCGTGCTCGCCAACGACCAGGCGCCCGGCGCCACCATCACCGCCTTCGACGCGACGAGCGCGCACGGCGGCGAAGTCAACGTGAACACCTCGACGGGCACCTTCACCTACGACCCGCCGCGCGGCTTCACCGGCACCGACAGCTTCGACTACACCATCACCAACTCCGCCGGCAGCGACACCGGCACGGTCGTCCTCACCGTCACCGACACGATCTGGTTCATCAACGACGCGGCGGGCGCCTGCTCCTCCGGCTGCGACGGCCGCCTGACGCACCCGTTCACGACCCTCGCCGCCTTCGAGGCCATCAACGGCAACGGGACGACCGCCGGCGGCGCCGTCATCGACCCCGAGGCCGGCGACAGCATCTTCATCTACGGGCTCGACGGCACCTACACCGGCCCGCTGACGCTTGAGAACAATCAGATCGTCGTCGGGCAGGGTGCCGCCGGCGCGCCCTTCGGCGTCGGCAGCCTGACCGGCATCACGCCCGCGCCCGACTCCGACCCGCTGCCCTCGACGGGCGGCACGGCCCCGGTCATCACCACCGCCGTCACGACCGGCGCCGCCATCCGGCTCGCGCAGAACAACCACCTGCACGGCCTCGCCTTCAGCAACACCGACGCCGCGGCCATCAGCGGCACGTCGAACATCGGCGCGCTCCTCATGAGCGAGATCGCCGTGGACAACTCCGGCAACGGCGCGGCGGGCATCAGCCTGACCGGCGGCGGCAGCGTCGCCTCGACGGGCGTCAACACCATCGTCACCGGCACCGGCACGGCGCTCAACGTCACCAACACGAACATCGACGCCGCGGGCCTGACCTTCAAGAGCATCTCGGCGGGCACGGCGGCCGCCGGCCCCGTCAACGGCATCGTGCTCAGCAACACGGGCTCCGCGGGCGGCCTCGTCGTGACCGGCAACGGCACGAGCACGGTCGGCGGCGACGCCTCGGGCGGCACGATCAGGAACACGACGGGCGACGCCGTCTCGCTGACGAACACGACGAGCCCCTCGTTCACCAACGTGACCATCCAGGGCACGTCGATGGGCTCGCTCACGGGGAGCGGCGTGCGCGGCACGCAGGTGACGAACTTCACCTTCAAGAACGGCACGATCAATAACGTCGGCCACTTCCCCGACACGACGAACTCCTTCGCCGGCGAGTCAGACCTGCGGTTCGACACGCAGGTGGCCGGCACCGAGAACAACCTCTCGGGCGCGGTCACCATCACCAACAACGTCCTGAACAACGCGCTGACCGACGGCGTCAGGATATTCAACTTCAACGGCACGATCTCCGACCTCAACATCTCCGGCAACTCGCTGACGAGCGGGACGACGACCGGCGCGAGCGGCAACTCGAAGGGCACGGGCATCAACGTCCAAATCCTCGGGTCGGCCGCGACGGTCTCGAACCTGACGAAGGCGACCATCGCCAACAACACCATCGCCAACTTCCCCGGCGGCGCCGGCATTCAGGTGCAGGGCGGCAACACCAGCGCGACCGGCGCGGGCGGCACCGTCGGCACGCCGGGCAGCGCGACCAACGTCGTCTCCATCACCGGCAACAACATCCACGGGCTGAGCACGGCGACCAAGATGGGCACGAACGCCATCATCTTCACCGTGTCCGGCGGCAACGCGGCCTCGCGCTCGCAGGGCAACTTCGACGTTTCCAACAACGGCACGGTCGCCAACCCGCTCACCAACGTGTCGGGCACGGCCCTCGCCGTCGGAAACAACGGCTACGCGACGGCGGCGGCGGTCGTGAATAACAACGTCATCGTCGCCAACAACGCCGTCGCCGCGAACGGCATCGGCGGCGGCAACGGGTCGGTGAGCGGCAACACAAACACGCCCGACCTGACGCTGACCGTGACGAACAACAAGGTCAGCGCGACCAACGGCAACGGCATCCTGCTGGTCGGGCGCGGCACGTCCGGCTTCCTGAAGCTCACGATCAAGAACAACACGGTCGGCGCGGCGACCTCCGGCGTGCGCGAGGGCATACGCGTTGACGCGGGCAACGCGGCCTCCTTAGACGACGCCGTCTGCCTCGACATCTCGGGCAACACGAGCGCCGGCAGCGGCGGCGCGAACGGCATCGGCCTGCGCAAGCAGAACACGAGCGCGACCATCAACGACTTCGGCATCGAGGGCATGGCCGCGACCAGCTCGCCCGGCGTCGAGGCTTACGTCAACGCCCAGAACCCGGCCGGCGGCGGGACGACGCTCCTCTCGTCCACGAGCGGGTTCAGCAATTGCAGCAGCGCGCCCGCCACCGCCAGCCTCGGCGTCAGCCCGCAGGGCGGGACGACGCTCGCGCAGGCGACCGTGACCGGCGAGGCCGTCGCGGCGAACGCCCCCGCGGTCGCGGAGAGCGCCTCCGCCTCCGAGCCGCGCGTCTGGAGCGACATGACTCCTTCGAGCGTCACGTCCGCGCCGCAGACCGCCACGGAAGACGCGGCCTACGTCGGCGTCCTCGGCACTTCGAGCCGCAGCACGGCGCAGATGGTCAAGGCTTCTTACGAGCCTTCCCGCCGCAACGGCAGGAGCGCGGCCACGCGCACGAAGAAGACTCCGGCCTACGCGGCACGCGCCGCGGCGGCGCCGCTCTTCTCCGGCGAGACGGTCAACGCCAGCGTCGGCACGCTGCCCGCGGGCAAGACCGTCCACATCACCTTCCAGGTGACCGTGGACAACCCGTTCCCGGGCACGCAGGCTTCGAACCAGGGCACGGTCTCGGGCGACAACTTCTCGACCGTCCAGACCGACGACCCGGCGGCGGGCGGCTCGTCCGACCCGACCGTGACGCCGATCCTGACTCCGCCCAGCGTCTCGGTGAAGGACGCCTCGGTCGCGGAGCCGGCTTCCGGCTCGACGCCCGCGGCCTTCGCCGTCACGCTCTCGCACAGCTACACGCACACGGTCACGGTCAACTACTCGACCGCCGACGGTACTGCGACCCAGCCGGGCGACTACACCACGACGAGCGGCACGGTCACCTTCAACCCCGGCCAGACGGTGCAGACCGTCTCGGTACCGGTGAACGCCGACGCCGACAACGCCGAGGTCAACGAGACCTTCTACGTCAACCTTAGCGGCGCGACCGGCGGCGCGACCATCGCCGACGCGCAAGGGGTCGGCACCATCACGCCCGAGAGCACCCCGGGCACGGTGATCATCAGCGAGCTGCGCACGTCCGGCCCCGCGGGCGCGGACGACGAGTTCGTCGAGCTGTACAACAACACCGACTCGCCCATCACGGTCGCGTCTTCGGACGCCTCCGGCGGCTGGGCGCTGGTGAAGTCGGGCGCCACCTGCGGCGACACGCCCGTGGTCGTCGCCGTCATCCCGAACGGCACGGTCATCCCGGCGCGCGGCAACTACCTCGTGACGGGCTCGGCCTACTCGCTCGGCGCCTACGCGGCCGGCGACATGGCGCTCGTCTTCGGCATCGAGGACGACAGCAACGTCGCGCTCTTCAACACGTCCGACCTGAGCAACGTCTCCACGGTGACGCGGCTCGACGCGGTCGGCTTCGGCTCGAACACGGGCGGCAACTGCGACCTGCTGCGGGAGGGCGCGACGCTCCAGCCCGCCGCGGGCAGCACGTCCGAGTACAGCTTCGTCCGCACGGTGGACAAGGGCGCGACCGCCGACACGAACAACAACGCGTCCGACTTCATCGTCGTCTCGACGACGGCCGGCGCGGTCGGCTCGAACGCCACGCCGACTCTCGGAGCCCCCGGCCCCGAGAACTCGACGGGCGCGCGCGGGCCCGTGCCCTGCAACGTGACCGACACGGCCAAGTTCGGGAGGAATCGTCTCGACTCGACGGTGGCGCTCGGCTCCGCGCCGAACACCGTCCACGACGCGACGGCCGGCCCGAACGCAGCCAACGGCACGATTGACTTCCGCCGCCGGTTCACCAACAACACCGGGGGCGCGGTCACGCAGTTGCGCTTCCGCATCACCAACACGCTCAACCCGGCGACGACGCCCGGCGCGGCCGACCTGCGCGCGCTCAGCTCCGCGACCGTCGTCGTCAGCGGCGTCAACGACGCGACCACCTGCGGCGGCGCCACGCCCTGCAACGTGACCGTCGTCGGCACGACGCTCGAACAACCGCCCACTCAAGCGAGCGGCGGCGGCATCAACTCCACGCTCGGCGTCGGGACGATCACGACCGCGACGCCGCTGCCCGCGGGCGCGTCCGTCAACCTGCACCTGCTCTTCGGGGTGCAGCAGCACGGCAACTACCACCTGAGCATCGTCGTCGAGACGGCGACCTCGGGCCAGATCGGGCAGGACGAGTGGGAGCTGCGCGGCAACACGCAGACCGGCGGCGACACGGAGGGCGGCTGCAACACGCCGCCCACGGCCAACGCCGGCGCCGACCAGACCATCGAGTGCGGCGGCGGCACGACCGCCGTCACGCTCGACGGCACGGCCTCGACGGACGCCGACAACGACCCGCTGACCTACGAGTGGCGCGAGGGCGCGACGGTGCTCGGCACGGGCGCGACGCTCAACACGTCGCTCCCGTTCGGCCCGCACACCATCACGCTCAAGGTCACAGACCCGAGCGGCGACTTCAGCGAGGACACGGTCAGCGTCAACATCGTGGACACGACCAACCCGTCGATTACCGCGCCGGGGAACGTGAGCGTTAACACCGGGCCGGGCGCGTCGTCCTGCGGCGCGTTCGTCAGCGACGCGACGCTCGGCACGGCCTCCGCCAGCGACGGCTGCTCGGCCTCCGTCACCGTCACGCGCACGGGCGTGCCCTCGGGGAACAACTTCCCCGTCGGCACGACCATCGTCACCTACACGGCCAACGACGGCCACGGCCACACGGCGAACGCCTACCAGAGTGTGACCGTCACGGATAACACGCCGCCCGTCATCACGACGCCGGCCAACATCGTCGTCAACGCGCCGCCCAACTCGTGCAGCGCCAACGTCAACCCCGGCACGGCGACGGCCACGGACAACTGCGCCGGCGTCACGGTCGCGGGCGTGCGCAGCGACAGTCAGCCGCTGAACGCGCCCTACCCCGTGGGCACGACGACCATCACCTGGACGGCCACCGACGCGCACGGCAACACGGCGTCGGGCACCCAGACCGTCAAGGTCAACGACGCGACCCCGCCGGTCATCGTGCTCACGACGAACACGATCAACCTGGGCTCGCCCAACCACCAGTACCAGACGCTGAGCATCTCGCAGCTCGTCGCGAGCGCCAGCGACTCGTGCGACCCTAGCGTGAACATCAACAAGGTGGTCATTTCGCAGGCCACGAGCGACGAGGTCGAGAACGGGAACGGTGACGGCAACACCAGCAACGACATCGTCATCGCCCCCGACTGCAAGTCGCTCCAACTCCGCGCGGAGCGGGAGGGCGGCGGCGACGGCCGCGTCTACCGTGTCACCCTGAAGGTCAAGGATTCGAGCGGCAACGTGGCGACGGCGGTGCGTACCATCACCGTCCCCAAGAGCGGCCCGGCCGTGGACAGCGGGGTGCACTACACCGTCAACGGTTGCACCCCGTAGCGACCGTCGGCACTAACGGCAAGGGGAGAGGAGAGGGGACGCGGGATAACTTCCGCGTCCCCTCTCTCGTATGCACACGGCCGCGCCTTTGCCACTTCGCCCCGCTTGGGGCAACATACGGCGGCCGGCAGCAGTTTTCTGATGGGCGCCACGGGAGGGCGTGCGTTGATTAAAGTTCAGAATCTCGTGAAGCGTTTCGGCGAGGTGGCGGCCGTGGACGACGTGTCATTCGAGGTGAGCCGCGGCGAGGTCTTCGCCTTCCTCGGGCCGAACGGGGCGGGGAAGACGACGACCATCAAGATGCTCACGACCCTGCTCCGGCCGACGAGCGGCCGCGTCGAGCTGGACGGGCTCGACCCCGTGGTCAGGCGCGACGAGGTGCGGAAGCGCTTCGGCGTCGTCTTCCAAGACCCGAGCCTCGACCAGGATTTGACCGCGTGGGAGAACCTTGAGATTCACGGCGTGCTCTACGGCGTGCCGCGCAAGGTTCGGCGCGAGCGGGCCGAAGAGCTGTTGAAGCTCTTCGAACTGTGGGAGCGGCGCGACTCTCTCGTCAAGACCTTCTCGGGCGGGATGCGCCGGCGGCTTGAGATCGCGCGCGGGCTTTTGCACACGCCGAAGGTTCTTTTCTTAGACGAGCCGACCCTTGGCTTAGACCCGCAGAGCCGCAACCAGATGTGGACGCACGTCAAGAAGCTGAACGAGTCGGACGGCGTGACGGTCTTCCTCACGACGCACTACATGGACGAGGCCGAGCGCGTGGCCGACCGCATCGCCGTCATCGACCACGGGCGCATCGTGGCGACGGGCTCGCCCGCCGAGCTGAAGGAGCGGACGCAGACCGACTCGCTCGAAGGCGCGTTCCTCGCGCTGACGGGCACGACCATCAGGGACGAGACCGCGGGCTCCGCCGACCAGATGCGGCAGATGGCCCGGATGTGGAGTGGCAGGCAGCGATGAGAGTCGTCTACATTCTCTGGCTGCGCGAGGTGAAGAAGTACCTGCGCTCGCGCACGCAGCTCGTCGCGTCTCTGGGCTCGCCGATCATGTACCTCGGCGTGCTCGGCTTCGGGCTCGGCCCGATCTTCCAGAAGGCGGGCGAGGGGAGCTACCTCCAGTTCATGGCGCCGGGCGTCATCAACATGACGGTGCTCTTCTCCTCGATGTTCTCGGGCATCGCGCTCTTGTGGGACAGGCAGTTCGGGTTTTTGAAGGAGACGCTCGTCGCGCCCGTCCCGCGCCTCTGGATCATGGCGGGCCGGACGCTCGGCGGCGCGACGGTGGCGACGCTGCAAGGGCTGCTCATCTTCGCCGTCAGTTTAATCGCGGGCTTCCGCCCCATGAGTTGGTTGGCATTGCCCGTAGCGCTCGCGGTGCTGGTCTTGACGGCGGTCGTCTTCGCGGCGCTGGGGACGGCCATCGGCTCGACCCTGAAGGACATGCAGGGCTTCCAGCTCGTGATGAACTTCATGGTGATGCCGATCTTCTTCCTCTCGGGCGCGCTCTACCCGCTGACGAATTTGCCGAAGGCGCTCGCGGTGCTGACCCGCGTAGACCCGCTCACCTACGGCGTGGACGGCGTGCGCGGCGCCCTCATCGGCGTCACGCACTTCGGCGTGGCGACGGACGCCCTCGCGCTCGCGGGCGTGGCGGTGCTGCTGCTCGGCGTCGGCGCTTGGCGCTTCTCGAAGATTGAGATATAAGCGAAGGCCGTGCGTAAGTCCGCCGCGGAGCGGCGCTTTACGCACACGCTTCAGATAAGTAAGGGCTCGGCACGAAAAGGGGGAAAGTCGGTGGCTGAATACTCGGACGCGTTCGTCTTCTTCGGGGCGACGGGCGACCTCGCCTACAAGCAGATCTTCCCCGCGCTGCAAGAGCTCACCAGGCGCGGCAAGTTGGACATGCCGGTCGTCGGCGTGGCGAAGTCCGGCTGGACGCTCGACCAGTTGAAGGAGCGGGCGCGCGCGTCTTTGCAGGAGCACGGCGGCGTGGACGAGGAGGCGTTCGCGAAGCTCTCGGCGAACTTGAGGTACGTGGACGGCGACTACCGCGACCCGGCGACCTTCGAGCAGCTGCGGAAGGAGTTGGGCGACGCGAAGCGGCCGCTCCACTACCTCGCCATCCCGCCGAGCCTGTTCGCGATCGTCGCCGAGGGGCTCGCCAAATCCGGCTGTGCCGGGGAGGGGGAGAGCGGCGCGCGCATCGTCGTCGAGAAGCCGTTCGGGCGCGACCTCGCCTCGGCGCAGGAACTCGACCACGCCATCCACCAGTTCTTCCCCGAGCACTCGGTCTACCGCATCGACCACTACCTCGGCAAGGAGCCCGTCCAGAACCTCCTCTACTTCCGCTTCGCCAACTCGTTCCTCGAACCCGTCTGGAACTGCCACTACGTCGAGAGCGTGCAGATCACGATGGCCGAGGCGTTCGGCATCGAGGGGCGCGGCAAGTTCTACGACGAGGTCGGCGCGATCCGCGACGTGGTGCAGAACCATCTTTTACAGGTCGCCGTGCTGCTGGCGATGGAGCCGCCCTCGTCCTACGAGACCGAGGCCGTGCGCGACTGCAAGATCGCGGCGCTGCGCGCGATGCGGCCGCTCGACCGGCAGTCGGTCGTGCGCGGGCAGTTCAAGGGCTACCGCGACGAGCCGGGCGTGGCGCACCGCTCGCAGGTCGAGACCTTCGTCGCCGTGCGCCTGCACGTGGACAACTGGCGCTGGGCGGGCGTGCCCTTCGTCATCCGCGCGGGCAAGCGGATGCCCGTCACGGCGACCGAGGTGCTCGTGACGATGAAGCGCCCGCCGATGTCCATGTTCGGCGAGGTCATCTCGCCGCACTCGAACTACTTCCGCTTCCGCCTGAGCCCCGAGATCGTCATCTCTCTGGGCGCGCGCACGAAGGTCGAGGGCGAGGTGATGGCCGGCGACGACATCGAGCTGGTCGCGCACGAAAACCCCGGCGACGACACGCCCCCTTACGAGCGCCTGCTGCGCGACGCGATGAAGGGCGACTCTTCGCTCTTCACGCGCGAGGACGCGGTCGAGGCTTCGTGGCGCGTCGTAGACCCCGTGCTCGGCGACGTGACGCCCGTCCACGAGTACGAGCCCGGCACCTGGGGGCCGCGCGAGGCCGACGAGCTGACCGCCGACATCGGCGGCTGGCACGACCCCGCCGGCTCGAACCCGAACCCTTAAATCCGACCGGACGCCGCCGCCGCGAATCGACATAAATTCGCGTAAATGCGGCCTTTATTCTAACCAGGACTGCGACGAGACGGACTCGTTTCGTCATAAAACAGACTTGTTTTGTGGCTAAACAAGTCTGTCTAGCCGCTAAGCAAGCGTGTCTAGCCGCAATACCGATTAGTTTTATGATGAGATAAGTCTGTCTAACCGCGAGACGAGTCCGTTTTGCGGCCAGACGGACTCGTCTCACTACGCCGCGCGCGTTCCTCGCGAGACACCCGGCTGGCGCTCAGGGGAAGACGACTTCTTCATAGCTGCCGGGGCGTGAGGCATCCAACGCCTGGACGACTAAGAGGAGTTGCCCTCTTATGCGCGGCCAGTTTGTCGTCATCAGCACGACCACGCCAATCCGCCGGCCCGCCAGGTTCTGTTGGTGACGAAGATTCTGATCTGTGGTGATGAGGGTGTCGAACCCTTCGGCCTCGGCGCGGGCGAGCAGGTCGCCGTTCTTGAAGTCGCTCCAACCTTTCTCGTAGGCCGTCTCGACGGTGTGAGGCGACAGGTGATGCCGTAAAGGAACGGGCGTCCCCTGGTCGAATAGAATTTTCATCACTAGGCCGCCTGGCGGCCCGTCTGTAGGCTCCGGATGGTGTATTCGAGCACGGCCTCCACCTGCGTGCGGTTGACACCCGGGAACCACGACAAGAAATCCTCTATCGACGCGCCGCCCTCAAGGTTCTCGAACAACGCGACGACGGGGATGCGGGTGCCGCGGAAGACCCACGAGCCGCTGACCCTTTCAGGATCACGCTCGACAGCAGTGCATGAAGACCAGTCCAGCATGGACGCAAAATACTCCTGTCGCTCCGAGGGAGCAAGCGGGTTTCAAGGTGAGCCGGTCGCGGCGGGCGCCCGCAGGCGGGCCATCACGTAGGCGTCCACGAAGCGGCCGTCGCGGTAGGCGTGCCGGCGCAGCAGCCCCTCGCGCTCGAAGCCGAAGCGCTCGTAGAGGCGGATGGCCGGCTCGTTGTCCGTGTAGACCTCCAGCTCAAGGCGCGTGAGGTTGAGCCAGTTGTCGGCGAGGTCTAGCCCGGCGCGCATCAGGGCGGTGCCGACGCCCTTGCCCTGCCACTCTTCGTGGACGCTCATCCCGACGGCCCCGGCGTGCTGCCTGCGCGGCCTCGGGAAGGCGTGCAGTCCGAACATGCCGACAACGCGGCCGTCCACGACGGCGACGAGGTTGTGCGTGCCGTCGCCCGGCTCCGAGAGCCTTTGTCGCCAAGCCTCGCGCGAAGGGTAAGGAAGCTGTAGCGTGTTCGCGTAGAGCTTCGGACTGATGAACATCTCGTAGAGCGCCCCTGAGTCTTCGGGCTCCGCGCGACGTATCGTCAAACCTTCAACCGGCATCGCCTCTCCTTTCTGCCCGCATTGTATCGCCGCGCCCCCGTTCGCTCCACACTTTCTTTGTTTCTTTGCGCACGGCCGCGGGGACGTGTTGTAAAATGCGCCGCGACGAGTCGAACCCTCGGAGGAGACAATCTCAAGTATGCCGGGGCCGGACGCGACACACGTTTCGCGCAGGGCATTCATGCGACGTTTGACGGCGGGCGCGGGCGCCGCCGTCGCGCTCGCCCGCGGCGGATTAGTCGGCGCCGAGGCGGCCGCTTCACCTTACGCGCCGAAGACGTACACGAACCCCGTCTACGAGGGCTCGATGCCCGACCCCTTCGTGCTCCGGCACCAAGGCGTCTACTACGCCTTCGGCACGACGGGCGGCGAGCGCAAAGGCGATGGCCGCATCTTCACGCTGCTGCGCTCGAACGACCTCGTCAACTGGCAAGAACTCGGCGGCGCGCTCGCGGAGCCGACCGCCGACAGGGACTATCAGTTCTGGGCGCCCGAGGTCGCCTACGAGGGCGGCACCTTCTACCTCTACTACGCCATGGGCGGCAAGGAGGAGGAGAAGTTCGAGCTGCGCGTCGCCAAGAGCAGCCGGCCCGAAGGGCCTTACAAAGACGCGGGGCTCAAACTCCTCGACTGCGAGAACAACCGCTTCACGATAGACCCGCACCCCTTCAAAGACGCGGACGGCCGCTGGTACATGTTCTACGCGCGCAACTTCCCGAACACCGAAGGCGGCGCGCACCCCGGCACGGCCATCGTCGTGGATAGACTTGTAAACATGACGAAGCTGGCGGGCGAGTGCAAGGTGGTCTTGCGCGCGCGCTACCCCTGGACGCTCTACGAGGCGCACCGGCGGATGGAGGTCTACGGCCAGACCTTCGACTGGCACACCATCGAAGGCCCCTTCGTGCGCGAGCACGGCGGCCGCTACTACTGCTTCTACAGCGGCTCGAACTGGCAGACGCCCAACTACGGCGTGGACTATGCCGTCGCCGAGAAAGTCACAGGCCCCTACACCGGGCAGGGCGCCGAGGCGCGTGTGCTGAAAGGCATCCCCGGCCACGTCCGCGGCCCCGGCCACCACTGCATCGTCAAGGGGCCGGACGGCAAGACCGATTACTTCGTCTACCACGCCTGGGACGCGTCGATGAAGGTGCGCCAGCTCTGCCTCGACCGCCTCGACTGGACGCCGCAAGGCCCGCGCCTCCGCGGCCCGACCTACACCCCGCAGCCCGTTCCCTAACATGTCTAGACCCGGGACGCTCCTGCCGGCGCTCATCTTCGCGGGGCTCGTCGCCGTCGTCCCGCTCTCGTCCGTCCCTTACGGCTCGGTCGAGCCGCTCTGGACGGCGCTCTTCGAGGCGTCGGTCTTCCTCCTCGCGGCGCTCTCGGCCTTGGAGGGCGCGCTCTCGGGGCGCCGTGTGTCGCGCGCGCACGCGCTCGTTCTGCCCGGCCTCGCGCTCGCCGCCTACGCCCTGCTTCAGTCGCTCGACCTCGGCGGCGGCGCCGTCAGCTACGACCCTTACGAGACGCGCCTCGTCGCGCTCCTGCTCTTCACCTACACCACCTACCT
This sequence comes from Acidobacteriota bacterium, assembly GCA_019242475.1. GTDB lineage: Bacteria > Acidobacteriota > Blastocatellia > Pyrinomonadales > Pyrinomonadaceae > QHXN01. Next base: position 21,959 of record JAFAVK010000132.1, on the reverse strand, counting down.
CGCGCTCCTCCTGCGTTACGCAGACACCGAGCGGCGGCTGCGCGCGCTCCTCTACGCGGTGGTCTTGGCGGGGCTGGCCTCCGCGCTCTTCGGCATCGTGCGGCAGACGGCGCAGCGCGGCGAGGAGGGCTTCCTGCTCGCCGCCTTGCGCACGAACACCGGCTACGCGCAGTTCATCAACAAGAACCACTTCGCGTACCTGGCGGAGATGGCCCTGGGCGTGCTGCTCGGGCTCGTCGCGGGGCGGGGCGTGGCGCGGGCGAAGGCGCTCGTGCCGCTGGCGCTCGCGCTCCCGCTCTGGGCGGCGCTCGTGCTCGCGAACTCGCGCGGCGGCATCCTGGCGATGCTCTGTCAGGTCATCTTCCTCGGCGCCTCCTTCGGCGTGACCCGCGCGAGTGATCTTAAGCGGACGCCCTCCGCGCTCGACCGCGTCGCGGGCTCGAAGGCCGCGCGCGCCGGGCTCGTCTTCGCGCTGCTCCTGACGATAGTGGTCGGGATGGTCTGGCTCGGCGGCGACGCGGTCGCCGACCGCGTGGCGTCGGTCGGCGAGGAGGTGACGGCGGGGACGACCGACGCGACGCACGCGGGGCGGAAGGACATCTGGGCCGCGACGTGGCGGACGTTCGCGGCGCACCCGCTCGCGGGCGTCGGCTTCGGCGGCTACTGGGTCGCCGTCAGCGAACGGCACGAGGGCTCGGGCGGCCTCGTCCCGCAGCAGGCGCACAACGACTACCTTGAGGTGCTCGCCTCGGGCGGTGTCTTCGGCGCCGCCGTCGTGCTCGCCTTCCTCTGGCTGCTCGTCAGGCAGTCCGCGCCGCGTCTGCGCGCGGGGAGTCCCTTCGCGCGCGCGGCCTGCCTGGGCGCGCTGACGGGGCTCTGCGGCGTTGCCGTCCACAGCCTCGTCGAGTTCGGCCTCCACGTGCCCTCGAACGCCTTCGCGGCGCTGGCGCTGACGGCCGCGGCCACGGCCTCGCACCCCTTAACCGGCCAAAAAACTAGCCCTTATTAGTATTGACCGTGAATGTTCGAGAGACTAGACTCGACGTGTTTTAGCCTCGGGCGTCGTGTCTGAACAGCCCGCAGCCGCGAAAGTTTTAGAAGCCTCGACAGGACAAAGGCCATGATCACCGTCAAGAGCAGGATCGTAAAGGCGACCGCCTTCTGCCTCGCGCTGGCTGTCACGCACGTCTGCCTGAGCGCGGGGCTGGTGCAGGCGGCCTCCGCCCGCCTCGTCGCGAAGGCGACCGCGGCGCAGGGCGGCAGCCAGGGGCGTCTGACGACGAGGGGCAACAAGGCCGTCACCGTCAACGGCACCAGCGCCAAGTCAGGCGATACGGTCTTCTCGGGGCAGTCGATCCAGACGCCCGAAGGCGTCGGCGCCACGGTCAACCTGCCGGGCATCGGCCGCGTGGACATCGCGCCGAACACGAACCTGACGCTCTCGTTCGAGAGCGGCAAGGTCAACGTCGTGCTCGTCTCGGGCTGCGTCATCCTGACGGCCAACCGCGGCAACGTCGGCAGCGTGGAGTCCGGCGGCTCGACGCAGCGCACCGAGGGCGACCAGGGCGGCGTTATCGACGTTTGCTCCTCGACGACGCCGGGCGCGGCGCCCATCGTCGGGCAGGGCGCGGCGGCTGCGGCCGGCGCGGGTGCGACCGGTGCGGGCGCGGGCGCGGGCACGGCTGCCGCGACGGCGGCCGGCGCCGGCGGCGGGCTCGGGACCGCCACGGCCCTCGCGCTCACGGCGGCGACCGTGGGAACCTTCGCCGTCGTCGCGAACAGAGTGATCAGCACGCCCTGCCGCCGCGGCCCCAACCCGAGCCCCGGCACCCCGCGCGGGCGCAACGACGAGTGCCGCGACTAGAGTTCGCCTGCGCCCGTTACGGAATTTCACCCGGCTTCCCGTGCCCTCAGAACGTAGACTTCTGAGGGCACAACTTTTTTCCAACTATCCACCTTGCCCGCCGACCAACCGACACAAGAGACGCGTTACGTCGCGGTTCCGTTGCGCGCGGGAGTTGCGCTCGCCTGCTCGGCGCTCTTCCTCTGGTGCGCGTGGACGGCCGTGCGCGCGGGGGCTTCGCGGGTGGTGTCCGACTACGCGGGCAGGGCCGATTCAAAGGAGGCGGCCGACGCTGCGGTCGCGCTCGCGCCCTCCGACCCTGAAGCGCACTACGCGCGCGGGAACGTCCTGGCCGACTCCGGCGACTACGCGGGCGCGGCCCCTGCCTACGAAGAGGCTTTGCGCCTGCGCCCCAGGGACTACGTCATCTGGGACGAGCTGGGGAAGACGCGTGAAGAGACGGGCGACACGGCGGGCGCGCTCGAAGCCTTCCGCCGGGCCGTCGCGCTCGCGCCCTTCTACGGGCGGCCGCGCTGGCAGTTGGGGAACGCGCTGCTGCGGGCGGGCTCGCGCGAGGAGGCCGTCGCGGAGCTTCGGCGCGCGGCCGAGAGCGACCCGCGACTCTACCCCAACCTCGTCCAGACGCTCTGGCAGGCTTCGGGCCACGACCCGCGCGCGCTCGTGCGCGACGTGAACCCGCGCACGCCCGAAGAGACGCTGGCCCTCGTCGGGTTCTTAATCAAAGAGGGCGAGCCGGGCGCGGGCCTGGAACTCCTGAGCGGGTCGGGCGCGCGCCTCACCGACGAGGCGCGCAGAACGCTCGTCAAGGACTTGGTCGCGGCGGAGCGTTTCGCAGACGCCTACGGGGTCTGGTCTGAAGGGCGCGGCGCGGTCGGGACGCTGAGCGACGGCGGGTTCGAGGGCGAGGTGCGCTCCGACGAGGAGGGCTTCGGGTGGCGTTTCGCGCTGGCCGGGCAGAACGTCAAGCTCTCGCTCGACGACGACTCGCCGCGCGAGGGCGCGCACAGTTTGAAGGTCGAGTACGCGGGCAACTCCGAGCCCTCGCGGCCGCCCGTCTCGCGGCTCGTCGTGGTCGAGCCGGGCGCGCGCTACCGCCTCACGTTCGCGGCGCGCACGAAGGGGCTGGTGACGGGCGGGCCGCCGTTCGTCGAGGTCGTCTCCGCGGCGAAGTCGGGCGAGTCTTTGGCGCAGATCGCCACGCTCCCGCCGTCCACGGACGGCTGGCAGGAGTTCGCGCTCGACTTCACGGCGCCGCCCTCGGGCGCGGTGCGCGTCGCGCTCAAACGGCGCCCCTGCGCCTCTGCGCCCTGCCCCGCCTTCGGCAACGTCTGGCTCGACGCGTTCGAGTTGAGAAGGCTCAGTCAGTAGGCAGTAGGCAGTAGGCAATAGGCAGCACGCTCCGCGTTTCGGATGTTGGTCGGTTGAATTAAAATCTCCGACAGCAATGCTTTTAACTGCCTACTGCATCTGCCTACTGCCTACTTTTTTCAAACAGGAGCATTCGTCTAGATGAGCGAAGGGTTGAAGGCGGTCTTCATCGCGGGCGGCGCGGGGACGCGCCTGTGGCCGCTGTCGCGCGAGGCGCGGCCGAAGCAGTTCCACGCGCTGGCGGGCGAGTCCTCTTTGATGAGGCAGACGGTCGAGCGCGTGCTGCCGGTCATCCCGGCGCGGGACGTGTGGGTCGTCACGGGCGCGCGCCACGTCGGGCAGACGCGCGCCGAGCTGCCCGAGGTGCCGGCCGAACAGATCATCGGCGAGCCGTTCCCTCTGGGGACGAACCTCGCGGTCGGGCTGGGTGCGCTCCACGTCGCGCGGCAAGAGCCGGAGGCCGTCATCTTCGTCGGCTGGGCCGACTCGTACTTCCGAGACGGCGAGGAGTTCCGCCGCGTCCTCCTGGAGTCCGCGCGCGCGGCGCGCGAGACGGCGGGCGTCATCGTCGGCGTGCGCCCCACGCACCCGACCACGGGCCTCGGCTACATCCGCGCGGGCGAGGCGCTCAAAGGGTTCGAAGGCGCGTACCGCATCGATGGCTTCGAGGAGAAGCCGAACGCGGAGCGCGCGCGCGCCTTCCTCGATGCCGGCTCGTACTACTGGAACCCCGGGATGAGCGCGTGGGTCGCCTCGCGCCTGCTGGAACTGATACGGGTGCACAAGCCCGCGCACCACGCGGCGCTCATGAAGCTTGAGCCGCACCTCGGAACCCCGCGCGAGCAAGAGGCGATGGAGGAGGCTTTCGCGGGTCTCGACCGCGAGCCCATCGACACGGCAGTCTTCGAGAAGGCCGAAGGGCTCGCCACGGTCGTCACAGACCCGGGCTGGAGCGACGTGGGCACCTGGGCCACCGTCTACGAACTCGGCGCCGGGGGCGAAGGCGCGAACGCGACGCGCGGCGAAGTCGTCACGCTCGACACGCGCGGCTGCCTCGTCCACGCCGCCGCGGGGCGCCCCGTCTTCACGCTCGGCGTCAGAGACCTCGTCATCATCGACGCCGGCGACTGCCTCCTCGTCGCAAGCCGCGACCAGGCCGAGCGCCTCAAGGAGCTGCACACGCTCGCCAGAGAGTCCGGCCACGAAGAGCTGCTCTAAGTAATTTCAAATTTCAGATTTGAAATTTCAAATCTGATAGCGAGAACGCCCCGGGCGGATGGTCTCCGCGCCGGGGCGTTGTGGTGTTTGAGTTGGGACGTGTGGTTAGCGCGTCGGCGCCTGCGCGCGCGGGCGGACGGGGACGAAGGCGTCGTTGCCGCCGCGGTTGACGAGCAGGAGCGCGGGGCGCTCGCCCGAGCCCTTGAGCGCCGCCTGCAACTCCGCGACGGTGCGGACGGGCTGGCGGTTCACCTCCTCGATCACGTCGCCGGGCTGGATGCCGGCCTCGGCGCCGGCGCCCGACTCGGCCACGTCGGTGACGACGAGGCCCTGCGTCGCGTCCTTCAGGTTGAAGCGCTGGACGAGCGCGGGGCTGAGCGGCTGGACGGAGAGCCCGAGGCCGCCGGCGCTCTCGTGCGTCGCGCCCTCGCCCTCGGCGCGCTCGCCGCGGGCGGTGTCAACGGGCAGCTCGCCGAGCGTGACGCTGAGCTGCTGCTCGCGGTTGTCGCGCGAGACGTTGAGCGTGGCGACGTTGCCGGGCTGCGTGCGCGCGACGGCGTTGCGGAGCGTGTTGTTGTCGGTGACGGGCGTGCCGTTGAAGGCGGTAATCACGTCGCCACGCTTGACGCCGGCGCGGTCGGCCGGGCCGCCGGCCTGCACGCCGCTGACGATGGCGCCGCGCGCCTGCCCGAGCCCGAGGCTCGCGGCGAGGTCGGCCGTGACGGGCTGGATGTTGACGCCGAGCATGCCGCGGCGGACGTGGCCCGTCTTAATCAACTGCGCCATCACGTCCTTCGCCATGTTCGAAGGGATGGCGAAGCCGATGCCGATGTTGCCGCCGGTCGGCGAGTAGATTTGCGAGTTGATGCCGATGAGTTCGCCCGAGGCGTTGACGAGCGCGCCGCCGGAGTTGCCGCGGTTGATGGCCGCGTCGGTCTGGATGAAGTCCTCGAAGCTGCCGTCGGAGAGGCCCGTCGTGCGCCCCTTGGCCGAGATGATGCCGGAGGTCACGGTCTGGCCGATGCCGAGCGGGTTGCCGACCGCGAGCGCCACGTCGCCGACGCGCGCCCGGTCGGAGTCGCCGAGCGGGAGGACGGGCAGGCCCGTCGCCTCGATCTTGAGCACGGCGAGGTCGGAGGGCTGGTCTGTGCCGACGACCTTCGCGTTGAGCGTGCGGCCGTCGTTGAGGTCAACCTTGATCTCCTCCGCGCCGTCAACGACGTGGTGGTTGGTCAGGATGTAGCCGTCCGCCGAGACGATGACGCCGGAGCCGAGGCCGCGCTCGACGTGCTCCTCGCTGCGCGGCGGCTGCTGCTGCGGGAGGCGGTTGCCGAACAGCTCGCGGAGCGTCGGGTCGTCCATGAAAGGGAACTGCTGGGCCTCGCGCGTGTGGCGCGAGGCGCGGACGGTGACGACCGCGGGCGTGACGCGCGCGAGCACGTCGGCGTAAGAGCCCTGCGGTGCCTGCGCGACCACCGCGGGCGCGTCCGCCGCCGCCGTCGATTCGGCCGAGGCCGCGAAGCCGCCGAGGGCCGCGACCGCCAGAGCGCCCGCGAGCAGAAGCCCGCCGACCAGCCCGTTCGTACGTCTGCTGGAATTCCAGTCTCGATAAGTCATGAGAGTAAGAGTCTCCTTGTATGGGAATCAGACGAAATTTGGATGACCGAGCGGACGGGCGCGTTTCCCCGGGCGGGCGCGGGCCACACGGGCCAGCAACACACGCGGTAGCGGGTAGGTCTCGGGGGCAGAATTCGGCCTCGGAAGCCCAACGTTCCTCCTCGGGGGAGGAAATTTCCTCCCCCGAGGAGGAATGTTTCTCCTCGGGGAAGGAACATTCCTCCTCCGAGAAGGAAAGTTCCTCCTTCGAGAAGGAAAGTTCCTCCTTCGGGAAGGAAATTTTCTTCTCCGAGAAGGAATTTTTCTTCTTCGAGGAGAAACATTCCTTCTCACAGAAGAAAATTTCCTTGTTCGAGGAGGAATGTTCCTTCCCGGAGGAGAAATGTTGAGCCTCGAAGACGGAAATTTGGGTCTCGGAGAAGGAATGTTCCTTCTCCGAGACCCGAATTTCCCTAAAAAGGAAGAACAGAGACTCTGTGCGGTGTAAAAGTGGTTTAAAAAGGGAAGCCCGGCCGGGGGCGCTTTATCCTGGTGGGCCGGCTGCCGGGTTTTGGTCGGTCAGCAACAGGTCGTGGCGGGATGGCCGCCGGCTCACTCGCGCCCCGGGCCGGGATATCAAGCCAGGGGAGTTAAAAGTACCACCCGCCCCCCGCGCTGTCATCGGAATGAAGATGGTGACAGTGCTCCAACTTTAGTTGGAGCCGGGCGGGGCGTCCGGCAGGCGGACGAGTCCGCGCCGGATGGCGGTGGTGGCGGCCTGCGTGCGGTCGGCCACGCCCAGCTTGCTGAGGATGTTGTTGACGTGGCTCTTGACGGTGGCCTCGCTGATGTCGAGCGCGGCGGCGATCTCCTTGTTGCTCCGCCCGAAGACGATCTGCTCCAGGACTTCCAACTCGCGCCCCGTCAAGTCCGACCCGCCGACGCGCCCCGCCAGACGCTCGGCCACGACGCCCGGGATGCGACGGCCTCCCGCGTGGACGGTGCGGATGGCGTCCTCCAACTCCTCGAAGAACATGTCCTTGAGGAGATACCCCTGCGCGCCGGCCTGTAGTGAGCGGTAGATGTCCTCGTCGCCGTCGAAGGTCGTGAGCACGATGACGCGCGCGCCGGGGAACTCGCGCCGGATGGCGGCGATGGCCTCGACGCCGGTCATGACCGGCATCCGCAGGTCGGTCAAGAGCACGTCCGGCCGGAGCTTCCTGTACAGCTCGACCGCCTGCCGGCCGTCCGTGCCCTCGGCGATGACCTCCATGTCGGCGACGGTGTTGATGAGGGAGACGAAGCCCTGCCGCACCACCGCCTGGTCGTCCACCACGACTATGCGTATCTTCTCGCCGCTCATGAAAGGGTGTCCTGCGTCCGTGTCGCCGCAAATCTAATCGTAGACAGGGCGCGTCTCCTCTGCGAAGTGGTCGTACTCGCGCACCTGCCCCACGAGGTAGTCGCCCGGCGGGATGTCCAGCGCGTGGTGCTCCTCGTGTACGACGCGCGTGCCCGAGGGGACGCGCATGTAGAGCGCGCCTTCATGCATGAAGAGCAGAACGTCCTCCGCCTCGGCGAGGTGCTTGTGCCCGGTCGCCTCGCCCTCCGCCAACACGCGCCCGCCCAGAGGGCTCGCGCCCGAGGGGACGGCGGCGACGGGCTTAATGGTCACGTCGCCCTGCTGATACCAGGTGCGCGTCGGGTCGTCTCCGGCCTTGTGGTCGCTCATCATTCAAACCCTCCTCTCCGCGAGAAACATATCACGTCAGCACCGTCGGCGGTATGTCTGACTGGTTGCGCCACGCGAGCGCCTCCGCCACCGTCCGACAGTTCGGATGCACGCCTTCAACGTGATAGACGCCAGGGACGGACGGGTTTCTCATCTTCAGGAACGGGCGCACGCGGCCGTCGCGCAGGTCGAGCAGCAGCAGCTCGTAGTCGCCGCTCCGGTCGATGCAACGCGCGCCGAGCGCCTCGCAGACGCGCTCGATGCCGACCTTGCGGATGATCTCGCGGCGCACTTCCGCGTTGGGCTCGAAGAGCATGAGGCGCGGGTCGAGTCGGTCGGCGGGCGTCATGGCGACCTCCTCGGGGACGTGGATGCCGTTGAGGTGGTAGTAGCACTGGTCACTGCCGGGCCAACTCACCGCCGGGCCGTCTTCGGAATGCAGCCACTCGTCTTCGTCGAACAACAGCGCCGGGCGCGGGAGGGCGATGATCTCGACGGGCGTCGCCCAGAACTGCCAGAGCCCCGCCTCGAAGGCGTCCAACAGGTCGCGCATGATGCGCAGCCGAAGTTTGCTGACCGCGCGCTGCAAGGGGTTGGCCGTGCGCCACCAGATGAAGCCGCGGGCCGACGAAGACAAAAGCTCTATCAGGTTTTGCGCCAGATACCAGACGCCGTCTCTGGACACGCGGAGCCCGCGGTCGGGCGTGTGCCGGGGCTCGTAGATCATCCAAGGCACGGAGAGGATGACGTCCGGCCCGATCACCAACTGCCGGACACGACCCCAGAACCGTTCGAAGCCCGCGCCCAGTGCAACCTCCGGCGCGCCCCTCCACTGCTCCTCGGTTGACTTGCCGCCCTTCTCTCGCAAGAGCGTGTCCAGCCGGACGTGCGCGTCGATGAGTTCGTCGTACGCCGACCCGGCATCAGGCGCGACGGCGACGAGTCGCGTGGCTTCGCGCGCGTCCGACGCCCAGCGGACGGGGCGGCGCGCGAGGCGGTGCGCCGAGAGGTAGCTCGCCAGCGCGCGCTCGGCCCCGGCGCGGTCTTGCGCCGCGCCCGAGGCGGCGAGCGACTTCAGCCGCCTCTGCAACGCTTCAAGCTCGTCCGTCAGACTCGTCATGGCATGTTGAAGAGCCAGCTCGCGTAAGGCCGCTTGACCGACACGGCCGCCTCGCAGCGCTCGGCCAGCGTGGCGTGGTCAACGTCCGTCCCCAACCGCCGCAACGCCTCCAGGTAGTCGCTGTAGACGCCGTGCCCGATCAGCCGCGTCTCCAGGCTCTTCATCGCGGCCTCGTCCTCCGAGAAGCGCGGGATCGCCTCAGTCCGGTGCATGTTCATCGCGAGGATGTCCGGCGGGTTCCGGTACTCGTCCATGTCCGTGCCGATCACCACGCCGTTGCTCAGCTCATAAAAACAGAAGAGGCCGAGGTAACGGTCGGCGAGCTTCATGTCCGTCTCCCTCGGGTGCGGCTCGACGAGGTCGCGCGTCTCGCGGACGCCCGCCAGCACGTCGCCCGCCATGTAAAGGGCGCAGGTCGCGCCGACGTTGAAGCCCGTGAAGTACGCGTAGACGACCGCGCGGCTCTCCGCCACGTGGCCGTAGACGTTGGCCGTGTCCTCGTCGAGCAGCCCCCACGCGGCGGTCGCCTCGCCGCGGGTCATGCCGGGCGTGACGGCGGCCCTGAGGATCGCGTCGCGGTGGGAGGCCGTGGTCTCCGGGTTGGCTTCGAGGAAGCGCCGGCGTTGGGCGGCGCGGCGCTCCTCCTCCTGTAGCCCGTCGGTGCGCGGGAAGAACTCCCCCGCGCCGTGCCGCTTCTGGCACTCGACGATGATGTCGTATGAAGAGAGACTGACCATCTCAAACGTCCCGGCCGACGGCGAAGAATTTCCGAGCCCCGAACATCGGTCTAAGCCTCAATCGGCACGCGCACCGTCACCTCGGTGCCCGCGCCGGGGGTGCTTTTGACGTTGGCGCTGCCGCCCATCTGCTCGGCGCGCTCGCGCATGCCGACGAGGCCGAAGTGGCCGCCTTTGCCCCCGTCGTAGTTGGCCGCGTCGAAGCCGCGCCCGTCGTCTTTCACTTCGAGGCGCACCTCGCGCGCGCCGAAGTCCAGACTGACCGAGACGGTCTGCGCCTGCGCGTGGCGGACGGCGTTGCCGACGGCCTCCTGCCCGATGCGCAGGAGGTTGTTCTCGACCTGCGGCGCGAGCGGGCGGAACGTGCCGCCGACCGAGAACTGCGTCTGCACGCCGCTCTCGGCCGTCAGACGCCGCGTCATCTCGGCGAGCGCGGCGGGCAAATCGCGCTCGTCCAAAGACTGTGACCTTAAATCCCAAACATACCTGCGCGCCTCGGCGACGCTGCTGCGGACGAGGGCGCGGGCGCGGTCGAGGTGCTTGCGCGCGGCGTCGGGCGTGGTCGTCAACATGCGTGCGACGATCTCAAGCTGCACCGAGATGCCGAGTATCTCCTGCGCGAGGTTGTCGTGTATCTCGCGCGCGATGCGGTTGCGCTCCTGTAGCACGGCCGAGTAGCGCCCGCGCACCTGGCGAAGCCGCAGCGCGTAGAGCTGCCAGCCGACGAGTCCCAAGCCTAAGACGACGAGCGCGTAGAACCAGTAGGTGCGGTAGAAGTGCGGCCGCAGTTGAAAGCGGAACGTCGCGGGTTGGCTCGACCAGACGCCGTCGTTGTTGCAGGCGATGACCATGAAGTTGTACTCGCCCGGCCCGAGGTTCGTGTAGTAGGCCACGCGCCGGTCGCCGCCCTCGACCCAGTCCTTGTCGAACCCTTCGAGCCTGTAGCGGTAACGAACCTTCTCCGGCGCGACGAAGCTGAGGCCCGCGTAGTAGAAGTCGAAGCGGCTCTTGCCCGGCGGCAGCCTCACCTCGGGCGCGACCGCCTCGCCGTCAACGCGCACCTGTTCGACGACGGCGGGCGGCGGCTGCGTGTTCAAGGGCATGTGCTCGGGGTCGATAACCGCGACGCCCTTGATGGTCGAGAACCACAGACGCCCCGCGTGGTCGCGCCACGCCGAAGGGTGGCCGCCGCCGCTGCATTCGCGCGTTCGCATGCCGTCGGCCGTGCCGTAGACGACCGGGTTGAGCGCGCGCGTCCGGCCCGCGGCGAAAGCCTCCAGCTCCGACTTGTCGAGACTGAACACGCCCTTGTTGCAACTCATCCAGAGGCGGCCGCGCCCGTCTTCGAGCACGCGGTAGATCGTGTCGTTCGGCAGGCCGTCGCGCGTGGTAAACGAGTTGAAGCGGCCGTCCTTGAAAAGGTTCAGCCCGCCGCCGTTCGTGCCGATCCAGAGGCGCCCCTCGGCGTCGCCGTGGATGGAGATGACGACGTTGTCGGAGAGCCCGTCGCGCGTCGTGTAGGTCTTGAAGCGCCCGCCGTCGAAGCGGCTCAAGCCCCCGAGCGTGCCGACCCACAAGACCCCGCCCGCGTCCTCGTAGATGGTGCCGACGAAGTCGTCGGGCAATCCTTCCGCGGTCGTGTAGGTCTCGAACTCCTCGCCCTTCAGGCGCGCGAGCCCGCCGCGCGTGCCGACCCAGAGCGCGCCCGCGCGGTCGGCGTAGATGGAGCGGACGAAGTCGTTGGGCAGTCCTTCCGCCGAAGTGTAGGTCGTGAACTTTCCGTCGCGCAGTTTCGACAACCCGTCGGGCGTGCCGACCCACAGCGCGCCGTCCGCGCCTTCGGCGAGCGAAAGCACGATGTTGCTCGCCAGCCCGTCGTCGGTCGTGTAGGTCTTGAAGCGGCCGTCCTTCAGAAGACTCAGGCCGCCGCCGTACGTTCCGACCCAGACGCCGCCCTGCCGGTCTTCGTAGATCGACTTGACGAGGTCGCTCGCCAAGCCCTCGCGCGTCGTGTAGGTCGTGAACTTCCTGTCCTTGAGCTGCGTCAACCCTTCGGACTCCGTGCCGACCCAGAGGCTCCCTTCGGCGTCCTCGAAGATGGAGAGGACGAGGCCGTCGGAGAGCCCGTCGTCCTCGCCTTTGAAGGTCTCGAAGCGTCCGCCGCGCAGGCGCGCGAGCCCCGCGGCCGTGCCGACCCAGAGGTCGCCGCCGCCGCCTTTGCGGAGCGCGGTGACGCGGTCGTTCGGCAGGCCGTCGGCGGTCGTGTAAGTTTTAATGTCGTCTCCGCGCAGGCACGCGAGCCCGGCGGCCGTGCCGAGCCACAGGCACCCGTCGTCGCCGCGCACGATTGCGGTGACGCCGCGCGGCAGGTTCGCGCCCGTCGTGCCCTCGGCTTGAAAGGCGCCCGCCTGGAAGCGGCTGAGCCCTTCGTCCGTGCCGACCCAGAGAGCGCCCTCCGAGTCCTCCGCGACGGAGAGGACGCCGCCGCCGCTCAGGCCGTCCTTCGTCGTGAAGCTCTCGAACTTTCCGTCCGCGTAGCGGCTCAGTCCCGCGGAGGTCGCGAACCAGACGGCGCCCGCGCGGTCTTCGTAAGCCGCGGCCACGTCGTCACTCGCCAGGCCGTCGGCGTTCGTGAAGGTCTGCCACTCGCCGTCGGAGAGACGCGCGACGCCGGCCGCGGTGCAGACCCAGAGGTCGCGCGCCCTGACGCCCGCGAGCAGCGCGCGCACGTCGTTGCTCTTGAGCGCGGGCGTGTTCTGCCGGTCGAAGATTTTAAAGCCCAGGCCGTCGAAGCGTGCGAGCCCCTCTTCGGTGGCGACCCAGACGTAGCCGTCCTGCGTCTCCGCGATGGAGTGGACGGTGTTCTGCGGGAGCCCGCTGTCGGTCTGCCACGCGCGGCGCGCGAACTCGCCGGCCGCGCGCCCGGGGTCGAGCCCGCCCGCCCTCCCCGCGCAGACGAGGAGCACGGGGATGAGCAACTTGAGTGGGAGTGCGCTACACTTGGTGCGGCGGGACGTTAGGCGCATCTTTGACGAAGGGCTCGGATGTTGAACCCGCGGCCGGACTCTGCGCCGGATTATAAAGGAAGACGACTCCCGTCGCATTCGGTAAGCCGTCGGCATTCATCGGAGGAGCAGGATGAGGAACGCGAAACTGTCGGCCGCCGTCGCGGCATTGCTGCTCGCGGCCGCGGGCCTTGCATCGGCGGTGCCCGCGCGCGCGCGCTGGCGCACGGCCACGCCGGACGAGCTGCGCCGCGTCATCCCCGCGCGCGCGCCCGTCATCAAGGAGAACATCGAGACCGAGTTCCGCACCGCCTCGGGCGTCACCGACGGCCGCGGCCGCTTCATCGCGGGCGTGGTGATGATCACGGCCGGCTACTCGGCCGAGGGCAAGTACTCGCACTTCTTCTTGACGCAAGCGCCCCTGCGCGTGGGCGAACTCGAACTGCCGGCCGGGCAGTACGTCTTCGGCTACACGCGCGCGTCCGACGACTCGATCCGCGTCAGCTTCTACCGCGCCGCGACCGGCGACCCCGTCGGCGACGTCGAGGCGCGCCGCAGCACGCGCAAGGGCACGGGCGTCCGCTCGCTCCTCATCAACCCGCCCGCCGGCGGCCGCGCCAACATTCAAATAGGACGCTTCCTGCTCGAATACCGCGTGGCGGAATAGAACTAAGAATGATGAATGACGAGTGATGAATGATGAATATGGCCGCGTGGTTAGATTCATCATTCATCACTCGTCATTCATCACTTCTTTCCCCTTCCTCAAACTAAAGGCGGGCTCGCGCCTCCAACTTTGCGCCCATGACAGTGCGCAGGGAGTTGTGTGCTAATACGCCTCACGTTCTACCTCGCGCTTTTCGTTTCGGAACAGGCGAACCCCGATGAGAAAAAAGATACGGCAGACGGGCGCGGCCCTCTGCGCGGCGCTCGTGCTCTCTGTGTACCCGGCCGCCGCGCGGCAGCAGTCGGCGTCGGCGACGCTGCGCGGCGTCATTACAGACCCGAACGGTGCGGTCGTCGCCGGCGCGAACGTCCGCGCGACCAACGTCGCCACCGGCGCCGCGCGCGAGACGCAGACGAACGGGGAGGGCGCGTACGCGTTCACGAGCCTGCCGCCCGGCGACTACGAGGTGAGGGTCGAGGCGAAAGGGTTCGCCGCCTGGAGTCCCGAGGCGCCCGTCCCTCTGCGCGTCGGCCAGAGCGTCCCGCTCGACGTGACCCTCAAGGTCGGCGACATCACCGAAAAGGTCGTCCTCGACGGCGCCGTCCCGCTCATCGACACGGAGTCGTCGAAGGTTGACCGCGTCATCGACACCGGCGAGATCGAGAACCTGCCTTTGAACGGCCGCAACTTCCTCGAACTCTCCCTGCTCACGCCCGGCAACGCGCCCGCGCCGAACTTCGACCCGACGAAGACGGAGACGGTCGTCATCTCCTCGGCCGGGCAGTTCGGCCGCGGCGGCAGCGTCACCGTGGACGGCGCCGACACGAACGACGACGTGGTCGGCGGCGCGGTGCAGAACGTCTCGCAGGACGCGGTGCAGGAGTTCCAGATCGCCACCAACCGCTTCGACGCGCGCACGGGCCGCTCGGGCTCCGGCGTCGTCAACATCGTGACGAAGTCGGGGACGAACGAGTTCCACGGCTCGGCCTCCGCCTTCTTCCGCGGGAGCCTGTTTCAAGGTCTGCCCGCCACCTTCGACCGCGCGCTGAACGACAAGCCGCCCTTCGACCGCGAGCAGTATTCCTTCACGTTCGGCGGCCCGGTTAAAAAAGACAAGGCGTGGTTCTTCGGCTCGCTCGAATACCGCAACCAGGACGGCGCGGTGCTCGTCGGCGCGCGCGACGTTGTGCGCCGCACCATCACGCGCTCGTTCGCCGACGCGCCGCTCGACGACCTGCTCTCGACCGAGCGCTTCGACTGGCAGCCGACCGACACCGACAACCTGCGCCTGCGCTACTCCGTCCAGCGCGAGGAGGACGTTGCGGCCAGCACGCTCATCCGCTCCATCGGCTCGGCCTCGCAGCGGCAGTCGAGCCGCAACCGCACCCACTCGCTCCTCTTCAACTACACGCACATCCTCTCGCCCTACAGCCTCAACGAGTTCGTCTTCAGCTACAGCACCTTCTCGAACACGACCGCGCCCGTCACGCAGGGGCCGCAGCTCACCTTCCCCTCCATCCAGGACGGCGCCTCGTTCCGCGTGCCGCAGGCGACGAAGCAGAAGCGCTTCCAGTTCGCCGACCACTTCACGACCGTCCGCGGCAGCCACACCGTCAGCCTCGGCGGCGAGGCGCAGCGCGTGCTCGCCGACTTCGACCTCGGCGTCTTCCGGCAGGGCCGCATCGAGTTGATCGAAGACTTCCCCGACTTCGACCGCAACGGCGACGGGCGCGTGGACGACAACGACCTGCTCTTCGCCGTCACGCTCCGCAGCGCCTTCCCCGCGCGCCCGCTCAACATCCCCGACGCCGACAACACCTACCTCGCCGCCTACGTGCAGGACGACTGGCGCGTCCGCCAGACGTTCAAGCTGAACTTCGGACTGCGCTACGAGCTGGACACGGACGTGAAGAACGTCAGCCGCTACCCCGGAGGGATTAACCCGCTCGTGCTCCCGTTCCTGCACGGCGACCGCAAGGCCGACCGGAACAACTTCGCGCCGCGCGTCGGCTTCAACTGGTCGAGCGAAGATGAGAAGACCTCTTTGCACGGCGGCTACGGCATCTACTACGACCGCGTGACGCTTGAGGTGCAGTCTTTGGAGCGCGGCCTCGACGGGCGCGCGCTGCCCATCGAGGTGAGGGCCGGCAACGTCTTCTTCCTCGCGCCCGAGTGTCTCTTCAACCCCGCGTGCGGGCAGTTCCCGCCGCCCGCGCCGACGCTCTCGAACCCCTTCGCGGGCTTCCTCCTGCCCGGCGCGGGCGCGGGCGGCATCAACATCATCGACAACGGACTTCAGAACCCGACCGTGCAGCAGTTCAACCTCGGCGTGCAGCGACAGCTCGGCGGCGGCTTCGCCGTGCGCGCCGACTACCTGCACAACCTCGGCACGCACTTCATCATCGGCCGCACCATCGGACAGGTCTTCAACCCCGTCGTCGGCGGCCCCGACCTCGTCAAGAACGTCGAGTCGAGCGTGAAGACGAAGTACGACGGACTGCTCGTCAGCTTCGAGGGGCGCCGCGCAAACCGCTTCCAGTTCCGCGCCTCCTACACGCTCTCGAAGGCTTTCAACTACGCGAACGACGACCAGATACCCTTCTCGAACGGGCCGGTTGACCCTTCGAACCTTCAGCTCGAATACGGCCCCACGCCCAACGACCAGCGCCACCGCTTCGCCTTCGCGGGCGTCTTCGACGCGCCGCTCGGCCTGCGCCTCGCGCCGCTCTGGACGGTGGCCTCGGGCGTGCCGTTGGACATCCTCCTGCCCGACGGGAGCGCGCGCGTCCCCGGGCTGCAACGCAACGCGGGCGGCCGACTCTTCCACAACGGCGCGGAGCTGAACGCGTACCTCACGCAGCTCAACGCCGCGACGAGCGACCCGACGCGCCGCCTGCCGCTCGTCCGCGAGGACGCGCGCTTCAACGACTCGTTCAACTCGCTCGACCTGCGCCTCGCGCGCCCCTTCGAGCTGCGCGGCGGCGTGACCATCGAGCCCATCGCGGAGGTCTTCAACCTCTTCAACGTGACGAACGTGCTCGGCGTCTCGAACGTCAACTACTCGGGCTACTCGAACGTGCTCGCGCGCGACAGCCAGGACGCTTCGAGCCCCGGCTTCCTGCGCTCCTCCTCCTTCGGCCGCCCCGTGACGACCGCGGGCGGCGTCTTCGGCTCCGGCGGCCCCCGCGCCTTCCAGTTCGCCGCGCGCGTGGTATTTTAGCGGCGTTCCCGGGTGCGGGAATGCCATTGCGACGCGACGCAACGCCATTGCGAGGCGTCGCAACGCCATTGCGTCGCGTCGCAATGGCATTGCAACGCCTCGCAACGCTATTGCGACGCCTCGCAATGGCATTTCCACGCGACGCAATGGCATTTCCACGCGACGCAATGCCATTTCCATGCATGGAAATGGCATTCCCACGGACGAGAATGGCATTCCCGCGCGTGGGAACGCTATTCTCTCGCGTGGAAATGCCATTCCCGCGCGTGGGAATGGCGTTCCGATGGATGGGAATGGCGTTCCGATGGATGGGAATGGCATTCCCACGCGTGGGAATGCCATTCGCACGCACGAGAAGCGGCGACTACAGACGTGCAAACACCTCCTGACTCGGGATTAAAGCGGCAGATCGGGCTCGTGACGGCGGCGGCGGTCGTCGTGGGCGAGGTCGTGGGCGTCGGCATCTTTCTGACGCCGGCGGCGATGACGAAGTCCCTGGGGTCGCCGCTGCTGTTGCTGGTCGTGTGGCTTTTGTCGGGGCTGATGGCGCTGTCGGGCGCGCTCTGCTACGGCGAGCTGGCGGCGCGGTTCCCCGCGGCGGGCGGCGGCTACGTCTACCTGCGCGAGGCTTACGGCCCCGCGCTCGCCTTCCTCTACGGTTGGATGGGCTTCCTCGTGCTCGACCCGGGGCTGACGGCGGCGCTCGCCGTCGGCGCGGCCTCTTACGTCGGCTACGCCGCGGGGCTCCAGCCCGCCGGGGTGAAGGCGCTGGCCTTGGCATCGGTGCTCGCGCTGGCGGCGGTCAACGCGGGCGGCGTGCGGCTCGGCGGGTGGGTCGTGCGCTGGCTGACGATTGTGAAACTCGCGCTGCTGCTCTTCATCCTGGCGTGGGGCTTCGGGCGGGGTCTGGGCGACTGGTCGCACTTCGCGCCGTTCGTCGCGCGCCGCGCCGGGTCGCCGTTGTTAGGCGGCGCGCTGGCGGGCGGGCTCGTCTCGGCCTTCTTCTCGTTCGGCGGCTGGTGGGACTTGAGCAAGCTCGGCGGCGAGGTGCGCGACCCGCGGCGGACGCTGCCGCTCGCGCTCGTGCTGGGGGTTTTGGTCGTCACCGCGGTCTACGTCTTGACGAGCGCCGCCTTCGTCTACCTCGTCGCGCCCGAGCGCGTGACTTCGGGCGAGGCGTTCGCGGCGCAGGCGGGCGAGGCGCTCTTCGGGCCGGCGGGCGCGCTCTTCTTCACGTGCGTCGTCGTCGTCGCGGTGCTGGGGAGCCTCGCGGCCTACACGATGTCTGCGCCGCGCGTCTACTTCGCGATGGCGCGCGACGGCCTGTTCCTGCCGGCCGCGGCGCGGCTCAACCCGCGCACGGGCGCCCCCGTCCGCGCGGTACTGATGCAGGCCGCGCTCGCCTCCCTGCTCGTGCTGCTCGGCTCGTTCGACCAGATCATCTCCTACTTCCTCTTCGCCGTCGTGCTCTTCGTCACGCTGACGGTGGCCGGGCTCTTCCGGCTGCGCCGCAGAGGGCCGGCCTCCGAGTACCTGACGCCGCTCTACCCGCTGACGCCCATCGTCTACTTAATCTTGAGCGGGGGGCTCCTCTTCCTGCTCGCGGCCGGCAGCCCGCTTCAGGCGCTCGCGGGGCTGGGGGTGGTGGCGCTCGGGCTGCCCGTCTATTATCTTCTCTTGCAAAGGAGGAGGGAGTTCACAGATGACCTGGATTAAGACCGTCCCTTTCGACGAGGCGGACGAGCGCCTGCGCCGCGCGATGGAGGCGCAGCGCGGGCTCTACCCCGAGGAGTACGCCACGCCCGTCCACCCGACGCCCGACGGCGAGTCCTCGGGGATCGTGGCCTCGCACAGCCTCATCCCCGAAGCGCTCTACCACGCCTTCGCGACCTTCGGCGTGCTGATGTCACCCGACTTGCCCCTGAGCCGCCGCCAGCACGAGATGATTACGACGGTCGTCTCGGTCGTCAACCGGTGCCACTATTGAATCGAGTCCCACGCAGAGTTTCTGCGTCGCGTGACATTGGATGAAGAGTTAGTCCGGGCGCTGCAAGAGGACTACACGACGGCGCCCGTCTCCGAACAAGACCGCCTCATGCTCGACTACGTCGCGCAGCTCACGCGCGACGCCACGCGCGTCACGCCCGAACACCACGCGCGCCTGCGCGACGCCGGCTTCGACGACCGGGCGATCCTTCAAATGACACTCATCGCCTCCTGGTTCAACTACATCAACCGCGTCGCCGACGCGCTCGGCGTCGGCCGCGAGTAGGCTCGGGCCGGCACGCCCGATCAATCTGTGTGACGCCGCCCCGGTTCGTCGTTGAAGAGGGGCACCGGGCGTGATATAAGCGCCACTCGCGCGGCCTTCTCAAGTCTACCGAAGCCGACCCCCTTATGAGCGACGGAGCGAAACCAGCCAAGACGATCTTCGACCCGGCCGCAGACGTGACGGCGGCCAACGCGCGCCGGCACTCGGAGGGCGCCACGCTCGCGGTCGCGGTGGTGGTGGCGGTCGCGCTCGGCGTCGCCTGCGGCGTCTGGATCAACTCTCTGCTGGCGTCGGCCGCCGCGGCCGGCCGCGCCGCGCCGCCGTCCCGCCCGCCGTCCGAAGTCCGCGCCGACACGCCCACGCCTCCGGACAAGACCGAAGCCCCGCACGAGTCGGACGAGACGGCGGAGGTGGGTGCGGAGCCCACGGCGACCGTGGTCGAGAGCCGCACGTTGAAGCCCGCCGCCACGCCCGCGCCGACGCCCGCCGGACGGGAGGCGAAGACCGTTGCGCGCACGGCCGTCGCACCGGAAGTCTTGAAGGGCGCCGAACCGTTAAGGGGGCAGGCGCGGCCTGCGCCGTGCGCGCTGTACGCCAGCGCCTCTACGTTAACCATCCGCGGCGGCGGCGCGGCCTTCCTCGTCCTCGGCGGCCCGGGCGAGTCGGGCGCCGTCAACGTCAGCACGCCGAGCTGGGCCGACATCGCGGTCTTCCGCGAAGGCCCGGCCGCGGGCGGCAACGGCTGGGTGAGATACACGGTCAAGTCGGTCAGCAAAAGGCCCGGCCTCTACACCGTCCACTTCTCTACGCACTGCGGCTCGCAGACCGTCACCGTGACGGTGAAGTGAAACGATGAGCTATGAGCGCTGAACGATGAACTGTAAGCCTCTTGCCTTCAGTTCATCGTTCAGCGCTCATAGCTCATCGTTGCTTTCAATGCTGCTCGTCTTCGTCCGACTGCGTGCGCGCGGGGGCGGCTTCGGGCGCGTGCCCCACGCCGAGCGAGTCGTAGTTGAGCGCGGCGTTGAAGAGGAGGAAGAAGGAGCCCTGCGTCTGGTGCCGCCACATCGGGTTGTTGGCGAAGAGCAGGACGTGACCGCGCCCGACGGGCACGTCTACCACGGCCGGCGCGTTCGCCAGCTCCGACCCGCCCGCCAGCATCCCGCTCACCAGAAGGTTCTTCTCGTCCGACGCGAAGCGCAGCACGACCCTCGGCCGCTCGTCGGGCGGCGTGTAGAAGGGGCTCCGCTGCTGCTGCCGCTGCTCGTCGCCCGGCGGCTCCTCGCCCGGCCGTCCCGGCGGACGCTTCGGCGTCGGTGACGCCTGCGGCATCGCCTGCACGATGTCCGGGTCGTTCAAAGTCCCGCGCCCCGAAGGCCGGCCCGTCGCGGCCGCCGGCGGCCCGCCTTCGCCGCCGCCGCCCCCGCCGCCCGCGGCGACCTGAAAGACGGGCGACTGGTTGAAGTAGACGGGCAGCGTCTCGCCGTAGCCGTATGCAATCGGACTCCTGCGGTCTGAGAAGGTCGCGTTGTAGACGGAGCCGCGCGCCTGCAACTGGGTCGTGTCGCGCACGGCGACGCCCGAGACCATCCCGTAGTCGATGGGGATGCGCGCGTTGCTCGTCACGGCGACGAAGAGCCCGCCCTCCTCCACGAACCTTTGCAAATTGTTCAGCCCCACCAGCCCCATCCCGCCGCGCATGTCTTGGGTCTGGTCGGGCGAGGTGCCGAAGTTGGGCGTCAGCTCCGACTGCTTCCAAGGGATCGGCTCGCCGCGCATCGGCAGCCCCTGGACGACCTGCTGCGCCGTGCCGCCGACGGGCGGGTAGATGATGACATCGAACCTCTCGCGCAGGTTCGGCGTCGTGCGCAAGACCTGGTCGGAGATGTACGTGTAGGGAATCTTGTAACGGTCGAACTCGACGCGATACCAGCCCTCGTTCTGCGTGTTGATCCAACTGTGGACAATGGCGATGCGCGGCACGGCCATCTCGTGTGTCTTGACCGCCGGGGGCTTGTCCGACGCGTAGGCCGTCAAGCCCAACTCCGTGACTGCCGTTTCCAACCTCTGCCGCAAGTCCGCCGGATTGCCCTCGCCCTTGATGACGAAGGAGCCGGCGTTGAACTGGCGTTCGCCGACCTTGAAAGGTTCTTCGGCGGCGGCCATCCGTACGTCGCTCAGGCGGAAGCGGAGCGTGGCGAGCGTGTTGTCCGTGTTGTGGTTGATGACGAAGCTCGTGCCCGTCCCCACGACGCGCCCGCGCACAGAGGCGTCCGCCGTGAGCAGCGTCATCGGCACTTGCAGGACGCTCTTGTCGGTCACGCGCACGGTCTTGACGTTGCGCATCGCGCCGAGCGTCCAGCCGGTGTCGTCGTACGGCCGCGGGTCGCTCACGTTGTAGAACTGCGTGTCGAGCACCATGTCGGCCATGCGCGAGTAGGGCTGATCCATCCGCACGACGTAGGAGCCGGCCGGGAACTTCTGCCCGCCGGCCTCGAAGTCATTCTTCGCCGTATGCACCTCGACGCCCATCAGGCGCAGGAGGTTGACGGCGTCGGCCGCCTCGACGGGCCGCGGGTCGTCGGCCGGGATGACGTAGGCGGCCGGGCCTTCGTTCGAAGCCTTCGCCACCGAGCGCTTCGACTTCAGGTAGAAGTTGTTCAGGAAGCGCTCCTTGTTCTCCGAGACGAAGTGCATGGCGAAGAGGATGGCCGACTCCTGCATGTTGACGTTGTTGCGCAGCGACCAGCGCACGCGCGGCTGCGGCGGGTTCGGCCTGAACCAGTCGCGCTGCGCCTCGGCCCGCACCGTCCTGTCCATGGTGTCTGCGCCGCCGTTGCCGAACGTCTCGTAGAAGCGCCCGACGGCGTTGTGGCCGTTGGCGACGTAGAACATGTAGTTCGGCGCCCAGCCGTCGTAGAAGCCGTGCGTCCACACGCCGGGCACGCCCCGCTTCGTCATCTCCTCGATCTCGTGGTAGGCGAGCACCTGCCACTCGTCCACGACAATCGGGTCGAGCCAGGCGTTGTACGGCCCCGTCCCCGTCGAGGTGTAGAGGAACGGCACCGACTCGTGGAGGTCGTGCAGGATGGCCGGGTGCCATTCGAGGAAGGTCTTCATCATGTTGCGGCTGACGGCGAGCGCCATCCCCAGGCCGTCG
>JAFAVK010000075.1 GCA_019242475.1 Acidobacteriota bacterium | reverse complement strand
TCTGTGCCCGGATGTGCGGCACTCCGTGCTCGGAGCGAATTATCTCGACCTGCGCCGAAAGGTCATTTAGCGACGACGATGGCTGGGCCCGGCCCGCGACGAAAAACGCGAGATAGATCGCGAGCAGGAGGGTAAGCTGCTTCATTCTACGGAATATAGGGGAAATGATGTCGGGCGGCAACACCTGGACATGGGCGGAGTGTTACGTCACGCCGCCACCGTCCACAATGACTATCTCGCCGTTCATGAAGCTGTTGCGGTCGCTGACCATGAAGGCCGCGAACTCGGCCAGCTCCGAGGGCCGGCCCATGCGCCCCGCGGCGGCCCAGAACTTGTGCATCTCTATGAGGCGGTCGGGCAGCTCGTGCGCGAGCTCGGTGTCGAATATCCCCGCGGCGATGGCGTTGACTGCGACGCCGAAGTTCGCCGCCTCGCGCGCGAGGCACTTGGTGAAGCCGATCATCGCGGCCTTCGACGTGGCGTAGTGCACGGCCGTCGGGAGGGCGCGGATGGCCCCGATGGAAGTTATGTTAAGAATCGAGCCCTTGCGCTGCCGAATCATCTGCTTGTAGACGGGCTTAGTGACGGCGAAGAGGCTGTTGACGTTCGTGTCGATTATCTCGTCCCAGGCGCGGTCGGTCGTGGTGGCGAAGTTGTCGCCGCGGTTGATGGCGGCGTTGTTGACGAGGATGTCGATGCCCTCCCACTCCTTCACGAGCTCGCGCGTCATGTGCTTGAGGCCGACGCGGTCTGTGACCGAGATTTTGAAGGCGTGGGCGCGGCGCCCGTGCGACTCGATTTTGGCCTTCGTCTCTTCGGCCAGGTCTTCGCGCGAGTGGTAGTTGAAGGCCACGTCGGCGCCCTCGCGCGCGAAGACCTCGCAGATGGCGGCGCCGAGGCCGCGCGTGCCCCCCGTCACGAACGCACGCTTCCCTTCCAGAAGAAGACTCAAGGCGACGGTCTCCAGTTAAATATTGTCTAGTTGATGTCTAGAGCGGGTTCGATTAAAGCTTAAAGGCGGAGGGCGCGTCAACTTGGCCGCACCTTTAGGCGGAACGCGCTTCGAGGTGCGCGGGCTCTTCCTCGGCGGCGAGGGGCGCGGGGATGAGGGCGGTAATCTCCTCCACGATGCGGCGGGTCGAGTCGGGGAGCGCCAGTCCGGCCGTGGCGGCGCGGAGGTTGGAGTAGTAGCGCGAGTCTTCGACCATCCGCCGCACCTCGGGCACGATGTCGGCCGCGCGCTTGAGCAGGACGCCCGCGCCGCGCCGCGCGAGCATCGTCGCCGCGCCCGACTCCTGCGGCATCGGCGGCGTGGTCGCGTCGGCGATGATGGGCACGCGGCAGGCGAGCGCCTCGAAGGTGGTCAGCCCGCCGAGCTTCGAGACCATCACGTTCGCGGCCTGCATCAACTGCTCGACCTGTTCGGAGTAACCGATGACCTTAACGGGGAACTGCGCGGAGGCGGCGATGGACTCGGCCTCGCTGCGCAGCTCCTCGTTGCGGCCGGCGAGGAAGATGGCCTGCACGTCCAGCTCGCCGCGCACCAGCTCCCTGAAAATCTGCGGGATGTTGCCGCCGCCGACCCAGCCGGCGTTGACGAAGACGGTGAACTTCTGCGGGTCGAGCCCCAGCTCGCGCCGCGCGGCCTGCGCCGTGCGCTCGTCGGGCAGCTCGAACTTCGGGTGGACGGGCATCCCCGAGACCTTGATGCGCTCGGGGCGGACGCCGTAGTCGATGAGCTGGCGGCGCGCCTCCTCGCTCGCGACGAGGTAGAGCGTCACGTCGTCGCACGCCCAGCCCTTCCAGAAGCCGTAGCAGGGGTCTGTGACGACCGTGACGAGGGGCACCTTGTCGGCGAGCCCCAGCTCTTTGAGGACGCGGGCGAAGATGTGCTGCGTGAGCGGGTGGACGCTGACGACGACGTGCGGGCACCAGCGCTCGAAGAGGTCGCGGACGAACCCGATGCTGCGCCGGTGGAAGAACTCGCGCGTCTCGGGGCGGAAGCGGTTGACGAACCAGTAGAGGTACTTCATCCAGTGCTGCCGGTTCCGCAGCACCCAGTTGTAGCCCGCGACGAGCCTCGCCGAGAGGTGGTGCGACTCTTCGACCGCCTTCACGACGCGCACGGCGTAGGAGTCGCCGCCCCAGAACTTCTGCACGCCCGCGACGATGGCCGCCGCGGCGGACTTGTGCCCCCCGCCCGTGTCGGACGAGATGATGAGAATTTTCGGGGCTCTCTCTTTGAGCATTCTGCCGCGCCTTAGACCTAAGCCTTGACGGCCAGGCCGTCGGCCTGCTCTTCCCTGCCGCCCAGCTTCCGGCTCGCCTTCTTCATCTCGCGCTCCAGGCGCTTGATCTGAATCAGGTGCTTCGGGTTGAAGGGCAAGCTGGGGTAGTAGCTGTTCGACTCGTGCGTGCAGAAGCAGCCCGCGGCCGCCTCCTTGCGCCGCGCCTTCATCGCCTCCGAGCGCCAGAGCGACTGGAAGTTCCAGTCGTGCTCGCGCAGGTTCCCGACCGGCGTCTTGTTCTCGCAGGAGGAGACGGTGCCCTCGTCGTAGATGACGGCGCCGGCGGTGCCCGCGTAGCAGGTCATCTGCGCCTTCTGCTCGCGCTGCGCGCGGTCGATGAGGCCGTGCATGTAGATGTCGATGGCGGCCTTGAAGAAGCCGGCCTCGCCGCCGTAGTTGTTCTTCAGGGCGGCGTGGCGCGAGTCGTCGTCGATCATCCGTGCGAGCCGCGCGTAGCGCTCGTGGTCGATGTCCAGCTCGACCGGGTCGGCCGAGGGCGGGCGGATGTAGTTGAAGTTGACCTTGTCGGGCTTCAGCTCGTACTTGAGGAAGTCGTACCAGTCGAAGATGGTCTCCTGGTTCGAGTGCATGAAGCAGGTGCAGGTCTGGATGTCGAGGCGCGGGTGCCTGCGCTTGATCTCCTGGAGCTGCCGGGCCGTGTCGATGGCGATGTCCCACGAGCCGGGCTTCTGCCGAATCTTCTCGTGCTGCTCTTTCAGCCCGTCGATGCCGAGCGCGACCGTGACGTTCAGGCCGGGGCACTCTTCGAGGATGCGCGTCACGTCGGGGATGATACGCTTCTGAATCTGCCCGTTCGACATCAGGTAGACGGATTCGAGCCGGTTGTGCGTGTGGAACGCGCGGACGATCTCGGGCAGGTCTTTGCGCGTGAAGGGCTCGCCGCCGGCGAGGATGAGCACGCCGAGGTTGCCGCCCAGAGTCTGGGCGATGCGCTCGATCTCGTGCGTCTTCATCTGCAACTTCTTGCGGGGCCGGTCGTCCAGCTCGTCCGTGAAGAAGCAGTGCGTGCACCGCATGTCGCACACGCTCGTCACCAGGATGTTCAAAAGCACCGGCGCGAACGGCTGGCCGAGCGCCAGCTTCGCGTACCGCTTCAGCAGTTCTTTCGTGGTGTAATCCATTATAAAAGCATTCCCTCCCCCGCGTCCCGGCAACTCCCGACCAACCGGCGGGGAGATACGAATACCTTAACTGATAAGGCATTTGACACCGCGTGTCAACCGATACGTGGCCGAACCCGCGGCCGGACTCTTTTGATGCCGAACCGGCGCCCGCGGGTCGCCGAGGGAGTGATCTCCATTGACTTTCCGCGCGGTTGAGAATATCTTTCCGGTGCTTTTGCGACGCTTTTTCCGCCGGCGGGCGAGACGCGCCGGCCTCACGCTCAGAATTAACACAGCGAGTGGTCTCCGGGTCATCCGGTTACAAGCGATTGACCAGCTAGTCCACCTTTCACGTCGCCCGACCGGGGCGCGCCGAAGGCTCACTGCGCCCGCCGGCCGACATCTCCTCTGGCCTGGTGGGTGCGCCGTCATCCCGGCCGCGAATGCCGCCTTATGAATGCCGCGCCGACAGAGTCCGCGAACGAATCCGGGGCGAACGGCCTGTGGCTGAGCCGCCTGGGCAGGTCTGTAAAAATCGTCGCGCCCGTCGGAACCTTCAGCTATTACCACCCGCAACAGCCGTTCACCGGTTACGGCTGGGACACGCAGTCGGCGAGTCTCCTGCTCCTCAAACGGGAGGCCGCCTCGATACTCATTCTGGGGCTGGGCGGCGGGACGGCGGCCCGCCAGTGCCGGCTGATGTTCCCGCGCGCCGCAATCGTCGGCGTCGATTCGGACGAACGCGTGATCGAACTGGCCTACAGGCATTGCGACCTTGCGTCGAGCGGCGTCGAGGTGCACGTGACGACCGGCCCGCGTTTTTTGAGGAAGACCCGCCGCCGCTTCTGCGCCATCATCGACGACATGTGGCCGCCGGCCCCCGGCGGCCCGAAGCCCATCTTCGGCGAGCCGGACTGGGCTCGGCTGGTCAAATCAAGGCTCAGGCCGTGGGGGCTCTACGCGGTAAACCTCTACAGCCGTCAGGCGGACGCGCGCGAGGCGACGGCGGCGGTAAGCACGCTCGCGCCGCACTTCCGGGAGTTGCGCGAGGTGAGGCCCGGCCTCGGCCCCACGACGTTGTTGGCGGCCGGCGACGAACTTCTCCCGGCCGCAAGGGCGCGCGAGCGACTCGCACGCCTGCCGCGGCGTTGGGCGGCCGGACTGAGTCACGTCAAGTTTCTGAAGGCGCGCGCGCCGAAGAGAAAGGTGTAAGACGATGCTACGCATAGCTCACATTTCCGACCTGCACCTCAAGGACGCCTCCATCAAGAGTGACGAGTTGTCGGCCTTGCAGTGGCTCTTCAAGACGGTCGCGGGCGGGGCCGGCTTCGCCGTCGAGGCCGACGGGCACAGCGACGACAAGGTGCTGGCGCTGGTCAACATCTTCCGCACGCTCAAACCCGACGTCATCGTCGTCACGGGTGACATCACCAACTTCGGCGACGTGAAGAGCTTCGGGCTTGCCACCAAACACCTGGCGAGTTTGAAGGAGGCCGCCGACGCGAAACACATCTTCTGCATCCCCGGGAACCACGACGCGCTCAGCGAGCGGGCGGCGGACGTAAAGAAAAACGCGTGGGGCAAGGCGGTGATGTGGCTCCTCTCGAAGTTCGACCGCACCACCGAGATCACCGCCAAAGACCCGAACCGCTTCAGCGCCGAGGTACTCAGGCAGATGGAGAAGGGCGAAGTCCCCGCGCTCTTAAGTAACTACACGTCGTGGGCCGAGGGGCAGAAGTTCGCCGCCGCCGACCCGGCGACGCCGCTCTACGTCAGCGCGGCCTGGGGCGACGCGGCCTTCTTCCTCTTCAACAGCACGAACGACCCCGGCCTGATGGCGAACGAGGGGCGGATCGGGCCGGCGCAGTTCAACTCCCTCAACGTCTGCTTGCAGAACGCGGAGACGATGGAGCGGTGCGCCCACGCCGTGCGGCTGGCGCTGCTGCACCACCACCCGATCAGCGCGCCGCAGTCACAGGACGCGGCCTACAACCGCGGCTACGACTGGATGAAGGACGGCCCCCTGTTCTTACAGTACATGAACCAGAACGGCTTCCACCTCATCCTGCACGGCCACCAGCACGAGCCCTTCCAGTGCACGGTCAACTACGCGGCCACGCCCGGCGCCGGGCTGCACATCGTCGCGGCCGGCTCCGCCACGCAGGGCGTCAACCACAGCCACAACTCCTTCAACCTCATCGACCTCCTGACCCCCTTCGAGGCGCGCGTCCGCCGCTACGACTACAGCACCACGGGCTTCGCGCTTAACAAGGAGGTGGACTTCATGCTGCCGCTGCGGCCCATCGAGGAGGTACGCGTCACCCCCCCGGACGAGAAGGAGACCGTGGAGGACTGGGCGATGCGGGAGCTCGTGAAGGGCGGGTCGGCCGCCGCCTACGACCTCGACTCGCAACACTCTTACAGCGAGTTGGAGTGCAACGTCGCGGTGACCGACAAGCAGCTCTACGTCGCCGAGTACCGGCGCGCGGGGCGCGTCGTGGGCGAAGAGCCGTCCGAGGGGCCGGTCTTCATCATCAGCGGGAGCCCGGCGATGAAAGTCGCGCAGATGGGGCTGGCCGCGGTGGATAACCAGACGAGGGAGGCCGTCACCTACAAGGTGCTCTCCGACGAGCCGAACCGCAAGGTGATTCGCGTCCGGCCGCGCAAGGAGCTTTTACCCGGCGACACTTTCGACGTGACGCTCAAGTTCAAGTGGCAGTCCACCGACTCGGAGCCGAACGACTTCGACGGGATGAACCTCATGTACTTCCACCAACCCGACAAGAGCCTGGGTTACGTCGCCGAGAGCTTGAAGTACACCGTCGCGCTCCCCTGGGAGCCGGCGCAGGCCAAGGTCAGGGGTTACGGCATCAAGGACTTCGCCCCGACCCTGAAGGACGGCTCCGGCGTCAAACAGCTTGAGGCGGCCGAGCGGGAGGCGGAGCCCTTCAAGAATTACGGGGTCACGCACCGCTACTCGTTCGAGATCGAGGAGCCGCAGCCGGTCGCCTACCTCATTGTCTTCGGGCCGCAGTGAGGGCCGCCCATGCTTAAGCCAAAGGATGCCAGCGCGATCAGGAGGCTGGGCTTCGCCACGCTTCACGACTACTGGCTCACGTCGCTCTCGGCGGGCGAACCGTTCTACGAAGAGGGGGCGCTGGCCTACTTCGACGGGAGGATGGTCACCTTGAGCGGCTTCCCCCTGCGGGATTCGGCCCCGCTTTCGAAGGAGTCGCTCCGCGCGTTGGCGGAGAGATGGGCCGTGGAGCGCGGGGCCGAGGCGCTCCTGTTCCTGGGGCCCCGCCCCGACAAGAAACTCCTGGGCCGAGGCTCCGGACTCCGCCTCGTCTACGAGGGACACCGCCCGGCCATCTCGGCCGAGCTGTTCATCGACTGCGCCGACCCCGAGTTCGAGGGGCGCGCCCGGCGCCTGTGCCGCGCCGCGCGGGCGACCGGACTGCGGCTCGGCTCCCGCGCCGGGGGGGTGGCCTCGGCCCAGCACTTCGGACTCGTCGAGAGGTTTTACGGCCTTCGGCCTCTCACTTCCTTCCTGGCCGACGTCTCGTTTATTATCCCGGCCGTGCTCCGCTCCCGGCGCGTTGACATCATCGAGGCGTGGGCGGGGCGGCGCCTGGCCGGTTTCATCCTGATGCACCAGCCGTTCGAAGACACCGCGGTCGGGGTGTTCCTGTTCCACGACCACGTGACAGCGGGGGTCTCCGACCTCCTGTACCAGGGGATGGTGGCGCAGGCGCGCCGGAGGGGGGCGAGGTATGTTAACGTTGGGGCCAGCCCCACACGCGGCCACTACGGTTTTAAACTGAAGTGGGGCGCCGTCCCGCTCGTCCCGCCCTACCACTGCTCGGTCTGGGCGCGCGGGCACCTCGGGCGAAGGAAATACATCTCGTGGGGCCCCCGCCTCCTCGGCCTCTAGCGGGGGGTTGGCGGGACGGATCGCAAAACCGATGTTCGCGGAACTCGAAGACCTGCGCCAAAGGACTCTGGACAACAACCTTGTCTGGCTGCAAAGTTTCGGCTGCCGCGTGAAGCGCGAGGGAAACGTTGTTCACGTCTACCACCCGGAACTGAAAGACTACAGCGCCTTGCTACTCTTCGGCGGCCCGGAAGAATCGTACAAAGCTTTCCGCGAACACACCGAGGGCCGGACGGATTGTCCCGACCGACAGAACGTCTACGTCGATAAGAAGGCCGCCAGCCCGGGGCTGGGGCAACTCCTGAAACTTCTAGGCTACCTCAAAACTTCGGTGAGCTACGTGACCGCCGGGGAGTGGAAGCGCGGGGGCGCGCCTGGCGAGGTCTTGATCCGCCCCGCGACTTTGGAGCAGGCCGACTACTGGGCGTCAGTCTACTCTCTCGGTTTCGGGCATGTGGCCGAGGAGAGGGTGTTAGATCGCGGGCGCTGGCGGATAGCGTTCTGTGCCAACACTGTCCGCCACTGGTTTCTGACGCGGCGCGACGCGGTCATCGGCGTCTGCCAGACGTGCGTGGCCCACGGCGTGATCGGCGTCTACAGCTTCACGCTGCTGCCGGCCGAACGCGACAGGCGTCACTTTCGCGAAGCGGTCAACGCGCTGGGCGACGTGATGGCCGGGGACGGGGGCGGCGTCTTCTACTTCGAGCGGGTTAAAGACCTCAGAAGTGCGCCCTTCATTTCGCGCGCGCCGAAGTCGCCGTCCGGGTTTAAAGTCATCAGGGTGGCCGAAGCCTTCCGGCGTGGAATCTGACCGAACGTCCCCGCTTCCCCTTAAACAATCCGCGGGTCTCGACAGAGGGCGGGGCGTGCCTACGCCTGCCCCGTGCCGGCGCGCTCCTCGCGGACGTTGATGCCGAGGGCCTTCATGCGGCGGTAAAGATGGCTGCGATCCATGCCCATCAGCTCGGCGGCGCGCGAGACGTTGCCCTCGGCCTCGGCGAGGCGGGCGCGGATGAAGTCGCGCTGGTGCGCCTCGCTGGCGTCGCGGAAGGAGGAGAAGCGCGGGACGGCGGCGGGCGGCTCCTCGCCGCCGAGCGGCGGGAGGTCTGGGGCCGCGACGCGCGCGCCCGTGTGCATGATGACGACGCGCTCGACCGTGTTGCGCAGCTCGCGCACGTTGCCGGGCCAAGGGTAGGCGCGCAGCGCCTCGACCGCGTCCGCGTCGAAGCGCTTGGGGCGCTTGTTGTAGGAGAGCGAGAACTTCTGGTTGAAGTGTTCGACGAGGAGCGGGATGTCCTCGGCGCGCTCGCGCAGGGGCGGCACCTCGAAGGGGATGACGTTGAGGCGGAAGAGGAGGTCGGCGCGGAAGTGGCCCCGCTCGATTTCGACTTCGAGCCGCTTGTTCGTCGCCGCGAGCACGCGCACGTCCACCCGCATCGAGGTGGTCGAGCCGACCGGCTCGAAGCGCTGCTCTTCGAGCACGCGCAAGACCTTGGCCTGCATCCGCGGGCTCATGTCACCTACTTCATCTAAGAAGAGCGTCGCGCCGTCGGCCGCCTCGAACTTGCCGCGCTTCGGTGCGGTCGCGCCCGTGAAGGCGCCGCGCGCGTGGCCGAACAGCTCCGACTCGATCAGCTCCTCCGGCACGGCCGAGCAGTTCAACTCGACGAACGGCGCCGAGGCGCGCAGGGAGCGCGCGTGGATCGCGCGCGCCACCAGCTCTTTGCCCGTCCCCGACTCGCCGTAGATGAGCACGCGCCCGTCGGTCGGCGCGACCAGCTCGATCTGCTTGCGCAGCGCGCGCATCGCCACCGACTGGCCGACCATCGCCCACTCGTCGCGCAGCTCTTCGCTCAGGGCCGCGTTCACCCGTTCGAGCCCGCGCTGCCGGAGCGCGTTGCGCACGGTGAGCACGGTCTTCTCGATGGAGAGGGGCTTCTCGACGAAGTCGAAGGCGCCGAGCTTGGTCGCGCGCACGGCCGTCTCGATGGTGGCGTGCCCCGAGATCATGACGACGGCCGCGTCCGCGCCCTGCTCGCGCATCCGCGCTAAGGTCTCCAGCCCGTCCAGGCCGGGCAGCCACACGTCCAAAAGCACGCACCCGAACGAGCGCCGCCCGGCCGCCTCCAGACACTCCTCGCCCGACCCGACGGCCTCGCACTCGAAGCCCTCGTCTTCGAGCACTGCGCGCAGCGTCTCGCGTATCCCGCGCTCGTCGTCAACGATGAGCACCGTCTCAGTCATAAACGGCAAAAGAAAGGCACGTCAGGAAAATTCCGAGGAAGATGACCGGCCCGCGGTATGTCCAGACGTCGAAATCTCTGTCACCCAACGCCTGCCCGGCGTGGTACAAGCCCTCGCCGATGGGCTTGTTCAGGATCACTATCAGCGTGCCGATGCAACTGAGAACGACAATCCCTGCGTTCATGTCTGAGCCCTCTGGTGCGCCTCGTCGGCAACCGGCATTTCAATAATCATCCGCGCGCCGCGCGGGCGGTTCGACTCGGCGCGGATGCGGCCGCCGTGCTCGGTCATGATGCGGTGGACGATGGCTAACCCGAGCCCCGTCCCGCGCCCCCGCGTCGAGAAGTAGGGCTGGAAGAGGCGCGCGAAGTCGTGGCGCCCGATGCCGTGGCCGGTGTCGGCGACCTCGGCGATGAGCAGGCCGCGCGCGGGGTCGTGCGCGGTGGCGACCGTGATGCGCCGCTCGCCTTCGGCCGTCGCCAGCGCCTCCACCGAGTTGTCGATGAGGTTGACGAAGACGCGCCTGATCTGTTCCGTGTCGAGCAGCGCGCCCGGCAGAGTCGGCGCGAGCAGCACGTCCATCCGCACATCTTCCAGCCGCTCGCGGTAGAGCGAGACGGCCTGACGGACGACTTCGTTGAGGTCGGCGGGCTCCAAACGCGCGTGCGGCAGGCGCGCGAAGCGTGTGAACTCGTCCACCATCGACTTCAAGCCCTCGACCTCGCGGCTGATGGTCGTCGTGCACTCCTCGACGACGCGCGCCACGCGCACGCGCTCGTCCCCGTGCCCGTTGACAGGCCGGGTCGAAGCAGCACCACTCTCATCAACCGACGCCCGGCGGAAGTTGCGCGCGATGCGCTCGGCCGAGAGTTGGATGGGCGTGAGCGGGTTCTTGATCTCGTGCGCGAGGCGGCGCGCGACCTCGCTCCACGCGGCCGCGCGCTGCGCCGCGAGCAGCTCGGACAGGTCTTCGATGACGAGCACGACGCCGCGGCGCCCCCCGCCCTCGCGGGGCGCGAGCGCCGTCGCCGTGAGCGCGACGGGGACGACGCCGGCCGCCGTGACCCCGCCGTTCCCGCCGCCGCCGTTGCTTGCGTTCCCCGTGCCGTTGCCGTTCGGCTCCTGCGCCGCGGCGCGCGCAAGCTCCATCTGCTCGGTCGCGCGGCCGCGTGCGCGCGCGCGGAAGAGGACGCGTTCGAGCACGTCGAGGTCGCCGGCGCTGACGACCTCCGCGAGCGGCGTCGCCGGCGCCGGGGCCTGTTCGAGGCGGAGCATGACGAGCGCGGCGGCGTTGATGGTCGTGACGCGGTTCTCCTCGTCGAGCGAGATGACGCCGGTCGAGACCGTCTGCAAGACCGTCTCGATGTAGTGGCGCCGCTCTTCGAGCGCGAGGTTCTTCTCCCCCAGCTCGGCGGCGTTGGCTTCGAGCCGCGCGCGGTTCTCGGCCAGCTGCGCCGTCATGTCGTTGAAGGCGTCGGCGAGGACGGCCAGCTCGTCGTCGGTGATGGCCTCGACGTGGTGCGTGAGGTTGCCGGCGGCGACCTCCTTCGCCGCCTCGGCCAGCGCGCGGATGGGCGTGCCGATGCCGCGCGCCAGGTGAATCGCGCTCCACGTCGAGGCGAAGAGGAGCATCAGGGTCAGGAGCCCGAGCGTCGTCACGCCGAGCACGCGCACCTTCCGCTGGTTGCGCCGGAAGTCCTCGAAGGTCTGCGCGCTGGCGACCAGACGCATGAGGCTCGCGTCGCCCCGGCGCAGGCGCGCCGTGAAGAACCTGCGGGACGACTCGCCGGCCGGCGCGATGACCCCGTCGAGCAGGCCCGAGGCCGCCTTGACGGTGACGACGCCCTCCGCCTCGCCGGCCTTCCTCAGCGCCTCCGCGAACTCCGCGTCCGAGACGCCGCTCCCCTCTGCCTTCACGTCGGCCTCCGCGACGCCCTCGGCCGAGAAGACCGTCGCCCGCGCGAGGCCGGCGTCGTTGACGAGCGCGAAGAGTTTCGCCTGCAACTCCTCGGGGCTCTTCAAGGCCAGCGCGCCCGCGGCGGCGAGCGTGACATTTTGCAAATGCTCGGTCTGCTGGAGCGCGTCCTCGTCCTCGGCGAGCCGCGCCTGCCGCACCACGTCGCCGGGGAAGAAGCTGAAGAACTTCTCCATCGAGCGGTTGAAGAACATGTAGGAGAAGAGCGCCATGCCCGTGATGGGCAGCAGCGAGACGGCGATGAAGTAGACGACGAGCCGCGTCTTGATCTTCGAGCCGAGCAGCGAGGCGCGCCGCTCGCGCCGGAGCTTGAGGAGGCTGCGGATGAAGATGAAGCTGAAGAGGAAGAAGGCGACGAAGTTCAGCGTCGAGAGCGCGTAGATGAGCAGCGTGTCGCGCGCCGTGTCGGGCGTGAAAATCTCCCACAGCCCGAAGAGCTGGAGCGAGACGAGCACCGTCAGCAGCACGAGCGTCAGCCCGCCGAAGAGCCACGGCGCCCCGCGCCGCCGCGACGGCGAACTCTTCTCTTCCGTCAAAACTCTTCCCTTCTCATTCATGCCTTTCCCAGTCCGCGCGGGAGTTTACCACGCGGCGCGGCGCCTCGGCATTCTCGTCTTCCCGTCTCGCTTTCGGTTATATTGGGCCGGCCCTTCAATCCGACGAAAGCTTCCGGGTGAGCATGACCGACTTCTTCTACAACGGCGCCGGGCGTCTGCGGAGCGTGTGGCGACTGGCCCTCTTCGTCGCCGCCTACGTGGCCGTCGTGACCGTCGTCTTCATGGTGACGGAGTTCGCCGCCGCGCTCCTGCTGCCGCCCAAGGTCTACAAGCTAATCTTCGAGGGCACGCCGGGCTTCATCATCCAGTCGTTCCTGCTCTTCATCCCGGCCGCGCTCATCGGGTGGGGCTGCGCGCTGATGCTCGAAGACTTGCCGTGGCGTTCGCTGGGTTGGGCGCGGCACAGAGGGTGGCTGCACGACGCGCTCTTCGGGGCGCTCGTCGGCGGCGTGGCGGTCTGCGTGGCGGCGCTCGTGGGCGCGGCGGTGGGCGGCTACCGTTTTTCCGTAGCGGCCTTAACGGCGGGATTTGCAAAGACGCTCGTCGGCTCGTTCGTCATCTTCCTGCTCGGCGCGGCGGCCGAGGAGATGCTCTTCCGCGGTTACCCTTTGCAGACGCTGATGCGCTCGTGGCCCGTGTGGCTGGCGCTCCTGCCCGTGTCGGTGCCGTTCGCGCTGGTACACCTGGCGAACCCGAACGTGGTGCCGGGCTTCACGTTCGCGAACACGGTGCTGGCGGGCGCGTGGCTCTGCGTGGCCTACTGGCGCACGCGGAGCCTCTGGTTCCCGCTCGGCCTGCACTTCGGCTGGAACTGGGTGCAGGGGGCGCTGCTGGGCTCGCCGGTGAGCGGCCTCACCGGCATCACGCCCCACCCACTGCTGCGCTTCGCGGACGCGGGGCCGGCGTGGGTCGGCGGCGGCGCCTACGGCATCGAGGGCGGCGCGGCTTGCACGCTCGCCCTCGTCGTCGCCACCCTCTTCACCTGGCGCACGGGCCTGCTCAAAGCTGACCCGGAGATGAGGCAATATACCGCCCGCGAGAACCCGAACCCGCAGGCGCCGCATGTGACTCCGACTTGAGCGTTGCGAGGGATTCATTCACCACAGAGACACAGAGGGCACGGAGGGGGCACAGAGACATTCAACTCTCTGTGCATTCTCCGTGCCCTCTGTGTCTCTGTGGTGAAGCGCCCTTCACTTCACCTTCAAGGTTGAGATAAAAGGGCGCGCACGTTACCTCTCGTCAATCGGCACGTACTTAACATCGCGCGGGCCGATGTACTCGGCGCGGGGCCGAATCAGGCGGTTGTTGGCGTACTGTTCGAGCACGTGCCCCGTCCAGCCCGAGATGCGGCTGACGGCGAAGATCGGCGTGAAGAGGTCGAGCGGGATGCCCATCAGGTAGTAGGCCGAGCCCGAGTAGTAATCGACGTTCGGGTAGAGCTTCTTCTCCGCGAACATCAGCTCGCGGAGGCGTTCGAGGATTTCGATCCAGCGCGTCTCGCCCTTCGCCTCGGCCAGCTCGCGCGAGAAGCGGCGCAGCCAGACCGAGCGCGGGTCTTCCGTCTTGTAGACGCGGTGGCCGAAGCCCATGATCTTCTTCTTGCTCGCCAAAGCCTCCGCCAGCCACTCGTCGGCGCGCGCCGGCTCGCCGATCTCAAGCAGCATCTTCATCACGTTCGTGTTCGCCCCGCCGTGCAGCGGCCCCGAGAGCGCCGCAATCGCCCCCGTCACTGCGCCGTACATGTCGGCGAGCGTGCCCGCGATGACGCGGCTCGTGAAGGTCGAGGCGTTCAGCTCGTGGTCGGCGTGGAGGATGAGGCACTGGTCGAAGATGCGCGCCTCGCGCTCCTCGGGCTCCTCGCCCTTGAGCATGTAGAGGAAGTTCGTGGCGATGTTGAAGTCCGCGCGTGACTCGACTGGCTCCTGCCCATCGCGCAGCCGCCCGAACGCGGCGACGACCACGGGGAGTTGCGCCGTCAGGCGCGCCGCGGTGCGGAGCGCGCCCTCGCGCGAGAGGTCGCGCCCGCCCGGGTCATAGAAGCCGAGAGCCGAGACGGCCGTCCGCAACGCGTCCATCGGCTCGGCCTTCGCCGGAAACCGGCGCATCAGCTCGATCACCTCTTCGGGCAGCCGCAGGTTCGCCGAAAGCTCTTGCTTGAGCGCGTCCAGCTCGTCGCGCTTCGGCAGGCGCCCGTGCCAGAGCAGGTAGACCGTCTCCTCGAAGGTCGAGTGCTCGGCGAGGTCGTGGATGTTCAACCCCTGGTAGATGAGGACGCCGTTGACGCCGTCCACGTCGCCGATGGCCGACTCGGCCGCGACCACGCCCTCAAGCCCCGCGCCGGTCTTGGCGGCGGGCTTGCTCTCTGCTTTGTCCATCTGCTTTGTCCTTAAGACTTGAATTGATTTGAAAATAGCAAAGAGGCGCGCAGACTTACAAGTTGACTTCGACCTTATCCCCGCGCTTCGCGCCGAGCAGGCGCGCGGCCGAGTCGCGGAAGACGGCGACTTCCAACAGGCCCGCGCTGCCCCAGACCGCGAACGGCTCGCCCGCGCCTTCGAAGTCCTCGGCGAAGAAGCGCCGGAAGCGCCGCACCTCGCGCCCCTCGACGCGGAGCCGCGCGCCGCGCGCGAACGACTCTTCGTCCAGGTCTTCCCGGGCGAAGTTCGTGACGAGGTTGCCGAAGCGGTCAACGTGGATGACTGTTCCGACGAGCGTCCCGTCCCCGACCCTCTCGACCGCCGCCGACGGCAGGCGCACGAAGTCGAAGACCTCCGGCCCCAACTCCTCGGCGCGCACGCCGCGCGCGAGCGCGCCCGCGACCGGCGCGAAGATGTCGCGCCCGTGGAAGGTCGGACTTACTTCCCTTCTGAAAAAGTTCGCGTTGGTGAGCTGGAAGACGCGGAACGGCGCCGCGCGCTCGTAGACGTGGCCGAACAGTCCGTTGTCCGGCCCGACGAAGGTGTGGCCGTGCCCCTCGACCGCAATCGCGCGCCGCGCCGACCCGACGCCCGGGTCAACCACCCCGACGTGCACCGTGCCTTCGGGAAAAGTCTCGAAGGCCGCGCGCAGCGTGAACGCCCCTGCCTCCACGTCGAACGGCGGCACCTCGTGCGTGATGTCAACGACGCGCGCCGAAGGGTTCGCTGCCAGCACCGCCCCTTTCAACGCGCCGACAAAATAGTCTGCCGTCCCGAAGTCGGTAAGTAAGGTGACAATCATAGTAGGCAGATGGCAGTAGGCAGTTAAGGCAATAGCTCTTTAACTGCCTACTGCCATCTGCCTACCGCCTACTCTTCATCTCCTCCCCGACGTGCGGATGCGGAGTTGCTGGCCGGCTTCGAGGCGGATGTCTTTGCCGCGCTGGGTCATGACGCCGCCGGTGGCCGCGCCGCCGCCGATGACGGCGCCGATGGCCGCGCCCTTGCCGCCGCCCGCAATCGCCCCGATGATCGCGCCGACGGCCGACGCCCCGCCGACCTTCACCACGTCATCTTTGGTCGTGTCGCGCCCGCGCACGCCGCCCTCCGCGTCCACGTCGCCGACGCCGGTCGGCTCGGGCTGTAAGACCTCTGTGACCAGCGCGCTGAACTCCTGCCAGTCGCCCGCGCCGTTCAGACGTATCTGCTCGAAGTTGAGCTGGAGGAGCGCGCGCCCCCTGGACTTGCCCGGGCGCTGCACGTCCGCGAGGTGGCCCGCGACGACCGCGCCCGCGAACTCCTGCGGCTCGACGACGCGCGCCTCGAAGTGGTCGCCCTTCTGGCTCACGTCGGTCGAGAGGCGGTTCGACAGCTCGACCGTCAGCACGACGTTCGAAGGCACCGCGGACGGGCCGCCCGTGCCGCTTTCGCGGACGGGGTCAACGCTGCCGGTGCCGGCGGCGGCGCCGCCCCGCGAAACGCTCTCGCTCTCCTGGCCGTCGTCGGTTCTCCCGCCGCGCCCGGTTCCGTTCTCCGCCGACTCGCGCGGGCTCGCGCCGCGGCGCGAGACGCCGCCCGCGGGCAGCTCGGAGTTGAAGCCCTGCCGCGCGTAGCCCGCCGCGTAGCCGACCTCGTAGCCCTGCTGGTAGCCGTCTCGGTACTCTTCGAGGGCGCCGTAGGCGGCGATGTAGGCGCGGTCGGCGCTCTGGTAGTCGGCCTTCGACTGGTGGTCGGCGTGGGCGCCTTTCAACTGGTCGCCCCAGCCCGACTGGTAGCCGTCGGAGTAGCCCGTGCGGTAGCCGCGCTCAATCGCGCCGTACTGCTGCGCCGAGGCGTGCGGCGTCAACAACAGTGCGGCCGAGAGGGCCGCGAAAGTCACCGCGAGGGCGAGGGCGGCGGTCGAAAAACGTCTGCTGGTCTTCATCGATTCTTCTCCTGAGTTCGGGGGACGGACGCGGGCCTCATGAGCTTACAACAGCGAGCCGCCGCGTCCAACCGCCTTGACGCTCCAACTTTGGGCGACATAGACTCCGGGCGTAACGTTCGACTCGAAAGGCCAAGCGGGAGAGCTTACCGCCGCTTTTGATGCGGGGAACGCCTTCGAGGGTTTATCATTATTTTTGAGCATTTATGCGCCGAGTTTACCTTGACCACAGCGCGACGACGCCGGTTGACCCGCGGGTCGTCGAGGCGTTGCTCCCCTTCCTGACCGCGAAGTTCGGCAACCCTTCGAGCGTCCACTTCTACGGGCAGGAGGCGCGCGCGGCCGTTGACCGTGCGCGGCGCGAGGTGGCCGGGCTCGTCGGCGCGCGCCCGAACGAAATCGTCTTCACCTCCGGCGGGACGGAGGCCAACAACCTCGCCGTCCGCGGCCACTGCGAACAGGCCGCAGACCAGGGCCGCCACGTCATCACCACTGCAATCGAGCACTCCTCCGTCCGCGGCATCTGCGAAGCCCTCGAGCGCCGCGACTGGGAGGTGACGCGCCTGCCCGTCTACGGCGACGGCGTCGTCCGCGTCGAGGACGTGCGCGCGGCTTTACGTCCCGACACGGTGCTCGTCACCGTCATGCTCGCCAACAACGAGGTCGGCACCGTCCAGCCCGTCGCGGAGATCGCCGCGCTCGTCCGCGAGCTGCGCGAGGCGGGGCAGAAGCACCTGCGGCTCCACACGGACGCCGTGCAGGCCGCCGCGGGGATGCGCGTGGACGTGGACGAGCTGGGCTGCGACCTGCTCTCGCTGTCGGCGCACAAGCTCTACGCGCCGAAGGGCGTCGGCGCGCTCTACGTCCGCCGCGGCGTGCGGCTCGCGCCGCAGAACATCGGCGGCCACCAGGAGCGCGAGCGCCGCGGCGGGACGGAGTCCGTGCCTTTGATCGTCGCCTTCGGCGAGGCGGCGCGGCTCACGAGGGTCGAGCTTGAAGAGCGCACACGACGCATCCGCTCCCTGCGCGAGCGGTTCGAGACGGGCGTCGAGTCGCGCGTCGCGGACATCGTCTACAACGGCGACCGCGCGCGGCGCCTGCCCGGCGTCTCGAACATCTCTTTCCGCTTCATCGAGGGCGAGGGGCTGCTCATCAACCTCGACATGCAGGGCGTCGCCGTCTCGACCGGCTCGGCCTGCTCCTCGGGCTCGCTCGAACCCTCGCCGGTCATCCGCGCTCTGGGTCGCGACGACGAGCTGGCGCGCGGCTCCATCCGCTTCAGCCTCGGCAAGGACACGACCGAGGAGGAGATCGACTACGTCCTCGAAGTCCTGCCGCGCGCCGTCGAGAACCTGCGCCGCCTCTCGCCGCTCTATCAAAAGGCAGTAGGCAGTAGGCAGTACGCTCTGCGTTCCGGAAGTTGAAAGTTAAGCTGACCTTTTCGACAGAGGCACTGCCTACTGCCATCCGCCTACTGCCTACTATATTGTCCGTGGCCTACTCCGACACTTTCAAAGAGCACCTCGCCAACCCGCGCAACGCCGGCACGCTCGAAGGCGCGGACGCCGAAGTCGAGCAGTCGAACCCCGTCTGCGGCGACCGCCTGCGGCTCGCCTTGCGCGTGCGCGGGCGTCGGATAGAGGCCGCGCGCTTCCTCGCCTACGGCTGCCCGCCGACGCTCGCCTGCGGCTCCGCGCTCGCGTGGATGTTGGAGGGGATGACTTTGGACGAGGCCGCCCGCCTCACACGCGCCGAGATAGCCGAGGCGGCCGGCGGCCTGCCCCCGCGCAAGCAGCACGCCGCCGCGCTCGCCTACGAGACGCTGCAAGAATCGCTCACGCTCCTCCGGACATAGAATTTCCAGTCGCGTAAGCATCAATTCCATACGTGCGAGGAACATGCGCAGCCGTGGGAATGGCATTCCCGCGCGTGGGAACGTTATGCGCAGGCGTGGGAATGGCGTTCCCTCGTGTGGGAATGCCATTCCCGCGCGTGGGAATGGCGTTCCCACGGGCCGGAATGGCGTTTCCAGGCGCGGGAATGGCGTTCCCACGGGCGGGAATAGCGTTCCCACGCCTGCGCATGGCGTTCCC
This sequence comes from Acidobacteriota bacterium, assembly GCA_019242475.1. Classification (GTDB taxonomy): domain Bacteria; phylum Acidobacteriota; class Blastocatellia; order Pyrinomonadales; family Pyrinomonadaceae; genus QHXN01. The sequence continues at coordinate 33,071 of JAFAVK010000075.1, read as the reverse complement.
GCGCATGGAAACGCTATTCCCGCGGCCGCGCATAACGTGCGCGCGCGTGGAAAAGGTGCTCTTAGGCGGATTTACGGCCGCGAGTCGTCAGGGGGGCGTGGCGCGGCGCGGGCGCGTCTCGCTGGGGATGATGGTCTGGTTCTGGTGGTACTGCGGGCCGCAACGCTTGTGCGGCTCGGTGCCGATGCGGAAGGTCTGCGTGCGTATGACGGGGCAGGTCGGGGCGGCGATGAGCCCCGTCGTCGGGTCTATGTCGAGCGTGACGTAACCCGTCAGGCGCGTCCCGTCCGGCTCCTCGCCCTCGCCGCGGCCGATTAGTCCCGGGCGTTCGCGGCGCGAAGGCGTCGGGGTCGCTTCCGGGTAGGGCGGCACGTAGACGGGGCCGGGCGTGGCGTTCGGCATGGGCAAGTTCACGTCCGGCGGCAGAGGCTCTTCGGGCGTGGCCGACTCGTCCGGCTCGTTGCTCTCGGCCTTGGGCGCGCTGCCCTTGATGAAAAGCTCTGAGCGCTTCTCGGTCGCGTCGGGGCCGGGGAGCAGGCCCGTGTGCGGGTCGATCTCGACGTGCTCGATGTCGGGCGGCTCCTGCCAGTCGCCGCCCCACTCGGGGTGCGCCGCGAGCGCCGCCGTCATGAAGTCCGTCCAGATGGGCAGGGCCGAGTCGGCGCCCGTCATCCCCAAATCCGACCCGTCGTCGAAGCCGACGTAGACGACGCAGACGAGGTTCGGCGTGAAGCCCGCGAACCAGCCGTCGCGCGACGTGCCGGTCTTGCCCGCGACGTTGGCGCGGAAGCCGCGCGCGCGCACCTTCGCCGCCGTGCCGCGGTTCACCACGTCCTTCATCAGGGAGTCCATGATGTACGCGACCTGCGGGCGCATCACGTCGTTCTTCTGCCCCTGCGGCGCGGCGATGGTCGCGCCCGACCCCGTCGTCACGCGGCTGATGCCGACCGGCGTCACGCGCGCCCCCAACTGCGCGAACGCGGTGTAGGCCGAGGCGACTTGCAGCGGCGTCGCCTCGTTGGTGCCGAGCGCGTGCGCGAGGTAGTTCGCCTTCGGCTTCGGCAGCCCCGCCTTCGTCGCCAGCGCCATCACGCGGCCGATGCCGACCTCGTCGGCGATCTTGACGGTGACGACGTTGAGGCTGTGCGTCAGCGCGTCGCGCACGGTCACGTCCTTGTTCGAGAAGGTGTCGCCGAAGTTGCCGGGCGAGTAGGACTGCCCGCCCGAAGTGAAGGTCGTCGCCTCGTCCTTGTAAGTGGTGGCGGCGGTGATGAGGCGCGGCACCGGGTCGTAGGCCGTGTTGATGGCGGTGGCGTAGACGAACGGCTTGAAGACCGAGCCGGGCTGGCGCATCGCGTCGGTCGCGCGGTTGAGCTGGCTCTTCTCGTAGTCGCGCCCGCCGACCATCGCCACGATCTCGCCCGTGTCGGCCTTCATCGCCACGAGCGCCGCCTGGAGCGTCCCCGCGGGAAAGCGCCGGGCCTGCACCTTGTCGAGCGCGGCGAGCTGCTTGACGAGCGCCGCGTAGGCCGCGCGCTGCAAGTCCATGTCGATGGTCGTGTAGATGCGCAGGCGCTCGGCGGCCGACGTGTCGGCGATGAGGTCGCCGAGCTGGTTCTGCGCGTAGTCCACGAAGTAGGGCGCCTCGGACGCGTCGATGCGCCCCTTGGCGGGCGCGAGCTTGACCTCGGACGCCATCGCCCGCGCGGCCTCGACCTCCGAGATGGCGCCGGCCTCGATCATCGACTTCAAGACCTGGTTGCGCCGCTCGAAGGCCACGTCCGGGTACTTGTACGGGTTGTAGCGGTTCGGGCTGCGAATCATCCCCGCGAGCAGCGCCGCCTCGGGCAGCGTGAGCGTCGTCACGTCCTTGTTGAAGTACGCCTCGCTCGCCTCGCCCACGCCCTTGATGGAGAAGCCCGCGCGCTGCCCGAGATAAATCTCGTTGCAGTAGAGCGCGAAGATCTCCTGCTTCGAGAGGCGCGTCTCCAGGATGATCGACATGTACGCCTCGGACGCCTTGCGCTTGATGGAGCCCTCGGGCGAGAGGAAGAGGTTCTTGACGAGCTGCTGCGTGATGGAGGAGCCGCCCTGGCGCGAGAGGAAGGAGTTCGGGTCGGCGTCGTAGTGGCGGATGGCGGCGCGCAGGATGCCGCGGAAGTTGACGCCGTAGTGGTTGAAGAAGTCTCGGTCTTCGGTCGTGATGATGGCCTTGACCAGCACGTCGGGCAGGTCGCCGTAGCCGACCACGCGCCGCCGCTCGCGCTGCGGCCCGGCGACGGCGCTGATCAGTTCGGGCTCCAGCCACGCGCCCTGTATCTTGGCGCCCCCGGCGTCGAGGTCGTTGATGGCGGCGACCGTCTTCCCGCCCTTGCCGAACTGCACGCGGACGTGAGGGAACTGCGCCTTGCCGTCGATCTTCGAATCCTTGCTCGGCTCGATCTCGACGTTCGTCCCGTCCACGCCGAAGCGGCCGCGCGCGTCGTCGGCCTGGAGCGTGCGCTCGACGTAGCCGGCGCGCTTGAGCCGGCCGACGAGGTCTTCGACCGAGAGCCCCTCGCCCGCGCGTACCTGCTTCGGCGCGGCGTAGATGCCGGCGCTGCGCGTGAAGACCTCGCCGCGCAGAAGCTTGTCGATGCGCTCGGAGAAGACCGTGTAGTAGTAGCCGAGGACGCCGACGATGAGGAGGGTGATGACGGCGGCCGGGATGACCGTCGCGGGGCGGACGAGGCGGCGCCGCCAGCGGTGCCAGAAGCCCTCGGGCGGCTCCTCGAACCTCACGACGCGCGGCGCGCGCCGACGAGCGGGCGCGGGCGGCGGGACGACATCTTTCGGCGGATGACGCAGAGCCATCGGTTTGAATAGTAAATGCTAAGCCGCCAATAGTAAATCGCTTTTGGCAATAGGCAGTACTCGTTTGACAGCCTCCATGCCTTTAGCTAACGTGGCGCGTTAGCTTGAGACCAGGGTTTAGATGCCGCCGCGGAGGCACACGGTTCGATGCCGCCCCCAGCAGGAGAACTGAGGAAGAGGCTCAGGCCGCGCGCGAGCCTCTACTACTCGCTGGCCGCGCTCGCGGGCGTGGTGGCCTTCGGCACCGCCGGTTTCATGCTGATCGAGGGCTGGTCGCTCGCCGACAGCCTCTACATGACGGTGATGACGGTGACGACCGTCGGCTACGGCCCGCCGCTGCCGCTCTCGCCGGCCGGGCGCAACTTCTCGATCTTCTTCATGGTCTTGGGCGTGGGCACGGCCGGCTACCTGCTCTCGACGGCCGTCCAGTCGCTCGTCCGCTCCGAAATCCTGGCAGCCTACGGCGCGCGACGGCGCCAGCGCGAGATTAGCAAATTGAACGGTCACTACATCATCTGCGGCGCGGGGCGCGTCGGCCGCCGCATCGTCCGGGAGATGCAGCGCGCGGGCGCCCCCTTCGTCGTCGTCGAGAGCAACGCCGCGCTCGCCGCGCAGCTCCAAATCCCCGACACGCTGCTCCTCATCCGCGACGCCACGCTCGACGAGACTTTGAAGGAGGCCGGCGTCGAGCGCGCGACGGGGCTGGCCGCGTGCCTGCCCGACGACGCCGGGAACCTCTACATCGTCTTGACGGCCCGCGGGCTCAACGCCGGCTTGCGCATCGTGGCGCGGGCGGTCGAGGAGTCGGCCGAGCCGAAGCTGGTGCGCGCGGGCGCGAACCGCGTCATCGCGCCGACCATCATCGGCAGCCACCGCATGGCGCAGGCGCTTCTGAAGCCCGCGGTCGCCGACTTCATGGACTCGATCACGGCCGAGACTTTAGACCTCGCGTTCGAAGAGGTCGAGGTCGCCGGAGGGTCGCCGCTCGAAGGGCGCAAGCTGAAGGAGACCAACATCCGCTCGCAGCTCGACATCGTCGTCGCCGCCATCCGCCGTGCGGGCGGCGAGATGATCTTCAACCCCTCGGGCGACACGCAGATTCGCGCCGGCGACATGCTCATCGGCATCGGCCGCGCCGAGTCGATGCAGGAACTCGGCGCGCAGGCGCGGGGACTGAGGAAGTGACGCGGCGGCATCCCTGAACTAAACTACAGTAGTGAGTCGTAACTTTCGGCCTGAAAAGATAGAGCGCGTCGTCGTGCGCGGCGTCAACTGGGTGGGCGACGCGGTGATGACCGTGCCCGCCCTGCGCGAGCTGCGCCGCCTGTTTCCCCGCGCGCGCCTGACTCTGGCGACGCGCCCGTGGGCCGAAGGGATTTTCGCGGGCGCGGACTTCATCGACGACTTCCTCGTCACCAAAGACAGCTCCGGTAAACCGGCGGCCCTCTTCCGCGAGGCGCGCGAGTGGCGCGCGCGGCGCTTCGACCTCGCGGTGCTCTTCCCCAACTCTTTCGCGCCCGCGCTGGTCGCGGCGCTCGCGCGCGTCCCCGCCCGCGTGGGCTACGCGACGCAAGGGCGCGCGCCGCTCCTCACGCACCGCGTCGGCGTCCCCGCGTGGCGCGGCCACAGGCACGAAGTCTTCTACTACCTGCACCTCGTCGCCGAGTTAGAACGAAGGCTCTGCGGCTCCACGTCAATCGAATCGCGCGAGCCGGACACGGCGTTGCGCGTGACGGGCGCGCGCCTGCGCGAGGCCGAGGCGTTACTTCTTGAGAGCGGCGCGCGGCCCGGCCGTCCGCTCGTCGCGGTCTGCCCGGGCTCGACCAACAGCCGCGCCAAGCGTTGGCCGCCCGAGCGCTTCGCCGCCGTCGCAGACATGCTCGCGGAGAGAACGGGCGCGGAGATCGTCCTCGTCGGCGCGGCCGAAGAGTCGGACATTTCGGCGGAGGTCGCGCGGCACATGCGCGCGCGCCCCGTCGTGCTGACGGGCAAGACCGACCTCGCGCAGACGGCGGCCGTGCTGAAAGCCTCCGACCTGCTCGTCACGAACGACACCGGCCCGGCGCACGTCGCGGCGGCGGTCGGCTGCCCCGTCGTCGTCATCTTCGGGCCGACGAACCCCTTCACGACTCGTCCATTCTCCGACACGGCCGAGGTCGTCAGACGGCCGCCCGACTGCGCGCCCTGCATGCTGCGCGACTGCCCCATCGACCACCGTTGCATGACGGCCGTCACCCCCGAAGAGGTCTTCGAGCGCGCCGCGCACGCTCTCGAACTCCGGCAGAAGGTCGAGGTGGCGCGTTGAGCGGAGGGCGCCGGGCGGTCTTCATCGACCGCGACGGGACGATCTCGGAAGAGGTCGGCTACGTCAACCACGTCTCGCGCTACAGGGTCTTCCCCTTCGCGGCCGCGGCCGTGCGCGCGCTCAACGAGGCGGGCTGGCTCGCCGTCCTCGTCACCAACCAGGCCGGCGTGGCGCGCGGCTACTTCGAAGAGGAGATGATCGGCCGCGTCCACGGCGTCCTCGCCGAAGAGTTGGAGAAAGGCGGCGCGCGGCTCGACGCGGTCTACTACTGCCCGCACCACCCCTCGGTCGGCGAGCCGCCGTACCGTCTCGACTGCGACTGCCGCAAGCCGCGCCCCGGTCTCATCAAGCGCGCGGCGGAAGAACTCGGCATCGACCTGACGCGGAGCTGGATGGTCGGCGACCGCTACAGCGACACGGAGCTGGCGCGCAACGCGGGCACGCGTGCCGCCTTCGTCCTGACCGGCTACGGCCGCGGCGAGCACGAACATCAGAGCCAGGCATGGAAGCACCGCCCCGACCTCGTCGCCGAAAACCTGCTCGAAGCAGTCAAGGAGATAATCAGTTCCGAGGGCTGAGCCTTCAGTCAGACATGGGCGTTGAGAGCAAAGCAGAGGCGGGGCGGCCGGGCGCGCTGGTGCGCGCGTTCGCGGGGCGGCGCGTGCTCGTGCTGGGCGACTTGATCGCCGACCAGTTCGTGTCGGGCGAGATTAGTCGCGTGTCGCGCGAGGCGCCGGTGATGATTCTGCGGCACGAGCGGACTGAGACCGTGCCGGGCGGGGCGGCCAACTGCGCGATGAACCTCGCGGCACTCGGCGCGCGCGCCGCAATCGTCGGCGTGGTCGGGGAGGACTCGGCCGGGCGCGGATTGGTCGAGCGGTTGGAGGGGGCGGGCGTCGATTGCTCCGGCGTCCTGGTCACGCCGAAGCACCAGACGACGACGAAGGTGCGCATCCTCGCGGGCCACGCGCACTCGACGCGCCAGCAGGTCGTGCGGCTCGACTACGAGAGCGAGCCGCTCGTCGACGGGGTTTTGCTCGCCCTCGTCGCCTCGAACGTCCGGCGGGCGTTCGAGGACGCGGAGGCGGCGGTCGTCTCCGATTATAACTACGGCGTCGCCTCCGAGGTCACGGTCGCGCCGATGCGTCACGCGGACGGGGCGCCGCCCGTCGTCGTCGATTCGCGCTTCCGCATGCGTGAGTTCGCGGGCTTCGACTCGGCTACGCCGAACGAGGACGAGGTCGAGCAGGTCGCGGGGCGCCGCTTCTCGAACGCCGCCGAGTTGGCCGCGGAGGGCGAGCGCCTGCGCGCGGAACTCGGCTACCGCGCGCTGCTCGTCACGCGCGGCAAGCACGGGATGCTGCTTTTGGAAGAGGGCGCGCGACCGCTGCACCTCGACGCGGTCGGCTCGCACGACGCCGTGGACGTGACGGGCGCGGGCGACACGGTCATCGCCACCTACGCGCTCGCGCTCGCCTCCGGCGCGGACTACCCGACGGCCGCGAGACTGGCGAACCACGCGGGCGGCATCGTCGTCCTCAAGCGCGGCACGGCCTGCGTCTACCCGCACGAGCTTCTGGCCTCGCTCGAACACGAAGGACAGGTTTGAAGAGATTGCCGGACAGACTCGCCGCCTTAAATTTGAAGATGATGAGAACCACGCTCGCCGCATTCATAGTTCTACTGTCGCTCGCCTTCTCCACGCAGGCGCAAACACGACGCCCGCCGTACGGACTGCCCGCCGGCGCCCAGGTCATCGAGGAACGCGCGCTCGAACTCAAAGACGGGAAGAAGCGTTCGCTCGTCCTCTGGATGCTCAGGCCGAAGCGCAACCCGCGCGAGACGCCCGGCGAGCCGTACACCTGCCCGGAGGAGACGCGCGGCAGCTACTACAGCGGCCCGGCCCGCGTCTCGCTCGTGGACACGGCGGCGGGCCGCGTCGTCAACACCGTTAAGATCATCGAGGATGACTCCGAAGGCGCGGACGAAGTGAACATCCCCTACCGCATCCATGCCGGCAGTTATTACCACGTCGAGGGCGTCGCCGCGGGGAGCGAGGGGCGGCCGACCATCCTCTGGCTGAAGGACTTCAACGGCGACGGCCTGGCGCACGAGTTCACGCTCTTCGACGCGGAGGCGTGTATGGGGCTGAGGACGGCGCTCTACGGCTACAGTGAAAAGCAGGACAGGGTGATACAGTACCCCTTGAGCCTTGAGACGACCGACACGGACGGGAAGAAGGCTACCGAAGTGCTCAACTGGGTGGACTACCTTTTCAATGAGAGGCCGGCCGCGCCCGGCCTCTGGAAGTTCGAGATCGACTACCGCGGACGCGGCGGCTCGCTCGATCGCTACGAAGTCCGCTATAACATGCAGGCCGAGCGCTTCGAGGGCACGCTGACCCAAACGACCGACGAGCAGCAGTAGCGAGATGCGAGAGACGGAAGAGCAAGCCAAGATAGCGGCCGCGGCGCGCATCCTTGAGCGCAACCGCCTGATCGCGCGCGTCGCCATCGCGCGGAAAGGGGGCGCGCGCGTCGTCTTTGCAAACGGCTGCTTCGACCTTTTGCACGTCGGGCACATCCGCTACCTTGAGGCGGCGAAGGGCTTGGGCGACCTGCTCGTCGTCGGCGTCAACTCGGACGAGCAGGTGCGGCGCCTGAAGGGCGAGGGGCGCCCCTTCGTCCCCGAGCGCGAGCGCGCCGAGGTCATCGCGAGCCTGCGCGCCGTGGACTACGTCACGGTCTTTCACGAGCCGACCGTGCAGGAGCTTCTGCTCGCGCTCCGCCCGGACATCCACGCCAAAGGCACCGACTACACAGAGGACTCTGTGCCCGAGCGCGATGTGGTACGCTCCTTCGGCGGCCGCGTCCAGATCGTCGGAGACCCGAAAGACCATTCGAGCACGGAAATGCTTGGGAAGCTGATGAGTGATGAGTGATGAATGATGAATCCGGCCCCGTAGTTGTATTCATCATTCATCACTCATCATTCATCACTGCTTTATGAGAATCCTCTTCGTCAAACTCGGGAGCATCGGCGACGTGGTGCACACTTTGCCCGCGCTGGCCGCCGTCAGGCGGGCCGTGCCGGGGGCGAAAATTTCGTGGGTGGTCGAGCGACGCGCGGCCGAAATTTTGAGGGACAACCCTCTTTTAGAAAGCCTCATCGAAGTGGACACGAAGGGCTTGAGGCGCTGGCCGTTGTCTGGGGAGACGCTGCCGGCAACGCGCCGGCAGTTGCGGCGGTTACGCGCCTCACCCTTCGACCTTTCCATAGATTTTCAAGGACTCCTTAAATCCGCTCTGGTCTCGCGCCTCTCGGGCGCGCGACGTCGCGTCGGCTTTTCGCGCGAGCACCTGCGCGAGCCGGCCAGCCGCTTCCTCCTGACCGAGACGGTCAGAGTCTCCGCACGCCTCAACGTCATCAGGAAAAATCTGGCGCTGGCCTCGGGCGCGCTCGGGGTGAAACTGCCGACCGCTTCCGACGCGCTCGAGTTCCCCGTCAACGTCTCGCCCGCACACGTGCGCGAGGCCGACGAGGTCGTCCAAACGGTCGGAGAAAGATTCACGATTCTGAACCCGGGCGGCGGCTGGCCGACGAAGCTCTGGGACGCGGGCCGCTTCGGCGAGTTGGCCGACGCGCTGCTCGTCAGGCACGGCCTGCGCTCGGTCGTCACCTACGGCCCCGGCGAGCGCGAGCTGGCCGAGCGCGTCGTCGCTTCGAGCCGGACGGGCGCCACTACGGCGGCCTCGCCTTCCCTGAAAGGTTTCTACGCGCTGGCACGGCGCGCGGCCGTCTACGTCGGCGGAGACACCGGCCCGACGCACCTCGCGGTCGCGGCGGGCGCGCCCGTCGTCGGACTCTTCGGGCCGACCGAGTGGTGGCGCAACGGCTCGCCCCGTGAAGAAGACGTCTGCGTCGAGCGCACGGACATCGGCTGCCGCGTGGACTGCCACCGCCGCGCCTGCTCGCAGTGGGTCTGCATGGAGATCGGCGTCGGACAGGTCGCGGCGGCGGTCGGCGAGAGGCTGCTTCGGGCTGAAAGAACTTCCCCGGCGGTCGAGGTGCGTGCCGGTGGCGCGTAGGGGCGGGACGTGGGTTCAGCGCTGGCGCGTCCCGCTCGGCTTCGTCTGCGCGGCGGTCTTCATCGTGCTGGCGCGGCCCGACCGGCGCTCCCTTCTGATCGGCGGCGCGGTCGCGCTCGTCGGCCTCGCCATACGCGCGTGGGCCTCGGGTCACATCAGAAAGAACGCACGCCTCGCCGTCTCGGGGCCTTACGCGCACACGCGGAACCCGCTCTACCTCGGGAGCTTCATCCTGGGCCTGGGCTTCACGGTCGCGGCCTCTTCGAGCCCACCGCTCCTCGTCATCCTCGGCGGGCTGTTCGCGTCTTTGTTCCTGGGCATCTACTGGCCGGTCATGCGCGTCGAATCTTCGACGCTCGCCGAGATGTTCGGCGAGGAGTACAGACGATACGCGGCGGCCGTGCCTCTCCTCTTCCCTCGGCTGACGCCCTACAGGGCGGGCGAAGACTCGGCCGTCAGGTTCGACCCGTCACTCTACCTGCGTTACCGCGAATACCGCGCGGCGTTGGGGCTCCTCGTGGCATGGTGTGTGCTATGGCTGAAAGCTGTCCTGGCTTTCTGACCTAATTAAGCACACGAAAAGAAGGGTGAAGGAAGGGTGCACGCGATGCCTCGCAGAATTACGTCCAAAATCTACGCCACGACGGCGACGGCGCTCGTTTTAGCCGTTGTACTCTCTTCGGTCGTACTGGCTTCGGACGCGCCCAAAGAGCGTACACCGCCGCGCACGCCCGCGGCCATGCCCTTCGTGCCTTCGGAGGAGCTGGTCTACGAGGGCGAGTTCACGAAGATGTTGCTGCGGGGCATCGACATCGCCGAACTGCGCTTCAAGGCGCAGCGGCCGGCGCCCTCCGCGTCGGTCGAGGGCGAGGGGCAGGAGGCCGCGCCCGCGCCGTTGTTGCTGACGACCGACGTGACTTCGAAGGGCTTCTTCCCGAAACTCTTCGGGATGAGCTTCAAGTTCCACGCCGAGTCGCAGGTCGAGCCGAACGACTTTTACGCCATGCGCACGACCAAGACGGACGAGCAGGGCAAGCGCGTGCGGACGAGCGAGGCCGTCTTCGACCAGCAGGCCGGGAAGGTCGAGTACACCGAGCGCGACCCGAACAACGCGACCGAGGCGCCGCGCGTCATCACGGCCGCGCTCTCCGGGCCGACGCAGGACATCGTCTCGGCCATCTACTTCCTGCGCACGCAGGCGCTCACGCCGGGGCAGACCTTTAACATCGCCGTCAGCGACTCGGGCCGCCTCTTCCAGGTGCCGGCGACGGTCGTCGCCGAGAAGAAGAAGATGAAGAGCGTGCTCGGCAAAGTGGACGTGGTGCGCGTGGACGTGGAGCTGTTCGGGCCGGGCCGCCCCGTCGAGGACGGCAAGGGCAAGATGTCCATCTGGGTGACGAGCGACGACCGCCACGTCCCCGTCAAGGCCCGCCTCTCGCACGACATCGGCACGCTCGACATTAACCTCAAGAGCATCCAGCGCACGGAGCCCCTCGTCGCCCAGCGTTAAGAAGAAACATTCCAGCTCAGACCGAAGAAGGCGGAGGCCTCAGCGCTTCCGCCTTTGCGCTTCCTGCCCTGATTTGACTCTCGCCGGATTCGTGATAGCTTAAATCCGACTTCCCAACAGCCGACGGAGCAGCCCTTATAGATGACGACCGCGCTGGTCATTCACGGCCACTTCTACCAGCCGCCGCGCGAGAACCCCTGGACGGAGCTGGTCGAGCGCGAGCCCGGGGCCGCGCCCTTCCACGACTGGAACGAGCGCATCCACGCCGAGTGCTACCGGCCCAACGCCTTCGCCCGCATCAGCGACACGCACGGCCGCGTCGAAAACGTCGTCAACAACTACGCGCGCCTCAGCTTCAACTTCGGCCCGACGCTCCTCAACTGACTCGAACGCCACCAGCCCGAGACCTACGCGCGGGTCATCGAGGCCGACCGCGACAGCGCCGCGCGCCACGGCGGCCACGGCAACGCCATCGCCCAAGGCTACAACCACTCGATCCTCCCCCTCTGCAACGAGCGCGACCGCCGCACGCAGATACGCTGGGGGCTCGCGGACTTCCGGCGCCGCTACGACCGCGAGGCCGAATCGCTCTGGCTCCCCGAGACGGCCTGCGACGACGCGACCCTCGCGGCGCTCGTCGAAGAGGGACTGCGCTACGTCGTCCTCTCGCCGCACCAGGCCGAGGCCGTGCGCCCCGCCGGCGGCTCCGCGTGGCAGAACGTCTCCGACGGGCGCATCGACACGACCGTCCCTTACAAGTACCTGCACCCGGACGGCTCGGGCCGCTCCATCGCCGTCCTCTTCTACAACGGCCAGATCGCGCGCGGCATCGCCTTCGAGGGCCTGCTCGCTTCGAGCCACGGCCTGCTCGCGGCCTGCGCGCGCGCGGCGCGCGGCGGGGCGCAGGTCGTCAACGTCGCCACCGACGGCGAGTCTTACGGCCACCACTTCCGCTTCGGCGACCGCTGTATCGCTTACGCTTTGGAGGTCGAGGCCGAGCGCTTCGGCCTGCGTGTGACGAACTACGGCGAGTTCCTCGACGGGCACGAGCCCGAGCAAGAGGTTCTCATCAAGGCCGGGCCGGACGGCGAGGGCACCGCGTGGAGCTGCGCGCACGGGCTCGGGCGCTGGACGCGCGACTGCGGCTGCAACGCCTCGGCGCCCGGCGGCTGGAACCAGCGCTGGCGCGCGCCGCTGCGCGCGGCCTTCGACCTTCTGCGCGACGACCTCGCGCCGAAGTTCGAGGAGGCCGGCGGCGAACTGCTGCGCGACCCCTGGGCCGCGCGCGACGAGTACGTCGAGCTGCTCGGGCCGGGCGGCCACGCGCGGCGCGAAGAGTTCTTGAAGAGGCACGCCCGGCACCGTCTCTCCGACGATGAGAAGGTTCGGGCCTTAACGCTCCTCGAAGCGCAGCGCGCGGCGCTCACGATGTACACGAGCTGCGGCTGGTTCTTCAACGACGTCTCGGGCATCGAGACCGTGCAGACGCTCCGCTACGCCGGCCGCGTCGTCGAGACGATGGAGACGCTCGGACTGGCGCCGCCTTTGGAAGACTTCCTCGAAATGCTCTCGGAGGCGAAGGGCAACCTGCTCGAACGCCCGACGGGCGCCGACATCTACCGGCGCACGGTCGCGCAGTCGCGCGTCACGCCGCAGCGCGTCGCCGCGCACGTCGCCATCTGCAACCTCATCGAGCATGAGGAGCGCGAGCCGGAATGCGAGACGGCCGGCTACGTCTACCGCAAGCTCGACTTCAACAAGCAGCGCCACGGGCGCGTGACGCTGGAGACCGTCCGGCTCGCGCTCGAAGAGGAGGCGACGGGCCGCCGGCACGAGTTCGCGCTCGCCGCGATGCACTTCGGCGAGATTGATTACTACTGCGCGCTCCGCCCCTACCGCTCGCCGGAGGATTACGAGGAGGCGGCCGCGCGCCTCTGGTCGCACCTGCGCGCGGCGTCGCTCCCCGTGCTTCTGCGCGTCGCGCAGAGCGAGTTCGGCCCCGAAGAGTTCGGGCTCGAAGCCCTGCTGCCGCAGGGTCAGGGTCACCTTTCGCGCAGCGTCTTCGGCAAGCTCGTCGCGCGCTTCATGGAGGAGTACGAGCACCTTTACGAAGAGAACCGCCGCGTCATCGAGCGCCTTCAGGAGATCGGTTTCCACCCGCCGCGCGAGCTGCGGCTCGCCGCCGAGCTGACCGTGGGCCTGCGGCTCGAACGCGAGATACGTGGGCAGCGGCACGGCGCGGGCGACTACCGCGCGGCCGTCGAGATCGCGCGCGACGCGGCGCGCTACGGCTACCGCATCGACCGCACCTCGGTCACCCGCGTCTTCGAAGAGACCGTGACCGAGGCCGCGCGCCGCGTCGTCACGCGCCCCGACGCCGAGAGCATCCGCTCGGCCCGCGCGCTCATCGAGCTGGGCCGCGAGCTGGGGCTCGAAGCGAACCTCGAACGCGGGCAGGAGATCATCTACGAGGCGGCGCGGGCGGGCGCCGCGCTCTCCCCGGAGGCGCGCGACTTCGCGCTCGCGCTCGGCCTCGCCCCGGTCGCATTGGAGCAGTCGGAACAGACGGTCTTGGTCAAAGGTTGAGGAGGAAGCAGGGATGTCGAACCAGCCGGGGCACGCCGCCTTCCCGAACGTCTCGCGCGTCGAGCTGGAACGCCTGCTCGCGCTCAGCTCGCCCGACCCGCACGCCCTGCTCGGCGCGCACCCCGCGGCGGGGGGCGTGGCCGTGCGCGCCTTCCGGCCCGCGGCCGAGCGCGTCGAGGTCGTCATCGACGGCGAGTCGCCGCGCGAGATGTCGCGCACGCACGCGGCCGGCTTCTTCGAGCTTCTTTTGGAAGGCCGGGCGGAACTCTTCCCCTACCAGCTCCGCGCGCACTACCCCGGCGGCGGCGTCTTCACGCACCGAGACCCCTACGCCTTCCTGCCGACGCTCGGCAGCTTCGACGAACACCTCTTCGGCGAGGGGCGGCACTGGCACCTCTACGACAAGCTCGGGGCGCACGTCCGCGACCTCGGGGGCGTGCGCGGCGTCTCGTTCGCCGTCTGGGCGCCGAACGCGGACGGCGTGAGCGTCGTCGGCGACTTCAACAGTTGGGACGGCCGTCTCCACCAGATGCGGCGCCTCGGCGCCTCGGGCATCTGGGAGATTTTCATCCCCGACCTCGGCCCCGGCGCGCTCTACAAGTACGAGGTACACCGCCGCGGCGGCCTCCCCTTCCTCAAGGCAGACCCCTACGCGCTCTTCGCCGAAGTCCCGCCCAACACTTCTTCCATCGTCTTCGAGCCGTCGTACCGGTTCACCGACGACGCGTGGCTCGAACGCCGCTCGCGGGCTGACCACTTCCGTTCGCCGCTCAACGTCTACGAGGTGCACCTCGGCTCGTGGCGGCGCATCCCCGAGGAGGGCAACCGCTCGCTCACCTACCGCGAGACGGCGCCCGTGCTCGCCGACTACTGCGAGCGGCTCGGCTTCACGCACGTCGAGTTCCTGCCGCTCAAGGGTTATCCGTTCGCGGGCTCCTGGGGCTACCAGGTGGCGAACTACTACGCGCCGACCGCGCGCTTCGGCGACCCCGACGACTTTCGATTCCTTATCGACTACCTGCACAACCGCGGCATCGGCGTCATCATGGACTGGGTGCCCGCGCACTTCCCGAAAGATACGTGGGCCTTGTCGCGCTTCGACGGGACGGCGCTTTACGAACACGAAGACCCTAGATTGGGCGAACACCCCGAGTGGGGCACGCTCATCTTCAACTACGGCCGCAACGAGGTCAGAAACTTCCTCATCGCCAACGCGCTCTTCTGGCTGAAGGAGTGCCACGTGGACGGCCTGCGCGTGGACGCCGTCGCCTCGATGCTCTACCTCGACTACGCACGCGAGTCCGGCCAGTCGGCGACGAACAAGTACGGCGGGCGCGAGAACCTCGAAGCCGTCGAGTTCGTCCGCCAGCTCAACGACACCATCCACGCCGAGGTGCCCGGCACCATCACCATCGCCGAGGAGTCAACCTCCTGGCCGCTCGTCACCAAGGGGACGGATCAGGGCGGCCTCGGCTTCGACTTCAAGTGGAACATGGGCTGGATGCACGACACGCTGAAGTACTTCGAGCGCGACCCCATCGCCCGCCGCTACTTTCACAACAACCTCACCTTCGGCCTGACCTACGCGTGGAGCGAGAACTTCATCCTCCCCTTCTCGCACGACGAGGTCGTCCACATGAAGGGCTCGATGCTCAACAAGATGTTCGGCGGGCGCGAGTGGAAGTTCCCCAACCTGCGCGCGCTCTACGGGTACATGTGGGCGCACCCGGGCAAGAAGCTCCTCTTCATGGGCGGCGAGCTTGCGCAGTGGCGCGAGTGGAGCGAGGAGCGGAGCCTCGACTGGCACCTGCTCGAAGACGACGAGCACCGCGGCGTGAGCACGCTCGTCCGCGACCTCAACCGGCTGGTGAAGGAGCACCCGCCGCTCCACCAGCTCGACGTGGAGCCGCGCGGCTTCCAGTGGATCGACGTGAACAACCACCTTGAGAACGTCCTCGCCTTCATGCGCCACTCGGCCGCGGGCGAGAAGGTCGTCTGCGTCTCGAACTTCTCGGCCGCGCCGCGCCCCGGCTACCGCTTCGGCCTGCCCGAGCCCGGCACGTACCGCCTCATTCTCAACACGGACTCTTCGTACTACTCCGGCGGCGACAACCTCCACATCAACTGCGTCGAGACCGAGGAGCAGCCCTGGCACGGCCTCCCCTACTCCGCGGTCGTAGACCTCCCGGGGCTCACCACGCTCCTCTTCGCGTCGCCCGCGAAGATGCCCAACGGCGCCGCAGACCCCGACGCCTGCGCCCCGCCCGACCCCGGCCCGCCCGTCCCCGTGGACACCGGCGCGCCGACCCCTTTGACTCAGGAAGCCCAAACGCCGAAGGCTTCGAAGGCGAGGAAGCGCGCGCCGTCGAAGAAGAAGGCCGCGCGGGAGGCGGGCGCGGCTGAAGAGGCGAAGGCCCCGCGTAAGGCTGCGAAGCGCGGCCCGCGCAGGAAGGCCGAAGAAGAATCGAGCGGTGAATAAAGGCGCCCACAAAACCGAAGCGACGAGTCCGGGCAACGGCCTTCTCATCATCGGCCACCGCGGCGCCTCGGCGCACGCGCCCGAGAACACGCACGCCGCTTTCGAGTTGGCCCTGGACGACGGCGCCGACGGCATCGAGTTCGACGTGCGCCTCGCGCGCGACGGCGTCCCATTCGTCTTCCACGACGCGACGTTAGAAAGGACGGCCGGGGTTCGCGCTGCGGCCGACGCCCATTCCTCCACCACGCTCTCACAGATGTCCGCCGGGATTTGGTTCAACCGGCGCTTTCCCCGGCACGCCAGCGAGGACTACGCCCTTGAGAAGATTCCGACGTTCGCGGAGGTCTTGCAGCAGTACGCCCGTTACAAGCTCTACGCCGAGATGAAGTGCGAAGACGTGTCGCGCCAGCCGGCGCTCGCGCGCGCGGTCGTGGAACTGATTAGCGCCTACCAGCTCTCCCACCGCGTCGTCGTCAAGAGCTTCGCGCTCGACTCGCTGCGCGAGGTGAAGCGGCTCGCCCCGGAGATTCGCACCGCCGCGCTCTTCGGCCGGAGCTGGCCGCGGCCGTTCGTGCCCGCGGCCAAAATCATCGCCCAGGCCGAGGCGTGCGGCGCGGACGAAATCTCGCTCCACCGCTCGCTCCTGCGGCGCGCGACGGTCGAGGAGGCGCAACGCCGCGGCTTCGAGGTTCTGACCTGGACGGTGAACTCGTCCGTCTGGCTGCGCCGCGCGCTCGCCCTGAAACTGCGCGCCGTCATCACCGACACCCCCGGCCGGATGAAGAATTATCTGGTGAAGAGGCTCGCCGCGCCCGCCCCCAGATGACGCGAAAACAATGAGGCCCGCCGAGCCAGCCACGGACAGAATCTTCACACGCCCCCCGCACTTCTCCGTCCACCTCCGCGCGGGGCGCCGCCTCCGCTGGTCGGGCGGCGCGCGCGCAGACTACGCCGCCCTGCTCCTCATCGGCGGACGGATGCGCTGGCGCGCCTCCGCTTCGAACCCCGAAGCGACCGAAGAGACGGCCGCGGAAGGCGCCTCTGAATCCGGCGAGCTTGAAGAGCCGGCCGCACTCCTCGCCGCGCCCGGCGACGACGTGAGCGCCGCGTCCGCGTCCGCCGCCGAGTACGTCCTCCTCCAACTCTCGCCCGTCTTCGTCACCGACTGCGCCGCCCGCGCCGGGCTCGCGCGCGCCGACATGGTCGTCACCTTCCGCGTGCGCGCCGTCCGCAATGATGCGCGCCTCGCACGGCTCGCGCGCGACCTCGCCGAGGAGCTGCGCGAGGAGGCGGCCGGGCAGGAGCTGGTCGTCGGCGCGCTCGTCGAGCAGGCGCTCGTCCAACTGCTCCGCCGCTACGCGAACCTGCGCCGCTCGGGGCACCTCGAACTGTCTCGGGCCGGGCTGGTTGACCGCCGCATCCGCCTCGCCGTCGAGCTGATGCACGCGCACCTGCACCGCGACCTCGCGCTCGAAGAGATCGCGCGGGCCGCGCACCTCTCGCCCTTCCACTTCGCGCGCCTCTTCAAGAAGCTGACCGGCGCCACGCCGCACGCCTACCTCGCCTCCCTGCGCGCCGCGCGCGCCCAAACGCTCCTCGCCGAGACAGACCTCCCCGTCACCGAAGTCGGCGCCCGCGTCGGCTACATGAGTTCCAGCCACTTCGCCCGCGCCTTCCGCCAGGCCACCGGCCTCTCCCCGCGCGCCTACCGCAAGGCGCTCGTCCGCGGGTAGGGGCGACCGCGCCGGAACCCGTCCACGCCGCAACCCCGTTGCGGGCCGACGCAATGGCGTTGCGTCGCCTGACAATGCCATTGTGACGGCTGACAATGGCGTTGTGACGCGTCGCAATGCCGTTGTGTCGTCTCACAATGGCGTTGTGACGCCTGACAACGCCA
Source organism: Acidobacteriota bacterium (assembly GCA_019242475.1). Classification (GTDB taxonomy): domain Bacteria; phylum Acidobacteriota; class Blastocatellia; order Pyrinomonadales; family Pyrinomonadaceae; genus QHXN01. The sequence continues at coordinate 15,353 of JAFAVK010000075.1, read as the reverse complement.
TTGTCAGCCGTCGCAATGGCGTTGCGACGCCCCGCAACGCCATTGCGAGACGGTGCAACGCCATTGCGAGGCGACGCAACGGCGTTGCGGCGGGACGTAATGCCATTACAACGCGACGTAATGCCATTACAACGCGACGTAATGCCGTTACGGGGCGACGCAACGGCGTTGCGTCTTTGTCTTTCGCCTTCCTTCCCGCCTCTTTTTTTTGCAAGTGCCCCTCCCGCCTGCCGTTCAACCCGCAGAAAGCTTCGGCCGGGTGAGCGGCCGTCAACAGTTTCGGAGGAAAGGAAGACCGACATGAAGCGTTTCTTTTTGAGGTTCCCGTCCGCCCTTTTGACCTTCGCCCTCGGCCTCGGCATGGTCACCGCGCTCGCCAGCACTTACACGCCCGAGCCGAACAACCCGGCCGTCAAGGAGCCGGCGAACGCCGAAAAGACCCTTGAGATGGTCTTCGTCCTCGACACCACGGGCTCGATGGGCGGGCTCATCGACGGCGCCCGGCAGCGCATCTGGGGCATCATCAACGACGTGATGCAGACGCCCGCGCACCCCAACGTCCGCGTCGGCCTCGTCGCCTACCGCGACCACGGCGACGCTTACGTCACCCAAGTCCTGCCGCTCACCAACGACCTCGACAAGGTCTACACGACGCTCATGGAGTACCGCGCCGACGGCGGCGGCGACGGCCCCGAGGACGTGCGCCGCGCGCTCTCCGACGGCGTGCGCAGGGCCGGCTGGTCGCGGCCGCAGGCGAACACCGCGCAGATCGTCTTCCTCGTCGGCGACGCGCCCCCGCACGACGACTACGTGCAGGAGCCCGACACGCTCGACACGGCGGCCGAGGCGATCAAGGCCGGCATGGTCGTCAACACCATCCAGTGCGGCGCGGACGAGACGACCCGCCAGGTCTGGCAGACCATCGCGCGCCGCGGCGAGGGGCAGTTCTTCGCCATCGCGCAGGACGGCGGCGTCGAGACCGTCGCCACGCCCTACGACTCGCGCCTCTCGGAGCTGGGCTCCAAGCTCGGCGCGACCTACCTCGCCTACGGCGGCGGCGCGGGCGAGGACGGGCGCCGGTTCCGCGAGGCGGCGACGGAGCGTCAGGTCAAGACCGAGTCGGCCGTGGCCGGCGCGGCGCCGGTGGTCGCGCAGGCCGACCGCGCCGTCAACAAGGCGCTCAACCGCGACGCCTACGTCGGCGACCTGCTCCAGTCCATCGAGAACGGCGCCGTTAAGCTCGACGACGTGAAGTCCGAAGACCTGCCCGCCGACTTGCAGAAGCTCTCGGCGGCCGAGCGCAAGACGGAGGTCGAGCGGCGCCTCGCCGAGCGCCAGAAGATTCGTGACGAGATCGTCACGCTCAAGCAGCAGCGCGACGACTACATCGCCGCCGAGCGCAAGAAGCACTCCGGCGCCCAGACCGGCTTCGACGCCGCCGTCGCCTCCGCCCTCAAAGAGCAGTTGGCAAAGAAGGGCATCAAGTAAAAGACCGTGAACCGTAAACCGTGAACCGTGACAGGAAGGAGTCAACTCCTTCCTGTCACGGTTCACGGTTTACGGTTCACGGTCTTTCCTACTGCGGCCCGAACCGCTTCCTGTATTCGACCGAGGTGATGAAGGCTTTGACCATCTCGGCCTGGACGTAGTTGCCGTTGAACTCGTTCAGTTTGCTCAGCCAGAACTGCCAGCCGGAGAAGTCCGTGTCGGGCGACTCGGAGGGGCCGCGCCGCAGGTAGCCGTAGTACTGCGTCAGCACGAACGCCTTGTTCAGCTCGCGGCGCGAGAACTCCGCGTTCTCGGCCACGGCCCGCAGGGTCTCGGCGCGCGTCGCCGCGCCCGACCCGAGCGACGCCACCAGCGCGTCGCGCTCGGCCGGCGTGAGCGAGCCGCCCGTGTTCGCGTTCAGCGCGTCCACGAACTGCGCGGCCGTCAGCGTCAAGGGGTACGCGGCCAGGAAGTCCGCGCGCTGCACGAAGGCGCTCAGGTACGCGCGCTTGTTCGCCTCCAGCGCCTGCTCCCAGTTCGGCGCCCCGACCACCACGCCGAGCCCTATCTGCTGCGTGTCCCTCAGGAAGGTCTTCTGCGCCAGCGCCTCGCCCGTGTTGAAGGCCGCCTTGTAGGTCTTGTAGACCAGATAACCCGTCTGCTGGAACTCAATCGAGAGGAAGAAGGCCGCCGAGACGTTGACCCGCTTCACCTCGCGGCACTGCGCGTCCGCGCCGCACTTCTCGATCTCGTTCGTCCAGAAGTTGAGCCCGGAGGCGTCGGGCTCGCGGTTGAGGAAGTCGTGGTAGTGCTGCCGGACGAAGAAGGTCGATTCGTCAATCGGGTTCGTCGAAGGCTGTGTGAACTCGTTGTCCCTGATCTCGACGAGCACCGAGGAGGGCGCGACGAGGAGGGCGCCGACGGGGTCGCTCAGGTTGACGGTGAAGCCCTCCCAACCCTCCAGAAGCCGGTCGTCGTTCAGCAGCACGTTGAAGCTCTTCGTCGTCTCGTTGGGCGCGAAGACGAGCGTGCCGGCCGCGTACGTGTAGTCGGAGCGGTCGGAGGCCGGCGCGGTCTGGTTGGTGGTGCCGGTCGAGTAGTTGACGGTCGCCGGGCCGGAGGTGTCGCCGCCGCGCACCACGTCAACCCTCAGCGTGTTGTCGATGTTCTCGTCTACGACGTAGTGCATCTGCGCGAGGCGGACGGTCATCGCCGTCGCGACGAAGTCGGCCCGGCCCCCGCCCGCGAGGTTACTGACGGTCGCGCTCGCGGGGCTGAAGCGGTAGTTCTCCTTCGACGGCGTCACGACGTAGCTGGCGCCCGCCGTCAGCCCGCCGACGAAGTAGTTGCCGCCCTCGTCGGTCTGCGTCGTCACGGTCTGCGGCCCCGAGACCGTGACGGTCACGCCGCCCAGGCCCGTCCCGAAGTTGCCGCCGAGCACGCGCCCGGAGATGTGCGGCTCGGCGGCGCAGTTGTTCCGCAGCACGTCGGCGCCGCGCGAGTAGTCGGCCCCGGCCAGGTCGGTGCGCGTGTCGCCGTCGAAGTCCGCGGCCACGAGGCCGAAGATGCCGGGGAAGGTGTCGCCGGCCCCGGTGTCGGTCACGAGGGGCGCCCCGAGCCCGCCCAGCCCGTCGCCGAGATGAACTGTGACGCGCGGCCCGCCGGCCGAGTAGGCTACGTCAGGCTTCGCGTCCTTGTTGAGGTCTGCGGCGACGACGTACGGCAGCCCGCCGGCCGCGGCCGACGACTTCACGACGAAGTGCCCCGCCCCGTCGCCCTTCATGATCGTCACGCCGTTCGTGAAGGTCGGGTTCGTCGGCGTCGAGTTCGCCGCGGGGATGACGGTCGAGGCGACGAGATCGGTCTTGCCGTCGCCGTCGAAATCCGCCGCGGCGACCGAGAGCGTCACGCGCGTGCCGTCGGAGACGACGGGCGCGCCGAAGCCCCCCGCGCCGTTCCCGAGCCGCACCGACAGGGGCCGCGAGTTGCTGCCCCCGCCGCCGTAGATGAGGTCGGGCGTGCCGTCGCCGTTCACGTCGGCCGCGGCGAGCAGGAGGTCGAGCGCGTTGCCGTTGACGACGGGCGCCGCCTGCGTGAACCCGCCCGCGCCGTTGCCGAGCAGGATTTGCACGGCGTGTGCGTCGGGCGTCGAGACGGCGAGGTCGGCCTTGCCGTCGCCGTTGAAATCGCCAACCTTCACGTCGCGGAACGCGGCGCCGTCGGACAGGCCATGCGTGCTGAAGCTGACGTTGGCGGCCGTCGGGAAGCCGCCCGCGCCGTTGTTGAAGAGGATGCGGACGAAGTTCGAGCTGTACTCGGTCAGGGCGACATCGGGGCGGCCGTCGCCGTTGAAGTCGCCGAGGTCGAAGCCCTCCGGCACGCCGAGCCCGAGGTCGAAGGCGCTCGCCCTAAAGCCGCCCGCGCCGTCGTTGAGCAGCACCGAGCCCTGGAGCCCGCCGCCACTGTTCCCGGTCGAGAAGACGAGGTCGGGCCGGCCGTCGCCGTTGAGGTCGGCCGACCTCAAAAGGGACGGGCTGCTCCCGGGCAGGTAGTAGCCGGCGACCGAGAACTCGGGCGTGCCGCAGGAGTTGAACTCCTGGTAGACGGCGAAGCTCTGGCCGGCGATGGTGAGCCGGCCCGCGCGCGGCGCGGTCGTCGGCGCGACCGTGAAGGTGACCGTGCCCGTGTCCGTGCCCGACGTGCCGGAGTTGATGGTTATCCAGTCCGAATTGCTCGCGGCCGTCCAGGGGCAGCCGTGCAGCGTGCTGACCGTGACCGACCCCGCGCCGCCCGCCGCGCCGAAGCTCTGTGTCGGCGGCGAGAGCGTCCACGCGCAGGTCGTGCCCGTGAAGTCCGCGAACTGGTCGGCGCCCAGGTTGTTGAAGGCGCGCGAGGGCGGCTCGAAGGAGATGTTCTCCTTCGAGGGCATGACGGTGTAGTTTCCGCCCGCCGTCAAGTCCTCGAAGATGTAGTAGCCGTCGGCGTCGGTCTGCCTTGAGGCGGACTGCGAGCCGCCCAGGGTCACGGTCACGCCCGCGAGCCCGGCGCCGCCCGGCGCCGTCACGCGGCCGCGGATCGAGGGCGAGGCGGAGATTTTCGTCGTCTCCGAGTCGCCGTTGTTCGATTGCGTGTGGTCGGGCTCGTTGCCCGTGACCGAGGCGTTGACGGTGGCGTCGCCGGGCGTGTTCGGGTTGACGCTCACGACCACGCTCGCGCCGCCTGCCGCGGCCAGGTCACCGAGCGCGCACGTCACGACCTGCCCGCTCACGCCGCAGGAGCCCTGCGTCGGCGCGGCCGAGACGTAGGTGAGCGACGCGGGCAGCGTGAGCGTCAGGCCGACGCCGGTCGCGGGCGACGGCCCCGCGTTGTTGACGGCCAGCGTGTAGCTCATCGCGCTGCCGACCATCACGGGGTCGCGCGAGTCCGCGACCGTCACGGAGAGGTCGGCCTCGACGCCGAACTTGGCGACGAAGGCGTCCGTCCTGCCGCCGCCGAACGTCCCGCGCGCGGCGTTCGTGAGCGGCAGGTTCGTCGAAGAGGTCGTGCCGGCGATGTAGATGCCGCCCTGCGCGTCGAGCGCGACGCCGTTGGCCTGCTCGCCGTCGAGCCCGCCGAAACAGGTCGAGAAGGTCAGCGCCGAGCCGGCCGGGTTGAGCTTCGCGACGAAGGCGTCGGAGAGGCCCGAGTTGGCACTGGACGTGCCCGCCAGCGGGAAGTCCGCCGAGTTGGTTCCCCCTATGACGTGCGCGCTCCCGTCCGCGCCGACGGCGATCCCGAGCGCCTGGTCGCTGTTCGAGCCGCCGAGGTAGGTCGAGTAGACGAGTGCCTGCCCGTCCGGCGAGAGCTTGGTCACGAAGGCGTCGTTGAAGTCGTTCTGCCCGAGCGTGGTCTTGAATGCGTTCGCCAGGGGGAAGTCGGCCGAGGAGGTGCTGCCCGTGACGTAGGCGCTGCCGTCCGCGCCGACGGCCACGCCCGCGCCCTGGTCGCCGGAGGCGCCGCCGAGGTAGGTCGAGTAGACGGTATTCCCGTTCGCGTCGAGCTTGACGACGTAGGCGTCGGTCGAGCCGGCGAGCGCCGCCTGCCGCGCGTTCACCGCGGGGAAGTCCGAAGAGGCGGTCGTGCCCACGACGTACGCGCTCCCGCCCGGGCCTAAGGCCACGCCGCGCGCGTCATCGTTCTCGGAGCCGCCGAGCATGCGCATGTATTCGGGGGCCGTCCCCGCCGGATTGAGCTTCAAGACGAACGGGTCGGCCCCGACGCTCGCGCCCGCGAGGACGGCCGCGGGACTCCCCGGCCGCGACGCGAGCGCGGTGATCGCCCTGTTCGCGAGCCCGTTGTTTGCCGGCGCCCAGTTCGCGCCGCCGTCCGTGCTCTTGAAGACGCCGAAGCCGCTCGTCGCGGCGTAAACAATCGAGGACGACGCCGGGTCAACCAGCAGCGCGTTGACGGCGGGCGCGAAGGTCTGGCCGTTGACCGTGGCCGTCAGCCCCGCGCCGCTGCTCGTCCAACTCGCGCCGCCGTTCGTCGTCTTAAATACTCCGGCCGGGAAGTTGCTCAGGCCGGCGTAAACGGTCGAGTGGTTCGAAGGGTCGAGCGCGAGCGTGCGCGGCTGGAGCGTGAAGCTGTTCTGCGTCAGGCCCGTGTTGATCTCCGCCCAGGTCGCGCCGCCGTCGGTGGACTTGAAGACGCCGCGTATCGCCGCCGCCGCGTAGACGGTCTGCGGGCTCGACGGGTCGATGACGATCTTGATGATGTTCGGCGCCGAGCTTAAGGCTCCGCCGTCGGCCTCCGCCCAACTCTCGCCGCCGTTCGTCGTTTTGAAGACGCCGAACCGAGTGCCCGCGTACAGGGTCGAAGGGTTGGCCGGGTTGACGGCGAGCGTGTTGACGATGGGGAGGGAGATGCCGTTCGACTTCGCTTCGAAGGTGAGGCCGCCGTCCGTGCTCTTGTAGATGCCCGCGCCGCTCGTGCCCGCGTAGACGACCGAAGGGTTAGTGGGATCGACCACGACGGCACTCGCGAAGGGCGGCGCGGTCGAGGGGCGCGCCTGCCCGCCCAACTGCCAGCTCGCGCCGCCGTCCGTGCTCCGGTAGACGCCGAGGTTCGTGCTCGCGTAGACGTTGCTCCCCGAGACGGCGAAGTCGTTGACGACGCTCGCCGTCAGACCCGACGCGCTCGCGCCCCAGCTCGCGCCGCCGTCGGTGCTCGCGTAAGCGGGGCTGCCGGCGCGGTTGGCGGCGGGGATTCTCGTGAAATTGGGGGAGTCGGTGCGGCCCGCGACGTAGGCCGCCCCCGCCGCGTCCACCGCGACCGAGGTGACCTGCTCGCCGCCGTTGCCGCCGAGGTAGGTCGAGTAGACGAGCCCCGTCCCCGCCGGGTTGAGCTTCGCGAGGAAGGCGTCGCTCCCCGCCTCCTTGCCGGTCTGGAACGCGCCCGCCGTCGTCGGGAAACTCCCCGAGCCCGTGAGCCCGCCCACGTAGGCGTTGCCGGCCGCGTCCACGGCGACGGCGCTGCCGAAGTCGTCGCCGTTGCCGCCGAGGTAGGTGGCATAGGCGAGTGACTTCCCGTCCGGGTTCAGCTTGACGACGAAGGCGTCGTTGAAGGCGTCCTTCGTCGCCTGGAAGGAGCCCGTGCCGGGGAAGTCCGAAGAGGTGGTCGTGCCCACGACGTACGCGCTCCCCGACGAATCGACGGCGACGGCCGCGCCCGTGTCGTCGCCCGCGCCGCCGAGGTAAGAGGAGTAGACGAGCACCGGGTCGATGACGAGCGCGCGTCCGCGGTCGTAGTCACCAAGCTCGAAGCGCACGCGCCCGCGCGCGTCCACGGCGTAACGCGCCGCCACCTCCCTGCGCGCGCCGTCGAACTCCTGATACGCGACCGGCCGCTGCTGCCGCACGTCGCCGCCGTCGGCGGAGATGACGAGGTCGCCGCTCTCCTCGACGCGCGTCGAGCGCGCGCCGCCGAAGCGGAGTCGGATGCGCGAAGGGTCTGCGTCGGGCGCGACGACGAGGTCGTATTCGAGCCGCCCCTGCCGCCCGTAGTAGACGGCGTCGATGCCCTGATAGACCGACTCGTACCTGACCCGCCCGAACGCCGGCACGCCCGTCAGCCACGCGCGCGCGTCCGCGCCGACGAGGTAATTACTCTTGCCGGACAGCTCTTCGAGCCCCTCTATCTTCCGCGGGCGGCTCGCGCCCTCCAGCTCGAGCCGGAGCGTGCCGTAACGCTTCCCCTCACCCTCTCCGCCCGCGGCGCGCAGGCGCAGCACCGCGCCCGACTCCGCGAGGAAGAGCGTGTAGCCGCCGCCGCGCGCGAGGAACTTCACACGCGGCGATGTCTGCCCGCGGTTGGCCTCGAACCTGAGCGGAAGGCTCCCGTAGTCTGCGGACGGGCGCGCGTGCTCGCCGCGGTCGGACGCGCGGTTCGACTCGGCGCTGCCCGCGGGCGTGAACACCTGCGACAGCGTCAGCGCCGCCAGCAGCGTGCAGGCCGCGACCAGCGACAGGCGCGCGCCGTGCGGACGGAACTTCGTGAGACGATTCTGGGGCGTGGGCATTGCGAACAACCTCTTCCGTAAGAGCGTGAGAGCAGGCCCCTCGCACACTTCGGGGCGAGGGTGAACATCGCTTTAGGAGTCCTTAATTCTGGGATGTGAAACCCGGCAACTAATCGACGTCCGCCGGGGAGTGGCGCGTCGCGCGCGAGCCTTAAACTCGCGCGCGATTATAACTGAACCGAGGCCCGCGGCGAAAACGAGGGTCGGCATTGAACGTCCGGCCGCGCCTTTTTCGAGCCCGCCGGCCCCGACAGCAATCCGCCGCCCGTATTGCGCAAGAAACGGCAAGACTCGCGGGGCGCGAATGGTTATCCTTCCCCAATAAACTTGGAGAAGGAGACCAGCAACTTTGTCAGCAGAACAGAACGGAGCCCTTTCAGCCGGGCAGAACGGGGTCGAGATCGCGCCGGCCAGGGGCAAGCTCGGCGTGCTGCTCGTCGGCCTGGGCGCCGTGAGCACGACCTTCATCGCGGGCGTCGAGGCCGTTAAGCGCGGCCTCGCGGAGCCCATCGGAAGCCTCACGCAGATGGGCGCCATCCGCCTCGGCAAGCGGACGGAGAACCGCAACCCCCTCATCAAGGAGTTCGTCCCGCTCGCCGACCTCAAAGACATCGTCTTCGGCGCGTGGGACATCTTCCCCGATTCGGCCTACGAGGCTGCGTTGACCGCGGGCGTGCTTGAGAAGGAGCTGCTCGCGCAGCTCAAGCCGCAGCTCCAGAAGATCAAGCCGATGAAGGCCGTCTTCGATCAGCACTACGTTAAGCGCCTGAACGGCACGAACGTTAAAGAGGGCGCGAACAAGTTCGAGCTGGCCGAGCAGCTTATTGAGGACATGAACGAGTTCAAGCGCAGGAACAAGTGCTCGCGCCTCGTCATCGTCTGGGCCGCCTCGACCGAAATCTTCCTCAAGCCCCACGCCGTCCACAAGACCTTAAAGAGCTTCGAGCAGGCGATGCGCGACAACCACAAGGCCATTGCCCCGTCGATGGTCTACGCCTACGCCGCGCTCAAGTCGGGCGTGCCCTTCGCCAACGGCGCGCCGAACCTGACGGTTGACGTGCCGGCGCTGATGGAGCTGGCGAACACGAACGGCGTCCCCGTCTGCGGCAAGGACTTCAAGACCGGCCAGACGCTGATGAAGACCATCCTCGCGCCCGGACTGAAGTCCAGAATGCTCGGCCTGCACGGCTGGTACTCGACCAACATCCTCGGCAACCGCGACGGCGAAGTGCTTGACGACCCGGAGTCGTTCAAGACGAAGGAGGAGTCGAAGCTCTCGGTGCTCGAATACATCCTCCAGCCCGAAGTCTACCCGCAGCTCTACAAGGACTTCTCACACGTCGTCCGCATCAACTACTACCCGCCGCGCGGCGACAACAAGGAGGGCTGGGACAACATCGACATCTTCGGCTGGCTCGGCTACCCGATGCAGATCAAGATCGACTTCCTCTGCCGGGACTCGATCCTCGCCGCGCCGATTGTCCTCGACCTCGCGCTCTTCCTCGACCTCGCGCAGCGCTGCGGGATGAAGGGCACACAGGAGTGGCTCTCCTTCTACTTCAAGTCGCCGATGACCGCGCCCGGCCTCTACCCCGAGCACGACATCTTCATCCAGCTCATGAAGCTCAAGAACACGCTCCGCCACCTGCGCGGCGAAGACCTCATCACGCACCTCGGCCTCGAATACTACGATTAAGCCGTCGGCGTGAGACGACTCATGGGTTGCCTCTCGGGCAACCGAAAGGGCGCGACGGGGTTGCCCGCCGCGCCCTTAAAATTTCTGTCGCGCGCCGTGGCCGCTGCGCCCTCACGTTTTGACACACGCGCGGCCCCGCGCTCCACGTTTAGGTGTGATGAGAGGCGCCGGCGGCTCATTCATTTTTCTAAATTAGGCCGTTTATTGTCACCTTTCCGGTGCCGCGAACTGTCAGGCCGCCGCGTAAGGGCGTCAGCGGGGCGTGCGCGATTATTTTTTTGCCCTCCGAAGATTTTTGGCTGCCCTCGAATATTTTGTAGTGACAACAAACCCTTTGTCGTATATATAGTGCTCTCGTCATTGAAGCGTGGCCGCCCCCCGGCCGTTGCGCGTAAAGCAAACCACGTCTATAAAGGTCTCATCAAAGAAGTGCGGTTCGCTCTTTGCATGGAGTAAAGACCGGTAGCGGCCCGGAGGCCGGGACAGCCACTCGCGGCGCCCCCCGTAAGCCCGAAGGACGCTCGAGAACCGGCGCTCCAAGCGAAGGAGGTGGGCCACATGGTTGCAGTTATGGACAGAGAAACGATCAACACCAACACGGTTCTGCTCGACCCCGACCAGAAGAGCCCCCGCGCGCAGGAGTTCGAGGAGAAGCTGGCCGCGCGCATCGTGGGCCAGGAGCGCGCCGTCCGCCGCATGTCCGGCCTCTACCAGATTTTCCTCGCCGGCATGAACCCGCCGAACCGCCCCGTCGGCACGATGCTCTTCCTCGGCCCCACGGGCTCGGGCAAGACGCGCGTCGTCGAGGCCGCCGCGGAAGTCCTCTTCGGCGACCCCAACGCCGTCATCAAGATCGACTGCGCCGAGTTCCAGCACTCGCACGAGATCGCCAAGCTCATCGGCTCGCCCCCGGGCTACCTCGGCCACCGCGAGACCTCGCCGATGCTCACGCAGGAGAACCTCGACCGCTATCACACGGAGGAGAACAAGCTCTCGCTCGTCCTCTTCGACGAGATCGAGAAGGCTTCGGACTCGCTCTGGCAACTTCTGCTCGGCATCCTCGACAAGGCGACGCTCACGCTCGGCGACAACCGCCGCGTGGACTTCTCGAAGACGATGGTCGTCATGACCTCGAACCTCGGCGCGCGCGAGATGTCCGAGCTGATCTCGGGCGGCATCGGCTTCGCGCCGAAGCAGAACGGGAAGCACCCGCAGGACTCGGAGGTTGACCAGAAGATTTACCGCACGGCGGTCGAGGCGGCGCGCAAGAAGTTCTCGCCCGAGTTCATGAACCGCATCGACAAGGTGGTCGTCTTCCGCTCTCTGAAGGAGCACCACCTGATGCAGATTCTTGAGCTGGAGCTGGCCTCCGTGCAGGATCGCATCATGAAGTCGGCCGGGACGAAGTTCGTCTTCCAGTGCTCGCAGGCGGCCAAGGACTTCCTGCTCGAAGAGGGCATCGACTTCAAGTACGGCGCACGCCACCTGAAGCGCGCCATCGAGCGCTTTATGGTCTACCCGCTCTCGAACCTCGTGGCGACCGAGCAGGTGGGACTGGGCGATTTGGTCTACGTGGACTTCGACGACTCGCGCGGCAAGCTCTCGTTCTCGAAGCGCTCGGGCGGCGCGCTCATCGCCGACGCGCAGGAGCCCGAGGACGAATCGGACAAGCCGGCGGTCAAGTCCGGCGGCGCCGCCGTCCAACTCCCGCAGGCCCGCGCCGCGCGCAAGAGCAACAGCCGCGGCGACAAGCCGGAAGTCTGACGGGCGCGCGAGCTTCAACGAAACGGCGGTGAGAGTCAGTCACTCTCACCGCCGTTCTCATTTCCTCTCAAGTTTGCCTGTCTTCTTCCTGCCTGCCTTCAAACTCCTCCGCCGGCCGGCTGCGCCGCGGCCGACGGGTCTATTCTTCTCAACGCCTCGAAGGCGATGCGCGAAAGGTACGGGTCTTTGTGCGTGAGCACGGAGCGGAGCGCGGGCACGGCGGCCGGGTCGCCGATGAGACCGAGCGCGCGCGCGGCCTCGCGGCGCACGTCGTCCGGAGTGCGCGCGTTCGAGAGCGTCTCGACGAGCACGGGCACGGCCTCGCGGCTCCCGATCTGACCGAGCGAGGCCGCGGCCTCGCGCCGCACGAACTCGTCCTCTTCGACCTTCCGGCGGCGCACGCGGTTGAAGAAGCCCGAAGCCGGCAGCCGCCTCGAAAGCGCGCCGACGAGGGCGGGGACGGCCGCGGTGTCACCAATCTGCCCGAGCGCCAAGGCCGCCGCGCCGCGCACCGAAGCCTGCTTGTCGGTCTCCAGGGCGGCCGTGAGCGCGGGCACGCCCGCGGCACTCCGCGTGATGCCGAGCGCGTAGGCAGCCTCGCGCCGCACGAACTCGTCGCGGTCGCGCAGGAGCGGGAGGATGAGCGTCGCGGCCTCGCCCGGCGGGAGCGAGAGGACGGCGCGCGCGGCCGTCGCTCGAATGATGGCGGCCGCGTCGCCGAGCGCGGCGGCCGCGGCCCTCGAACCCTCCGGCCGCCCCAACGCGCCGAGGCGCACGACGGCCTCGCGCCTCTCTTCGACCTCGGTCGATGAAAGGCGCGTTGATAAAACTTTGATCTCTTGTTGGAGGGGTGTGAGTTCGCCCTGTGCGGCCCGCGCCGGAAGGGGCGCGAGCAGACAGGCGAGCGTCAGGAAAAAAAAGATGGGGACACCCGGCGCACGACGGCTGTGCCGGGCTGTGTTCGACCTCGTGCGCGCGGTGGCGCCGGTCTCGACTCTCATGCGCGGGCCGAGAGGCTGAGCGCGGCCTTGCGCTCCGCGCGGCGACGCACCGACTCCCACTCGAACGCCTGGCGCGCGCGTTCGTTCTCACGAGAGTCGGCGAGGAGCGAGACCAACTCGTCTTCCCACGTCGCGGGCAGGGACGTGGCTCTCCGCATCGACTCCATGATCGAGATGTAGTCGAGGACTTCGTGGACTTCGGTTTCGCTCAGGTGTTCGAGCTTGAGCGCGAGGCGCTGTCGTTCCGTGATGCGTCTAGCCATCGGTCGGCTCCCTTCTCGCGAAGCCGGGCGGCCAGCCGCATTCGACTAGAGCGGCGCGTGTGCGCGCTCGGTGGCGGGCGGGCCGTCGGCGTTCGGGTGCGGCGCGGCTGTGGCGCGCGCGATGTCGTCTCTCACCGTGTTTGAAGTGGTCTCCGTGGTCTGCAAACTCTTGCGCTTCGGACTGCAAAGCCGCGGCGGCCGAACCGGCACGCGCGTGAGCCCGCGAGGCTCCGAGTCAAGTCGTGACTCAGCCCCGGCCGCCGCTACCCTTCAATTGTTCGGCTGTCGTTTGAAGCAGTCCTGAACTGCTCGTGCGGCGAAATATACATGAGGCGCCCGGCGGGCGCAAGAATTCGTATGCGAAGGGAGTACGAAGAACGAACGGCCGGCGCGCGCTTCAGTCTATCTTCGAAGCGACGTGGTGCATCGTGTCCACGATGAGGACGGCAATCGGCGGGTAGAACAAGAGGTCGGGGCGGAAGCTCTGGCCGAAGAGGTAGTGGATGTCGTTGAAGATCTCCATGTACTTCATGACGGAGCCCACGTACAACCCGCTGGCGAGGCTCAGCAGGTAGCCCAGGATGAGGAAGGTCGAGGCGGTGAAGCGCGTGAAGGGCTTGTCCGACTCGCCCTGGTCGGCGTTGATGAGCGAGTCGTGGATGGACTTCGGGTTGTAGGTGTAGTGCTCGAAGCACGCCTTCAGACGCACGGCCAGGTGCCAGAGCCCGATGCCGAAGAGCGTGACGACGACGGCGCGCCCGACGAGCTGGAAGTTGTACCAGAAGGGCGGCTTGAACCAGGAGACGAAGAAGGTCGAGAGGAAGAGCGTGACGGTCGTGAAGACCGCCTGCTGGAGCGCGAAGTTCTCGCGCCGGTCGGCCTCGATGATCTGATCGACGCGGCGGTCGAAGCGCCGCTGAATCGTGATCCGCCGGAGGCGCTGCGCGTGCGGGTTGTTCGAGTGGAAGACCGAGCCGCCCCCCACGAAGTCGCCGCTGTGTGCGCGCTTGAGTTGCGTGTCGTGGTGCGCGCGCTCCTGCGGGTCGCTAAGCGTGCGGTAGGCCAGCGAGATGCGTGCGAACTCGCGCGCCGCCGCCTCCGTCCCGCCGTTCACGTCCGGATGACGCTCGCGCGCAAGCCTCCTGTAGGCCGACTTGATCTCGGCCGCCGAGGCCGTCCGCTTGACCTTTAAGACTTTGTAGTAATCGACCACGGCCAGCTACCGAAACTCTGTGGGCGGCGCGCGCCCGCCGGTGCCTTGGCCCGGCGGGAAACGCCGCGGGTGGGGAGGCTCCCCTTCGGCGCCACTATAACACTTTTAGACGCGTTCGTCCCGCCCTCAGTTCCCCGGGTTTTACGAGAAACCCACGGAAGCCTCAGACGGGACGAACGCGTGTGAAGTATCTTTTGGTCTGTGGCCGGGGCTTACCTCGTGCGGCCGCCGAGGGGGGCGAGGACTTTTGGTGGTGCCCGCACCACAGACCTTCCTTCACAGGCACATTGCAACACATATGCCAAATCCCCAGCAACAAAAAAGTTCAGGAAAGAGCAATTTTTGCGTCCCCGCCCGCCGAAGACCTGTCAACAAACGTTGACGCCGGCGTCCACACATGTGGACGCCGGCGTCAACATTTGCGGCGCAGAGGGGGCGACTACTTCGACTCGTTTTCGCCAGCCGCGCGCGCCGACTCGCGCTCGATGAAGTTGAGGAGGGTTCGGACGGCGACGCCCGTCGGGCCTTTCGAACGGAAGGGCTTGGCGTCGTCGCCCCAGGCCGTGCCGGCGATGTCGAGGTGCGCCCAGGAGATGCCTTCGGCGAACTCCTTGATGAAAGCGGCGGCGGTGATGGTGCCCGCCTTGCGCCCGCCGACGTTCTTGATGTCGGCGATGTCGGACTTGATCTGCTTTGAATACTCCTTGTCCAGGGGGAGCTGCCAGAACTTCTCGCCGACCTCCCTGCCCGACTCGATGATTTCGTTGATGAGTTCCTGGTCGGTGCCGAGGAGGCCGGTGTTCACGTCGCCGAGGGCGATGGAGACGGCGCCGGTCAGGGTCGCCATGTCGATGACGCGCGTGGCGCCGAGCTTCTTCGCGTAGGAGACGGCGTCGGCGAGGATGAGGCGCCCTTCGGCGTCGGTGTTGATGACCTCGATGGTCTTGCCCGTCATGGCGACGACCACGTCGCCCGGCTTGGTGGCCTTGCCCGAGGGCATGTTCTCGGTGGAAGGCACGACGCCGAGGACGGGGATCGGCGGCTTGAGCTGCGCGACGGCGCGCATCACGCCGAGCACGGTGGCGCCGCCCGTCATGTCGTACTTCATCAGCTCCATGTTCTCGGAGGGCTTGATGGAGATGCCGCCCGTGTCGAACGTGATGCCCTTGCCGACGAGCGCGAGGAAGTCTTCCCCGTCCTCGACCTGCTCCTTGCCGTCGGGCATGTAGGTGAGCACCATCATCTTCGGCGGCTGGTCGGAGCCGCGCGCGACCGAGAGGAGCGCGCCCATGCCCTCCTGCTCCATCCGCGCCTGGTCGAGCACGTCGATGTCGAGCCCGAACTGGTTGGCGATCTCCTGCGCGCGCTCGGC
>JAFAVK010000020.1 GCA_019242475.1 Acidobacteriota bacterium | reverse complement strand
GCCGTTTGCTTATCATTGGGGGTTGGAGAGGGCGCGGGGGTTGTTGAGGGAGTTGGGGGCGGGGGAGCCGGAGATGCCGGCGTTTGACGAGTCGAAGTTTGAGCCGATGCCGGAGGTGGAGATTGATCCGGCGGATGAGTTCGGGGCGGGGAGTGGGGAAGGGGAGTAGGAAGAGGTGGGGCTGACGCGGAGGGAGTTTTTGGGGTGGGCGGGGGCGGCGGCGGTCGCGGGGGTGGGTGTGCCGTCGGTGTATGGGAATCTGGTGGAGGCTTGGGCGTATGAGGTGACGGAGACCGTCGTTAAGGTTAAGGATTTGCCGGGGAGGTTCGAGGGGTTTCGGATCGCGCAGGTGTCGGACGTGCACCACAGCCGGCTGGTGCCGATTGAGGAGGTGCGGCGGGTCGTGGCGTTAGCCAATGAGACCCGCGCGGACATGGTCGCGCTGACGGGCGATTACACGACCAGCCTGCCGAAGTACGTGGAGCCCTGCGCGGAGGTCTTGAGCGAGTTGAGGGCGCCGGAGGGCGTGTGGGCCGTGTTGGGGAACCACGACCACAGGACGGACGGGCCTCTGACGCGGCAGTCCCTACTGAGACACGGCATCCAGGTTTTGACGAACCAGAACACGGAGCTGCGGCGCGGGGCCGACGTGTTGCAGTTGGCGGGCGTGGACGACTGGGGGTGGGGCATGGCCGACTTCGCGCGCGCGCTGCGCGGCGTGGACACGTCGCGGCCGTCTTTGCTGCTCGCGCACGAGCCGATGGCGCTCGACGTGCCCGAGACGCGCGGCGTCTCGCTCATCCTGAGCGGGCACACGCACGGCGGGCAGATTAATCTCCCGGGGGGCGTCGCGCCGGCCAGGTACGTGTTCGAACACCTGAGGTACCTGCGCGGGAGGTACGAGAGCGCGGGGACGCAGCTCTACGTCTCGCGCGGGACGGGCGTCATCGGCGTGCCCGTCCGCCTCGGCGCGCGCCCGGAGGTCGCCGTCATCCAACTGCAAAGAGCCTAGTCGATTTCGGAATTCAGTCCGTCCCCACGGTTTGACTTCGGCGCTCAAGCAGCACCGTGTCGCGCCAACGTCCTTTAAGTTTGCCGACGCGCTCGCGCCGCCCGACCTCGCGGAAGCCGCACGACTTGTGCAGCGCGACGCTCGCCGCGTTCTCGGGGAAGATGCCCGCCTGTAGCGTCCAGATGCCCTCCAACTCCGACTCGCGCACGAGCGCTTCCAGCAGGACACGCCCGACGCCAAGGCCCCTGAAGTCCGCCCCGACGTAGACGCTCACCTCCGCCACGCCCGCGTAGACCTTCCGCGCGGAGACGGGGCTGAGCGCCGCCCAGCCCGCGACGCGCCCCCCTTCGGCGAGCGCGACCAGGCGGCACGCGCGCAGGTGCGAGGCGTCCCAACGCTCCCAGCCGGGCGCCTCCGTCTCGAACGTCGCGTCGCCGGTCGCGAGCCCCTCTTCGTAGACGGCGCGCACCCCCGGCCAGTGCTCGGGGAGCATCTTTTCCACGGCGATAGTCATAAGAATCGTCGGGCCGAAAACGAGGGGCGCGTGCGTAAGGCGCTTAGTTGTTTTGCGGCGCGTCCTCGTCCGTCTCGTCGTCGGAGTCGCCGGGGGGGCGGTTGTCGGGCGGGGGCTCGCCCTTCTCCGCGCGGAGGCGGAGGATCGAGCAGTCGCCGTCGGTGTAGACCTCGTCGAACCAGCCGCTGTCGAGCGCGTCGTTGAAGAAGTCCTCGTGCTCGTGGTCGGTGAAGACGTAGCGGGCGCAGCGCTTCTTCTCCCCCTCGCCGAGGCAGAAGTTGTCGCGGATGGTGGGGCCGAGGTTGGCGATCTCTTCATCCGAGAGGTCTTTGGCGATGGTGAGCCTGCCGTGCAGTTCGGCGAGCTTCCTGTCCTTGTCGAGCAGGTAGGTCGGGTCGAGCCCCGAGACGTAGGCGAGGTGCGGGTTGTAGAAGAAGAGTTTGGGGAAGTCGTCCCAGTCGGTGTTGAAGATCAGCTCGCCGGGCTCGGCGTTCTTCGAGAGCCACTCCATGCCGCCCTTGTACATGTCCGGGCCGGCCATCCCCGCGATGTCCTGCGCGGTGATCTTCGCGTACCAGACCATCGACGCCACGAGCAGCACGAAGGCCGTCGAGACGAAGACCAACTCCCACGCGCGCGCGTTCTCGACCCGCGCCGGCGCGGGCGGCGCGTCGAGTTCGAGCGGGCTCTCCTCGTCGGCGGGCTCGCGCCGCGTGTAGCGCTCGCGCGCGCGGCGGACGAGCGGCTCGGCGGCGAAGGCCGCGAAGAGAACGGCGAAGGGCGGGAAGTACTCGGCGAAGCGGCGCCAGCGCATGTTGGCGAGCATCAGGAGCGTCGAGAAGAGCATGAGGAGGAAGGCGCGCTGCCTCCCCTCGCTCGCCGAGTCCTTGAATGACAAATAGCCGACGAGCATCGCCGCCAGCGCCACGCCGCAGTTCCCGAGGAACTCCCAGGTGGTGTACGCGTACCACTCCGACCCGACCGCCGTCGTGAAGTCGCCGGCCGTGACCTTGATGACGAGGTGCTCGTAGAGCAGTCGGAAGTTGTGCGGGAAGTACGGGTTGATGACGAAGCCGAGGAGCGAGCCGCCGATGACGAAGGCGAGCGGCCTCCACTCCAGGCGCCGCTCGCTCCAGAGGATGACGAACGTCCACATCGCCGCGAGCGCGCCGAGCAGCACGAACATGTCGTAGGTGAGCGCGAAGACGAAGGCGAGCGGCAGGAGCCAGCGGTACTTCCTCTCGAAGAGCAGGTGGAGGCCGATGACGAACAGGACGATGGAGACGCTCATCGCCTTGCCCATGTTCATGCGGTAGAGGAAGGGGCCGGAGCTGCCGATGACGGCGACGAGCCACACGAGCGGGTAGCTCACGCGGTTGCGCACCAAAAGCCAGTAGCACGAGAAGACGGCGAGGCACGCGAAGAGCCACGTCCCGATCTTCGCGCCCGTCTGAAAGTCCGAGAAGAAGGTGAAGGGGATTTGCAGGACGTGGAAGAGGAAGTGGTGATCGACGTAGTCCTTCGGGTTGAGCGTGGTGAGCGGCAGCGCGTCGAACGAGGGCGGGAAGTGGCCCGTGCGCATTCCCTCCCAGAGCATCCGGCTCCAGCGGAAGTGGTAGTAGGCGTCGTAGTCGCCGCAGCAGAGCGAGCCGGTCTTGAACTGCAAGTACCAGAAGACCGCGCCGATCAGCAACGCGCCGACGACGAGCAGAGTTGCGCGGCTGTTCAGAAAACCGACCAGCCCCGCGCGCCGCGCCGGCGCCTCTTTCACCTCGACGACTTCCGCGGCCCCCGCCGGCCCCGCCGCCTCCGCGGGGAGCGCCCCGCCCTGTATGTTCTCCATAGTTCCCTCGCTAGTTTGCACGGACGCGCCCGGGAGGATTTAACGGGCCGAATCGAGTCAACGAAAATAACACGAACGCGCGCGGGCATGAAGCGTTGAAGGCGTGAACCGTGAACCGTCAACCGTGACAAGATAAAACCCGCTCTTACTTGTCACGGTTGACGGTTCACGGTTCACGCCTTCCTTTGTTTTAACCACAGAGCCTGCGGACGGCGTCGAGGAGGTCGGAGGGGTTGATCGGCTTGTGGAGGAAGTCGTCGAAGCCGGCGCGGCGGGCGCGCTCGCGGTCTTCGAGGTGCGTGAAGCCGGTGACGGCGATGAGCGGCGTGGTCTTGTAGTCGGGCAGCGCGCGCAGGGCCTCGGCCAGTTGGTAACCGTTCATGCCGGGCATGCCGATGTCGGAGATGACGGCGTCGAAGTGGCCGGCGCGGGCGGCGTCGAAGGCTTCGGGGGCCGAGAAGGCCATCGCCACCTCGTAGCCCGCGTGGCTCATCAGGAGGGCCAGCAGCTCGGTCACGTCGGGCGCGTCGTCCACGACGAGCACGCGCAGGCGCACGGCTCCCTCACTGCCGTCGAGGTCGGGGCGGGCGTCGGGCTCGTACATCATCTTGAACGCGGCGCACGCCCCAGACGGGCGCCGGACTTCCCCCTTGCTTGTAAGTAGGAACGATGAACTGAAAACAGGGCGTCAGGCTTTCAGCTCATCGCTCATCGTTCCTTCCGCGTGAGCTGCTCCATCCGCTCGGCCAGCTCGGCCGGGTCTACGGGCTTCGGGACGTGCGCGTCGAAGCCGGCGGCGAGCGCGGCCTCGGCGTCCCTCTGCGCGGCGTAGCCCGTCAGCGCCAGCGCCGGCACCTCTCGCAGGTGGGGCAGCTCGCGCAGGCGCGCGATCAACTCGTATCCGTCTATTCGTGGGAGGCCGATGTCGGAGACGATTATATCAAACCGCCCCGACTCGGCAACGCTGAGCGCCTCCTCGGGCGTCGCGCAGGCCGCCGCGCTGTAGCCGCGCGACTCGAAGACGACCTTCAACATCTCCAAAGTGTCGGGCGCGTCCTCGACGAGCAGGACGCGGCAGGTACCCTCCGCGCACGGCTCGCCCTCGCCCGCCGCAAGGTCGCCGGAGCCGCGCGGCGCGCCGCCCGACTCGACCGCCGGGAGCGAGACCGTGAAGCGGCTGCCGCGCCCCTGCCCCGCGCTCTCGACGACGACGGTTCCGCCGTGCGCCTCGACGAAGCTCTTGACGAGCGCCAGTCCCAGCCCGAGCCCGCCGTGCACGCGCGTCGTCGCCATGTCGGCCTGCCGGAAGCGCTCGAAGACGTGCGGGATGAACTCCGCGGTGATGCCCTGGCCCTCGTCCTCGACCTCGACGCGCGCCGCGCCGTCCGCCCCGCCGACGCGCACGCGCACGCGCCCGCCCTCGGGCGAGAACTTCACCGCGTTGTGCAGCAGATTCCAGAAGACCTGCACGAGGCGCGTGCGGTCGCCGCTGACGACCACGGGCGCGAGCCCCCCGGTCTGGACTTCGACCGAGACGGAGCGCGCGTCGGCCTGCGGCCGGACGGTCTCGGCCGCCTCGCGCACGACGCCGGAAAGCTCGACCGGCGCGCGCTCGATCCTCATCTTGCCCGAGAGGATCGAGGACATGTCGAGCAGGTCGTTGATGAGGCGCGCGAGCGACTGCGAGTTCTTCTCGATGACGCGGACGCCCTGCGCCACCTCCGCCTCGCCGAGCCGCCCCGAACGGATCATGTGCGTCCAGCCGAGGATGGGCGTGAGCGGCGTTCTCAACTCGTGGGAGAGGGTGGCGAGGAACTCGTCCTTAGCGCGGTTGACCTCCTGCGCGCGCTCGTAGAGGAGGTGCAGCCGCTCCTCCGCGGCCTTGCGCTCGGTGACGTCCATCGTCACGCCGCGCATCCCGACGGGCCGGCCGCGCGCGTCGAGGACGACGCGCGAACGCGCCTCGACGTGGACGGGGCGGCCGTCCTTGCGCACCCAGCGGAACTGGCTCGCGCCGCCCTCGCCGCTCTCGAAGATGGCGCGCGCCTCCGAGCCCGCGCGCTCGCGGTCTTCGGGGTGGACGATGGAGAGCCAGAAGTTGGGCGTCGAGAGCCACTCCTCGACCGTGTAGCCGAGCATCTGCTCGACGTAGTCGCTGACGAAGTCGATGCGCGGCGAGCCTTCGTCCGGCTCGCCCCACGCCTCCCAGACGACGCCGGGGACGTTGGCGACGAGGTTCTTCAGGCGGCCGCGCTCGTGCTCGACGAGGCCCGCGAGCCGCGCGCGCTCCTCGTCGCCGCGCTTCTGCGCCGTGATGTCGCGCGCGATGGTCGAGGCGCCGACCAGCCGGCCCGAGGGCTCGCGGATGGGCGAGATGATGAGCGACACGTCGATGGTCGAGCCGTCCTTGCGCAGGCGCACGGTCTCGGCGCGCTCGACGCGCTCGCCGCGTTTGAGCCGGGCGAGGATGTCTTCGAGGTCTGTGCGCAGCTCCTCGGGGACGATGAAGGAGATGTGCCGGCCGACGGCTTCCTCGGCCGTGTGGCCGTACATGCGCTCGGCCGCGGCGTTCCAGCTCGTGACGATGCCTTCGAGCGTCTTGCCGATGACGGCCTCGCTCGAAGACTCGACGATGGCGGCCTGGAGCGCGCGCACGCGCTCGACCTTGCGCTGCTCGGTCACGTCGTGGAAGACGAGGACGACGCCCGACGTGCGCCCGCGGCCGTCGCGGATGGGCGCGCCGCTGTCTTCGACGGGCACCTCCGTCCCGTCGCGCGCGACGAGCAGCGTGTGATTCGCCAGGCCGACGATCTGCCCCTCGCGCAGAACCTTTGCGACCGGGCTCTCCACGGTCGCCCGCGTGACCTCGTTGACGATCTTGAAGACTTCGGCGAGCGGATGCCCTTCGGCCTCCGCGAGCGGCCAGCCCGTCAGGCGCTCGGCCACGGGGTTCATGAAGCGGACGCGGCCCGCGGCGTCGGTCGCGATGACGGCGTCGCCGATGCTGCGCAGCGTCGTCCGCAAAGACTCGCGGTCGGCGCGCGCGCGCGACTCGGAGCGCGCGCTGCGGTCGGCCAGCGCCGCGATGAAGAGCGAGACGGCGACGAAGACGCCGGTCTGGAGCATGTCGGAGAAGTCGAGCGAGAACGAGTAGGGCGGGCCGAGGAAGAAGTAGTCGGCGGCGAGCGCCGAGAGCGCGATGGTCAGCAGGACGGGGCCGCGCCCCGCGTAGAGCGCGACGACGATGACGGCGACGAAGTAGAAGATGAAGGGGACGGCGCCGCGCTCGATGCCGGAGGCGGCGTAGAGCGCGGACATCCCCGTGGTGGCCGCCGCGGCCGCCGCCACGGCCAGCGCGTAGCGTGCGGGCGCCGACTCGCTCCAGCGCCGGCTCGGACTCTGCGCGCGGTGGGGGCGGGGGTCGGACATCTCTCTCCCTTGGCTCGTCCCCGGGCGGGGGCCAACGCCCGGACTGCCAGGATGCGTCTGTCGTCGGGGGTTCTGTTGCTTGCGCCGACAACCTACTGCTTTTCGCCGCGGCAAGTCAAGAAAAGGGTGTTAAGTGTTGGGTTTTAGGTGTTGGTTAAAAACCGATTCTTCCCCAACACCTAAAACCCGGCACCCGACACCCACGCCGCCATTTGCTTTTACAGACCTCCGACCTCTAACCTCTGACCGCTATGTACCCGGCAGGCAATCTGCACATCACGGCGCCGCACGGGCGGCTGGAAGCCATCCTGAAGGAGCCGCGCGGAGGGGCGGCGCGCGCCGCCGCGCTCGTGCTCCACCCGCACCCACTGCACGGCGGGACGATGCACAACAAGGTCGTCTTCCGCACGGCGCGCGGGCTCGAAGACGCGGGCGCGGCGACGCTCCGCATCAACTTCCGCGGCGTCGGCCACTCCACCAGCGAGCACACGGGCGCCCGCGGCGGCGAGCAGGAGGACGCGCGGATTGCTTTGGACTATTTAACGGAGAAGTACCCAAGCCTCCCCGTCTTCCTCGCCGGCTTCTCCTTCGGCGCGCGCGTCGGGTTGGAGGTGGGCACACGAGACGAGCGCGTCAGCTACCTCGTCGGCGTCGGCACCCCCGTCAGCATCCCCGAGCGCGACTACGACTTCTCCTTCATCGAGGAGTGCCGCAAGCCCCTCCTCCTCGTCCACGGCGAGCGCGACGAGTTCGGCTCCGTCCCAGACCTCCGAGCCCTCGCCGCACGCCTCCCCCCCGAAGCCCGCGTCCAAATCAGAATCATCCCCGGCGCCGGCCACTTCTTCGACCAACAGCTCGAAGACCTCCGCCGCGCCGTCGCCGACTGGGCCGGCGAGATGCTTGGGAATCCGTGAACCGTAAACCGTGAACCGTGACAAGAAGGAGCCTGCCTTCACTTGTCACGGTTTACGGTTTACGGTTTACGGCTTTTTACGGTCGGGCTTCCGCCTCTTTATACATCCGGTCGATCACGTCTTTGTACTTCTCGTTGACGACGCGGCGTTTGACCTTGAGGGTGGGGGTGAGTTCGCCGCCGCCGATGGTCAACTCCTTTTCGAGGAGGGCGACGCGCTTGACGCGCTCGAAGCGGGAGAGGTCTGCGGTCACCGAGTCCACCTGGCGCTGGAGGAGGTCGATGACGCGCGGGTGGCGGCAGAAGTCGGCCGGCGTCCGGCAGTCGAGCCCCTTGTGCTGGGCGTAGGAGCGGAGCATCTCCCAGTCGGGGACGATGAGGGCGGCGGGGAACTTGCGCCCGTCGCCGACGAGCACGACCTGGCTCACGAAGCGCGACTGCTTGATGCGCTCCTCGATGGGCTGCGGCGCGACGTACTTGCCGCCCGAGGTCTTGAGCAGCTCCTTCTTGCGGTCGGTGATGCGCAGGCAGCCTTCGGCGTCGAGCGCGCCGATGTCGCCCGTCCTGAACCAGCCGTCTGCGGTGAAGACCTCGCGCGTCGCCTCGGGCTTGTTGTAGTAGCCGCGCATGACGTTGGGGCCGCGCGTCTCGATCTCGCCGTCCGCGGCGAGGCGCACCTCGACGTGGCGGATGGGGCGGCCGACGGTGCCGATGCGGTTCTCCTCGGGGCCGTTGACGCAGATGACGGGCGAGGTCTCCGTCAGGCCGTACCCCTGGACGATGGGCAGCCCCGCGCCGTAGAAGACGAGCCCCAGCTCTTCGGGCAGCGCAGCGCCGCCCGAGCAGAAGAGGCGGATGCGCCCGCCCGTCGCCTCGCGCCACTTCGAGAAGACGAGGGCCGACGCGACCCTCTGCTGCAACTTGAGAAGGGGACTGACGGGCCTCTTCCAGACGGTCGCGTCGGCCCAGCGCTTGCCGACGCCGACGGCCCACATGAGCAGCGCCGTCTTCACGCGCCCGCCCTCGGCCGCCTTCTCCTTGATGCGCGCGTAGATTTTTTCGAAGAGGCGTGGGACGGCGACGACGATGGTGGGGCTCACCTCGCGCATGTTGTCGCCGACGCGGTCGATGGCCTCCGCGAAGTAGACCTGCGCGCCGTGGTGCAGGTACATGTACATCGCGCCGCGCTCGAAGACGTGCGAGAGCGGCAGCACCGAGAGCGCGACATCGTCCGGCGTAAACGCCAGGCGCTCCGACGTGGCCGTCAGGTTCGAGACGACGTTCGAGTGCGTCAGCATCACGCCCTTCGGCTCGCCCGTCGTCCCCGAGGTGTAGATGATCGTCGCCAGGTCTTCCGCCGAGACCGCGCCGGAAAGCTCTTCGAACAGGCGCGGCCGCTCCGCTTCGAGCCGCGCCCCGCGCGCCTCAAGCTCCGAGAGCGTGAGCGCGCCCCCGCCCGCCTCGCCGGAGAGAAGGACGACCGTCGAGAGCGACGCGCACGACGAGAGCACTTCGCGCACGCGCTCGTAAGCCTCCCGATTCTGCACGAAGAGGAGGCGCGCGCCCGAGTCGCCCGCGATGTAGCAGACCTGCTGCGGCGCGAGCGTCGGGTAGAGCGGCACGTCAACAACGCCCGCGAACTGGCACCCCAAATCCGCGACGACCCACTCGGGCGAACTCTCCGAGAGGATGCCCGCGCGGTCGCCGCGCCGCAGCCCGAGGGCGTGCAGGCCGAGCGCGACGCAGCGGGCGCGCCGCAGCAGCTCCTCGGAAGAGAGCGGCCGCCACTCGCCCCCGCGCTTGTAGTTGAGCGCGTCGGGCCGCGCCTTCAGCGTGAGCGCGCGCAGCATGATCTCGTTGACCGTCTCGGGCGCGCGCACGCCCGTCCGCCCCGCAGAGCGCGCGCCCGCCGTCAACGTCCCCGTGGCCTCCGTCTTCAAGCGCTCACACCCCCGAGGAAGATGTCCAGCACCTCGTCGGCCAGCGGCGCCAGCTTGTAACGGCGCTTCGACAGAATCCAGTTGGTCGCCATCTCGTCGAGCGCGCCGAAGAGGACTTTCGCGACGAGCTTCGCCTTGAGCCCCTTGCGGAAGACGCCCGCGGCCTGCCCCTGCTCGAAGACCTCGCGGATGAGTCCGAGGTATTCGGCGAGCCCCGCGGCCGAGAACTCCTCCATGAACTTGGTCGTCCCGCGCAGCTCGACCTGGAAGACGACGGCCAGGTCGCGGTCGGCGCCGAGCCGTTCGAGGTGGTGGCGCGCGATGCGGCGCAGCTTCTCGCGCGGGTCTTCGATCTTCGCCAACTCCTCGCGCCCGGCGCGGACGGCCTCGCCCGTGTTGCGCTCGAAGATGGAGCGCAGGATTTCCTCTTTGCTCTTGAAGTAGAGGTAGACGGTGCCGTCGGCGACGCCGGCCTCGCGCGCCACGTCGGCCACCTTCGAGTTGAAGTAGCCCGAGCGCGCGAAGACCTTCGTCGCGGCGCGCATGATGGTCTCGCGCTTGTCGCCCGCCGGGGCGGCGGATAGGGAACGTGCGGTACGCATCTGGCTCAAGGGTCTCCGGGGCGCTCTCGCGTTGGATTCGCTGAATGGCTATTCATTCAGTCACAACGCCCCTAGCCTACCCTTCGGAAAGGCAAAAGGCAAAAGGCAAGAGGTAAAAGGCAAAAGTTGTAAGGCGGCAGCGCCGTGCGGCCCCCGTTCTGAATTTTTGCCTTTTGCCTTTTGCCTTCCCGTCAGGGCCGGGCTTCCGCCTCTTCGTTCTCTTCGGCGGGTTTCTCGCGGCCGTTAAGGTTGAGTGAGCCGGAGCGGATGTGGATGTCGCGCTGCGGGTTGGGGATTTCGATGCCCGCCTCTTTGAAGAGGCGGTGGATTTGGTAGCGCAGTGCGCTCTTGATGACGAGGTGGCGGCGCGGCTTGTCCGACCAGACGAGCAGGCGGAAGTTGAGCGAGGAGTCGCCGAACTCCGTGAACTGCACGGTCGGCTTCGGCTCTTCGAGGACGAACTGGACGCCCTCGGCGGCGCGCAGCAAAGTCTCGGTGACGTGCTCGGGGTCGGCGTCGTAGGAGACGCCGACGGGGACGTCGATGCGGACGCGCCGCTCGCGGTTGTGCGTCCAGTTGAGGAAGTTCTGGTTGACGATCTTCGAGTTGGGGACGATGGAGGCGATGTTGTTGTTCGTCACGACGACGGTCGTGCGCAGGTTGATGCTCCGCACCATCCCCTCGGTCAGCTTGCCGTCGGGGCCGGGGATGGTCACGAAGTCGCCGACGCGGACGGGGCGCTCGAAGAGGATGATGAAGCCGGAGGCGATGTCGCCCGCGATGAACTGGAGGCCGAAGCCGATGCCGATGGAGAGCGCGGTGAAGGCCACGGCCAGCGAGGTGAAGTCGGCCTGCAC
>JAFAVK010000102.1 GCA_019242475.1 Acidobacteriota bacterium | reverse complement strand
TGATGGGGCCGCCGAGCGCGCCGCCCGGCTGGTACCTGCGGAAGCGCAGGCGGCTCGCGGGCGGAGGGTCGCTGTAAGGCTCGCGCGCGTTGAATCTCTCGTTCTGGAAGAAGGTGAAGAGGTCGCCGTGCCACTCGTTCTCGCCGGCCTTGGTGACGACGTTGATCGCGCCGCCGGCCGCGCCGCCGAACTCCGCCGACAGCCCGTTGTTGACGATCTGGAACTCGCGCACGATCTCCGGCGAGAGCGCGACGCGCGCCGCCCCCGTCGTCTCGTCCGTGTTGTCGAGGCCGTCAATCGAGATCGTGTTGCTGCGCGGGCGCAGGCCGCCGAAGGTGAAGCCGCTATCGGCGAGCGGCGCTCCCGACGTCGCGCCGCCACCGCCGCCGCTCGCCTGCCTGTTGGAAGGCGCGACGCCCGGGGCGAGCAATGTAAATTCAAGATAGTTGCGGCTGTTGACGGGCAGCTCCTCGATGCGCTCCGGGTCAATCGAAGTGGTGGAAGCCGTCTGCGTCGGGTCTATCGCCGGCGGGCGGTCTGTGACGGTAACCTCTGCGCTCACCCCCGCGGGTCTAAGCGTAATATCAAGAGTGGTGGTGATGCCGACCGCGAGCGTCACCTGCGGGTTGACGTAAGGCGCGAAGCCCGCGCCTTCGGCGCGCACCTCGTACGTGCCGACGGGGAGGACGCTGATGCGGTACGTGCCTTCGGCGTCGCTCGTCGCCCGTCTCGTTTGATTCGTTGTAAGTTCCCGCAGGGTGACGACGACGCCGGGGACGACCTGCCCCGCCGCGTCATGGACTGAGCCGCTGATCGCGGCTGACGAGGCCGAAGTTTGCGCGTACCCTGAAACCGCGCACACTAAGACTATGAACAGAAAGTTCCTGACGAACACTTTAATGAATCCGCTCCTGCGTCAGTATAAGGTGGGAGATAATTTCGAGCAGCTCTATTCTAAGGTAAGGACATCAGTTGGAGCTACTGCTTATGTAACCGTTCAGCCTTATGACACGTAAACACTTCCTTATGCGCCAAAATCAAATATCTACACCTGTATCATGCCATCCCGGCCGACAGCCTCGAACCCGGGCGAGCCATCCATCAAGTCTCTACTAATTCGCGTATTGGGCGATGATGCGCTCGCGTATCTGCGCCGCGCCGAGCCCCTGCTTTTGGAGTTTGTAAGCCGTGAGCGCCTCCTCGACGCAGACGGCGCAGTGGGCGGCGTGCTCGTCAACGAAGCAGCTCTGGAGGCTCTTGTGCCCGAAGCCGCGGTCGCAGTGGCAGTAGCACGGGAGCTGCGCGATGAGCCGAGGAATCTCCCCCACCGCCTTGTAGGCGTCACGCGTGACCCCCTGGAACTTCTCCGGCGGCAGCGTCGGCAACAGGCTGGATGCGGCGGGCCCGGTCTCGTAGTGCGCCGGCACGCTCGCCGCTTCGGCCGTCGGGCGCGCAGCCGGCGTGTGACGGTGCGGCGCTTCCGCCGTGCTGACGGCCGCTCTCTCAGGCGCGGGCCTCTGACGCAGCGCGAGCGCGGCCGCGACGGCAACGGCGACTACTATAAGTGCGATCACAATCTTCTTTGTCATACGGTTGCTATCTTCCTTCGTGTATCTCGGCAGGGTTTACTCTCATGTCGCCGGCCGCGTGACCGCGGGCCGGTGTGATGAAGACGAGGGCGGCGGTGGCGAGCAGGACGAGGACGCCGAGTAAGGCTTCAGCCTTCACCGAGCGGACAAAGCCTCGCTCGACTCCCGCGTCCTGCGAACCGTCTCCCGCCGCCGCTAGCTGGTCCGCGCGCGGCCCGAGGCGGAATCCGTTGAGCGCCCCGAGCGCGAGCATGAGCAAGACAAGTAAGACTTTGACGAGGAGCGTCCGGCCGTAAGGCGTATCCCACAGCTCACTCAGGCTCCCCACGTGGGTCCAGGAGTTGTAGAGGCCCGCCAGCAGGAGGACGGCGACGCACGGCACCGCCAGGCGTGTGAAGAGTGTGATCACGCGGGCGAGTGCGCGCGTGCGCCTTACGCCGTTCAGACGTGAGAGCGCGGGAGGCAGCGCGAGCGCCAGGTGGAAGAGGCCGCCGACCCAAAAGCCGGCCGCCATTAAGTGTAGCCAGTCGGAGGCCGAAGAGAGGGCGTACTCCTTGGCGGCCGCCGCCGCGTGCCCCGTCATCACCGGCCCGTAGAGGAGCACGGCCGCCGCGAGCAACCCCGCCCACCAGAGCCCCGCGCCTCCCATCGCCGTCCCGGCCCTGAAGGTACGGCCTAAGAGGACGGTGACGACAAGCAGTGCCGTCGCCGCCGCGGCCTGTAAAAGCCACGACCTCCCGAAGCCCGTCCCGCCGATTAGGCCGCGGAGGTGATAGACGGAGGCCGCTTCCGCGAGGCCGCCGCCGAAGACTTCCGACGACTGCATGACGAGCGACACGAGCAGCGCCGCGAGCAGGACGATGACGCCCGCGCGCAACAGCACTAGGGTGCGCCTCACGGCGGTGGCGGACGCCGCGTCGCCTTCGCCCGCGCCTTCATGTCCGAGAGCAGGCCCCAGAACAAACAGTCTCACGGCGAAGCCCCCGAACAGCGTCATCATCGCCAGGTAGCCGAGCCAGCGGTCGAGGCTGTCGGCCCAGGTGATGGGTGACTCGTCGGCCGTATTAGCTACTTGCGCCTGCGGGACAGGTGTGGCCGCGGTGCCGGCCTCTCTCGCGGGCTCCTTCGGTCTCGGCGACGGCGACTGACTGGCGGCGGCGGCAGCGGCGTCGCCCGCGACGGTGAAGTTGAACCGGCCGCGTATCGTGTGCCCGTCGGCCGAGACCGCCTTCCATTCCACGGCGTAGGTCCCGGACGCGAGTTCGTCCAGAGCGGCCTCGACCTTCTTACCGCCTTCGCCGAGCGTGACTTCGCCCCGATCGACGCGACCGCCCCGCGCGTCTTTAACCTCGACGGTGTTGAGGTTCGGCTCCAGCTCTTCGTTGAACCACAGCTCGACGAGCTTCGGCGGCTGCCCCGCGGTCGAGCCGGCCGCCGGCTGTGAGCGGAGCAGCCTGGCGTGCGCGCCCGCCGACGAGGGTAAGAAGACGAGCGCGAGCAACACCACCAGCGCGCCGGCCATGACTCTGAAGCCGCCTCTTCCGTATGTGGTCATCGTGTTTCCTCCGGCCCATGTCGTTCGCCGGTCAGTGATGATCGTGCGGCGTCTGCTGATTGCCGCCCGCGTCGTGAGTCCCGGTCATGGATTCCATCTTCATCCTGCCCGGTCGGATGCGAAAGAAGAGTTTCCAGGAGACCGGGCGCTGGCCGTAGATCGCGTCGAGTGTCGAAGGCTTGGAGTAGAACGTCACGTCGCTGCCCAGCGCGAAAGAGACCTTGTCCGTGTTCCAGACTTCGCGCGAGCCGCCGAAGGTGTACGCGCCGATGCGGAACGAGGGGTGGTCTTCCGTGATGCCCAGAAGCGCGCGGTCTTCGTCCCGCAGCAACTCGTCCTTGTCCACCAGCTCCAGCCGCGTGTAGAGGTAGTTGCGCGTCAGGAAGTTGACCGTGGACTCGAACGTGTAGCCGTTGAGGTTGCGCGCCTCGCCGTGCTCGCTGATATGGTTACGCCCCCAGACGAAGGCCGAGGCCCAGTAGCCGCGGTCGAACGCGCGGTTGTACTGCACCGACGCGGTAGTGCGCCGCACGTCGGCGTCAGGCTCCTGCGCTTCGGGACTTCTGAGGAAGCCGTGACTGATCTGGAAGGCCCAGTTCTTGTTCGGCATAAACGACAGACGCGCCGAGCGCGAGTTCCACTTGTGCGCGTCGAAGTCGTAGCGGTTCTCGTCCGGCTCGCGCCCGTTGAAGACCGAGCCTTCGAGTTTGAACCAGCGGTAGGTGAAGCCGGTCGTCAGCACGCCGAAGGCGATGTGCGTCGAGTCCTGCAAGTGGTGCGCGAGCGTGGCCGAGGGATTCTCCGAGGCCGACATCCTGTGCATGAAAGCGACGGGGCCGAGCGCCGGCTCGCCGGGGTAGCCGAAGTAGGTAAACCACGTCGCGCGCTCGCCGAGCGGGTGCGTGTACTGCGCCGACAGTTCCATGAAGAGGTCGTGCGGATGTTGCCTGTCAATCAGCGGCCGACCCTTGTAAGTCTCGCCGGTCTGGAACAGGAGCGGCGACCCTCCCGGCGGGAAGGTGAAGGGCTCAAAGCTGAACATGCCGCGCAGTTGCAGAGTGCCCTTACCGAGCTTGTGATACGCCATCGGCATGAACCAGTTCGCCGACTCGACCTGCGTCACCCCGCGCGGCCCGCCCTGTCGGTTGACCGCGCCGACGAGGTTGTAGTGGAACATGAGCAGCCAGTCGCCCGCGACCTTGTGGTGCATGTTCATCGGCCCCGAGGACGGCTGCCAGGAGGTGCCCGAGCCCATCGCGCCCATCGAAAGGACGTTGTGCTCGCTCGAACCGACGCGGACGCCCATCCCGTCTTCCGACATCACCATCAGCGGCCCCATCTTCATCGAGCCGGCGCCGGACATGTCCATCCCGCTCATCGCGCCCTGACCATGCTCGCCGTGCTGCATGCCGGGCATGTTCCCCATACCGCCCTCGGCGGGCGTCGGCGACGGCCCGGCCTGCGGCATCGGGTGGTTCATGGGCATGTTCATGTCCATCTTCTGCTCGGGCGAGGGCTTGGCCTGCGGCGACGGCTGGCCCGCGGGCATCTGCATCCCAGGCATGTCGTGCGTGTGCGGCTGCTGCTGTGGCGTCGCCGTAGAGGCTGGCGTGGGAGAGGAGGCAGGCATCTGCATCCCCGGCATGCTGTTCATGTCCGTCTGCCGAGGCGACGCCGACGGCGCGGGCGTGCCGGAAGCGGCGGGCATCTGCATCCCCGGCATGTGCTCCATCTGGCCGTGCGTGGGCGAGGGCGTTGACGCGGGAGCGCCTGCCGGCGTGTGCGCGCCGTTCATATTCATCCCGCCCATGTCATGTTTATGCTGCGCGGGTCGCGCGGCTTTCTTCCGGCGCGCGGCCGTTCGGGCCTTCGGCCTAGGTTTCTTCCTGGCTTTGGGCTTGGGCTTCGACATCTTCATGCCCTGCATGTTGGACATGTCGTGCCCCTCGTGCTGCGCCCTGACGGGCGCGACCGCGCCGGCCAGTAACAGCGCGGCGACGACGCCCCACGCCGCTATCATCTTTGTGAACTCTGAAAACCTGATACTGCTCATGACTCCCCTCTCAATAATTCCCGGCCCGCGGGACGCAGTATGTCCGGCGGGTCAAACGCCTGGTTGATTCTGTGATAGGCGACAGGGACGGGCGGCACCGGGGCGCGAGAAGCGGCCGGAGTGCCCTACGGAGGGAGCTAGATCAGGAAGACGCTGAGGAGGACGTGACGCGGGGACGCGCCCGTTGGGGGTGCGTGGGGCCTCGACGAAACGAGCAGGTTCGGCGAAGGCGACGCGCGGAAGAGAAGCTGTCCTACCTGCGGCGGCGCTGAGGCCGCATCACTCCCCGAACTCATCGTCACGCCGAAGGTGATGGCGGGAGTCTTCGGGCCGCCCGAGTGGGCTGCGCAGTGGGAGCAGTCTTTAACGGGGTGGTCGAGCGCCGCGGCGGAAGTGCCTTCGTGGCTTTCGTTCGTGTGCGCCGGCCGCGGAGCTTCCGCGCCGCCCATCTCCATGCCCTCGTGGTGAGCGGCGTGGTCGTGCTTGTCTTTCGCCGACTCCGACGCGCAGCAGTCGTGCCCTTTCCCGCGCGGGCAGAAGGCCGCCGCGAGCACGGGGCTCCACCCGCTCGCGGAGAGCAGGCAGGTCAGGACGATGATGGGAAGCCGTCGCATGGTTGATTAACTTCCGACGATAATACTACAGCGCCGCCTGTTACGCCCGTCAACGGACGATGAGCCGGCCCTTGTACATGTTCATCCCGCAGGTGAACTCGTACTCGCCGGGCTTCTCCGGCGTGACCTCGACGGGGACAGTCTTATCTTCGGGCAGGTGCGCGCGCCTCCCGAACTCCGGCAGCACCACCTCCTCGCCGCAGAGCGAAGCCTCGCGGCGCGTAAAGTTGAGGCGCACAGGACGGCCCGCCTCGACGACGATTGCGGCGGGCTGGTAGCCACCCTTCACCGTCACGTTAACTATCTGAACGCCCCCGGCCCCAGCCTGTGCCGCCACCGCCTCCCCCTTCCAGAGCCAGAAGTACCAGACGATCCAGCCGATAAGTCCTACGCCTACGAGCGTGATAATTATCTGCGTCGCACTCATGCCTTCACCCCCTTGACTCGCCGCGGCTCGAAGAACCGCAGCCGGTTCGCGTTCGTCACGACCGTGATGCTCGAAGCGGCCATCGCCGCGCCCGCGATGATGGGCGAGAGCAGCAGCCCCAGCACCGGGTAGAGCACGCCGGCCGCGACGGGTATACCGAGCACGTTGTAGACGAACGCCCCGAACAGGTTCTGCTTGATGTTCCGAAGAGTCGCGCGTGACACCTCTATCGCGGTGACGACGCCGCGCAATGACCCGCCGACGAGCGTCACGTCCGCCGCCTCAATCGCAACGTCTGTACCCGTTCCAATGGCGAAGCCCACATCGGCCTGCGCGAGCGCCGGCGCGTCATTGATGCCGTCGCCGACCATGCCGATGAGACGAGCGCCGCGGCCGCCTCGCTCCTTGTCCGAGCGCCCCTCGACCTGAAGCATCTCCACCTGCCGCGCCTTCTCTTCTGGGAGTACATCCGCGAGCACGCGCCCGATGCCTACTTGTCGGGCGATGGCCCGTGCAGTGCGCTCGTTGTCGCCGGTAATCATTACGACCTCGACGCCCATTCCCTCCAGCGCGCGGATGGCCTCGATCGAGTCTTCCTTGATGGTGTCGGCGACGCCTATGATCCCGGCGGCACGGCCGTCCACGGCGACGAACATCGGGGTCTTGCCCTCGTCGGCGAGCCGCGCCGCGTTCTCCTCGAACTCGGCCAGCGAGACTTTCTCCCGCGTCATCAGCTTCCTGTTGCCGACCGCGACGCGCCTGCCTTCGACAGTCGCCTCTACGCCATGACCGGGCACGGCCTCGAACTGCTCGGGCTCGCCCAGCTCTATCCCGCGTGCGCGTGCGCCTTCGACGATGGCCGCCGCGAGCGGGTGCTCACTCCGACGGTCGGCTACGGCCGCCAAGCGCAGCATTTCCTCTTCGGTGAAGCCTTCGAGCGGCAGCACGTCCGTTAGCTCCGGCCTCCCCTTCGTGATCGTGCCGGTCTTGTCGAGAACGACCGTGGTCAGGCGCGAGGCGGTCTCCAAAGCTTCGCCGTTGCGGATGAGCACGCCGTGCTCCGCGGCCTTCCCGACCCCGACCATCAGGCTGATGGGCGTCGCGAGCCCCAGCGCGCATGGACACGCGATGACGAGCACGGCGACCATCGTCACGACCGCGTGGTTGACCGCGGGCTCCGGCCCGAAGTTGATCCACGCGAGAAATGTCAGGATCGCGATAATCATGACCGAGGGGACGAAGTAGGAGCTGACCTTATCAACGAGCCGTCCGATTGGAGGCTTTGAACTCTGCGCGCGCTCGACCATCTCGACGATGCGCGCGAGCGCCGTGTCCGCGCCCACCTTCGTCGCGCGGAAGGTGAACGCGCCCGTCTTGTTGACGCTCGAACCTATCACCTGATCTCCCGCGCGCTTGTCCACAGGCACGGACTCGCCCGTGACGACCGACTCGTCTATCGCCGACTCGCCTTCTAAAATCATGCCGTCTACGGGCACCTTCTCACCGGGGCGCACGAGCACCGTGTCTCCGACGACGACCTCCTCGACCGGTACGTCCAACTCGCGGCCGTCGCGGATGACGCGCGCGGTCTTAGCCTGAAGCTCCAGCAGCTTCCTGATGGCCGCGCTCGAACGGCTCTTGGCCCTCACCTCAAGCGCCTGCCCCAGCAGGATGAGCGCGATGACGATGACGGCCACCTCGAAGTACATCCCCGCCGTGCCCGCCGGGAAGAGCCCCGGCGCGACGAGTGCGACGACGGAGTAGAGCCAGGCCGAGCCCGTGCCGAGCGCGACCAGCGTGTCCATATTCGTGTTGTGGTTGCGTAGCCCGTTCCACGCGCTCTCGAAGAATTGCCGGCCAGACCAGGCGAGCACGGGCAGCGTCACGACGGCCGAGGCGAAGCCTATGAGCCGGTGGTAGTGCATCATCGACTCTCGCAAGGAGGGCACGAACTCCGCGAACATCATCAGGAGGAGCGGGACGCCGACGGCCGCCGCGAACCAGAACTTGCGCATCATCGTGCGGTAGCTCTCCGCCTGCGCCTCTTCGGCACCCGTGTCCCTCGCCGCGGCGCGGCCCTGCGACTGTGGCGGCGCAGCGTAATAGGCGTGCGCGGAAGCAGCGTGGACGTGCGCGGCGGCGCCGTAGGCGGCCGGGCCGCGTCGCAGCGAACCCAGTTGCACGGGAGCGGCCGCGGCACCCCCGCCGCAGCAGCTCGCCTCCTGCGCCCCGGCAGAGGACGAAGGCGCGCAGCAGCTCGCCCCTCCTTCCGCTTCACGCGCCGGAGCGCCCGCGTCGAACTTCGCCTTGCACCCGGCGGAACAGAAGTAGTAGCGCACGCCGTCGCGCTCGCTCACGCCCGCCGCCTTCGCCGGGTCAAC
Source organism: Acidobacteriota bacterium (assembly GCA_019242475.1). GTDB lineage: Bacteria > Acidobacteriota > Blastocatellia > Pyrinomonadales > Pyrinomonadaceae > QHXN01. The sequence goes on along the minus strand of JAFAVK010000102.1, from coordinate 100,385 downwards.
AGTCATCCCGCATACCGGGTCTACGAACTCCTCTTTCCTCACCGCCGTCGCTTCCATATCCAACTCCTTTGCCCCGTCACACGCTCCGCGGGCCACGCTTCTTCCTCTTCAGCTCGTCCGCCCCGTGGCGATGACCCACGTGTTCGACGTGCGAGCCCTCTATCAGACCGCAGATGTGGCCGGGCGCGCGGCCGACCTCGTCCCACTCTTTGAGCGTGGCCTTCAGCTCCCTGCGGTGGCGTTGCAGCTCGCGCAGGCGCTCGTCGAGTTCCGCCATGCGGCGGCGGACGATCTCGCGCACCTCCTCGCAGGGGCTCTCGCCTTTACGCGCGTCGTCTATGATTTTCCGTATCTCTTCGAGCGAGAAGCCGAGCGCCTGAGCCTGCTTGATGAAGGCGAGGCGTTCGAGCACGTCCTCGCCGTAGACGCGGTAGCCGCCGTAGGTGCGCGACGGCCGGTCGAGCAGCCCCGACTTCTCGTAGAATCGAAGCGCCTCGATACCGATCCCGCTACGCTTCGAGACCTCACCTATCTTCAGCATCCGCCGCCCCTCGTCCTCGCCCACCACCGTCTTTACCCGCTTCATTTCACGCATCAATTCGGCCCCCGCCCCAAGATACTTCCAGTATAGAGTCTGTATTCGACTACAGAGTCAACATGAAAAGCTCGGATTCCGAAAAAATATTTCAGGGCGGGGCTGTGGCGAGTTCATTAAGCAGTCGTCCCGCGAGGCTAACTGTCTTGTGGAAGAGGTAGCGGGTGCGGACGGAAAAACGTTTGCGGGCGCGCGGGTGGCCGCGTAAACTTCTCGGCGCATAGGAGGACAGCGGCTATGCCCCTCGCTGCTAAACGCGTTCTGTCTCTCGTCACCCTCTCCCTACTCTGCCTCTTCTCGGCTGCTAACGCCGGCGCGACGGTCTTCCGCGACCGCGCGGCCTTCGCGGCCGCCTCGCAGAACCTGCACACGCTCGACTTCGACTCGGTCGAGAGCTTCGATTGGTGGCGCGACACCATCGACGGGCTGCACTTCGGCGTCGTGGGTTTAGGGGCTCACATCGGCACGCGGCCGGGTATGCCGGGCAAGGTGCTGGTCTCCAACAGCGTGCCCGAGATCACGCTCTTACGCATCGACCTCCCGCCGGGGACGACGGCCGTGGGCCTCGACCAGTTCGCGCGCCCGATGGAGGTCGAGACTTCCGCGGGGGAGAAGGTGTTAATGACCCAGGGGGACGGCTCGGACTTCGTCGGCTTCGTCTCCGACGCCCCCATAGCCTGGATGCTCGTCACGCTTGACGCGCCCGAGCCGGTTCCGCCCGCCGTCGTAGACAATCTCACCTACGGGCAGAGACGCGCGGGCAACGAGCCGCCCAAACCTCTCCTGCTCACCAACAGCACGACGAGTCGCGCCGCCGCCTTCGACTCCGTGGCGCTGACGGCCGAGCCCTTCGACGTGAACACCACGAAGGAGCGCAACCTCAGCTCGGACGGGCGCACGCGCGTCACGCTCCTCGTCGTCGGCGTCCGGCTCGCCGCGACCGGCGAGCAGGCTTTCGTCACGGCGCGCGCCGTGGACTCTCAGCAGCGCGTCTTCGACCTGCCGGTCGAAGGCGTCGGAGGCGCGAAGGATTTGAGCTGGCTCGCGCAGGTGACGGTGCGCCTCCCTCCGGAACTCTCCGGCGCCGGCGACCTCAGCGTCACCGTCAACGTCCGCGGCGTCGAGAGCAACGCCGTGACGTTGCGCGTGAACTGACCTTCCAATTCACCTGAATGCGCTCACGTCGGCGGTGGCTACGCGCACCTGCGACGGCTTACCGAACTGCGTCCAGGCGACGTAGACGGTGTCGCCGAGCTGCGCCATGCGCGGGAAGCCGCTTGAGCGTGACGGGTCCGTTCGGGCGATGACGGCCACAGGCCCGAGCGTGCCGTCGGGCGCGACGCGCCTGATCTTGTTGGCCCCGCCGTCGGTGCCGCCCGACATCCAGCTCACGAGCGCCGAGCCGTCGGCCAGCAACACCACGCCCACCCTGCCCATCGCCCCGCCGTCGTCAACGCGCGCGGCCGGGCCGAAGGTAGCGCCCGCGTCCGTTGATAATGCGACCTGCACGCGCGGCTTGTCGCCTTCTTCCGTGTACCACGCGAGCGCGACGCGGCGGCCGTCGGCCGCGACCGAGGGGCCGTTGACCGGGCAGGCGTTGATCTTCCAGTTGTCGGCGTGCACGGGCGCAGGCGCGCTCCATCCGGCCGACTGCTTCCGCACGTAGTGGATGTCGCGGACCTCTTCCTCAGAGCGGTCGCGGTAAGCCGCTATCGGCCCTTCCGAAGTCATCGCCGCCGAAGACTGGCAACACTGGATGTCTCTGGCGAGGATGTCCTGCGCCTCGAAGTAGAGTGCGGCCCGCTTATGCCTGTCGAGTTCAGAGGCCGCGCGCGCGAAGAGGTCGTCAACCTTCGGGTTGCGGTAGCCCGCCCCGTTGGAGAAAGGGATGGGGCCGATGTTTGTGGAGACGACCGTGCGCTTGACGCCGATGTCGGGGTCGGGGCCGTTCTCGAAGGAGACGTAGGCAAGGTCGAAGTCCTTTTTGACGTAGACGGCTTCGACCGCCGCGCTGAACTCCATCTGCTGTAAATCTACGGCGATGCCTACCTCCCGCAGTTGGTCGCGGACGGCCTCGGCCACCTTGACGTAAGTGGACGCGACGACGAACTTCAGTTTGAAACGCCCTCCGTCAGCGTCCCGCGGCTGCCCGGCTTCGTCGAGCAGTCTGTTGGCGAGATTGATGTCTTTAGCGTACGTCTCCACGTTCGGGTTGTAAGCCCACGCGAGCAGGCGCGAGCAGGCGCGGTCGCGGGCGCACCCATCCCGAACAGAACCTTATCGACCAGGAAATCTTTGTCTATCGCGTGCGCCATCGCGCGGCGGACGCGTAGGTCATTGAGCGGTGCGTGCGTGAGATTGGGGATCAGCGTCTCGACCGTCGCGTAGCCCTCGCGCCCCTTGTCGGAGATGACGACGCAGGGCAGGTTCTTCAGGCGCGACACGTCGAGCGGGGTGGGGTTGAGGAAGTAGTCCACCTCGCCCTTCTCGAAGGCGATGGCCGCGGCCGACGCGCTCGGCATGACGCGGTAGACGACTCGGTCGAGGTAAGGCTTACCCGCCTTGAAGTATTGATCGTTCCTCGTGAGCGTGATGTGGTCGCCCTTGAGCCACTCCTGAAACTTGAAGGGGCCGCTGCCGACGGGTCGCGTGTTGTGCGGGTTGGTGAGCGGGTCTGTGCCTTCGTAGAGGTGCTTCGGCATGACGGGGGCGTTCGTCACATCCACAAGTTAGAGGAAGGCCGCGTACGGCCTCTCGAACTCGAAGACGACGGTGTGCGGGTCGGGCGTCAGCACGCGGCGCAGGTTGTCGCCGATGGAGGCGCGCGTCCGCGAGTGGAACTTCAGAAGCAGCTCTTCAAACGTGAAGCGCACGTCCTCCGAGGTGACAGGCTCGCCGTCGTGGAACACGGCACCCGGCGCGAGGCGGAACGTGTAGACACGCGCGTCGGGGGACACGTCCCAACTCTCTGCGAGGTCGGGCACGGGGTTGAGTTGGAAGTCGTGTGCGACGAGACCGCTGAAGATCGAACCGCAGATGAGATGCACGCCGCCCTGCGTCGTGACGGCCGGGTTCAGGCCGCCGGGGTCGGAGGAGATCGCGACGACGACGCTCCCGCCACGCACGGGCAGGCTTCCCTCGCCCGAAGCGCGGGAGACGATTGCGACGGGGAGGAGAATGACCGCGAGGGCGGCCCAACCCTTCATGCGTATCTTCATCACCAGCCGGCCGCGTAAGCTGTCTGACGGGCTTAAAAGAGCGGCGGGATTATATACGAGAGGCATCTCCGCTGCCGCCGTGGGCCGCGCGACTGCCCGGATTATCCATTGACCCGCCCGCGGATTTAAGATACAAGACCGCTGCTTGTCCCGTGCGACACCGAGGCCCGGACTCGGTTCTCTGCCTTCTCACCCATCTGGTATCGCGACGCGCTCTATCCAAGGGGCAAAAACATTTCCAGCGGGATGTGAAAGGCGTCCCGGATGGGCCGCGCTCCAGCCGGCTCATCGAAACCCACCTAAGATGATAAAGAGAGCCACGATCTGTTTCGCTTTAACCCTGCTGGCCGCCGGGCTGGCGCTGTTCTCCCAAGCAGTCCCGCGTAACTCATCGGCGGCCATCACGGCAAAGGCCCCGACCGCGCAGGCGGGGCTGCCCGACCTCATCGTTGACCAGAAGAGGCTTTTGCAGAACTGGGTCGTGCGAGTCGAAAACCTCAAGGCAGGCTTTTGCAGTGTCGAGGAGGGCGGCATCACCCCCGGTGACCACACGCTCATCCGCTTCACGGTTTCGACCCCGAACATCGGCGACGCAGACCTCGTCCTCGGCGACCCGAACGCGCACGTCGCCGCGGGCGACGGCCTCTACGAGTTCGCCACGTGCCACCAGCACTACCACTTCAAGCACTACACGCTCTACGAGTTGATCGACCCGCGCACGGGCCACGTCTGGCGGGCGGCCAAGCGCGGCTTCTGCATGATCGACGTCGAGAAGTACCAGCCCTACCCCGGCCCGGCGAACAACGACCGCAACTACCTGAGCTGCGGCGCGCCGGCCACCGCCACGAGCCCGATGATCGTCGGCAACCAGGGCATCAGCAAAGGCTGGGCCGACACCTACGTCTGGAAGCTCGGCGGGCAGTATTTCGTTCTCGACGGCGGCGACGGTCAACCCGTCGTGCCGCCGGGCAACTACACGATACGCATCACGGTCAACCCCGGCTTCGTCCCCGGCCCCGGCGAGATATGCCGCTACGCCGACCCGAACCACCCGGGCGTCTGCCACCAGTTGCCGGAGTCGAACTACGAGAACAACGTCTCGGAGATTTCCATCAACATCCCCGACCACCCCGGCAAGCAGGGCGTCGGCCCGCTCAAGAACCAGCCGCAGATCACCTCCGAGCCGATTGACTGAGCGGCAAGGCGCATGACGGGTTCATGGAAGTATGCCCGTCGTTCGGCGGTGTTAAGACAGAGGCGACAGGCGCGCGGAAGGCACGGGAGCTAATCGTCACCACGCTCCCGGCGCGCCTGTCGCCGTGAGTAAGGCGTTCCAGCAACTTTAGCCATCCTGCCTCCAACACCGGGCCGTGTAGGACAAGTTAATCCTTGACATTCAACCGGCGTTGAAATAGGCTTCGCCCGCTTCAGGAACCGGCGAGAGTATCAACCCCGGCTGAGCCTCACCTCGCGTTTTACACGGAGGCTCGCGAGCGTCAACGTCCCCGATCTTATTGGCCCACTGCGAACGCCGAGCATTCGTCAGCCACACATCACCCGACGGCTGACTTCTAACGCTCACCCGTCACGCAGTCTTGCGAATCAGCACTGTCAGGTCGTTAGCAGCGCGCGCCGCGGTGCGCCCGCCTTTTCACACCGACCCGGAGAGGAGCGGAGAGTATGGCTACCACCAGTAAGAAAGGTCGAACGTCGCGTGCAGCTACCAAGCGGGCGTCGTCATCCTTGCGTGACGACGAGTTGAAGCTGAAGTTCGAGCCGCGCGGCCCCGAGCAGCCCGCGCTCGAAGAGTTAGGACGCGCCGTGCTTCAAGCACCGGCGGTGCGCGAGCAACTCGGGCGGGCTCGTACCAGACTATTGTCTCTTGAGGTCGTGGACGACGATCCGGAGACGAAAAGCGCCCGCCCGCCCCAAGCGCCGGAGCGCTTCCGCGCGACGATCTACGACTACACCAACAACCGCACCGTCCGCGCCGAGGGGCGTCTCGACAGCCCGAAGCGTCTCGCCGTCGAAGTCTCGGGCGATCAGCCGCTGCCGACGAACGAGGAGTTCGAGGAGGCGGTCAGGGTCATCACCGGGGGTGAAACCTTCGGGACTTCTTTGCGCGAGCAGCGCCTTCGCCCGTACCGCCCGATGCCGCCGCTCGTCGGCACGACGCAACCGGACGGCCGCGTCGAAAGGGCCGTGGCCGTCGGGCTCTCGTCGGTCGGCGAGGATACGCGACACGAGATCGTCGGCGTCAGCCTTCGCGAGCGCGCCGTCGGCCGCTTCGAGCGCGGCGCGCCCGACTCTTCGATGGCCGGGCCTACGACGTGCGGCCAGCCCTACGCCGGGCAGCAGACGGCGACGCGCGGCACGGCCGGGCAGGTCTGGGTCACGGTCACGCAGGGGGGCAAGGTCGTCTGGAAATTCCTCGTCGTGCGCCCCTCATCCTCCTCGGGGACGCGCGGCTCGGGCGTCGAGCTGCGCTTCGTGGACTACAAGGGCAAGCGTGTGCTCTACCGCGCGCACGTCCCCATCCTCAACGTCAAGTACGACAACGACGCCTGCGGCCCCTTCCGCGACTGGCAGTACGAGGAGGGCATGATCCAGGCGACGGGCACGGACGTAGCGCCCGGCTTCCGCCTGTGCCCCACGCCCGCGACGACCATCCTCGACACCGGCTCCGACGCGGGGAACTTCCTCGGCGTGGGCATCTACGTGCAGGGGCAGGAGGTCGTGCTCGTCAGCGAGATGGAGGCGGGCTGGTACCGCTACGTCAGCATGTGGCGGCTGCACACGGACGGCACCATCCGCCCGCGCTTCGGCTTCTCGGCGGTGGACACCTCGTCGTGCGTCTGCAACGTCCACCACCACCACGTCTACTGGCGCTTCGACTTCGACATCCGCACGCCCGGCAACAACATCGTGCGCGAGTTCAACGACCCGCCCATCATCGGCAACTCGAATTGGCATACGAAGCAGTTCGAGATCAGGCGTCCGCGCGACCCCTCGCACAACCGCAAGTGGCGTGTGGAGAACAGCCAGACGGGCGAGGCTTACGACATCGTCCCCGGCCCCGAAGACGGCCAGGCGGCGACCTCGCCCGACGCGCCCTACCCGCGCGGCGACGTGTGGATTCTGCGCTACCGCGCGACGGAGCTGGACGACGGCGTCAACTGCACCTGGGGCTTCGGCTGCACGACCGAGGCCGACATAGACAAGTTCGTCAACGGCGAGTCGGTCAACAACCAGGACGTGGTCATCTGGTACGCGGGCCACGTCACGCACGACGTGGCCCACGAGCCCCCCGGCTCCTTCGGGCACATCGTCGGGCCTGACCTCAAACGAGTCAAATGGTAGGCATGCCGCGCGGCTTACGCCACACGATTAGAGTGGGACTAAGCCCACTATGATGTACTCGCGTCAGGGCCGCCCGGCCTTCATGCATGTAACGCGCTCGGCGAGTGAGAAGGCACGGGCAAACAGTCATCTTTGGTGAACGCAGGATATCTTTGCACATTTATTCAAATAAGATTCATTGCATCTTCACGATTGTTCAAGGCCACGCATGATAGATGACTGCCTTCATGAGAATGTCGTTAACTTTAAGATGTAAGACATCGGCGAGTGGCCCTTGTTAGCTCAGACCTAAAGCCTCACTCCTCTATGACGCTCGCTACCGGGCAAAGCGGTAGTCGGACGCGCGCATTCTAACCGCAATCGGGGCTGGACAAGAGCTAAGCGTGTCATTCATTATGTGGCGCGTTCAGACGCCGAAACACGCCCGCCGGACGGACAGCAACGAAGAACGGATCGCTAACCCTCGTACCCCGCTGCTATGCAATGCCCCGTCGAACAGCTCCCCCGCCCGCCGTATGCGTCCGCGCCGCGCCCGCTCACGACGCTCGCTTGCCTCCTGCTGGCGCTCTCATTCATCGGCCCGCGCACGCCCGCGCAACAACTTGCGCCGACGCCGGCGGGTTTGCGCTTGACGGTCGAGGACGCGCAACAACGCGCGGTGCCGGGCGCGACCTGTCTGCTGTTTCGCGGCGACGAGCGTGCAGCGCCCGCCGCCCGCGCGACCACGGACGAGCAAGGCGTGGCGACTTTCCCCGCCACACTCGCGCCCGCGACCTACACGCTCCGCGTAGAGCTTCAGGGCTTTGAGACGCTCAACCTGAGCGACGTCGTCGTCAAGGCGGACGCGCCGCACGAGATTGTCGTCACGTTGAAGGTCGCGGCGGTGGCGGAGAGCGTCACCGTCGCCGCCGCGGTGGACGAAGCGACGGGCGTCGAGACCGGCGCGTCAACGCCGGCCGGCAATCTCAAGCGCCAGTCGCTCCAACGTCTGCCGCTCGCCGCCGCGCGCGTCGAAGAGGCGTTGCCGCTCATCCCCGGCGTCGTCCGCTCCGCCACCGGCGAGATCAGCATCGAGGGCGCCGGCGAGCCGCAGAGCGCGCTGCTAATCAACGGCCTCAACGCGGCCGACCCGGCGAGCGGCAACTTCCGCCTGAACCTGCCGATTGACTCGGTCGAGTCGGTGCAGGTCTTCCAGCACCCTTACACGGCCGAGTACGGGCAGTTCACCGGCGGCGTCACCGCCGTCGAGACGCGGCGCGGCAGCGAGGCATGGCACTTCGAGGTCAACGACTTCTTGCCCGACGTGCGCTTCGTCGGCGGCCATCCGGTCGGCATCGCCGAAGACGCGCCGCGGCTGAACTTCAACGGCCCCCTGCTGAAAGACCGTCTGTTCCTGTCGCAGTCGCTCGCTTACAGCATCGCCAAGCAGCCCGTGCGCGGCCTCTCATTTCCGTCCAACGAGACGAAGACCGAGGGCTACAGCTCGTTCACACAGTTCGATCTGATCCTCAATCACCGGCACACGCAGGGCTTCACTTTCGGCTATTTCCCAGAGCGCGACCAGTTCGTCAACCTCGACTTCTTCCGCCCGCAACCCGTCACGCCGAACTACAGGCAGAAAGATTACGTCCTCGCCGCGCGCGACCACTACGAACTCGGCGGCGGGCTGCTGCAATCCGCCTTCTCGTTCAAACGCTTCGACGCGGATGTGTGGGGACAAGGCACTGACGAGCAGACGTTGACGCCGACGTTTGAGCTGGGCAACTACTTCGCCACGCAAGCGCGCCGCTCGCGCCGCTTGGAACTGTTCGAGGTTTACACGTTCCCCGCAGAACGCCTCCTCCGCGCCGGGCACGAGATCAAATTAGGCTTCGATTTCAACAGCGTCCGCAACCACCTGAACTACGCCGCACGCCCCGTCAACATCACGCGCGCCGACGGCACGCTCGCCGAGCGCATCGTCTTTCACAGTGTGCGACTGATTGAAACCGGAAACCGCGAGTACGTCGGCTTCGCCCAAGATCGCCTGCTCGCGCGACCCAATCTGAGCTTCGACGTGGGTCTTCGTTTTGAGAACCTGCAGATCGCGGACGAACACAACCTCGCGCCGCGCGCCGGCTTCGCGTGGTCTCCGTTCAAGGGCGACCGGACGGTCTTGCGCGGCGGCATCGGCTTCTTCTACGACAAAGTGCCGCTCAACGTCCGCAGCTTCGCCCGCTACCCTTCGCGCACCGTCACGCGATTTGATGTTGACGGCATGACAGTGTTAGACCGCCGGCACTTCGCCAACGTGCTCGTGGACACGAAGCCCGTCGAACCGCTCGACTTCCGCCGCGGGGCCAACACGGACGCCGGCTTCGTCCCCGAAAACCTGCGCTGGAACATTCAACTGGATCAGACCGTCACGCCCTCGCTCTTCCTGCGCGCGAACCTGACCGTCAGCCGCACCGAGCACATCTACATCGTCAACCCCGAACTCGACTTCAGAGGGCGCAGCGGCATCGTGCTGCGCTCGGCGGGCGAGGCCGCCTACCGCGCGCTGGAATTAACGGCCCGCCTCAAGTTGCCGAACAAGGATCAGTTCTTCGTCTCCTACGTGCGCTCGCGTGCGCGCGGCGACCTCAACGACTTCAACAGCTACTTCGGCGACTTCGGCGCGCCCGTCATTCGCGCGAGCCAGTACGGCAACCTGCCGTTCGACGTGCCCAACCGCTTGCTCGCATGGGGCACATTCAACCTGCCGCACCGCGTCACGCTCGCGCCCATCTTCGAGGCTCGCACAGGCTTTCCCTACTCGGTGCGCGACGCGGAGCAGAACTTCGTCGGCGTGCGCAATTCGGACGCGACACGCTTCCCCGCGTTCGTCTCGCTCGACGTGGAGGTTGCCAAAGAGTTTCAGGTCACGAAGAAGTACGGCGTCCGCTTGTCACTGCGCGGCTTTAACTTGACCGATCACTTTAACCCGCGAGACGTACGCCTCAACACCGCAGACCCGCACTTCGGCCAGTTCTTCGCACCCTATCATAGGTTCTTCTCCGGCGGGTTCGACATAATCTTTTAACCCTGTTGTAGAGCCGGCACGCCTCTGCCAGTTGGCCGTCGAGGATGTCGGCCTGCCGCTTCGTCGGGTAGAGCCTGTACTTGAACGTCTTACGTATCACGTGGCGGTGCTTGTAGGCAGACGAGTTCCATCCCCGGGCACGTCTTCGCGCGGCGGGGTAGTCATCGAGCGTTGTGTAGTGAGAACGACCGCCACGCCGGCGGCCAAGTGTCGGGAGCTAAAACTCTGCCGTCGTCAGCATCTCTTCACTCTGCGCTTCGATTCTCTCTCTACAGTCCTTCGAGGTCAGGTCACAGAATTGACATTCTTGAGCAGTGCGCCGCCATCGGGGATCTCCATCACGCTCTCGAAGCGGGCGTCGTCACCCGGGACAACGTGTACGCCGAGCTGGGCGAGATCATCGTGGGCAGGAAGCCCGCGCGCACGTCGAATGAAGAGATCGTCATCTTTGACTCGACGGGCACGGCGCTTCAGGATGTGGCTGCGGCCGCCTCGCGGGCGCTGGGCGCGAGGTCGAGCCCGCCCATCTTGATGTCGGTCAGCTCGGCCTCTAAGAGCGCCTCCAACCACGCCCGGCGGGTCTCGGCGTCGGCAGTACTTCTCTTGAGGCATTGGCTCAGCCCCAATGCGAACTCGTCTATGACGACGGCGACACGGCCGTCCTCGTCTATTTCGCGCAGCATGTCATCGTACCCGCGAACGGCCTCGTCCAGGACGGCGTGATAGATCGCGCCGGCGTTCAGCCAGTCGCCGGCCCGGGCCGAGGCGGCGGCCAGTTCCCGCAGCGCACGTAACTCTTTCTCTACTTTGCGCTCGCTCTCGTGACGGAGTGCCCGCCGCGTCTGTCGGCGGTAAGTTGCCACGTCCGGCGGCATGCCCTGTCCTGCCCGCCCCGTATCTCCAAAGAGTTCGACCAGCGAGAGCAACTCCGGCTCTCGCCTGATTAGCTCGCCGACGAGGGTGAGCAGTTCCTCCCGACTGCGTCCGGCGAGCAGTTCCGAGAGGGGCGGGATGGGGCGGAACGACTGCGGCTCGTGGACGTAGGTAAGGAGCAGGGCGACGATGTGCTTGCAGATGCCGCCGTAGTCGTATGGGCATGTGCAGGAGGTGTCGGCGATACCGCTTTTGCCGAGCGTCGCGCTGACTTGATAGGGCTCGTAGTCCGAGCCCTGGCACTGGGCTCGTAGCTCCCTCTCCTGACGGACGGGCTCCAGGACGGAGCCGTCGTGGTAGTAAGCTTCGCCGCGGTCGAAGCTCTTCTCGCTCGCCAGCTCGCGGACGTGCGCCTCGGTCAGACGTGGCAATTTCTCTTCAGCCATGCAGCTATCACCATCACGCGAGTCGGGGAACTTCCGTCGCCCGCGTCTGGGAAATTCCCATTATTTGCGCGAAGGATAGTGGTTTTTCGCGCTTTATGCACGACCGATTTCTCGCTTTGTGAGCGAATCGGCTCTGTAGGTTGTTGCCGGCCGGTGGGTGGGTTTCTCACTTTACACCGGAACCGACGGTTGCCGCGCCCGCCGGCCGGGCGGTATGGTTAGCCGGCCCTGATGTCTTTCATTCTTTCAACCTTGACGGAGGAAACATTTTGAGAGGGAGTTTTCTGTCTCGTTCGGCGGTCGGCCTGTTGTGCCTTCTGTTCGCACTGGTCTGTGTGGGCCAGGACGAGGGGGCGTTCGACAGTCTGGGGAAGGCACTGCGCGAGCCCGAGAGGGCGAAGCGACTCGCCCTCTCGGGCGGCGAAGACCCGGAGATGAAACACCTGCCGCCCGGGCTGGGGAGGCTGGTCAACCTGGAGGCGCTGGAGATTTCGTGCCTGGAGAAGCTCGTAGACCTGCCCGAGGAGCTTGGGCAGTTGCAGAAGTTGGAGGAGCTGGTCATCGACAACGGGAACGGGTGCACGATGAACGTCTCGCTCCCGCGCTCCATCGGCCGGCTGTCGAGCCTGCGGGTGCTGAGACTCTACGGCGCGCTCGACCCGCGTGACCTGGAACAGAAGCGGCCGGGTAAGAATAAGGCTTTGCCGGACACGCTCGGCGAGCTTCAGAAATTGGAAGAGCTTGACCTGGGCCGGAACGGGCTGAGCACGGTGCCGCCGCAGGTCGCCTCGCTCCGCGGCCTGAAGAAGCTCGCGCTCGACTACAACGACCTGCGCGCCATCCCCGCCTTCGTCGGCGACCTGCCCGACCTGCAAGAGTTGTCGGTGAACGCGAACGGCGGGGTCGCGCTGCCCCCGTCGCTGGCGAAACTGAAGGGGCTTAAAATCTACATGGGGAACAACCGGCTCACGCTCGCCGCGCAGCGCAGCCTGCGCGCGCGCTTCCCCAACGCCGTCTTCTCCTTCGAGAACGAGTACGACGACGACGCGGCGAACCAGGAGGCGCCGAAGCCGAGGCCGAAATCCAGGCGGAGGTAGAGGTTAGTAGTTGGTCAGAATCCGCTCGGGCGCGAAGCCCATCTCGTGGAGGCGGTCGCGCGTCTGCGCGATCATCTCGCGCGAGCCGCAGACCAGTGCGACCGGGTCGGAGAGCGTGGGCAGAACGTTGTCGAGGAGCGACTGGACGTAGCCGGTCTGCCCCGACCACTCGTAGCCGTCCGGCCTGGAGATGACCTGCCGCAGCTCGACGCCGGCCGCGCGCCACGCCTCCGTCTCGTCCTGGTAGCAGAAATCGTCCGGCGTGCGCGCGCCGTAGAGCACGAAGATCTGCCCGTACTTCTCCGCGCGCGGCAGCGCCGACCTTAAGGCCGAGCGCAGAGGCGCCACGCCCGTCCCCATCGCCACGAAGACGAGGTCGCGCCCCTCCTGCGCCTTGAGGTCGAACCCGTGCCCCGCGACCTCGGCCAGCCGCACGCGCCCGCCCGGCCCGGTCTCGTAGAGCGCGCGGCTGGCCGGGTCATTCGAGAGCTTGACCAAAAACTCCAGTTCGTCGTCCTCCGGCGCGCTGGCGATGGCGAAGTAGGCGCGCCCCGCCCCCTCGACTTCGAGCACCGCGACCTGCCCCGGCACGAACGACAGGTCGTGGCTGTCCGAAGCCCCCTCCGGCAGCGCGTCGAACGCGCGGATGCCCTGCGCCTCCTCGTGCACGCGCCTGATGACGAGGACGCGACTCCCCTTCTCTTCCGTCGGAGCAGCCATCTTGAACCGCCTCCCCCGTTCTCTTCCGAACGCCCCGAAGTGTAGCGCAAGTTGGCGCGGCGCGCGAAGCCTGTGCTAAAACATTCGGCGTCGCCATCATCCTAAAATTTATCGTCCAATGAAGCGCTCTCCGCTGCTCGTCATCTTCGTCACGGTCTTCATCGACCTGGTGGGCTTCGGCATCGTCATCCCCGTGCTGCCGTTCTACGTCGAGGGGACGAAGTTCGACGCGAGCCCGCGCGTCGTCGGGCTGCTCTTCGCCTCCTACTCGGTCATGCAGCTCGTCTTCACGCCGATCCTGGGGCGGCTCTCCGACCGGCACGGGCGGCGGCCCGTCCTCTTCTTCTCACTTCTGGGGACGAGCCTCGGGTTCTTCGTGCTGGGCTTCGCGACGACGCTGTGGATGCTCTTCGCCGGGCGCATCATCGACGGCATCACGGGCGGGAACATCTCGACCGCGCAGGCTTACATCGCCGACGTGACGACCGAGGAGAACCGCGCGAAGGGGATGGGGCTCATCGGCGCGGCCTTCGGGCTCGGGTTCATCTTCGGGCCGGCCATCGGCGGCATCCTGAGCCGCTGGGGCGCGCACGTCCCCTTCCTCTTCGCGGGCGCCCTCAGTCTGGCGAACGCGACGCTGCTCTACTTCGTGCTGCCCGAGACGGTGACGCCCGACCACCCGGCGCGCACGTCGGCGGCGACGGGCCGCTGGTCGCAGCTCGTCCGCGCGCTCAAGCAGTCACGCCTCGCGTTCGTGCTCGCCGTCTACTTCCTGTTCGTGACGGCCTTCTCGGTGATGACGGCCTCGTTCGGGTTGTTTACGCTCTACCGCTTCGGCTTCGACGCGCACGACACGGGCTGGATCTTTGCTTTCGTCGGCGTCGTCGGCGCGGTGATTCAGGGCGGACTAATCGGGCGGCTGGTGAAGACGTTCGGCGAGCCGCCGCTGGTCATCGTCGGGGCTCTGCTGTTCGCGTTGAGCCTCGTGCTCATCCCCTTCACGGGGCCGCACACGGGGACGTTGGCGCTGCTCGCGCTGGGCGCGCTCTTCGCGCTGGGGAACGGGCTGGCGACGCCCTCGCTCACGTCGCTCGCGTCGAAGAGCGCGGGGGCGGGCGAGCAGGGCGGCGTGCTCGGCGTGACGCAGTCGGTGGCGAGCCTCTCAAGGGTCGCGGGGCCGCTCCTCTCCTCCGCGCTCATCTACAGCGCCGTCGCCACGTTGGGGCAGGACGGCAAGCCGCACAACATGAGCGACGCCTCGGTCGCGCACACCTTCTGGGCCGCCGCCGGCATCATGTTCGTCGCCTTCCTGCTCGCCGCCTACTTCGCGCGCGCCTACGCCAAAGACTACCGCCGCGGCGCCGCCGTCCCCGCCGACGCCGCGTGAACGCCGCTCAGCGCATGTTGTCCTTCGGGAAGCCGACGCGGTCGGGCTCGGCGTTGAGGCGGCGGAGCATCTGCTGGATGAGACGGGTCTTGACGCGGCCGGCCTCGCGCGGCTCGACGAGGTAGCGCACCGTCGCGTCGATCCATGTGTTCTGGTTGACGCGGAAGACGACCGACGGGTGCTCGCGCACCTGGAGCTCGTCCACGGGCGTCTGCGCGAGCAGCTCGCGGTAGGTGCGGATGCGCTCGCGCATCGTCTCGCCGATCTCGGCCTCGGCCACCTCGCGCATCGTCTCGGCGACGAACTCGAGGTCGCTGTTGTAGGCGACCTGGAAGGTGATCTCGTTCCAGATGTAAGGGAAGAGCGGCCAGGAGTAGTTGTAGACGGCGTTCGACAGCACGTGCGAGTTCGGGAAGCGGATGACGCGCCCCGAAGGGTGGTCGGTCGAAAGGTACTGCCCGCCGAACTCCCAGAGCGTCGTGTCGAGGTAGCCCACGTCGATCACGTCGCCCGTCGCGTCGTCGATGCGGATGCGGTCGCCGACGCGGTAGGGCGCGCGGACGAGGATGTAGACCCAGCCGAGCAGGCTCGTGAACGGCGTCTGCACGGCGAGCCCGACGACGAGCGAGAGCACGCCGAACGAGACGGCCGCCGTGTACCAGTTGGCGAAGATGACCGAGACGGCGATGAGCATGATGGTCGTGCCGGCGGCGAAGCGCAGCACGCGGTGGAGGTTGTAGCGCGAGGCGGCGTCCGAGAGCGGGTCGATGAGGAGGGCGTCCACGAGCCTCGCCGCGGCCAGCACGAGGACGACCGCCATCGCGGCCTCGGCGGCGCGCAGCGCGGTCGGCCGGTACGCGTCCGCGAAGTCGAAGAACTTCAGGCGCACGGCGTAGTGCAGCGCGGCGAGCGCGGCGAGCGCGAGGAGGTACGTCCCGATCCAGAGCTTGTGCCGCCGCTTCGTGTGCGGCGGGCGCGCGGCCTCCTCGCGCGCGGCCTCGGCGGGCTTGAGCGCCTTGCCGCCCGTCTGTTCGAGCGCGCGCTTCACGTCCTCGTCCTGCCGCTTGAGCCGCTCGGCCTCGGCCTTCTCTTTGCTCGCCATCCTTCAACCCCCCCGAGATTTCTTCGGGGGTTAATTAAACCACAGAGACGCGGAGACACAGCCAATTTCAAATTTGAAATTGGCTGTGTCTCCGCGGTTGTTCTACTGTCTACTGTCTACTTCTCTCTTAGTGCGTGCGGTCGTACTCGATGCCCGCCTTCACCTCGTCAATCGCCTGGTTGACGTGTTCGAGGGCTTTGACGCGGTGGCCGCCCTTGTCCTCGCTGGCCGCTTCGAGGTTGGAGCGGGCGCTCTGCAACTTGTCGAGCGCCGCCTGCATGTGCGGCTGGTCGGGGGCGAACGCCTCGTCGTCGTGTTGGCGGTCGAAGCGGATGCCGGCGGCGACCTCCGCGAGGGCCGCGTCCACCTGTTCGATGGCGCGTTTGCGGTGGCCGCCCTTGTCGGCGGTGGCGCTGCGCAGTTGCGCGCGGGCGGCCTGCAAGTCGGCGCGCGCGGCCTGCATCCGCGGCTGGTCGGGGGCCAAGGCGGAGGCCGCGGCGGAGGCCATCAGGACGACGGCGGCGCACAGGATGCTCTTCGTGCTCTTCATGGCAAACGTTCTCTCCTTGTCTCGGTGTCGGGAAAAGCGCGAGGGTCTCCTTTGAAAAGCGGCGGGAAGCTATCACACCCCGGCCGCGCGCAACAAGAGCCTCGCATCGAGGGGAGAGCGCCCGGGGTAAAGACGCGGGGGCGCGGCCCGGAGTCTAAGTTTTTTTAGACGGTCACCAGATGGAGGGGACGGACGACTCGTCGAATTCGAGCGCGTCGCCGTCGGGGAGGATGTGGATGAGGCGCGCGCCGCGTGCGCGCAGGGGCGGCCCGAGCAGGCCGACGCGGTGGCAGTTGGCGCGCGGCTCCCTGTGCGCGGTGAGCGGCCGCGACTCCGAGCACATCAGCGTGACGCGCGAGTCGGCGGCCAGCTCCATGATCCGTTCGAGCCCGCGGTTCAGCTCCTCGGTCGGCGCGACGACCTTCCCGCCGCACTCGGGCAGCCACTCGTAGCCGATGCCCGCCCGCTTCAGGCTCGCCGCCAAGACCTGCCCGTTGAACTGCGGCCACCGCGAGCGCGCCGCGCTGCGCACGTCGCACAGGACTTCGATCTCGTACTGTCTCAACAGCGCGAGGAAATCGGCCCAAGCGTGCCGGCCGTGGCCGATGGTGTAGATGACGGCCGTCGGGTTCGTCGTCGCTTCAGTCATATGAACCTGAGCCTCGGGCGCGGCGAAGGATACCTCTTTCACTTCGAGAGCGAGTCGAGCGGCCCGCCCGGCCTGATGATCCCTTTCAAGTCCGCGTACGGCACGACGACGGCCGGCGCGCCCGCGGCGTAGGCGCCGAGCTGGTAGTAGTCGAACGTGAAGGCGAGCCCGCGCGGCGTGACCGTCCAGTTCTGGTAGTTCTCGGCCGAAGGCTTCGCGCCCGCCGCGATGCCCTCGTCGTCGAGGTAGGGCTGGCCGCCGCCGCCGGGGTAGTCGGCCGAGTCCCTGTTCCACCGGTGCAGTTGTCGGATGGCGACCTCGGAAATCTTGCCGAGGTAGTTCGAGCCCGGCCTGAAGAGGTCGGCGAGCGAAAGCACGCGGCCGGACTTCACGTCGTAGTTGATGACGTGGAAGGCGTGCGAGCCGTGCGCCGCGCCGTGCTCGTAGTAGTCGATGGGAAACTCGACGCTGATGAGGTCGTCGGTCAGGAGGCGCATCGTGTAACGGATGTCGAGCGAGTCCTCGGCCGCCTCGGGCATGTAGTCCTTCTCGCCCCGCTTCGGCCCCGCGTCCTTCTTGAAGTCCGCGACCTCCTTCGTCACGAAACCCTCGGCCAGTTGGTTGAACTTCTCCGCGCCCTCGACCTGCGGGTACTCCGCGCGGACGGAGTACCCGATCTTCTTGCCGCCTTCTTTAAGCTTCTTCGTCGTGACGGCGGCGCCGCCCGTCTGCCGGGGCTGCTCGACCAGGTAGAACCACTGCTCGCCGCCGCCGGCCGGCTTCGTCCAGTTGCCGGTGAGGCTCGCCTCGGGCTCGTAGTCCTTCTCCTCCCACTGCCCCTTGAACGCGCCGGTCTGCTTCGCGCCGTCGAACTCTTCGAGCGCGAGTTCGCCCTTCGCGTTGACGGAGCCCTTGAGCGTCAGCTCGCCGCCGCGCCCCTCGTACGAGTAAGAGCCCGAGACCTCGCCGCCGGCCCCGCGGCGCAGCGTCATGCGCACCGGGTAGTCGCCGACGTTGCCGCGGAAGAGTTTCTGTTCGCCGGCCTGCGCGTTTGCACGGGGGGCGGGCGCGAGCAGGATCATTAACGTCAAGAAGCAAAGGATGGCGAGGGGTCGTGTGTTCATCTCTTTAATTTTTTCCGATGGATTGGGCCGCGCCATTCAGCCGCGGCGGGAGATTTCGGCGCGCAGCTCTTCGGCCGTCAGTTGGACGAGGCGCCCGCCGCTGAACAGCTCGTCGCGCGTCACGTCGAGGTGTGCGAAAGGAGGCTTGGGGAAGGCGTCCATCTCCGCGTCGTCTTCAAAATCGATCTCGGCGAGGAGGAGGCCGCGCAGCTCCCCGAGGTAGACGTTGACGGAGACGAGCCGCCCCTCGTGCCGGAGGTAGTAGCGGTTCTTCCGCAGCTCGTTGGCCTCGAAGATCGAGAGCGCCTCGTACTCGGCCCGGTTGAGGTAGAGCGTCGTGAGCAGGGCGCGCCCGAAGTCCGGCGGGGCGGGCGTCTGCTTCTGCGAGAGCTTGAGGCTCCACTCGCCCGTCGGCACCCAGCGCGACTTGCGCAGGCGCAGGCGCGTGTTCGTGATGTAGTTGTCCGTGATCTGCGCGTGCTCGTCGCGCAAAGAGACGCCTTCGGGCAGCCCGCCCAGAAGGTAGCGGCGCTGGCGCTCGACGCGCACGTACCTCGGCTCGTGGTCGAGGATGTCACGGACGCGGCCCGGCCCGACGCCCTTCATGCGAAGGCCAGCTCCTCCTCGCGCGCTTGCAAAAACTCGTCGGGCTCGACGATGTGGCCGGCGATGGCCGAGGCCGCGACCACGTAAGGACTCGCCAGGTAAACTTTGCCGGGGCCGGAGCGCCCTGGGAAGTTGCGGTTCTGCGCGCTGACGGTGACCTGATCCGGCGACTTCGACGCGCCCGGCCCGGCGTTGATGCAGGCGCCGCACGAGGGGTCGATCAGCTCCGCGCCCGCGCGCTCGAAGATTTCGATGTAGCCGCGCGCGCGTGCGTACTCCTTAATCTTCTGCGAGCCGAACTGTAAGTAGAGGTGGACGCCGGGCGCGACGCGCTGGCCCCGCTCGACGGCGCGCCGCAAGACCGCCGCGTACATGTCCATGTCGGCCATCTTGCCGCCCGTGCAAGAGCCGCCGTAGGCGATGTCTATCTTGACCGGCTCGTTCAAGTCAGAAATCGGCAGACCGTTGCGCGGGTCGCCCGGCGTCGCCACCATCGGGCGGACTTCGCTCAAATCAATCTCGAAGCTCGCGGCGTACTCCGCATCAGGGTCGCTCTTGAGGAAGCCGCCGCGTATCTCCTCCTCGGAGAGCCCGCGCGTCCTCTTCAGGTATTCGAGCGTGACCTCGTCGGGCTCGATGATGCCGGTGAAGCCGCCGGCCTCGACCGCCATGTTGGTGAGCGTCGCGCGCTCGTCGATGTTCCAGCCGCGCAAGCCCTCGCCCGCGAACTCAAGCACCTGCCCGATGCCTTTGCCCTGCTTCATGTAGTCGGTGGCGAGGATGACGAGCATCACGTCCTTCGCCGAAACGTCCGGGCGCTTCTCACCTTTCAAAACAAAGCGGACGACCTCGGGGACTTTGACGCGGATGTCCTTCGTGTACCAGGCGTTCGCCATGTCGGTCGAGCCGACGCCGAAGGCGAAGCAGCCGAGCACGCCGGCCATGCAGGTGTGCGAGTCCGTGCCGATGACGAGTTGGCCGGGCAGCGCGATGTCTTCGACGACCGCGTTGTGGCAGATGGCCTCCGACCCGCGCTCCTCCGTCCCGCCGTAGAGGCGGATGCCCTGCTGCTCGGTGAAACTCTGCTGCGTGGTGGCGAGGCCGTTGGCGCGGTCGAGCAGCCCCATCCGCTTCTTCTCCTCCGGCATCACGCGCCCGATGAAGGTCAGATGGTCGCGGAAGGCGTAGACCGACTCGGCCTCGGTCACGCGCGCGTCCATGCCCAAAGCCTGTTTGAAAAGGCTCTCGGCCATCGGCGTCACGTACTCGTGCGAGAAGCGCACGTCCGCGACGGCGAAGAGCGCATCGCCGGGCTTGACCGCCTCGACGCCGACGCGCCCCGCGCGCACGAAGGCGTGGCGCGCGACGATCTTCTCGACGATGTTCATCGGCCGCCCTTTAGTCTCGACCGCGGGCGGCGTGACCTCGCCCGCGAGCCGCGCCTTGTTGTAGTTGAAGAGCCCGCCGTACTCGACTATCTGTTTGGAGATGGGGTCGAGCCCGCGCGTGAACTCTTCCAGCGGAATCTCCTCGCCGCTCTTGATCCTTTCAATCAGCCCGAAGTCGGTCGAAGTCAAGAGCCCGATGTTCTGACAGTTCTGCCCGTAAATCTTCTCGATGGTCTTGGCGATGACGAGCTGAAGCCCCGCCGCCTTCTCCGCGAACGGCGCCGTCTCGCGCGAGCTGCCGCACCCCTTCGACAGCCCCGACACCACGACCGCGAACCCGCCGTTCTTCACCTCGTCCTTCTTAACCGCCCCCTCCCTCATCCCCACATACACGTACTCGCCCAACGTCTCGTCGTAATAAAAGCAGACCCACCCCGGCGTGATCTCGTCCGTCGAGATGTTGTTCATCAACGCCCGCCCCGGCTCGTATTCAAAATTCTCGCCCGCCTCCAACTGCCGCCTGACGAGCGACACGTCCTCCGTCAGATAGAGCACGCGCCCCTCGAACTTCAAACGCCCGGGCCGCTTCGCCGTCTTCTCAAGCGTCATCGTCATTCCCCTTATTCAATATGGATTATCTGATGAATCCCCGAAAGGACGATTATAAACGACGCCCGCCGAAACTCGCACCCGGTCAACGTACGCCCGTGAACCTATGCCCGGCCGCCTGTTGCGCCGGGCCGCCGCGCCGCGGTATAAATCGTGGCACCGAACCTCGAACATTAAGGACGTTGACGCGGGACGTGGGCGGGAGTCTTCGCCTTGCCGTCTCCTCCGTCAGATGTAGACACAAGGAGGGAAACCGTGGGGGTCAAGTTAGCGGTCATCTACTACAGCGCGACGGGGACGACCTACAGGCTGGCGCAGGCCGTCGCCGAGGGCGCCGAGGGGGCGGGCGCGGAGGTGCGCCTGCGCAAGGTCAGGGAGCTGGCGCCCGAGCAGGCCATCGCGTCGAACGAGGGCTGGTCGCAGCACGTGCAGGAGACGCAGGACGTGCAGGAGGCGACGCTCGACGACCTGACCTGGGCCGACGCCGTCATCTTCGGCACGCCGACGCGCTACGGCCTGCCCACCGCGCAGCTCAAGCAGTTCATCGACACCACGGGGCCGCTCTGGGCGACAGGCAAGCTCGTCAACAAGGTCTGCTCCTCCTTCACGAGCGCGGCGACGATGCACGGCGGGCAGGAGTCAACCATCCTCGCCCTCAACAACACCTTCTACCACTGGGGCGCGCTCATCGTCGGCCCCGGCTACGCAGACCCGATCCAGTTCCAGTCCGGCAACCCCTACGGCGTCTCCTTCAAGAGCGACAACGGGCAGACGCGCCCCGACGAGACGGCCCTCAACGCCGCGCGCTTCCAGGGGCGCCGCGTCGCCGAGGTCGCCGCGCAGTTTGCAAAAGGAGCGTGAACCGTGAACCGTAAACCGTGACAAGATAAAACCTGCTCTTACTTGTCACGGTTTACGATTCACGGTTTACGCTCTTAAAGTTTTCCACAAAACGGCCATGAGATTTCCACCTGTGGAAATTGCCTGTTGATGAACTTTTCAGATGTCTTGAAAAGCAGAAAAATGGGGCAATTTCGCTCTAAATTTTTTTTGAAAAAAAGTCTTGACAGCCTCGGGACGTGTGCGTATAGTCCGGCTCCCGTCGCGGTTGTTACGGCAGCCGCGGCCGGCGAGGGGATCGGCAGATTGAGGCGGAAACGTTTCAGTCTGAGGACAGCGACAAGCGGCAAACGTCGCTGCCACTGACGCCCCGGCCGAGGCCGAAAGGCCTGCGCAGGGAGGATACCGACGGGTGCTTCCCGAGCCGCGCGGATAAAAACGCGACGGCGCTTCGACGGAGTAATTAACCGACGGAGTAGCGAACGCCGCTCAACTTCGGTTGAGCCTCGTTGTCCAGAACGTAGACTGGAGGTGGAGGTAAAGCCACCAGAACAAAAACCAAGAGGCACCAGGCCCTCGGGCCTGAGAGGTTGACGGAAGTTAGCCCGTGCCGACCGGGGGTGAGCCGCCGCAGGCACACGCTTCGGAATATAAATCAGGCAGCCTGTCGCGTGTACAAGCAAGGGTTGCCGTCCCCCAGAATCGCTTCGGCGGTTCAAAGGGATACCGGGATCGGGCTGCTGCCTTCGGGTAGCAGCCCGGTTTCTTTTTGCGCCGCCCTTCATCGGCCCGCCACCGCCCCGCTCTTAAGACTCCCGAAAATTCCTGTTCGCACCGCCCGGATAAGTTTATTATGCGTTCGGCGAAGCGGGGCGTTCTCTATTAACGCTCTCGGTCATGTCTCCCGAAACCTTCCAACCCCTCCGCGCGCCTTGACCATGAAGCGAAATAAATTCACCCGCAGAGATTTCCTCAAACAGAGCGCGCTGGCGGCCGCGGCGGCGATCGTCTTGCCGGCGCGGGCGGGCGCGGTAGTTCTCGGCGCGCAGGCGGGGCTCGGCAAGACGAGTGCGCCGCGCAAAGTTGTGATCCTGGGCGGCGGGCTGGCGGGGCTTTCGGCGGGGTACGAGTTGACGAGGGCCGGGCACGACGTGAAGGTGCTCGAAGCGCAGGAGCGGCCGGGCGGGCGCGTGCTGACTTTACGCGCTTTCGACGAGGGGCTGTACGGCGACGCGGGCGCGGCGCGCATCCCCGACAACCACGAGTGGACGCTGCGCTACGTCAAAGAGTTCAATTTGAAGCTCCTGCCCTTCTACCCCGACGCGGGCGTGTTCGCGAAGGTCAGGCGCGGGCGCCGCGAGGAGGTCGGGTGGGAGCAGTTCGCCGAGGCGGTCGAGGACTACGTCGGCATCGAGCTGGACGAGACCGGGCGCTGGCACAAGATCGAGGGCGGCAACGACCTCCTGCCGCACGCCTTCGCCGAGAGGCTCGCGGGCAAAGTCGTCTACGGCGCGGTCGTCTCGAAGGTGGAGCAGGAGAGCACGGGCGCGCGCGTCACCTTCAAACGCGCGGGCTCGAACGAGACTTTGCCGGCGGACTACGTCGTCTGCGCGATCCCTTTCGCCGTGCTCGGCCGCGTGGAGTTCTCGCCGCGCCTCTCCGAGCAGAAGCTCAAGGTGAGGGACGAGCTGACCTACGAGCTGGCCGCGCGCGCCTTCATGCAGACGCGCGAGCGCTTCTGGGAGCGTTCGCGCCTGAACGGGTTCGCGGCGATGGACTTGCCCGCCGAGTTCTGGCCCTCGACCTTCGGACAGCCCGGCCGCCGCGGCGTGCTACAGGCTTACGTGCGCCACCGAACCGCGACCGAGTGGGCGAAGAAGGACGAGGCGGGACGCATGGACGCGGCGCTCGCGCTCACGGAGCAGGCGGTGCCCGGCGTCCGCGCCTCATACGAGCGCGGCGCGGTGAAGTGCTGGGGCGAAGACCCTTGGGCGGGCTGCGCCTGGACGCACCCTTCGGGGCAGCAGCTCGTCGCCGTCAACGCGCCCGAGGGGCGCATACACTTCGCGGGCGAGCACGCCTCCGTCTACGCCTCCTGGATGAACGGCGCGCTCGAATCCGGCAACCGCGCCGCCCGCGCGGTCAACGAGGCCGCCGGGCGCGAGGCAAAAGCTTAGGGCAGACGTTCGGGAAGAGAGTTGCTGACCACCGTCCTTATCATCGCCTCAATCCTTCTGGGCGGCGCCGCGTTGTGGGCGGCGCTCGTGCGCGCGCGCGAGTCGGGCGAGCTGCGTGCGTGGCTCGGGCGTGAGCTGTCGTCCCTGCGCGAAGGCTTGGAGTCGGAGCGGCAGAGAATCGGGCGCAACGAAACGCGGCTCGACGCGCTGGCGGCGGCGCAGGAGGAGTCGAGTCGAAAGAGCGAGGCCGTCGTCAACGAGAGTGCGGCGCAGTCAACCTCCGAGAACACGGGCGCAGACTCTGCGCCGGCCGAGACGGACGCGGCGGAGAAGAGCGAGGAGCCTTCCGACGTGTACGCGGTCGCGCGCGCGATGGACGACTTCTTCAACGACACGACGCACCCGCGCGAGCTGCTCGGGCACGAGGGGTTCCGGCGCGGCGTCGAACTCTCGCTCGGCCCGGAGACGACGACCCGCAGCCTGCTCGCGCGGGCGGCCGAGGGCAACGCGCTCGTCGCCTGCGTCTCGCTCGAAGCGCTGGCGCGGCGCGAGGGCGACGACGAGGAGGTCGTCGAAGTCATCCTGCGCGACATCAACGCCTACTTCTACTGGCCGCGCTTCTACGCGCTGCGCGCGCTGGCCGCGCACGCGGGAGGCCGCGACGTGCTCGCCCCCCTGCTCGTCCGGCTCAACTCGACGTGGCGCGAGCCGATGCCTTTGCAGGCGCTGCGCGAGTTCATCGCCGAGCGAGTCGCGGCCGGCGACACCATCAGCCCGCGCGACCTCACCGACGAGGCCGACGCGCTCAAGCTCGGCCCGGAGCATTGGAACGAGGTCTGCGCCACGCTCGACGCGATAGACGTGCAGCTCCCGGTAACGGCGCGCGGGGAGCTTGCGCGGTGGCGAGGCTCGCGCCAGACGGCCGAGTTTGTTAAGTCCATCGGGCGCGTGTGGGAGGAGGACGGGCGCGAGGTCTTCATGCTCGACTCGGTGGCCGCGCACGTCGCGGAGTTGGAGGCGGCGGTCAAACGCGAGCCCGCGCGGTCGGTGCTGCTGGTCGGCGAGTCGGGCGCGGGGAAGACGGCGCTCGTGCGCGCGCTCGCCGCGCGCCTGCGCGGGGACGACTGGCTCGTCTTCGAGGCCGCGCCCGCGGAGGTTTTGGCCGGCCAAATCTACATCGGCCAGATCGAGGAGCGCGTGCGCGTTATCGTCCAACAGCTCGCGGGTAAGCGCGTCCTCTGGGTCATGCCGAACTTCCACGAGGCGCTGTGGGCCGGCCGCCACCGCTACAGCCCGACGGGCGTGCTCGACCTTCTGCTGCCGCACATCGAGAGCGGCGCCGTCCGCCTCGTCGGCGAGGTGCCGGCGCGCGCCTACGAACAGCTCGTGCGCCTGCGCCCGCGGCTGCGCACCGCGATGCAGACGTGCCGCCTCGTGCCGCTCTCGGACGACGAGACGCTGGAACTCGGACGACGCTGGGCCGAACGTGGAACGAAGAGTGTTGAGAGTGAGGCTCAAGTCGTCGCGCCGCGCGCGTCGGGGCGGACGCTGCGCGAGGCTTTGCAGCTCGCCAAGCAGTACCTCGACGACAAGGCCGCCCCCGGCAACCTCCTGCTGCTGCTCGAAGCGACCGACCGCCGCCTGCTCGCCGAAGGTCGGGCCGTGGATGAAGTCAAACTCGACGACCTGCTCGTCACGCTCTCGCAGTTGACGGGCCTGCCCGTGCAAATGCTCGACGAGCGCGAGGGGCTCGACCTCTCGGAGCTGCGCGCCTTCTTTGAAAAGCGCGTGCTCGGCCAGCCCGAGGCCGTGGACTGTCTGGTCGAGCGCGTCGCGATGATTAAGGCCGGCCTCACAGACCCGACGCGCCCTCAGGGCGTCTTCCTCTTCGTCGGCCCGACGGGCACGGGCAAGACCGAGATCGCCAAGACGCTCGCCGACTTCCTCTTCGGCTCGCCCGAGCGGATGATCCGCCTCGACATGAGCGAGCTACAGACCTGGGAGTCGCAGGGGCGCATCCTCGGCGAGACGGACGAGACGAGCGAGAGCGCGGCCCTCGTCAACCAGATCCGCAAGCAACCCTTCTCCGTCGTCCTCCTCGACGAGTTCGAGAAGGCGCACCCGTCCGTCTGGGACTTGTTCCTGCAAGTCTTCGACGACGGCCGCCTGACCGACCGCCGCGGCAACACGGCCGACTTCCGCCACTCGGTCATCATCATGACCTCGAACCTCGGCGCGACGCTCCCGCACGGCGCGAGTGTCGGCTTCTCGCAGGAGCAGGCGCAGTTCGCCGCGGGCTCGGTCGAGCGCGCCGTGGGCCGCGCCTTCCGGCGCGAGTTCGTCAACCGCATCGACCGCGTCGTCGTCTTCCGCCCGCTCGGGCGCGGCGTGATGCGCGACCTTTTGCGCAAGGAGCTGAACGACGTGCTCACGCGGCGCGGCCTGCGCACGCGCCAGTGGGCGGTCGAGTGGGATGAGTCGGCCGTCGAGTTTCTTTTAGAGAAAGGCTTCACGGCCGACCTCGGCGCGCGCCCTTTGAAGCGCGCCGTCGAGCGCTACCTGCTCTCGCCGCTCGCGCTGACCATCGTCAACCACCAGTTCCCCGAAGGCGACCAGTTCCTCTTCGTCCGCTCCTCCGCGGACGGCGGCTCGCTCGACGTGCAGTTCGTAGACCCCGACGCGCCCGCCGAAGGAAAGGCGGCGGCCGAAGAGTTTGACGAACTCCCCTTCGACGAAGAGGCCGCGCGCGAGCTGCGCCTCGAATCAATCGCGCTCGACCCGAAGGGGACGCCCGAGGAGCTGCGCTTCCTGCAAGAGCAGTACGACGAGGTCGCGTCCCGCGTCGAGGACGATGCCTGGCGCGAGCGTAAAGAGAGAGCGCTCGGCGAGATGCAGTCGGCCGACTTCTGGTCTTCGAACGAGCGCTTCTCGGTGCTCGGCGCCGTCGAGTACATGGATCGCATCGAGGCCGGACTCGACACCGCCGGCTCTCTCCTCGCGCGCCTGCGCGGCGACCGCAAGCGGCTCCCTTCCGGCCTCGTCGCGCGCCTCGCCGAACAGCTCTACCTGCTCGACTCGGCCTGCCGCGGCATGGCCGAAGGGGAGGCGCGCGACGCCTTCCTGCTCGTCACGGCGGGGCGCGAGCCCGGGGCCGACCGCGCCCGCAGCGACGACTTCGCGCGCACGCTCGCGCGCATGTACCGCCGCTGGGCCGAGCGCCGCCGGATGAGAATCGAGCTGTTGGAAGAGCACGACGGCGCGCGCTCGAACGGCGCGGGCGCGGAGGAGTACCGCGCGCTCTTCGCCGTCTCCGGCTACGCGGCCTACACGATTCTCCGGCACGAGGCGGGCCTGCACGTCCTCGAAACGCCGCAGGACGAGAAGTCATCCTTCCGCCGCGTGGCGGCCTCCGTCCGCGTCGTCGGCCAGCCCGAAGAGCCGCCCGGGCGCGGCGGACGCGAAGCGTTGCGCGAGCAGGCCGAGCGCGCTCTCTCGACCGAAGCGCAGGCGCCGCAGCCGCAGGTCGTCCGCCGCTACCGCGAAGAGCCCTCGCCGCTCGTCCGCGACTCCGCGCGCGGCTGGCGTACCGGCCGGCTGGAGCGCGTCCTCGACGGCGACTTCGACCTCATGGGATGAAGTAGGCAGCAGGCAGTCGGCAGCCGCCCCGCGTTTGGAACGTTGCAAGGTCAGTCCAAAAATTTCGGTAGCAACCGTTAACCCGCCTGTTGACCAACGTCTACCACCTGCCGACTGCTGCCTCTGCCGCCTGCCTACTTTTTTACATCTTGCTTTCCCCACGGGTCGGGTTTAAGCTGCCATAACCCGTGTGGCGCCTCGGCCGCAAGTAAGGTGCTTCAAGGGCTTGCACACCGTACAGCACGACCGGCCCCGGTCGGCCGTAGCGTCTGCCCAGGCGCGCCGCACGTGACGGGGTCTTTAACGTCTCAGACAGTCTCCAGCTCTCTCCCGAGAATGCCGGCCCGGCCGGCCGCAGTATCAACGACGGCGAAGGGTTCGGACGCGCAAGCGCCCGACGACCCCCGAGGCGCGGCGTCGTCGCCGTGCCAGTGTCGCGCAGCGGCGCGGCATCGACCTTAACCCTTTAACCGGACTCGCGCGCCGCACTTGCCCCAAACTACTCATTTGCTGACGCGCGGCGCGAGAACACCGGAATCAAAAGAGAGGAGGGATAGTCCTCACATGGACTTCTCGAACAGCCCCCGTGTCACGCACGCACCGGCCGCGGCCGGCGCACCCGCTTCCCGCGACGAGGACGCGCTCCGACGTTGCACCCTTTCCAACTCATTCTTAAAAGCCGGCGATTATGAAGGCGCCGTCGAGGCGCTCGAAGGACTCTGGCGCGGCACTTGTGGGCGCCCCGCGGCCGACGGATTAGGCGCGCGCGCGGCGGCCGAGGTGCTGTTGCAGGCCGGGCGCCTGACGAGCGCGCTCGGCGGCGCGCGCCGCATCGAGGGCGCGCAGGAGGCCGCCAAGAATCTCCTGAGCGAAGGCGCCGGCCTCTTCGAGCGGCTCGGCGACGCACGCAAGGTCGCCGAGGCGCGCACCGACCTCGGCGTCTGCTACTGGCGCGAGGGCGCGTTCGAGGAGGCGCGCGTCGTCCTGCGCGCGGCGCTCGAAGGGCTCGCGCGCGAGGACGCCGAGCAGAGGGCGCTCGCGCTCACGCGACTCGCCATCGTCGAGCTGTCGGCCGGGTGCAACCGCGCGGCCGTCGAGGTGCTCGCCGAGGCCGCCCCGCACGTCGAGGCGAGCGGGAGCGACGTCATCCAGGGCAACTTCCATTCGGAGCGCGCCAACGCCTTCGTCGCGCTGGCCGACGCGGGCGACGCCGAGATGCTCGACCGCGCGCTCGTCGAACACGCGGCCGCCAGCTTCCACCTTGAGCAGGCCGGCCACACGCGCTACCTCGCTAACAACGAGAACAACCTCGCCATCCTCTTCAACCGCATCGGCCGCCACGAGGAGGCGCGCGAGCACCTCGCGCGGGCGCGCAAGCTCCACGCCTCCCTGAAGGACGCGGTCATCGTCGCGCAGTGCGACGAGACGCTGGCGCGCGTGCTCGTCGCCGAGGGCCGGCACGAGGAGGCCGAGCGCGTCGCGCTCTCCGCCGTGCGCGTCTTCGAAGACTGCGACCGCCAGGCGCTCCTGGCCGAGGCGCTGACGACGCTCGGCGTCGCGCAGGCGCGCGGCGGCCGGCACCCGGAGGCCCACCAAAGCCTCGCGCGTGCCGTCGAAGTCGCGGAGGTCGCGGGCGACCGGACGGGCGCGGGTCTGGCCGCGCTCACGCTCACCGAGGAGTTGGGCGCAGACCTCGACCACGCCGAGCTGTGCGACGCGTTCGAGCGCGCGCACGGCCCGCTCGCGGGCACGCGCGACCTCGACACGCTCTCGCGCCTGACCGCCTGCGCCCGCCGCGCGTTGGAGTCGTTCATCTCTTCGCGCGGTGACGGCGAAGGGGTCGAGGCCGCCCCGTCCGAGGAGAGGTGGGAGGGGTTCTCGCTGAAGGCGGAGGTGCTGCGTTACGAGGCGGAGCTGATCTCGCGCGCGCTGCGCGACGCCGACGGCGTGGTCTCGCGCGCGGCGAAGCTGCTCGGCTTCAGGCACCACCAGACCTTCGTCGCGCTCCTCAACAACCGCCACAAGGGGCTGCTCGGCGAGCGCCGCCCCGTCATCCCGCGCCGCCGCAGCCTCATCCGCCGCCCGCACCGCCAGGCCCAACACGCCGGCAAAAAAGGGTGAGCCCCGACGGACGCTATTCACCACGGAGACACGGCTCCGAAGTTATATAACTTCGGAGCCGTGTCTCCGTGGTGAATTAGGAAACTATACTTCCAAGAGAGTTATAAAAACCGTTCCTACTTAACGTAGCCCCGACAGGCGCGACTTGATACGGCGGAACTCTTCGGAGTCGCGCGGGTGCGCGGGCGTCCGGCCGAGCGCGGCGACGACCTGGCCGATGACCTCGACGCGGCTCGCGGGGTCGGGGTGGTCGCTCGCGGCGGCGTCCTCGCTCTCGCGGCCGCCCTCGCGCTCGTTGAGGCGCTCGAAGAAGTTTGCCATGTCGCGCGGGTCGAAGCCGGCCTCGGCCAGGAGGTGCGCGCCCTCCGCGTCGGCCTGTAGCTCGGCCGCGCGGTTCGACCTCAGAAAGAATCCGTTCACGCGGGCGCCGAACGCCGCGGCCGCCACGCGCCAGAAGTCGCCCTGGCCGACGCCCGCGACCGTGTTGACGACGCCCATCGCCGTCCGCGCGAGGTAGGCGCGCGAAGCCTGCGTCGTGCCGTGACGCAGCGAGACGTGCGCGATCTCGTGCGCGAGCACGCCCGCCAGTTCGCCCTCCGTGCGCGCGGCTTTGATCGCGCCCTCGTTGACGAAGACGTAGCCGCCCGGCAGCGCGAAGGCGTTGACCTCGGGCGAGGCGACGACGACGAACTTGTAAGGGAACCTGTAGCCGGGCGCGGCCGCCGCGACGCGCTCGCCGAGGCGCTGCACGTAAGCCTCCGTGCGCTCGTCGCGGACGACGACCACCTGCCGCATGATCTCTTCGGCCGAGGCTTCGCCGAGTTGGATGTCCTGCTCGGGGCTGAAGAGGTTGAAGCCCGCGGAGGCGTGCGGCATGGCGGCCTGGTTGCCGCCGCCCGACAGCGCGCCGCCGCACGCCGTCTGCAACGCCAGCAGGGTTAACAACAACCACCCCTTAACCTTGCCCGCCCGCATCGCCCTCTTAAGCCTCCACTTGCTCCCGACTCTTTCGCGCGCCGCGCGCGTTACCCGGAACTTTGCAAACGCCGGGCCGCGCCGGCCGGAGCCCGCGTAAGCGCAACGACGCACAGGCTTTTACGGCGCGCGCAGTCAGGCCGCGCGCCCGCGCGTCTTGTAGTCAGACAGAAACGTCCGGCGCGTCAAATATCGAAATAGTACGTGACTCGGCCGGACTGAGGGCGCGGCGGAGAGGCCACACGAAGCTACAACTTGCCGACAACCGAACCGCAATCATGTGGCAATCATTCAAGTGACACAGGGGCGAAGGCGGCGCACGCCGCGCCGCCTTATCCTGCCGACGCTCGCGCCCGCTGGCGCGCATACTTCAGGGCAGGAGATACGTATGAACAAGCAATTTTCAAAGAGACTCTTGAACGTTAACCTCACGTGCTTCATGCTCGCGCTGCTCTTCCCCTCGGCGTTCGCGTCTTCGGCGCGCGCGCAGGGAAGCCCGCCCGTTTTGAAAAAGCAGGGCGCGGGGCCGCAGCGGCAGGCCGCACGCGCCGCCCAGGACTCGGACGACGAGGATGAAGCGGACGAGGCGGACGCGCGGCCGACCGCGTCAGACCCGGCGACCGTCCTGCGCAAGGCGCGCTTCGTCTTCGTCCACTCGGACACGGCGTTCGTCAGCGGGCACGAGGTCGAAGCCTCGCTCCTCAAGCGGAAGGAGTTCAAGGCGTGGGGCATGGTCGTCACGCGCAACGAGGCGCAGGCCGACCTCGTCATCGAGATCACGCGCAAGCCCCTCACGCGCCGCTTCACCTTCTCCGTCATCGACCCGCGCACGTCGGAGGTCGTCGCCAGCGGCAAGACCCGCTCCGTCCTCTTCGGCAAAAAGATTCCCAACAAGGTCGCCGAGAAGTTCGCCAACCGCGTGAAGGTCTATCGCCCGTACCCTTAAAAAGTGGACAGTAGTCAGTAGTTCAGGAATAAGAAGCGGCGCGGCTCTCATCGGTTGATAAAGAGAGCCGCGCCGCCTGTTCTTCTACTGCCTACTGTCTACTTCTTTCCTCACGCGCTGACCGACGGCGCGACCTTGCCGGAGAAGTCGGAAGGCGAATCCTTGTCGCCCCCGCCTTCGGGCTTCGCGGAGAACTTCTCCGCCCAGCGCACGCGCCCCGTGATCTGCATGACGACGAAGAGCGTGAGGACGGAGCCGACGGTGACGGCGAGCCCGGTGAAGCCCTTGAAGAAGAAGGCGTAGGAGAACATCACGAGGTAGATGAACTGCGCGAGCCCCGCCTCGCGCGCCGCGAAGCGCGTCCCGACCACGAGGCGCAGGTAGCTGATGACCAGGAAGATCGAGACGACCGACGAAATGGCGAACGCCGTGTGGATCGAGACGTGGTCAACCAGGTACGCCAGCAGCAGGTGGAACGAGAAGAAGGACGCCGCGAGGAAGAAGTAGTTCATCGGGTGCAGCTCGATGCCGCGCATCGTCGTGATGATGAACATCAGGAAGAAGAAGAAGAAGAGCGAGACCGGCGCGAAGAAGCTGATGCGCCCGGCGAGCGGCCCGGGCTGCAACTTCTCGGGCATCGCCATCCCGATCTGGAAGCCCGAGACGAGGTTCTTGAAGTTCCACTCAAGCTCCCAGCCGCCGTCCGTCTCGCGCTTCTCCGAAGGCGAGAGCGTGTTCTCGGGGAAGTCGATCTCCTTGAAGTCGGTCGTCATCCTCATGCGGAAGTCGCGCACCTGCGCCACGGTCACGCCGGTCTTCGCGTCGCCGCCGCCGAAGTTGTAGCGCCAGTCGTTCAACCCCTGCGACCTGTAGGCCACGCGCAGCGTCGCCGCCTCGCCCGGCTTGACCGCGGCCGTCCCCGTCGCCGAGTTGTTCTCGTTCGTGAGCGCGACCGGCGCGCCGTTGACCGTGAAGACGAGGTCGTCGTAGATGGCGCGCTCGGCCGGGAACTTCAGGGTGAAGGTCACGCGCTCCTGCTGCGTCGAATTGCGGAAGACGTAGGTTCCGTCGAAGCCGACCTTGTAGGTGCTGTACCAGAGCAGCCCCTTCTGCCTGTGTTCGAGCCCGAGCGACACGTCCACGCGGCTCGACTCAAGCGGCAGCGTCTCGGTCACGGGAACCATCTGCGTCACCGTCTTGAGCTTCCCGTTCTCGACCGTGTCGGTCGTCTTCGCCACCTCGTGCTCGGCCGCGGCCGCGGGCGGCGACTGCATCTGCGGCGCGCCCCACAGCGAAGTGACCTGGCCTTCGAGCACCTGATCCGAGTCGTACGTGCGCGAGAAGACGGTCGCGCCCAAGACCATCCAGGCCGCGGACGCACACAAGAAGATGAACGCGATGGCTACGATGCGCTTCAACATACTTTTCAAGACTCCTCAGTTCAGACGTTAGTACCCGGCCGCGAATTAAACCCCGACCGCCCCGCGCGCGACAGCAGACCGAGCCACGCCGCGCGCCTGTGGGTCGCCACGTCGGGGAACGAACCCCGCCCGAAGAAGACGTGGCGCGCCAGATTACGGAAGGGCGCGCGCCTCATCACCGCGCAGCCCGCCTCGACGAGCAGAGAGCTGTTGACGGAAGAGAGCGTCCTTCTCATCCACAGACGCGAGACGAAGCGCGCGCGGAAACGCGCGCCCGAGTAGCGCGCGAGCGCCGCCGCGTCCCCGGTCTTGAGATAGTCGGCAATGACTTCGGCCGCCAGCCCCGACAGGCGCATGCACGGGTCGAGTCCGCCCGCCGTCAAAGGCGACACCGCGCCCGCCGCGTCCCCGACCAGGAGGCCGCGGCCGCACGCAATCCTCTTCAGCACGCCGCCCACGGGGATGCGCCCCCCGCGGCGCTCGACGCGGCGGGCGCGCGTGAAGTCGAACGTGCGCGACATCTCTGCGCGGAACTCTTCGAGCGCGCGCGCCGGGTCGAAGCGGTCGGCGTAGCCGCCCACGCCGACGTGCGTCTCCTCGCCGTCGCACACGACCCACGCGAGGTAGCCCGGCGCGAGCCGCGGGTCGAGGAAGCAGTGGAAGCAGGGCTCGCTCGCCGTCGCCACGCCGCGCAGCACGTCCTCGACGCCGACGATCCACTCGCGGTTCTCGTCGAGCCCGAGGTCTCGCGCCACGCGCGAGCGCGCCCCGTCGGCCCCGACCACGAACCGCGCCTTGACTCTTCTCGTCACGCCCGCGCGTTCGAGCAGCACCTCCGTGTCGCCGGAGTCATCGCCCTTAAACTCCGACCCGGCGTAGCGCGTCGCCGGCGACCACACGGCGCGCGCGTCGATGCACTCTTCGAGCATCCGCGCGTAGAGCCGTCCCATGCGGCCGACGCGAAACTCCTCGTGCTCGCTCTCAAGCTCCTGCGCGCGCCGCGCCGGCGAGTAGAGCCTCACGCGCCTCACGGCCGGCCCCAGACAGTCGCGCGGCAAATCAAAATCTTCGAGCGTGCGGCGGACGAAGATGCCCGTCGTGTGCACGGAGTCTTCGAGCGAGTTCTTCCTGTCGGCCAGCAGCACGCGCGCGCCGCCCCGCGCGAGCAGCCTCGTCAACTGAAGTCCGGCCAGCCCGGCCCCCACGACCACCACGTCGAAACTCTCCACCTCAGTCCTCCTCAGCGTCTTAGAGCCCGAACTCGGTCTTCCCGTGGAGCGGGCTGTTCTCGTGGCCGATGATGAAGTGCGTCTCCGGCGAAGACTCTCTGACGAGCAGCACGGCCCCCGGCGCGCCCTCGGGCAGGTCGAAGACCAGCCCCGTCGTGTAAGACTCGCCGGGGCGCAGCGGGGTGTCGAGCGGCATCCCCACACCGCCCTCTGTGGACAGCGCGCGCCGCCCCTCCTCCGACACCGCGTAAGCGCGCCCCCCGGCGTCGCACACGGATACCTCGCGTGGGTTCGGCGTCAGGAGCGCGTCGCCGCGCACGGACGAGATGGTGTTCGGGTCGAAGCGCGTCCGCAGGGTCACGACGAGAAACTCGCCCCGCGCCTCGGCCCGCGCGCCCCCCGCGCCCAGCGCCTTGGCGCGACGCACGTCAACCACCGAGTAGGCGAGGTGGCAGTCGATCTCGCAGAAGTATTTCTCCTCGCCGCGCGCGAGCACGCGCCCCTCGCTTTTGACCGAGAAGGCGAGGACGAGCGCCCCGTACGCGGCCGCGCACAGCGCGAGCCCGACGAGCGACACCCTCATCCTCCCGTAACGCCCGCGCGCCAGCGCGTGCAGCGCCACGAGCCCGAGCAGCCCGAGCACCGCACACGCGCCCAGCAGGCCCAGCACGCCGACCGCCGCCGGCAGGTTAACGTTAGTGTTCACGACCCTCCTCCTCCTTCTGTTCCCGCGAATCTCAGACGCCGCGCCCGCGCGCCCAAAGCAAAGCGCTTTGCCTCGTAAAGCCAGAAGGCAAAAAAATATCGGGCGACCGCGGCCCGACTTCCCTTCCCTCTCTCACCCGCCGCGCGCGGCGCGGATGACGCTCTCCATGTGCCCGAGATACCTTTCGAGTGCGCGCCGGCCGGCGGTCGTCAGACGATATTCGGTCTTCGGCGTGCGCCCGTCGAAGTATTTATTACAGACGACGTACTGCGCCTCTTCGAGCTTGCGCGCGTGCACGCTCAGGTTGCCGTCCGTGGTGTTCAGGAGTTGTTTGAGGTCGTTGAAGGTGAGCGATTCGTTGACGGCGAGGGCGCTGACGATGGCGAGGCGGATGCGCTCGTGTATCAGTCGATCAAGCTCGGCGGCGGCGGCCGGCCCGTCGGTCGGCTTGTTGCGCCGCGGCTGCGGCTGCTCGCCTAAACCCTCGGGCGCCGCCTGCGCGCCCGCCTTCTTCGCACGATCCTTCGCTAAAGCGCTTTGTCTAGCCACCGTAATTCCTCGCTATGTGCAGCCCGAAGATGAGGTGGAGCAGCCCGAAGCCCGCGGCCATCAGGGCGTCGCCCCACGCGGCGGGCAGAAAAAGGGCGCCCGCCCCCAGGAACATGAAGCAGAGCCCCATGAAGGGAACCGGGCGCACGGAGAAGGCGCCCCCCGTGACGACGCCCGTGCCGTAGAGCAGGAGCCACAGCCCGGGCAGTTGCGCCTCCATCCCCGCGCGGTAGAAGACGACCGTCAGCAGCGCGCCCACCAACATCGGCGGGGAGAGGTTGATAATAAGTTTTCTTCCCGGTCGTGAGAGCAGAGAGGTGTCGGAGGCGTGGGCCTTGCGGTACATCGTCCACCCGGCGATGCCGGCGGAGACGGCGGCCTCGGTCATCCAGACGGCGAACCACGCGCCGAACGTCTTCTGCTGCGAGGCGACGAGCGCCGCGAAGAGCGCGGTCAACCCGATGGCGACCTGGCCCCAGCCGGGCACGGCCGTGAACGCCGAGGCGCGCTCCATCGTCTCGCGGATGAAGCGCAGGTTGTCCATCGCGCGGTCGTGGAGCGCCGGCGGCTCCTCGGCCTGCGGCCTTTCGGGGAATGTGTGGACGACTGCCATGCCGCCGGAGAAAGTACACCCTCGAGCCGGCCACTGTCAAGTGCTTTACGAGGCAAAGCAGACAGGCCGGCCTTTCCCCTCGCCCGCGTCGATTTGTTAGCATGAATCGAACCAACGACGGGCGTTTAAGGAGAAAGATTTTGAGTGAGCGGAATGTGGCCCCGCCCGACGGGGTCGAGTTCGTGGCGGAAGGGGAGGGGGTGCGCGAGTTCAGGCTCGCGAACGGCCTGAAGCTGCTGCTGGCGGGGAACCGCGTCGCGCCGGTGGCGACGTTCCTGGTCGTCTACCGCGTCGGGTCGCGCAACGAGGCCGTCGGCCACACGGGCGCGACGCACCTGCTTGAGCACATGCTCTTTAAGGGCACGCCGACCTTCAACAAGGCCCGGGGCACGCAGGTCGCCGCCACGCTCCAAAGGGTCGGCGCGGACTTCAACGCGACCACCTGGTACGACCGCACCAACTACTTCGAGACCGTGCCGTCGGACGCTTTGGAGTTGGCCGTCCACCTCGAAGCAGACCGCATGCGCAACTCCTTCATCGCCGACGAAGACCGGCGCTCGGAGATGACGGTCGTGCGCAACGAGTTGGAGCGCGGGCAGAACGAGCCGATGCTTGTGCTCGACGAGGCCGTCTACGCCGCGGCCTTCCGCGAGCACCCTTACCACCACCCGACCATCGGCTGGCGCGCCGACGTGGAGAACGTGCCGACCGCGCGGCTCAAAGAGTTCTACGACACCTTCTACCACCCGAACAACGCGACGGCAATCGTCGTCGGCGACTTCGAGGAGTCGCGCGCGCTCGCGCTCGTCGCGCAATACTTCGGCGCCTTCCCCGCCTCGGGCGAGCCCATCCCGGAGGTCTACACGGACGAGCCGCGGCAGGAGGGCGAGCGGCGCCTGGTCGTGCGGCGCGCGGGCGAGCTGCCGCTCGTGCAGGTGGCCTTCCGCACGCCGGCCGCGTTGGGTCAGGAGAAGGTTCTGTCGAACGCCGAACTGGCCGCGCGCGCCGCACAGCCCCCCGAGGTGAACGACATCTACCCACTCGCCGTGCTGGCCTGCGCGCTGTCGAACGGCGTGACGAGCCGCCTGTATCAGGCGCTCGTCGAGGCGGAGCTGGCCGTCTCGGTGGACGCGCGCGTTGACCAGTTCCGCGACCCCGGCCTCTTCAACGTCTACGCGACGGCCGCGCCCGGCGTCGAGGCGGCGAGGGTTGAAGAGACCATCCGCCGCGAGCTTGAGCGCGCGGCCGAAGACCTCGGCGAAGCGGAGGTCGAGAAGGCGAAGCGGCAGATCGGGGCGCGCGTCGCGTACGAGCGCGACGGCACGCACAACGTGGCGATGCAGATGTCGGAGGCCGAGGCGGTCGCCGACTGGCGCTTCTACAAGGACTACCCGCGCAACGTCGCGCGCGTCACGGCCGAGGACGTGAAGCGGGTGGCGGCCGCTTACTTCGGGGAGGAGGCGCGCACGGTCGGCCACTTCATCCCGAAGAACGGCGGCGGCGCGAACGGCAACGGAAGTTCGAACGCGGGGCGGGGAGGGGTTCGATGAGAGAGGTCGGGACGGGACTCTCTTCACGTGTCGTGCGCGAGGAGTTGGAGACGGGCGCGGTCGTGCTGCTCGTCGAGAATCCGGCCTCGCCGACGGTCGCGCTGCGCGGGAGCCTGCGCGCCGGCTCGCACTTCGAGCCGAAGGAGAAGCCGGGGCTCGCGCGCCTCACGGCCGAGATGCTGAAGCGCGGCACCCGCAGGAGGGGCAAGCTCGAACTCGCGGGCGCGCTCGAAACGGTCGGCGCGGACATCGACTTCGACGCGGACGTCTTCGCCGTGCAGATCAGCGCGCGGTCGCTCGCGGGAGACTTCCCCGCCCTCGCCGCGACGCTCGCCGAGATGCTGCGCGAGCCCTCCTTCCCCGCCGAAGAGCTGGAGAAGCTCAAGCAGCAGACCATCGCGGCCGTCCGCGAGAAGCAGTCGGACACGGGGTGGCGCGCCTACGAGCGCCTGACGCAGACGCTCTTTGACGAGCGGCATCCC
Source organism: Acidobacteriota bacterium (assembly GCA_019242475.1). Classification (GTDB taxonomy): domain Bacteria; phylum Acidobacteriota; class Blastocatellia; order Pyrinomonadales; family Pyrinomonadaceae; genus QHXN01. Next base: position 62,355 of record JAFAVK010000102.1, on the reverse strand, counting down.
TTCTACACGCACGCGGGCGAGCGCCTCATCGAGAGCATTTCGTCCGTCACGGTCGAGGACGTGCGCGGCTTCTACGAGAAATTCTACGGCGGGCGCACGCTGATCCTCTCGGCCGCGGGCGGCGTCGAGTCGGGCGCGGCGGCGCGCGTGCTGCGCGAGGCGTTCGAGGGCTTCGGCGGCCCCGGGGACGCCGAGGTCGAAGTGACAGACCCGGAGCCGCCCGCCTCGGCGCGGCGCGAGTTGGTGCTCGTGCGCGACAAGGCGAACGTGGACGTGATGCTGGGGACGGCGGCGGCGCTCAGGCGCGACGCTTCGGACTACTACGCGGCGATGCTCGCCAACCGCGCGCTCGGCGAGTCCACGCTCTCCTCGCGCCTCGGCCTGCGCGTGCGCGACGCGGAGGGGCTGACCTACGGCATCGCGTCGCGCTTCCGCGCGCCCAGTTTGGCGGCCGGGCCGTGGTACATCGCCGTCTCGGTCAACCCCGGCAACGTCGAGCGCGCCATCGAGTCCGCGCTCGGCGTGCTGCAAGAGTTTGTCGAACACGGCATACGCCCGGAGGAGTTGGAGGACGAGAAGTCTTCGGCCGTCGGGTCGTTCAAGGTCTCGCTCTCGACGAACGCGGGGCTGGCGGCGGCGCTGTGGAACGCGGAGTTCTACCGGCTGGGGCTCGACTACGTCGAGCGCTACCCGGAGCTGGTCGGCCGCGTCACGGTCGAGGAGGCCAACGCGGCAATCCGCAAATACTTCCGCCCCGAGCGCCTCACCGTCGTCGTCGCCGGCGACATCGACCCGGCGGGCGGCGAGCCCGTCGAATAGTAGGCAGTAGGCAGATGGCAGTAGGCAGTTGAAGGCAGGAAGCGTCTTAACGAAGACGACTCAACGAATCGGGGGCGGCGAGCTTGTTAAGACTCGCCGCCCCCGATTCGCTTGACTACTTTCGCAGACGGCTAACTGCCTACTGCCTACTGCTTTCTAACTCGGGCCGAAGCGCTGGCGGTACTCGGACGACGAGATGAAGGCTTTGACCATCTCGGCGTTCTGGAAGTTGCCGTTGAAGGCGTTCAGCTTGTTGAGCCAGAAGTTGAAGCCGGCGGTGTCGGGGTCGCGGCGCAGGTAGCCGAAGTACTCCATCGTGACGAAGGCCGAGTTGAACTCGCGCGAGTTCAACTCCTCGGACTCGGCGATGGCGCGGAGCACCTGCGCGCGCGTCATGGTCGAGCCGTTCAGGCCCGCCACGAGCGAGTTGCGGAAGGCGTCGGCCGCGGGGAAGTTGCCGCGGATCTCGCCGCCCCCGAACTGTTTCGTGTGGAAGTTGATGTAGGCGCGCCCGTTGCGCAGGTTGTCGAGCTGCGCGGCGAGCGTCGTCCCGTTGCCCTCGGGCGCGTCCCACTTGCCGCTGAACGTGCCGCCGACGCCGCCCGGCGTCGGGAAGAAGGACTGGTCGTTCGGGTTGTTGTCGTTGAACGGCGCGCCGAAGAAGCCCCAGACGACGGGGCCGTTGACGCCCGGCGCGACCGAGGCCCCGGCGTGGATGTGCGCCGCGACGAGGTCGTCGTTCGTGTCGGCGGTCTGCCCGCCCACGTCGATGTTGCTGATCGTGGCGGTGAAGGTCATCGCCGTCTGCGCGTCGTTGAACTGGAAGCGCGCCGTGCCGGAAGAGGCGGGCCGCGCCGCGCCCGTCGTCGTCGTCGGCACCGTCGGCGGCACCTCCTGCGAGTTCGTCAGGCTCACGACGAAGAGCCGCACCTGCGACGGCGAGAGCCCGGCCGAGGCGAGCAGGTTATCGACGTACTGGTCGTTCGTCAGCGTCGAGGGGTACTTCGCGACGAACTCGGGGCGCGTGACGAACTCGTTGAAGTAGGCGACCTTGTTCGCTTCGAGCACGGCGTCGGCGCCGGGCGCGCCGAAGACGAAGCCGCGCTGGAGCGTCTGCACGTCGCGCATGAAGTTGCCGTAGAGGACGGGCGCGGGCGACCCCGAAGCGTTCGCGCCGAAGGCCGTGCGGTGCGTCAGGTAGGCCAGATACCCTGTGCGCTGGAACTCAATCGACAGGAAGAAGGCGGCCGAGACGTTGACGCGCTTGTTCTCGATGCAGGCGGCGTTGCCGGCGCACGACGTAATCTCATTCGTCCAGAACGCCTGCCCCGCGGCGTCCGGCTCGCGGTTCAGGAAGTCGAGGTAGTGCTGGCGGACGAAGAAGGACGGGTCGTCGATGGGGTTGGTCGCGGGCGGCGTCGAGTCGTTGTCGAGGATGGTCACCTCGGCCTTGTTCGGGTTGCCGAGCCCGACGCCTGTGCCCGTCGGGTTCGAGAGCATGAGGTCGATGGTCTCGTCGCCCTCGACGAACTTGTCGTCCACGATCAGGATGCGGAAGGTCTTCGAGGTCTCGCCCGCGGCGAAGCTGAGCGTGCCGAGCGAAATCTCGTAGTCACTCTTCTGCGAGGCGTGGCCGGCCGACGACTCGTCGAAGGTGTTGTAGTTGACGGTGGCCGCGCCCGACGTGTCGCCGGTGCGGATGACGGTGAAATCGACGTGGCCGCCCGCCTCGTCCACGGCGAAGTTGTCGGTGGCGAACTGGATGAGCGAGGTGGCCTGCGAGGTCGTCGGGTTGAGCTTGCCGAAGAGGCCGTGCTCCTCCTCGCCGAGGCCGGAGGTGAAGTAGAGCGTGTTCACGTCGCCGCCGTTGCCGCCGTTGCCGAACGCGAGCGCCCACAGCTCGTCGATCACGATGTCGTGGTTCGACTCGTCCTTGAGCGCGTTGTCGGTGGCCGAGGGGGCGCCCGTCGTCGGGTTGTAGGCGTGGATCGAGCCGTTGCCCTCGCCGAAGTTGCCGACGAGGAGCGCGTTGCCGTAGACGCCGAAGCTGGCGGGCGCGATGGTCAGGCCCCACGGCGAGTTGAGCGCGCCGTTGTTGATGGCGAACGTCAGGTCGCGCACGCCGTCGGTGTTGAACTTGCGGACGTAGCCGTTGCCGACGCCCGCCTGGTCGTGCCCGCCCGTGCCGACCTTCGCGTAGGCGACGTAGAGCGAGCCGCCGAGGTTCTGGATGTTGAAGGGCGCGAAGCCGGCCGGGATGGTCGCGTCGATGAAGCCGCCCGTGACGGTCGTCGCCGTGAACGTGCCGGTGAACACGTCGATGTGGTTGTTGGCGAAGTCGGCGGCGTAGAGCCGGTTGCCGCCGGAGTTCGAGCCGATGGCGAGGCCCGTCCAGACGTGGCCCGGCATCGAGACGACGTTCTGCGCGGCGGCGCCGCTCGCCCCGTTCCACGCGGTGATGTTGCCGGTGATCGAGTCGAAGATGAAGTTGGCCGCGGCGGGCGTGCCGCCGCCGGGCGGGGTGATCTGGAAGTCGGTGGTCGAGTTCCCCACGGTGCCCGTCGGGAGGCCGCCCGGGATGTTAATCGTCTGCGGGTTCGGGTTGAGCACGACGGGCGCGCCCGACACGTCGCCGCGGATGAGCTGCGTCGTGCTCGTCCCGTTGTTGACGGCCCAGAAGGGGCTGGTGCCCCTGACCGTGAGGCCCCACGGGTTGACGAGCAGCGGGTCGAGCACGGGCGAGAGGCCCGGCACGTCCGAGATGAGATTCGTCTGCCGGTAGGCCGAGCCCGGCGCGATGGACGGGACGTTCGGCTCCTGCGCGCGGGCCGCGCCCGCGAAGTACCGCGCGGCGGGCGGCGGCGGTATGAAGGCGACCATAAAGATGAGGGTCAGGGCTAAGCTCAGCGATCTTCTCAGGCGGCGCTTGCGCGCGGGTGAACGAAACATGGTGGAACTCCTTGGGCCTCGTGGCAGAGGTGGAAACGACCTTCGCGTAGCACGTTTGCCGCGTGCGCCGCGCGGGTCGAGGGGGCGGCCACGAAGTTGCCGGCCGCCGGCACGGGGAGATTCTCTTATCATCGGAGCGCAAGGCCGTCCGGAGACGGCCGCGCGGACTCCGCGTCCCTACTTTTCTTCTATAGAGAACTGTAAATGGAAAGGCGCGCCGAAACTCTATGTCCGGCGCGCCCCCGCTGTCAAGATTTTTCCGAGCGCCAACGGCGCGGGCGGACGTCGTCGCCGTTCCGCCGCGCGACGGGATGGGATAAAATCCAGAACGCCCGCGGCGCCGCCAAGTCTCGGAGATGTTATCCAGCAACAGGAGGAGACTTGAGATGGCGTCCAACCCGAAAGACGTGCCGCAACACTACTACTCACTCGAAGAATACTTCGCGCTCGAAGACGCGAGCGACGCGCGCTTCGAGTACTGGGACGGCGAGATCGTCTGCATGAGCGGCGGCAGCCGCTCACACCATTTAATTTCCAGCAACGTCCTCGCCTCGCTCGCCGTGGCCTTACGCGGCGGGCGTTGTAAGCCCTTCACCGGCGACGCGCCCATCTGGACGCCGACGCTCCCGCCTTACCGGTATCCGGACGCGAGCGTCGTGTGTGGCGAGCCGGAGTTCAAGAACAAAAAAGGGCACGACGCGCTCGTCAACCCTGTCGTGGTTGTCGAGGTAATGTCGCCGAGCACGGCCGCGCTGGACGAGGGGCCGAAGTTCATCGCCTACCAGGCCGTCCCGAGCCTGCGAGACTACCTGCTCGTCTCGCAGGACGGGCCGCGCGTAACGCACTACACGCGGCTCGAAGGCGACTCGTGGCAGCGGCGCGACGTGACCGGCCTCGACGCCTCGCTTGAGCTTGAATCAATCGGCTGCGCGCTCAAGCTCCGAGACATCTACGACGGCGTCGCCTTCGACGCCTGACCGCGCGCTAAGGCCGCGCCCTCTCTTTCCCGTCTCACCCCATCCCCTGGATGACGGCCTGCGCGAACTCGTCGGTGTGGGAGTTGCCGCCCACGTCGCGCGTGCGCACCTGGCCGTCGGTGTAGACCTTGAGCATGGCCTTCTCGATGCGCTCGGCGGCGTCGCGCTCGCCGAGGTGGCGGAGCATGAGGATGCCGGACTGGAGGAGCGCGGTCGGGTTGGCGATCCCCTGGCCGGCGATGTCTGGGGCGGAGCCGTGGACGGCCTCGAAGACCGCGCCCAGCTCGCCGATGTTCGCGCCGGGGACGAGGCCGAGTCCGCCGATGAGCCCGGCGCACAGGTCGGAGACGATGTCGCCGTAGAGGTTCTCCAGAAGCATCACGTCGAACTGCTCGGGGCGCATGACGAGCTGCATGCAGGCGTTGTCCACGATCTTGTCCTCGGCCGCGATCTCGGGGTAGTCGGCCGCCACCTTGCGGAAGCATTCGAGGAAGAGGCCGTCGGAGAGTTTCATGATGTTGGCCTTGTGGACGGCCGTCACTTTCTTCCGGCCCTCGCGCCGCGCGAACTCGAAGGCGTAGCGGGCGATGCGCGTCGAAGCCTTCTCGGTGATGACCTTAATCGACTCGACGACGCCGGGGACGACGACGTGCTCGATCCCCGCGTAGAGGTCTTCGGTGTTCTCGCGCACGACGACGAGGTCGAGTTCGGGGTAGCGCGCGGGCACGCCGGGCAGCGCGCGGACGGGGCGCAGGTTGGCGTAGAGGTCGAGCGCCTTCCGCAGCCCGACGTTGACCGACGTGAAGCCCTTCCCGACCGGCGTCGTGATGGGGCCTTTGAGCGCGACCCGGTTGCGCTTGATCGACTCCAAAAGCTCTTCGGGCAGCGTCGAGCCGAACTTTTCGAGCGCCTGCGCGCCCGCGTAGTGCGTCTCCCAACGGATGTCAACGCCCGTCGCCTCGATGATGCGCACGACCGCCGAAGAGACCTCCGGCCCGATGCCGTCGCCCGGAATGAGTGTGATAGTATGTGGCATGTCGGTTTTCAGTTTTCAGTCTTTGGTTTTCAGTTTTTAGCCGAGGCAAGGCAGTCTTTTCCTGAGACCCTCCGGCCCCTGAAAACCGAGAACTGAAAACTGTTTATTTTTCCCGAATCATACCAGCAGTCCTTCAAAATGCGAAAGAGTTTGGGCGAGAGGGCGGACGTGGCCGTCGTCGGCGGCGGCGTCGCGGGGCTGGCGGCGGCCAGAGAGCTTGCGCGGCGGGGGTTGAGCGTCGCCGTTTTAGAGGACGGGCGCGCGGGCTCGGCCTCGCGCGCGGCCGCCGGGATGCTCGCGCCGCAGGCCGAGGCCGACTCGCCGGACGAGCTGTTCCGACTGCTCTGCGCGAGCCGCGACATGTACCCCGACTTCGCCGCCGCTTTGGGCGAGGAGTCGGGCCTCCCTTTCGAGATTGAAAGCACGGGCACGCTCTACCTCGCGCTCGACGAGGAAGAGGAGGAGGAGGTCGAGCGCCGCTTCACGTGGCAGAAGCGCGCGGGGCTCGAAGTCGAGCGGCTGACGGCCCGCGAGGCGCGCGCGTTAGAGCCGAACGTCTCGGCGGGCGTGCGCATGGCGCTCAGGTTCCCGCGCGACTGGCAGGTCGAAAGCCGCCGGCTGCTCGTCGCACTCGACGCCGCGGCCGAGCGCCTGGGCGTGCGCGTCAACCGCGGGGTCGAGGCGCGCGGCGTCCGCGTCCGGAGCGGCCGCGCCGCGGGCGTCGTGACTTCCGAAGGCGAGCTTGAGGCGGGCGCGGTTCTGTTCGCCGCGGGCGCGTGGAACTCATCGCTTCATAAATTCCCCGACGACGGCAATCCTTATTTGAACGACGACCCGCGGGTCGAGCCCGTGCGCGGTCAGATTCTCTGTTACCGGCAGCCCGCCGGTCAGCCGCCGCTCTTCCGACACGTCGTCTACGGCCCGCGCGGCTACGTCGTCCCGCGCCGCGGGGGGCGCCTGCTCGCCGGCTCGACGACCGAGCCCGGCCTTTACGAATGCCGCGTGACCGAAGAGGGCGCGCGCTCGATTGCCGCGCGCGTCGCGGAGTTGGCGCCCGCCGTCGCGTCGCTCGAAGTGGAAGACTCCTGGGCGGGCTTGAGGCCGCGCGCGGCCGACGGCCTGCCCGTGCTGGGCGAGTCGGCCGACGTGAAAGGTCTCTTCTACGCCACGGGGTTCTACCGCAACGGCATCCTGCTCGCGCCCGCCGCGGGCGAGATCGTCGCAGACCTCCTGACGGGCGGGGCAACCCGTTTGAGCCCCGCCGTCCTCGAAACCTTCTCCCCCGCGCGCTTCCAAAGAGTCTCCGCCCCGCCGCAGTTGGTCGCGCCGCGCTGACTTGAAATTCAAGGAGTAGTTTCCGACAGATGAAGAGAGTTTCAACCTTCGCCCTCCCGCTCGCCCTCTCGCTCGCGTTGTGCGCCGCCGCCACGGCGCGCGGGCAGGCGGGCGTCCGGCCGCGCACCGCCGAAGGGGCGGAGAAGGACGACAAGGGCGCCCCCAAACCGTCCGAGGCGCAGACGCTCTACGAAGAGGCGTCGCAGTACGCGCAGCGCAAGTTCGACCAGTTCCGGCAGAACAACGTCCCCTACGACCCGCTGCTCGAACAGAAGACCTTGCAGGAGCAGAAAGACCTCGCGCTCCAAAACGCCGCGCGACTCGCCGCGCGCGCGCCGCTGCGCGGGACAGACCTCTACTACGCGGGCCTGCTCTACTCGCTCGCGGGCAAGGGCGAGGGCGCGCTCGACTCGATGCAGAAGTTCCTCGCCGAGACGGACGCCGAACACCCCGAACTCAAGCAGCGCGCACGCTCCGTCGTCACGCAGCAGGCCGCGCAGCTCGGGCGCACCGAAGAGGCCGAGAGCGCGCTGGCCGGCTACTACAAGGCGGAGCCGCGCAGCGTCGCCGACCTCCACCGCATGAACCTGCTGGTCGCCTCGGCCTACGCCAAGAAGAAGGACTACGCGCACGCCGCCGCGCCCGCGGGCGAGTCGTACAAGGCCGCGCTCGAATACGCGCGCGCGATCAAAGACCCCGACCAGCGCGACGCGGTCATCTACAACGCCGGCTCCTTCTACTCGAACGTGCTCGTCAAGGCCGGCCGCCGCGAGGAGGGCGTCCGCGTCTCGCAGGAGATGCGCGCGCGCGCCTTCGCCATCCCCTCGGCGCGCCTCTACGGGGAGGCGACTCAGCTCGTCCTCGACCAGGGCGTGCCCTTCGGCCCGCCGCCCGAGGTCGCGGGGCTGGAGCCGCCCGCCTCGCCCGAGATCAACGTGGCCGAGCTGATCGGCCGCGGCCCCGTCAGGCTCTCCGAGCTGCGCGGCAAGGTCGTGCTCATCGACTTCTGGGCGACGTGGTGCACCTTCTGCGTCAAGACGATGCCGCGCCTGAACGCTTTGCAAGAGAAGTACAGGGAGCGCGGCCTCGTCGTCATCGGCCTCAACGAGTTCGAGGGGCAGATCAAGGGCGAGCCCGCGACGCGCGCGCAGGAGCTGGAATACTTCCGCCAGTTCAAGCGCCGGATGAACGTCTCCTACGACTTCGCCGTCGCGGCCGACGCGCGCAACGCCGTCCCCTTCGGCGTCGCGGGACTCCCGACGGCCGTCCTCGTAGACCGCCGCGGCCGCGTCCGCTTCCTCACCATCGGCGCCAGCGACGAGGAGGCCGAGCTGTTGAAGACGATGGTCTTGAAGCTACTCGACGAACAGCCGTGAACCGTGAACTGTAAACCGTGACAAGTTAAAAACCGTCTCCTTCTTGTCACGGTTTACGGTTCACGGTTCACGGGTTTTCTGTTGTACTCTTGCACCGCTATGGAAGGCTCGAACATAACCATCGCGATTGCGTTCGCCGCGGGGCTCCTGTCGTTTCTGACGCCGTGCGTGCTGCCGCTCGTGCCCGGCTACATCTCGCTCATCTCGGGCGTGAGCGTCGAGCATTTGAAGGGCGAGGGCGGGGGCTCGCGCGCGTCGGCGCGGCGCGCCGTCATCGTCAACTCGCTCGCCTTCAACGCGGGCGTCTCGCTCATCTTCGTGCTGCTGGGCGCGACCGCCGGCTGGGTCGGCAACGTGCTCTTCTCGACGCCGTGGGTGAGGATCGTCGGCGGCCTCGTCATCGTCGGCTTCGGGTTGCAGATGATGGGCGTGCTCAAGATCGGCGCGCTCTACCGCGACACGCGCAAGTTCTCCGAAGACAAGCCGGCCGGGCCTCTGGGCGCGGCGCTGCTCGGCGTCGCGTTCGCGGCCGGGTGGACGCCGTGCATCGGCCCCATCCTCGGCGGCATCATCGGGCTCGCCGCGACGAGCGGCGGCTGGAAGAGCGGGCTCATCCTTTCGGCCTTCTACGCCGCGGGGCTCGCCATCCCCTTCCTCGTCGTCGGGCTGTTGATGAACGCCTTCCTCGGCTTCTACGCGAAGTTCCGCCGCCACCTGCACAAGGTCGAGATCGCCTCCGGCCTCCTGCTCATCGTCATCGGCCTGATGGTCGCCTCGAACAGCCTGACGTGGGTCGCCTCGGTCGCCTCGCGCTACCTGCCCAACGCCGAGGGCTGGGTGAAGCAGGACGCGCCGCCCGCCCCCGTGCCGAAGCCGACGGTGCAGAGCGCGACCGGCGCGCAGGCCGAAGCCGAGCCCGCGCCCGACGTCGAGCTGAAGACGCTTGACGGCAAGCCCGTCAAGGTCTCAGACCTGCGCGGCCAGGTCGTGCTCCTCAACTTCTGGGCGACGTGGTGCGTGCCCTGCCGCTCGGAGATACCGAGCCTCAGCGCCATGCAGCGCGACCTCGGCGGCCGCGGCTTCAAAGTCCTCGGCGTCACGACCTACGACTCGGCCGACCTCGTCCGCGACTACCAGAAGGACGTGAAGCAGGACTACACCGTCGCCCTCGGCGACGACTCCGTCGCCAACAGGTACGCCGTCGGCACGCTCCCCACGACCTTCATCATCGACCGCCAGGGGCGCATCCGCCAGAAGATCATCGGCGAACGCTCCCGCGCCCAGTTCGAAGCGCTCATCAACCCCTTGCTCGACGAGCCGCCGACGACCGCCGCGCTCAAGAGTGAATAAGCCCTGCCCGCACGAACGAGAGAAAGAACCATGTTCAAGCATCACAGCCGCACCGCCGCCGCACTCGTCTTCGCCGCCGCCGCGCTCGCGTCCGCGCGTGGGGCGGGCGCGCAAGTCAGCCCGCAGCCCGCGCAGACTCCGAACCCGGCGGGCGGCGCCGCATCGGTCTTCAAGACGCCGGCCGTGACGCAGCAGCCGACGCCGACGCCGGCCGCGCCGCAGCCGCAGGGCGGGACGCAGTTGGTGCGTGACGCGGGGCACGAGTGGGCGCCCCTGCTTGAGCAGAAGATCGATTACAAGGACTGGACGTTCAAGACGCTGAAGGACGGCACGCCCGTCTCCCTGCGCGAGTTGGCGAAGGGCAAGAAGCTCGTGATGGTCGTCTACTTCGCGCCGTGGTGCGGGAACTGGAAGGCTGAGGCGCCCACGGTCTGGCGGCTCTATGACAAGTACAAGTCGCAGGGGTTCGAGGTCGTCGGCGTCAGCGAGTACGGCTCGGCCGAGGACTCGCGCAAATATTTCGAGTCGCAGGGCGGCGCGCCCTTCCCCGTCGTCGTCGAGTCCGAGGCCGGCGACCAGAAGGAGAAGACGACGCACTACGCCTACCGCAAGTCCATCGGCGACCCGCGCAACTGGGGCTCGCCCTTCAACGTCTTCCTCGAGCCGGCGAAGCTCAACGCGTCGGGCGAGCTTTTGACGGAGAAGGCCTGGGTCGTCGGCGGCGAGCTGATCGAGAAGGACGTGGAGCGCTTCGTCCGCGAGCGGCTCGGCATCACCGAGCAGGGCGCCGTCGAGCAGTGCAAGGACGAGCCGAAGGCCGAGGCCAAGAAGCAGTAACAGTCGCCGCGCGCAAATTTCACCCGACAGTTGTCCGCAGCAATCCGCGGAAGCCTTTCCCGCATCAAAGACCCTCCCCAATCAGCCACCCGTCTCTTTAAAGCTCTAATTTGAGGCGCCGGAGCGGCCTGAGAATTGCCAAGTCCCTCGTCGTCAGACGGGGAGCCGTTGTGCGCGCCCCCGTGCGCGTTTTGCAACGGTCGAAGAAGTTATAAACACCCGGCCGCCACTCATAGCCGGCGCCCGGAGCACTCTTTATCGAAGGAATTAAATAGCCCATGTACCCCTCTCGGCGTACCTCCTCGCGCGCCCTCGCGCTCTTTCTGTCGGTCGCGGCCTGCGCCGCCTTCGCCTACGTCTTCGCACAGCGCGTCGCCTCGGCCGCGCGCGCTCCGCAGGTCGCCTCTTCCGAGACGAAGGCGCGCGCCTTCGTCCCCGGCGAGATTCTCGTCCGCTTCCGCGCCGGGTCGAAGTTCGCCTCCGCGGCCAGGCAGGAGTTGACCGCGCTGCGCGCCTCCGACGGGCGCGCGATCCCCGTCGCGTTGGAGACGCCGCCCGGGCTTCAGGTCGTGCGCGGCCTGAGCCTCGCGCGCGTGAGCCCCGCGGACACGCTCGAAGCGGTCGAGTCTCTGCGCGCGCTCCCCGAAGTTCTCTACGCCGAGCCGAACTACGTCCGCCGCAAGTTCAACACGCCGAACGACCCCTCCTTCTCGTCCCAGTGGGCGCTCAAGAACACGGGCCAGCCGCAGGGCTCCGCGGGAGCAGACATCGACGCCGAGCCCGCCTGGAACACGACGACGGGAAGCTCTCAAGTCGTCGTCGGCGTCGTGGACGAGGGCATAGACATCAGCCACCCGGACTTGCAGGCCAACGTCTGGACGAACCCGGCCGAAGTCCCCGGCAACGGCGTGGACGACGACGGCGACGGCTTCGTTGACGACGTGCATGGCTGGGACTTCTTCCACAACGACGCGACCGTCTACGACGGGCACGGCGCCTTCCCCTCCGACGAGACGGACGCGCACGGCACGCACGTCGCCGGCATCATCGGCGCCTCGGGTAACAACGGGCAGGGCGTCGCGGGCGTCAACTGGAACGTCAAGCTCTTGCCGATCAAGATTCTCGGGCAGGAGGGCGAGGCGGCGGCGCCCTCGTCCGTGCTCCTGACGGTGCGCGCCTACGGCTACGCGAAGACCTTGCGCGACCTCTACAACTCTTCGGGCGGCGCGAAGGGCGCGAACCTGCGGGTGCTCAACAACTCCTACGGCGGCTACGGCGAGTCGCAGGCCGAGCGCGACGCCATCCGCGCGTTGGGCGATGCGGGCGTCCTCTTCGTCGCCTCCTCCGGCAACGACGGGCGCAGCAACGACCGCACGCCCGTCTTCCCCGCCGGCTACAACGAGCCGAACGTCATCACGGTCGGCGCCTCGACGCGCTACGACAACCCCGCGGTCTTCTCGAACTACGGCCCGCGCACGGTGCAGATGGTCGCGCCGGGCGAGGAGATTCTCTCGACGACGCCGGGCGGCACCTACGCCCTGGCCGACGGCACGTCGATGGCCGCGCCGCACGTCTCGGGCGCGGCGGCGCTCGTCTGCGCGGCCGACCCCGACATTTCGCTCGCGCGCCTGCGCGCGGCGCTGCTCTTTGGCGGCGACCAGTTGCAAAGTCTCGCGCCGCAGGCAGACTTCTTCAGCTCGACGGGCTACGTCACGGGGCGGCGGCTCAACGCGGCGGGCGCGCTCGCCGCGGCGGCCGAGGCCGACTCGGCGCCGCCCGCGCAGCCCGACAACTTCCGTGTCACCTCGCAGCAGGGGCGCACGCTCAACCTCGCCTGGACGGCGCCCGGCGACGACGGCGCGGGCGGCGCGCCCGCCTCGCTCTACGAGATTCGCTTCACCGACACAGACCCGCGCGCTTTGGACTCGGCCCAGTACCAGCGCTCGTACGTCCTGTTCGCGCCGCTCCCGGCCAACCCGGGCGCGGCGCAGACGGCGCGGGTCAGCGTCCCCTTCCGTCACGCCTCGGGCTTCGTCGGCATCCGCGCCCTCGATAACGTCGGCAACGCGAGCCCTGTCGCGGCCGTCGCCGTCAGCGTTGACCAGGACACGTCCGACCCTTACACGTTGAGCACGACGGCGGCCGAGCCGCTCTCGACCGGCGGCGAGAAGCTGAACCTCGTCGGCGACGACCTCTACTCCGCGAACCCGTATCAACTCCCGTTCGACTTCAACTTCTTCGGGCAGACTTCGCGCGGCGTCTACGTCTCGACCAACGGCGCGCTCTACCTCGGCGACCCGCCGCGCACCAACAACGCCTTCGGCACCCCCGTGCCCGACGACGCCGTCTCTTCGGTGCCGAGGCTCGCGGGCTACCGCATGATCGCGGCGCTGTGGGACGACCTGCGCACGGACTTGCGCACGGGCGGCGACGTGTACGTCGTCAAGCCCGACCCGACGCGCGTCATCTTCCGCTGGCAGGCCGTGACCTACTTCACGCCGAACGGCGTGGGCGGCCAGGACGAGAACCCGGTCAACTTCGAGGTCGAGCTGCGGCGCGACGGCACGATTGTGAAGCGCTACGGTGCGGGCAATAACTTCGTCTTCCCCGTCGTCGGCATCTCGGGCGGCGACCCGGACACCTACGTCGCCGCGTCGCACACTTCGGAGTTCTCTCCGCTCAATCTTGCCAACGCGCAGACCGTCGTCTACACCCCTCGCAAACCGACGCCCGACCCGACGCCCGACGTGTCGGTCGGCATGCTCGCCACCCCGAACCCGGCCACCTCGGGTCAGCTTCTGACCTACCAGATCGAAGCCCACAACCAGAGCGTTGACCTCTGGGCCGAGCAGACGCGCGTGACGACGCAGGTGCCGGCCGGCACGTCGCTCGTCTCGGTCACGGCCACGCCGGGCGCGACCGTCTCGGCGCCGCCCGCGGGCGCGACCTCGGGGGCGATCACCATCGACTTCGGCACGCTCTTCTTCGGCACGCTCGGCGGCAACGCCACCGTCACCGTGCGCGTGGACGCGGCGCCGGGCTCGACCGTGACGAACACGGCGACCGTCCAGAGCTTCTGGCAGGACTCGAACCCCTCGAACAACACGGCGACGACCTCGACGCCGGTCGTCGAGACGCCGGCCTTCAACGGCGTGCGCGCGCTCTCGGCGGGCGGCACGCTCGGCGGCAGCGACGCACACACCGTCGCGCTCAAGAACGACGGCACGGTCTGGGCGTGGGGCGTCGGCCTCTTCGGTCAGCTCGGCGACGGCGTCACCACCGGCGCCGCGACCGTCCCCGTCCTCGCCCCGGACGTCACGAACGTCTCGGCCGTCAGCGCCGGCGGCACGCACACGCTCGCGCTCAAGGCGGACGGCACCGTCTGGGCCTGGGGCAGCAACCAGTCGGGCCAGGTCGGCGTGCAGGAGCAGTTCAACACCTTCCGCACGCGCCCCGTTCAACTGCCCGGGCTCGCGGGCTTCGTCGCCGTCGCGGCGGGCGGCGCACACAGTCTGGCCTTGAAGTCGGACGGGACGGTCTGGGCCTGGGGCTCGAACACGAGCGGGCAGGTCGGCAACGGCACCTTCACGCAGGCCGTCTACGCGCCGGTGCAGGTCTCGGGTCTGTCGAACGTCAAGGCCATCGCCGCCGGCCCGAATTACTCGCTCGCGGTCAAGACCGACGGCACGGTCTGGGGCTGGGGCTCGAACGCCTCGGGCTCGCCGCCGTTGGCGAGCGTGCTGGGCTTGCAGAACGCTTCGAGCACGAGCACGCCCGTCCAGCTCGCGGGCCTCTCGAACGTCAACGCGGTCGCGGCCGGCGGCTACCACGCCGTCGCGCTCAAGGCCGACGGCACGCTCGTCTCTTGGGGCGACAACCAGTTCGGCCAGCTCGGCGACAACGGCGGCGCGTCGAGTTCGACGCCGCGCGCGGTCGCCGGACTCTCGAACGTCGCGGCCGTCGCGGCCGGGGTCGAACACACAGTAGCCTTAAAATCCGACGGGACGGTCTGGGCCTGGGGCCGCAACCAATCGGGCCAGCTCGGCGACGGGACGACGGCCAACCGCAACGCGCCCGTGCAGGTCGCGCTCGGGGCTTCCGCGACGGCCGTCGCCGCGGGCGTCCAGCACAGCGGCGCCGTGCTCGCCGACGGCACCGTCAGGACTTGGGGCTCCAACTCCGCGGGCCAGCTCGGCGACCGCACGCAGGTCAACCGCGGCGCGCCCGTGCAGGTGAGCGGCCCGTTCCCCGTCATCACGCCCGTCGTCACGCCCGACGGCGGCACGTTCCAGTCCACGACGTACGTGACCATCCACACCAACACGAACGGCGCGACCGTCCGCTACACCAGGAACGGCGCCGACCCGACCGAGTCCGACCCCGCCCTCGCGTTCAGCGACACGATTGCCATCAGCACGACGACCACCTTGAAGGCGCGCGCCTTCAAGCCGGGCTGGCCGGCGAGCCCCGTCAAGACCTCCGTCTTCAACTTCACCGCGCGGCCGACGCCGACGCCCGTCCCCGGCGCCGCCGACCAGCCGATTGCCCTCGTGCGGCAGGTGGCCGCGCCCGGCAACGTCGGCGCCGACATCTTCCTCGTCAACCTCGACGGCACGGCGGCCGTCAACCTCTCCAACTCGGACGGCGAGGACATGGACCCGGCCTGGTCGCCCGACGGGACGCGGCTCGCATACACCTGCCACCGCAACCCGGACGGGAGCCTCATCAACCTCCGGAGGGTCTGCGTGACCAACCCCGATGGGACGAATCTCACGGTGCCCTCGGGCGAGGTCGAGGGCGCGCAGCCCGCCTGGTCGCGCGACGGCCGGCAGCTCGCCTTCACCGGCTACAACGGCGCCTTCCTGCCGACCGTCCAGCTCGTGAACGCCGACGGCTCGAACCGCCGCCCGCTCAACGTTGACATGCAGGGCGCGACCCAGCCCGACTGGGCGCCCGACGGCCAGCGCATCGCGGTCAGCTACAACAACTCAATCTGGGTCTCGCGCGTCGGCGTCTACGACTACCGGCAGCTCACGCAGGGGCCGGGCGATTCGTCCCCGCGCTACTCACCCGACGGCTCGAAGATCGTCTTCCAGAGCACGCGCGACGGGCAGCCCGAGATTTACGTCATGAACGCCGACGGCTCGAACCAGACGCGCCTGACGAACAACGTCGCCTACGACCTGTCGCCTTCGTGGTCGCCCGACGGCTCGAAGATCATCTTCACCTCGTTGCGCGAGGGGCCGGCCGCGCTCTACTCGATGAACGCCGACGGCTCGAACCAAGCGAAGCTCGTCGCCGGCTACGCCCTGGGCGGCGCATCCTGGCGCCCTTCGCCGAGCCTCATCGACGGCTCGGGCTTCTTCGTCGCGCAGCACTACCGAGACTTCCTCGGGCGCGAGCCCGACACGGCGGGTCTCAACTTCTGGGTGCAGGGCATCGACTCGTGCGGCTCAGACGCCGTCTGCCGCGAGGTGAAGCGCATCGACACGTCGGCGGCCTTCTTCCTTTCGATTGAGTTTAAGGAGACGGGCTACCTCGTCTACCGAACTTACAAAGCGGCCTACGGCAACCTGCCGGGCAAGCCCGTCCCTCTGCGGCTCTCGGCGTTCACGGCCGACTCGCAGCGCATCGGGCAGGGCGTCGTCGTCAACGCGCCCGGCTGGGCCGAGCTGCTTGAGTCGAACAAGCGGAGCTACTTCGACGGCTTCGTCGGCGACCCGCGCTTCGCCGCGGCCTACCCCCTGTCGTTGACGCCGGCGCAGTTCGTGGACACGCTGAACGCGAACGCCGGGCAGGTGCTTTCGGCCGACGAACGTGCCGCGCTCGTGGGCGGCCTGACCGACGGCACCCTGACGCGCGCGCAAGTCCTGCGCGCCGTGGCCGAGGACGCCGACATGCAGCGGCAGGAGTTCAACCGCGCCTTCGTGCTGATGCAATACTTCGGCTACCTCAGAAGAGACCCGGACGCCGCGCCCGACGCGGACTTCTCGGGCTACAACTTCTGGCTCGGCAAGCTGGACGAATTCAACGGCGACTGGCACGCGGCCGAGATGGTCAAGGCGTTCCTTTCTTCCATCGAGTACCGCCAGCGCTTCGGCCAGCCTTGAGCCGGCGGGCGTAAATTGATTCTTTACCCGAAACACTCATGCGTCAGATTTCAAACACCGCAACGATTCAGACCCGCGCGCGCGGCCTCGCGCTGTGGCTCGCGGCCCTCGCCGCGCTCACGCTCGGGGCGCGCGGCGCGGCGGCGCAGGCCGTCAACATGATCACGGCCAACGCGTCGAACACGGCCGCCGGCAACGGCGCCTCCTACTTCCCGCGCCTGAGCGCCGACGGCCGCTTCGTCTCCTTCCAGAGCACCTCCTCCGACCTCGTCCCCGGAGACAACAACAACGCGGACGACGTCTTCGTGCGCGACCTCCAGACCGGCGCGGTCACGCTCGTCAGCGTCAACCGGCAGGGCACGGGCAGTTGCGACCGCGGCGCGGGCGCGGGCTCCATCACGCCCGACGGCCGCTTCGTCTCCTTCGTCAGCAACTGCACCGACCTGACGACGACCCCGCCCCCGACCCCCGGCTCCTTCGCCGCGCAGGTCTACGTCCGCGACCTCGTCCTACAAAAGACGACGCTCGTCAGCGTCAACGCGGCGGGCACGGCCGCCGCCAACTTCAACTCGCTCGCGCCGGTCATCACGCCCGACGGCCGCTTCGTCGTCTTCGCCAGCGGGTCGAACAACATGGTCGCGGGCGTCGGCGACACGTCGGTGCACTTCGACATCTTCCTGCGCGACTTGAAGACGAACACGACCTCGCTCGTCACCTACAACCGTTGGGGGACGCACCCCGCCGACGACGACTCCTTCAGCGCGGTCGTCAGCGACGACGGGCGCTTCGTCGCCTTCCAGAGCGAGGCCGCCAACCTGACGGAGGAGGCCGACACCTTCTCAAGCAACGACATCTTCGTGCGCGACATGGCTTCGGGCGTCACGCGGATGGTGAGCGTCAACCGGACGGGCGCCGCGTCGGCCGCGGGCGGCTCGGTCTCCCCCGTCATCAGCGGCGGGGGGACGCGCGTCGCCTTCAGCAGCTACTCGAACGAAGTCACCGCGCTCCCCGACACGAACAACGCCAGCGACCTCTTCGCCTACGCCGTGCCGCAGGCGTTGACGGAGCCGAGCGTCGTCCAGTTCTCGTCCGCCGAGTACCAGGGGTCGGAGACGGGCGGCCCCGTCCTCGTCACCGTGACGCGCACCGGCGACACCGACGCGCCGGCCACGGTCGAGTACGCGACTGCGGACGGCACGGCCTCGGAGCGCACGGACTACGCGGCCGCGCTCGGCACCCTCCACTTCGCCGCGGGCGAGACACAGAAGACGTTCGAAGTCATCGTCAACGACGACCCGTTCGTCGAGGACGAGGAGACGTTCACGGTCAGGCTCAGCTCGCCCTACCGCGCGCAACTCGGCGCGCGGTCGCAGGCCACGGTGCGCGTCACCAGCAACGACACGACGCCGCCCGGCTCGCTCAACCTCTCCGACGACACCGCCTTCTTCGTCCGCCAACACTACCGCGACTTCCTCAACCGCGAGCCCGACGCGTCGGGCCTCGCCTTCTGGACAGGTGAGATCGAGCAGTGCGGGGCGGACGCGCAGTGCCGCGAGGTAAAACGCGTGAACGTCTCGGCCGCGTTCTTCTTATCCATCGAGTTCCAGGAGACGGGCTTCTTCGTCTACCGCGTGCGGATGCTCGCCGGGGGGGAGTTGCGCGGGCCGAGTAACCCCGTGCCGATCAACCTGCGCGACTTCCTGCACGACGTGCGGGAGGTTTCGGAGGGCGTCGTGGTCGGCGAGCCGAACTGGCAGCAGAGGCTCGAAGCCAACAAGCAGGCGTACGTCGAGGATGTCGTCAGGCGCGAGTGGTTCGCCGACACGTTCCCCGTGTGGATGAACGGAGGGGGATTCGCCTCGAAGCTCAGCGACGGCTCGAACCGGGAGCTGCCGCAGGCGACGGTCAGCGACCTGGCCGCGGGGCTCACGAGCGGCCAACTGACCCGCGCGCAGGCGCTGCGCGCCGCGGCCGAAGACCCGACCTTCACGAGGGCCGAGTTCAACCGCGCGTTCGTGCTGATGCAATACTTCGGCTACCTGCGCCGGAACCCGAACGACGCGCCGGAGCAGAACCGCGACTTCTCGGGCTACAACTTCTGGCTCGGCAAGCTGAACCAGTTCAACGGCAACTACATCGACGCCGAGATGGTCAAAGCCTTCGTCACCTCCCTCGAATACCGCCAGCGCTTCGGGACACCTTGAGGGGAGTAGTCAGTAGCCGGTAGAAAAACGGGCGGCGCTCTTTTGGCCTTCGGGCCGGGCGCGCCGCTTCTTATTCTCTACTGTCTACTCCCTTTCCCACTCCGCTCATTCCCCGTGCTATGATGTCCCACTTTGCTCGACCATTAAATTTTTTGAGCGTCTTTCTTTGTCAAGGATGAGACTCCGCCTGCTCTACCACGGCCACTGTTTCGACGGCGTGGCCTCGGCCGCGGTCTTCACGCGGTTCTACCTCGCGCGCGTGCGCCCTGATTCTGAGGTCGCCTACGCGCCGCTGCTGCACACGGCCGGCGCGCTCTTCGACGAGGCGATGTTCGACGGCGACGAGAACGCCATCGTCGATTTCAAGTACAGCCCGTCCCCGCGCCTGACCTGGTGGTTCGACCACCACCAGTCCGCCTTCCTGAGCCCTGCGGACGAGGCGCACTTCCGCGCCGACACCTCGGGCCGGAAGTTCTGGGACGCCGACAGCAAGTCCTGCACCGAGTTCATCGCGCGCGTCGCCGAAGAGAAGTTCGACTTCCGCGACCCTTCACTCGACACGCTCGTCCACTGGGCGCACGTCATCGACGGCGCCTTCTACGAGTCGGCCGCGCAGCCGGTCGAGCTGAAGGAGCCCGCCCTGCAATTGATGCAGGTCATCGAGAACGTGGACGACGACTTCATCGAGTGGGTCATCCGCCAGCTCGTCACGCGCACGCTCGAAGAGGTCGCTTCCGGCGAGGAGGTGCAGCGGCACTTCCGCCCCCTCTTCGCGCGCCACCGGGAGACCGTGGAGGTCATCCGGCGCAAGGCCGCTTACGAGCGCGGCGCCGTCACCTTCGACCTCGTGGACGAAGGGCTGTCCGGCTTCAACAAGTTTATCCCCTACTACGTCTGCCCCGAGACGACCTACTCGGTCGCGGTCACGCGCGGCGACTACCGCACCAAAATCTCGGTCGGCTCGAACCCCTTCAGCCCGCGCCCGCGCCGCCACAACATCGCCACCATCTGCGAGCGCTACGGCGGCGGCGGCCACGCCGTCGTCGGCGCCGTCTCCTTCAAGCCCGAAGAGGTCGAGCGCGCCCGCGCCGTCGCCCGGGAGATTCTCGCCGAGCTGCGCGAAGGGTTTGAAGAAGTAGACAGTAGACAGTAGTCACTAGAAAAACAGGCGGCGCGCCTTCAGCCTTCGGGCCGGGCGCGCCGCTTTGTCTTCCTACTGACTACTGACTACTGCCTTCTTAGAAGTCTCCCTTGCAGGTGTCGTGGCCGCAGTCGCAGTCGATCTGGATGTTGTGCTCGGTGCTCTGGCAGTGGACGCTACAGAACTTCTCGCCCTTCTCGACGGGGCAGGTGCAGGGGGCGTTCTTACACTGGTTGGCGGCTTTCGCGTCGGCGTCTCTCACGGTCTCGTCGGCCATCTTCGCTTCTCCTCCGGGTTGTCTGTCCTGTGTTTGAAAAGATGCCTTCGGTTCTATGCCAAATCACGCTCCTAGTCAAGGAAAGGAGCCGACCGCCGACCGCTACAAGTTCTTTCTCAGGAAGCTCACGATCTTCCAGGCGTCGAGGTAGACCCAGGGGCGCTCGCCGCTGGTGTAGTGGCCGCAGGGGAGCCAAGAGACGTTGACGGGGACGCCCGCGGCGCGCACGCCGGCGATCACCTCGTGCGAGAGGTCGGCGGGGAAGGTCAGGTCGTGGCGCGCGGCGATGAAGCGCATGGGGCGGCGCCTGAGGGACGCGAGCCTCCCGACGTAGCTCATCGGGCTGATGGGCAGCCAAGCCTCGCGCAGCTCTTCGACCGTGAGCGCGCCCTCGATGCCGGCGCGCACGTGCCGCGTCGAGATGCCGCGCCAGACCACGTCGGCGACGTAGCCCGAGACGTGATTGAAGACGCCCGCGTCGATCCGCTCGTCGTGGACGAGGGCGAGGAAGGCCGTGCACGAGCCGATGCTTGTCCCCATCACCCCGACGCGCTCGTACCCTTCGGCGTCGAGCCACGCGACGGCCGCGCGCGTGTCGATGACGGCCTGCCTTAAAGCCTGGAGCGTGCGCCCGACGTTCGGACTCACCATGTATTCGGCGCGCTGGAAGCCCGCGGGCCGGCGCGCCTCGTGGTAGGGAAGCGTCAGGCGCAGCGCCGTGATGCCGAGCCGCGCGAGCAGGCGGCAGAGCGCGACGTGGCTCTCGCTGTCGGCGTTCCACTGCGGGTTGACGACGACCGCGCGGCGCCGCCCTTCGCCCTGCGCGCGCGGGCCGCGGGGCGGCTGCGCGGGGAAGAGGCGCGCGTGGGCGGTGTTGTTCTCTGGATAAGGGGTGCGGACGGCGCTCGTCCAGGTGAGGCGGTCGCCGTCGAGCCTGTAGTCTTTGACGGGTTCGAGCGCGTAGAACTCTTCGCTGTGCGCGACCGCGCGCCGCGCGGCGTCGAAGACGGCCGCGCGCGGGTCTCGGCCGTTCACGTCTTGAGCGACGAACTCCGCGCCCCACTCGAAGGGCAGCACGACGCGGTTCGTGTCGCGCGTCGCGCGCCGCCGCTCCTGCGCCCTGATGATGTTCCCCAGCAAGTCTTAAGTCCGACCTTTACGAATAATGACTGAGGCTTGAATCCTAAAGGCCGGCCCCTTCGAAGGCAAGCGGGCTGCTCCTCAAGGCCGGCCGAAGCGCTGGCGGTATTCGAGGGAGGTGACGAAGGCTTTGACCATCTCGGCGCGGCGGACGCGTGCGAGGGCGACGCGCTCGTCGCGCACGTCCTCGCCGGGGAGGCTGAACGAGTCGAGCTTGGCGAGCCAGAAGTCGTAGCCCTCGAAGGTGTTGTCGGGCGCGTCGCTCGGGTTGCGGCGCAGGTAGCCGAAGTATTGCGAGAGGACGAAGCCCGCGTTGAACTGCCGGTTGTAGACCGAGTTGGTTTCAACCACCGCGCGCAGGGCGTTGGCGCGCCCCTGGGCGGTGTTGCTGTAGCTCTCGAAGGCGACGTTGATTTCGGCGGGCGTCGGGGTGACGCCGGAGTTGGCGAAGAGCTTTTCGATGTACTGGTCGCCCGTCATGCCCTCCGGGAACTCGGCCAGGAACTCGGGACGCGTAACGAAGGCGACGGCGAACGCCTGCTTGTTCGCTTCGAGCCGCGCGTCCGCTTCGGGCGTGCCGACGACGACGCCCTGCGCCACGCGCTGCGTGTCGCGCAGGAAGTCGAAGTAGCGCGGCGTCTGCTTGTTGCTGCCGAACGCCGCCTTGTGCGCGCGGATGACGAAGTAGCCGGTCTGCTGGAACTCGATGGAGAGGAAGAAGGCGGTCGAAACGTCAACGCGCTTGACCTCGCGGCACGCCGCGTCCGCGCCGCACGACTCGATGCCCTGCGTCCAGAACTGGAGCCCCTCGGCGTCGGGCTGCCGGCTGAGGAAGTCGTGGTAGTGCTGGCAGACGAAGCGCTGCGGGTCGTCGAGCGGGTTCGGGCCGCCGTCGGCCGTGTCGTCGTCGGCGATGTTCAGGGTCGCGGCGGCCGGGTTGCGGAAGTTGACGTTCGGGGAGGCCGAGGTCAGCTCGACGCGGACGGTCTCCGTCCCCTCGGCGTAGGCGTCGTCGTTGAAGGGGACGTTGAAGGTCTTGCTCGACTCGCCCGCGGCGAAGGAGAGCGTGCCGGTCGTGTGCGTGTAGTCCGAACGCTGCCGCGCCGAGCCGTCGCGCGTCCTGTACTCGACCGAGGCGGGCGCACTCAAATCCCCCTCGCGCGTGACGGTGACGGACGCGGCCGCGCAGCCTTCCGCCGCGCCGTAGCCCGCCGCGGAGAAGCGGACGAACGAGGCCGGCTCCGCCCCGCCGGCCGCGTCGAAGCGCGCGACGGCGATGTCCATGGGGTTGTCCGGCGAGCGCTGGGAAGCCTGCACCTCGCCGACGATGACGGGCTTGCCGTCGGGCTGCGCCGCGAACCCGCGGGCCTGGACGCGGTTGCCCGCGAGGAAGTCCGTCTTCACGCGCCCGCCCGTGCCGAAGGTGTTGTCAGGCGAGCCGTCCGAGTTGAAGCGCGCGGCGGCGAAGGACAGCCCGTCCCCGGTATTCCGCCCGAACGTGTAGCCGCCGACGAGGATGCGCCCGCCGGGCGCGACCGCGACGCCGACGGGGTTGTCGGAGTTGGAGTCGAAGTCGGCGAGCACGCGGCCGCGCTCGCCGAAGGTCTGGTCGAACGTGCCGTCCGGGTTGAGGCGGGCGAGCGCGAAGTCGGGCTCGGCGAGGTTCTGCCCCGTCGAGGCGGAGCCCGCGACGACCAGTCGCCCGTCCGTTTGAAGCGCGACCCCCGAGCACGCGTCATTCCCGAGGAAGGAGATGGTCTTCTTGCCGTCGCCGTCGAAGGTGGCGTCCGGCGTGCCGTTCGGGTTGAGGCGCGCGACCGCGCAGGTCTTCGGCAGGCCCAGGCCCACCGAGTTCTCCCAGGCGGCCCCGGCGACGACGATGCGCCCGTCCGTCTGCAAGACGACGCCGGCCGCGATGTCGTCCTGGTCGAAGTCGAGCGTGACGACGCCGCCCGTGCCGAACGTGGCGTCAAGCGTCCCGTCCGCGTTGTAGCGCACGACGGCGAAGTCGCCGGCAAGCTCCCCGTTAACTGAGTTGGTCTCGACGATGCCGGCGACGACGAGCCGTCCGTCCGCCTGCACCGCGACCGCGTCGGCGGCCGAGATGGGGCTGTTGGGGAAGACGGTCAACACCTTGCCGCCCGTCCCGAAGGTGTTGTCGGGCGTGCCGTCGGGGTTGTAGCGCGCCAGCGCGAAGTCAACGCGCGCGGGGCTGAACGGGATCGGCCCCACCGATTGGGAGTAGCCGACGGCGACGATCTTCCCGTCCGCCTGCACGGCCACGCCGGAGGCGAGGTCGGACGTGTTGCCGTTGCCGAAGTCGGTGAAGACCTTCCCGCCGCTGCCGAAGCCCGTGTCGAGCGAGCCGTCCGACTTGTAGCGCACGACGCAGAAGTCTCCGGGCACCTGCCCGACGATGTCCGGCCCCCCGCTGCCCGCGACGACGAGCTTGCCGTCCGGCTGGACGGCGACCGCGTACGCCGTATCGAACCCGCCCAGGTCGGTCGTCACCCTGCCGCCCGTGCCGAACGTCGGGTCGAGGTCGCCCGCGGCGGCGCTCGCCGGCGTCGTCGGCGTTAAGGTCGAGAGCAGGAGCGCGAGCAGCGCGGCGGAAGTTAGGCGGACTCTTCTTGCAAAGGGTTTGAGGCTTCTGCCTGCGAGGGTGTTTTCCATCGGGGCCTTGCCTTTAGCGGGTGCGGCCGGCGGGGAGTCGCCGGGTTCTCGCCGCGGATGATACAACCGCGGGGGCCGGGCTCCAAGTTCAAAAGAGAGAGGCCGCCGCCGGCTAAGGGGCGGCGCTGCCGTCGATGAACGGGCGCATCTGGCCGACGTACTGGTCGAGCGGGGCGATGCTGTAGAGGACGATTTCGATGGCGCGGTCGGGGAAGCCGGATTCGAGCGTGAAGGTGTAGCCGGCGAAGACATCGCCCGTGTCGTCCGCGCCCCAGAAGAGGAAGTTGTGGTCGCTCAGGTTGAGCAGCTTGCGCATCAACGCGGGGCCGTTGCGCGCCTTGTCGATGTTGATGTAGGAGCCTTTGTAGTAGGGGTAGATGCGGAAGCCGATGGTGTCGTCGTTGGAGACGCCGATGACGACCTCGAAGCCCTCGGCGTTCGTAAAGCCGCCGCGCCTGACGGCGACGAAGTTGAAGGGCTGCTTGTCGCTCTGCCGGAAGGCGATCTCGATGCCCTTCTTCGGGCCTGAAGTGGCGAGGAGCTGGCGCAGCTTCTCGCGCGTCGCCACGCGCGCCGCCTCCTTCTCCGCGGCCGTCTGCGCCGAAGCGGCGCCGGCACACGCGAGCAGGGCGAACAGGGCGACGGAAAACAGTCTGACTCTCAGCATGGGGAAGGGCCTCCGACTAGTCGAATGTTAAAGAGCGCGAGGGCGGTCTGCTAAGGTGCTTGTAAATCCATTCGGCCCGCGAGTCAACCGCGGCGCGGAAAACTTTATCGCTTACGCCGCTCGCGGTAGCGCGCGAGCATCTGCGGCGAGATGAGGAGGGTTTGCAGCAGAGAGCCGGTGGCGAAGCGCCGCGCGAGCGAGCGGAAGAGCGCGGCCGCGCCGGGCGTGTAGGCGAACCACCAGACGTCTTGCAGGAAGGCGAGGCGGTTGACGTGGACGTGGTGCGGCGCGACCATCTCAAGGAGTCCGAGGCGGCCGTGCGTGTGCCCGAGGCCGCTCTGCTTGACGCCGCCCCAGGGCGTCTGCGCGATGCCGTGGGTGTAGAGCACCTCGTTGACCATGACGGTGCCGGCCTCAATCTTTGAAGCGACGCGGCGGCCTCTTTTTAAATCCCGCGTCCAGACGCTCGCCGTCAGGCCGAACTCGCTGTCGTTGGCGAGCCGGACGGCCTCCCCCTCTTCGCGGAAGGTCATGAGGGGCAGCACCGGGCCGAAGGTCTCCTCACGCATCACGGTCATCGAGTGGTCAACTCTGTCGAGCACGGTCGGCTCGTGGAACCAGCCGCGCTCGGAACAGCCCTTCGCACGGCCGCCGCCCGCGAGTACGCGCGCGCCGCGCCCGACCGCGTCTTTGACGTGCTCTTCGACCGTGCGGAGCTGCCGCTCGCTCGACATCGAGCCGAGGTCGCACGCCGCGCCCGGCTCCTGCCGCAGCGCCTTCGCCTTCTCGACGACCCGGCGCGTGAACTCTTCGGCCACGCGCTCGTGGACGTAGCAGCGCTCGACCGAGGCACACGCTTGGCCCGAGTTGGCGAACGCGCCCCACACGGCCGCCTCCGAAGCGGCCGAGAGGTCTGCGTCTTCAAACACGATCATCGGGTCTTTGCCGCCGAGTTCGAGGACGACGGGAAGTAACTTTCTCGCCGCCGCCTCGGCCACGCGTCTGCCCGTCGGCACGCTGCCCGTGAACATGACCTTATCGACGCCCGCCTCGACGAGCGCCGCGCCGGTCGAGCCGTCGCCGGTCAAGACCTCAAGCAAGCCTTCGGGCAGACCGGCGCGCGCGAACACCTCCCCGACCTTGAGGCCGACGAGCGGCGTCAGCTCGCTCGGCTTGAGCACGACCGAGTTGCCGGCCATGAGCGCCATCGAGACCTCGCCCAGGGGCGTCGCCCAGGGGAAGTTCCACGGCGAGATGATGCCGACCACGCCGAGCGGGCGGTATTCGATGAAGGACGTGCGGCCTAAGAAACGATAAAGGCCGATGTCTATCTTCTCCGGCCGGAGCATCTTTTCGGACTTGCGCGCGAAGAACTGCATCAGGTCGAGCGTCGGCACAATCTCCATCGCCAGCGCCTCGGCCGCGGGCTTGCCCGACTCGCGCGCGATGAGTTCGGCGACCCCGTCCATCTCTTCGAGCACGAGCGCCCGCGCGCGCATCAAGACCCGCGCGCGCTCCCTGAATGACAACGCGCCCCAACCCCTCTGCGCCTCGCGTGCGCGCGCCACCGCCGCTTTAACTTCCTCGGCCGAACGCAAAGGGACGCGCCCGATCTCCTCGCCCGTCGCCGGGTCGTAAGAGACGACTTCGCGCGCGGGCTCAGTCTGCACGACGTTGGTTGCGGTCTGTGTGATTTGGGTCGCCATTCGATTTGCCTCGTGGGGATTATCGCGCGAAGGTGCGGGGGTTTGAAAGTCTCGCCCGGGTCTCTACGTTTCCGCGCTGCCGCGCGGGTCGGTTAGAATCGGGCGTGAGACAGTCCACGTTGAGAGGTTGAAGATGACCAGACCGCAGCTCGCGGAGTTCATGCGGCGGATGGAGCCGGGCTCCGTCGCCATCATCCCGGCGGCGCGCGAGGTGACGCGCTCGCACGACACCGAGTACCGCTTCCGGCAGGACTCGGACTTCTACTACCTGACCGGCTTCCGCGAGCCGGACGCCCTGGCGGTCGTCGCGCCCGGGCGCGAGAAGCCCTTCACGCTCTTCGTCCGGCCGCGCGACCGCGAGAAGGAGATTTGGAACGGGCGGCGCGCGGGCGTCGAGGGCGCGAAGGAGGCTTACGGCGCCGACGAGGCTTTCCCCGTCGAAGAGTTCGAAGCCAAGCTCACCGAGCTGCTCGACGGCGCGCGCCACCTCTACTACCGCCTCGGCAACGGCCACGCCGAACTCGACCAGACGCTCATCCGCCAGCTCGCGCGCATGCGCACGATGGGGCGCAAAGGGGTCAGGCCGCCGCAGGCCGTCATCGACCCCGGCGTGCTCATCCACGAGATGCGCCTCATCAAGTCAGCAGACGAAATCAAACTCATGCGCCGCTCGGCCGACATCGCCGCCGAGGCGCACCGCGAGGCGATGGCGTCAGCCCGGCCCGGCATGAGGGAGTACGAGCTGGACGCCCTCATCGAGTACGTCTTCCGCCGCAACGGCTCGGCCGCGCCCGCCTACAATTCCATCGTCGGCTCGGGCGCCAACGCGACCATCCTCCACTACGTGGACAACGACGCCGAGCTGAAGGACGGCGACCTGCTCCTCATCGACGCCGGCGCCGAGTACGAGGGCTTCGCCTCCGACATCACGCGCACCTTCCCCGTCTCGGGTCGCTTCACGGACGCGCAGCGCGACATCTACCAACTCGTGCTCGACTGTCAGGAGGAGTGCATCCGCATGATCAGGCCCGGCGTCACGCTCGACGAGATGCACCAGCGCTCGGTCGAGATTCTGACCGAGGGCATGGTCAGGCTCGGGCTGTTGAAAGGCGAAGTGCCGAAGCTCGTCGAGGAGGAGCAGTACAAGAAGTTCTACATGCACCGCCTCGGCCACTACCTCGGCATGGACGTGCACGACGCGGGCGCCTACCACCTGGACGGCCAGCCCCGCCCCGTCGAGCCCGGCATCGTCATGACCGTCGAGCCCGGCCTCTACATCGCCGAGGACGCCGAAGCGATCCCCGACCAGTACCGCGGCATCGGCGTCCGTATCGAAGACGACGTGCTCGTCACGGCCGAAGGCTTCGAAGTGCTCACCGACAAGGCGCCGAAGCAGGTCGAGGAGATTGAGGCGTTGATGGCGCGGTGAGAAAGGCAAAGGGCAAGAGGCAAAAGGCAAAAGTGAAGGCATAAAGGCGGCGCGGCCTCATCTTCAAAGGATGAAGGCCGCGCTTCTTATCGTCTTAAATTTTTGCCTCTTGCCTTTTGCCTTTACTGCTTCCTCCCCGCCAGGTCGGCGATGACGTTGACGAGGGCGGCGGGCTCGACGGGTTTGGGGACGTGGAGTTGGAAGCCCGCTTCGAGGGCGAGGGCGCGGTCGGCCTCGCCGGCGTAGGCCGTGAGCGCGACCGAGGGGAGCGGCCGTCCGCGCTCGGTCTCCAGCGCGCGGACGCGGCGGATGAACTGGTAGCCGTCCTCGTCCGGCATCCCGATGTCGCACAGCAGAAGGTCGGGCCACTCGCCCGCCAGCTCGCCCCAGGCGGCCTCGGCCGACCCGACCGCCGTCACGCGCGCCCCTTTCATCTCAAGCATCGTCTTCAACAACCCGAGCGCGTCCGGCTCGTCGTCCACGACGAGCACGCTCATGCCGCTGAGGATCGCAGACTGCGCGTGGCCCACCGAGAACGCGTCCGCCTCCTCCTCTTCCTTCCGCAATCCGAAATCCGCGTTCCGCAGTAAGGGGAGTTCGACCGTGAAGGTCGAGCCGCGCCCGTCGCCATCCGACGCGGCGCGCACCGAGCCGCCGTGCAACTCGACGAGGTGGCGGACGATTGACAGACCCAGCCCCAGCCCGCCGTGGACGCGCGTCGTGGACTGGTCGCCCTGTCGGAAGCGGTCGAAGACGTACGGGAGGAAGTTGGGCTTGATGCCGGGGCCGTTATCGCTGACGGTGATGCGCGCGTGCGCGCCCTCGCGCCCGACGCAGGCGCGCACCTCGCCGCCGATGGGCGTGAACTTGACGGCGTTCGAGAGGAGATTCCAGACCACCTGCTGCAAGCGGCGCGGGTCGCCCATGACGGGGCCGACGCCCGGCTCGAACTCGGCGCGTAAGTTTATGTTCTTGGCCGCGGCCGCGTGGCGCACGGTGTCCACGGCCGCCTCGACGACGCCGCGCAGGTCGGTCGGCTCGGTGTCGAAGCGGAGGTGGCCGGTGATGATGCGCGACACGTCGAGGATGTCGTCCACGATCTGCTGCTGCGTGCGCGCGTTGCGCTCGACGATCTCGACGGCCATCTTGAAAGTCTTCTCGTCGAGCCGGTTGTCGCGCAGCATCGACGACCAGCCGAGGATGGCCGTGAGCGGCGTTCTCAATTCGTGTGAGAGCGTGGCGAGGAACTCGTCCTTCAGCCGCGACGCCTCCTCGGCGGCCTCGCGCGCCTTCGTCTCGAACTGGAGGAGGCGCATGTTCTCGATGGCGACGGCGGCGAGGTTGGCGGCCATCTTCATCGCCGTGACGTGCTCCTCGCGGTAGGCGTGGTTCTCGTAGGACTGCACCTCGACCGTGCCGACGATGCGCCCCATCGTCGCCATCGGCACGACGAGCGAGGACTGCGGCCTGAGCCCGTTGTCCGGCCCGACGAGGACGCCGACCTGCCCCGTCCCCGTCTGCTTCAGTTGCCAGTAGTCGTTCGTAATCACGACCTGGCGGGTGCGCACGGCCTGGCTGTTCGGCCCCTTGGAGGTGCAGGGCATCGGCGGAAGCTGCGACACGTCCACCTCCTCGCCGTCGCCCCACGCGTACTGCGCGAGGCGCACGTCGCGCGCCTCGTCGTAGAGCGAGATGAAGATGCCCACGGTGGGTACGCTCACGACGGCGAAGTCGCGCAGGTCGCGGAAGATGGTCAGGTGGTCGCGCGCCGTCCCCAAAGACTCGGCGAGGTGTGACAGGCGGTGGAGCAGCGTCTCGTACTCCCGCAAGGCACTCCGCTCGGCCGCGTGCACCGCCGCCTCGCCGCGCTTGCGCTCGGTGAGGTCGGTCGAGACGCCGACGACGCCGACCAGGCGGCCCGCCGCGTCCTGGATGGGCGTGTCCGTGACCAACGCCGGGAAGGACGAGCCGTCGCGCCGCCGCACGTTGAACTCGCCCGACCAGGTCTCGCCCGCGCCGAGCTTCGACATGATCTCGGCGGCGTGCGCGCCCGCGCCCTCCTCCGGCGTGACTTCGAGGATGTTGCGGCCGACGGCCTCGGCGGCGGGCCAGCCGTAGAGCTTCTCGGCGAAGTGGTTCCAGTAGGTGATGCGCCCTGCGAGGTCGGTGGCGATGACGGCCTGCTCGACGGTGTCGAGGAGGTGCGCCTGGAAGCGGACGGACTCCTCGGCGAGCCTGCGCCCGGTGAGGTCGCGGACGCTGGCGACGAACCCGCGCACGCTCCCCTCGGCGTCGAAGTCGGGGACGTAGGAGACGTTGACGTAGCGGCGCGAGCCGTCCGGGTATTCGAGCTCCCTCTCGAAGTGCGCCTCGCGCCCCGCGAGCGCCTCCCGCATGTACGGGAGGACTTCGGCGTAGGCGCTCTCGCCGAGCACCTCGCGGACGTGCGTGCCGTAGAGTTCTTCGTGCGGGCGGCCGACCCAGGCGTCGTAGGCGCGGTTGTTGTAGCGGAAGCGCAAGTCCCTGTCCACGTACGAGACGGGCGCGGGGATGGCGTCGAGGACGCGGCGGAGGTGCGCCCCGTCGAGGTGGGGCTCTGCGCCGGGCGCCGCGAGTAGGGGCTCGCGGCCCGCCTGCTGTTCGTCAAAGGGGGTCATCGAAATCCAGTCGGAGGCAGACAACAGGCGCGGCCGTTGGGTCAGGGAGAGTGGCCGCGCTCGCAAAACGGCGCGTGCATTATCAACTGTGCGCGCCGACTTCACAACCCCCCGCGGCGTCTCCGTTCGTTGGGGGACAGAGGCGGTAGCTCTCCCTCACGGTCGGGCTACTACCCCGGTTATTTGGCGAGGCGGAAGAACACGTCCTCGAACGGCTCGTCGGGCATTTCCGCGAGGCGGCGCAGTTCGGCGGGCGTCCCTTCGGCGACGAAGCGCCCCGCGCGCATGACGCCCGCGCGGTCGGCCACGCGCTCGACGAAGCTCATGACGTGCGAGGAGACGACGAAGGCGCGGCCCGCG
This sequence comes from Acidobacteriota bacterium, assembly GCA_019242475.1. Taxonomy (GTDB): domain Bacteria; phylum Acidobacteriota; class Blastocatellia; order Pyrinomonadales; family Pyrinomonadaceae; genus QHXN01. Next base: position 31,312 of record JAFAVK010000102.1, on the reverse strand, counting down.
TCGCGCTCGCGCCCGACCCGCAGCCGCAGCTTGCGCATCATCTCCACGTCCAGCCCGTTGAGCGGCTCGTCGAGGACGAGCACCCTTGGACTGCCGACGAAGGCGGCCGCGAGCCCGAGCTTCTTCCTCATGCCGAGCGAGTAGCCGCCGACCCACTTGGCTTCGACCGCGCTCAGCTCGAAGAACTCGACCTCCTCGGAGACGCGCGCCTCGTCCGCGCCCTTCAGCCCCGCGACCAGGCGCAGGTACTCGCGCCCCGTCAGGCGCTGGTAGAAGTACAACTCTTCGGGCAAATACCCGATGCACTTCTTCGCCGCCAGCGGCCGCTTCCGCATCTCCTCGCCGCAGACAACGACGCTGCCCGCGTCCGGTTCCGACAGCCCCGTCATCATCCTGATCAGCGTTGACTTCCCCGCCCCGTTCGCCCCCAAAAGCGCGTACACCTCGCCCGCCCCCACGCGCAAGCTCAACGCGTCCACGGCCAACGTCTCGCCGTACCGCTTCGCCACCTCTTCGACGACTAAAAGGCTCTCTCCGCTCAAACGTCTAACCCTCTCAAATGCATCTCGGCGCGCATCGCCCCGCGCATGCAGAGCGGTTGCACGGCGAAGCCGTAGATGGCGAGGCCGATGGGCCAGAGGAAGGCCGTCAGACCCCCGGCCGCGAGCCCCGCGCAGAGCACGAGGACGAGCGCAAGCCCTGGCTGCGCCGGCATCTCGAAGGCGAGCCCGCCCGCCGTCGTGCTCACCAGCCACCACAGCCACGCGCACTCCGCGAGCAGCGGCAGGGCGTACGCGGCCGGCACCGCCCCGCACGCGACACCCGCGACCCACGCGGCCGCCGCCGCCGGCGCCGTCAACGCGCGCGCGAGGTAGAGCTTCGCGCGCCATGCGTCCTCGCCCTTCAGGCCGACCGAGCGTTCGAGCCAGAGGTGCGGCTCCTGGTGCGCGACCAGCACGGGCACGAGCGCCGAGAGCGCCCCCGTCGCCAGCACGCACGCGAACTTCACCGCCAGCACCGCCGGCAGCCACGTCATTGAGCCGAACCCCCCGGCCTCCCCTTCGGCCAACACGTCGCCCAGCAGCAGCGTGACCAGCAGCACTATCAAGAGCGCGCCCACGCCCCCCGCCGCGTACACGGCCGACGAAAAACCCCTCAACACCAGACGCAGGTCGCGCGCGAGCTGCGCCGCCAACTCTTCCCGCCCTTTGCACGCGCGCCCGGCGAAACGCTCGACAAGCGCGCCCCACCTCTCGCGCGCGCCGAGGCGCGTCGCGAACTCCGCGTCCGCCGCCCGCCAGCGCGCGTGCACGACGAAGGCGACCGCGGCCTGCACGACGGCCGTCAAAGCCCCGCACACGAGCACCGCCGTCCGACCGAACAACGCCGCCCCGCCCGGCCTCACGACCAGGGCCAGCAGCGCCCCCGCCGCCAGAGCGCACGCCGCCACCGAAAAGAGCACGGCGGCCGCGCGCACGACTCCGCGCCTGTGCGACCAACGCACCCACACGAGCGCCGACAAAACCTCGCCCGACGCGAGCACGCACACGAGCAGCGCCGCCGACCCGAAGACGCCCGCGCCAAACTCGCCCCCGGCGAGCCAGCGCAGCACGAGCCCGACCGCGCCCGCCGCACACGCGTGCCCCGCGCGCCGCGCGAGCGCCGCCGACAACTGCACGGCGGCCGAGACCGGCAGCGCGTCCAGAACCCACTCCGGCCTGCGCACGTGGTAGACCTCGACGCTCGCGCGCGAGAGGCTGAGCGCGACCAGGCACGACGCCGCCACGACCGCGGCCGAGAGCGCCTGCGCCTCGGTCGGGCTCCACGCGGCCTCGCGCACCATGCGCCCGACGCCGAAGTAGGTCATCCCGAGCACCAGCGGCCCGAGCACCAAGAGCGCGTACAGGTTCTCCCGCGCCCAGCGCCTGCCCTCCAGAGCCCAGGCGCCCGCGATGAGTCTCAGTTGGTTCACAGCGAGAATACGAATTTCAAATCTGAGGTTTGAAATTTCAACTCTTAATCGGAGTGCTCCGACCTCTTCCTTTCGAGCGCGGCGGCGATGCGGTTCTCCAGGACAACGTCGGGCGTGTAGTTTTCGAGTTTGAGGAAGTGCGCGGCCGCCGCGTAGAGCGCGGCCTGCGGGACGAGGCCGACGATCTCGCTGGCGAGCACCTCGACGTTCAACTTCTCGGCCTCGCGCCGCACGGCCTCGAAGGCTTGATGAAGATTCGTCCGCTCGTAGCTCGTGAGGTTCATCGAGACCTGCACGACGCCGCGGCTCGCAAGCTCGAACCCGAGCGCCTTCAGGTGGAGCAGCCCGCCGTCCCGCTCGCGCACGGCGCGCGCGATGCGCTTCGCGACCGAGAGGTCGCCCGTCTTCAGAGTCACGTTGTAGGCGATGAGCAGCGGCCGGACGCCGACGATGCAGGCGCCCGCGGTCGGGTGGACGCGCGGCTCGCCCACGTCGGGCGCGCGCTCCGGCACCGTCGCGATCTGCTCGCGCAGAAGCTCGAAGCCGCCGCGCCGCACGTCCGCGAGGTTGCGCCGCCCCTCCCGCAGCGCCGCGCTCTCGTAGAAGTAGACGGGAATCTGTAGCTCGTCCCAGATGCGGCGCCCCGCCTCGTGCGCGAGCGCGACGCACTCCTCGACGCTCATGCCGCGGACGGGGACGAACGGCAGCACGTCACACGCGCCCATGCGCGGGTGCTGCCCGGCGTGACGACTCAAGTCGATCAGCTCGGCCGCGCGCGCGACGACGCGCACCGCTGCTTCAACAATCGTCTCGGGCGGCGCGACGAAGGTGACGACGGAGCGGTTGTGGTCGGGGTCGATGTGCGTGCCGAGGACGAGCGCGCCCGGGACGGACTCGACCGCTTCGACCAGACCCTCGACGACGCGCGGGTCGCGGCCCTCGCTGAAGTTGGGCACACACTCGACGACGCGTTCCATGCGCCCAATACTAACCCGCGCCCCGGGGCATTTGAAATTTCAAATCTCGAATTTGAAATTCTGATAAAACCCTTTCTGATTTACACTCGACCGGACATCTTTAAGGAGACGACGCGGATGCTCGCATTCCTCCTCGCACAGCTTCTACTGCTCACGGCCGCGCAGGACGCGCAGGTGGTCGCGCCGCGCTCGTACCGGCCCGAGTTCGAGAACCAGCGCGTGCGCGTGACGCGCGTCGTCTACCGGCCGCGCGAGAAGATCGCCGTGCACGACCACCCGGCGAACCCGACGGTCTACGTCTACCTCCGCGACAGCGGCCCCATCCGCTTCGTCCACTTCGGCGACGAGCCGTTCACGCTCACGCGCCCGGCGGTCAGGGCGGGCGGCTTCCGCCTCAGCAAGGGCGCGCAGGAGACGCACAGCGTCGAGAGCCTGACCGACCAGTTGACCGAGTACCTGAGAATCGAGTTCAAAGGGCTCGCCGTAGACCGGCAGGTCTGGCACGGCCGCTTCCCGCCCGAGCCGCGCGCCGCCCGGGGTCGCGCCGGGGAGAAGGTCAGGTACGAGGACAAGCAGGTTCGCATCGCGCGCGTGACCTGCGCCGCCCGCCGGACGTGCGCGGGCCTGAGCGGCGCGGACGCCGCGTCGCTCCTGGTTGCGCTCGCGCCGGCGCGGCTCAAGTCGGACGGCGCCGGCACCGAGGTCGTCCTACTCCTCGGCCAGACGATGTGGTCGGAAGCCGGCGCGGCCCCGACCTTCGCCAACGCCTCGGACAGACCGGCCGAGTTTTTGAGGATAGACTTGAAGTGAGGCCGGAAATTCCGTCTCCGAGACCCGACTTTCCGTCTCCGAGACCCAATTTTCTGTCTCCGAGAGTCGGCGTTCCGTCTAAAAGACCCAAATTTCACTCTCGGAGACGGAACGTTCCGTCTCGGAGACTCGTCGTTCCGTCTCGGAGACTCGTCTTTCCGTCTTAGAGACCCAACTTTCCGTCTCAGAGAGTCAACGTTGGCTCTCTGAGACCCAACTTTCCGTCTCCGAGAGTCAACGTTCGGCAAAAAAGACGGAAAGTCGGGTCTCCGGGGCGGAACGTCGAGGAAAAAAGGTCGGAATCTCCGTCTCGGAGGCTCGAAGTTCGAGAAAAAAGGTGAAATTCTTCGCCTCGGAGGCGGAACTTTCGCCCTCGCGGGCGGAAAGTTCGCGTTCGGGGGTGAAGGTTCGGGTTTAAAATCTCAGATTCAAATGCCTGCTTCCGACCGTTTCATCGACGAGCGCAAGGGCGCGTGGCAGCGGCTCGAAGACCTTTTGGGGATACTCGACCGCTCCAGCCTGCGGCGTCTGAGCCGCGAGGAGGTGCGCGAGCTGGGGCGCATCTACCGGCGCACGGCCTCCGACCTCGCCACCGCGCGCGCGGAGTGCCGCGACCCCCGCCTGGTCAACTACCTCAACAGCCTCGTCATTCGCGCGCACGGCCGCATCTACCGCGCCGACGCCTCCGAAGGGCGCCATCGCCTGCGCAACTTCTTCGCGCGCGACTTCCCGCGCGCCTTCCGCCGCACCTGGCGTTACACGGCGCTGGCCTTCGGGACGTACGCGCTCTTCGCCGCGCTCGCCTTCGCGGCCACCACCCGCGACCCGGAGTTCTCCGAGCTGGCCGGCGTCCCGCCGCAGTTCCGCGAGGCCGTGCTCGAACGCAAGTGGCGCTGGTGGGAGCAGGCCAACGACGCGAACCAGTTGGCCGCCAGCCTCGTCGGCACCAACAACCTCCGCGTCACCTTCAACGCCTTCGCCCTCGGCGCGACCTTCGGCGTCGGCACGCTCTACTACATGGCCGCCAACGGGCTCAGCCACGCCGCGACCGTGGCGCTCACCTTCCGCGCCGGCTACGGCGGCGAGATGCTGACCTTCATGGCCGCGCACGGCGTCATCGAGCTGTCCTGCATCTTCATCGCCGGCGGGGCGGGGATGCTCTTCGGCACGGCGCTGCTCTTCCCCGGCGACCGCCCGCGCTTCGACAACCTCCGCCTGCGCGGCCGCGAGGCGGCCCAGCTCGTCGCCGGCTGCGTCCCGCTGCTCGCCCTCGCCGCCGCCATCGAGGGCTTCGTCTCCCCCGCCCCCATCCCCGCGGAGATAAAACTCTCCGTCGCCGCCGTCACCGGCGTCGCCCTCTACTCGTATCTCCTACTCGCCGGCCGTGGAAGAGATGAAGAAGGATTGAGCGGTTCGGGTTTATAATCGTCCGCGCCGACTCAGGAAGGAGCGGTGCAGGAGGTAACGCAATGTCTCTTCAACGCGCGCTGGCAGTCTTCACGCCGGAAGAATATCTCGACCTTGAACGCCTATCGGAGATTCGCCACGAGTTCCTCGACGGCACGGTCTACGCGATGGCGGGCGAGAGCCCGACGCACAGCGCCATCTGCTTCAACTTAAGTGCTGCCCTCGGCCCTCAACTCCGGGGCACGAACTGCCGCGGCTTCTCGCCCAACATGAAAGTCCGCGCGGGCGAGGCGGGTCTCTACGCCTACCCAGACCTCGCCGTCGCCTGCGGCGAAGCGTTCTTCCACGACAGGCACGGCGACGTACTCCTCAACCCGGTCGTCATCTTCGAAGTCCTCTCGCGCTCGCCCCAGACCTACGACCGCGGCGAGAAGTTCGAGCGGTACAAGTCCATCGAGACCCTGCGCGACTACGTGCTCGTCTCGCAAGACCGGCCGCGCCTCGAACATTTTTCGCGCCGGCCCGACGGCACCTGGTCGCACGCCGAACTGGACGGGACGGACGCCGCCCTCTCGCTCGACTCCATCAACTGCGGCCTCGCGCTCGCCGACATCTACGACCGCATCGACTTTTAGAGCAGGCCGCGCTCTTTAACTCTGATGTAAGTTTCCAGAAGGGACGGGACGAGCGAGGCCGTCGTCACGTCGAGGGCGAGGCCGCCCTGCGCTTCGACGAGGCGGAGGGCGGCCTCGCGCTGGAGCATGATCTCTTCGGCGACCGACTGCGCGAAGAGTTCTTCCAAGTCCGCCGGTGCGTCGCGGACGGAGGCGCGCAGGTCGCGGTCGGCGATGGTGGTGACGAGCGGGAGGTGGCGCGGGCGCAGTATTCGCAGGCTCGTCAAAAGCTCGCGCGAGCCCTGCTCGTCCACGAGGTCTGTGAGGAGGACGACGAGCGCGCGCCGCTTGCAGTTGGCCGCGACGAACTCGAAGGCGCGCGTGTAGGAGGGCTCGATCAGCTCGGGCTCGACGGCGTGGAGCGCTTCCAGGACGAGGTCGAGCTGCTCGCGCCCCTTGCCGGGCGGGACGTAGGCGTTGACCCGCCGCCCGAAGACGAGGAGGCCGGCGTGGTCGCCCGCGCGCCGCGCCGCGCTCATCAGGGCGAGGGCGGCGTGGATGGCCGTGTCGAACTTCGTCTCGCGCTCGATGCGTGCCGTCATCAGGCGGCCGGCGTCTAAAGCAATCAGCACCGTCTGGTCGCGCTCGATCTGGTACTGCCGCGTCGTCAGGCGCCCCCGCCGCGCCGTGGCCGACCAGGAGACGTGGCGCAGCTCGTCGCCCGGCACGTACTCGCGCAGAGACTCGAAGTCGCGCCCCTCACCCCGCCACGCGGCGCGGCGCTGCGCGGCGACGAGCGAGCGGGCGCCCAGGGCTTTCAACTCCGCCTCGCGCGCACGCCTCACGTTCGGGTAGACCTTGACCGAGGCCGCCTCGCCCGCCGGCACCTCGCGCCACGCGAGCCCCAGGCGCGTCCGCGCGCGCACGGCCACGCGCCCGAACTCGTAGCGCCCGCGCCGCCGCGGCCTCACGACGTAGACGAGCGCCTTCGACTCCTGCGGCCCCACGTCCAGCTCCGCCTCGCGCGGCGAGAGGAGCGCGAGTTCCGGCGGGTACTCGTCCTTCAACTTCAGGCGGAAGGCGCGCGGCGTGTGGTTCTCGACGCGGACGCGCACCTCCGTCTCGGCCCCGATGTAAAAGCGCCCGCCGAACTCGCGGAAGATTTCGAGGCCCGCGGGCAGGCGGCTCGCCCGCGCGTCGAAGGCGGCCAGCGCCAGCAGCCCCGCGTCATAGACAAGCGCCGCCCAGCGCAGCCCCGGCCGCCCCCAGGACAGAGAGAGCGGCACGAAGCCCACCGCCAGCAGCGCGTAGAAGAGTTTCGAGAAGACGAACCGCATCGACTTCAGTCCTGCCCGCCCTGCGCTCAGACGAGCGCGTTCCAGATGTGCGTCGAGTAGAGCGTCGGGACGTGGTCGTCAACGGCGTTGGGGATCAGGTTGAAGAAGTTCGGGTCGATCCTGCCGTCGCGGATGGGCAGGAGGTCGAGCAGGGAGAGTTTCGGCGGCGTGGTGGCGGCCGGGGCGTCGCTGATGTGCCCGTCGCGGTCGATGCGCCTGAGCGAGCCGACGTGCTTGAAGAGGGTGCGGGGCGGCAGCGCCCTGATCGGCACCTTCGTCACGAGGTCTTCGTGGTTGACGAAGCGGTAGTGCTCGATGCCCCGCTCGGCCATGAGATGGTCGAAGGTGGCGGCGAAGCCCTCGTCGCCCACGCGCGGGCTGCCGTAGGTGTAGAGGCCGTCGAGGCGTCCGCCCTCGGCGAGGGTGCGCGCGGCGGCCAGCGTGGCGAGCGCCGCCCCGAGGCTGTGCCCGGTGAACCAGACCGTCCGCGAAGGCAGGTTCGCGACGAACTCCCTAAGCCCGCCCGCCTCCCACACGCCGTCGAGCGCCTCGGCGAAGCCGCGGTGGACGTTGGCCCCCTCGCCGAAGGCGGACGTGCGGATGTCGGCGTCCGTGCCCACGTCGAGGAGGATGTTCCGGAAGTCGGGGTGCGGCTCCGGCCGCGGGCTGATCTCGGTGCCGCGGAAGGCGACGATGGCGAAGTCTTCGTTCGCGGCGACGAAGCACTCCGTGCCGCGTTCGGTGGCGAAGGGGTTCACCTGCTGGAGCGGCGTCTTGTCCCGGAACCTCTGCTCGACCCGCGCGGGGTCGGAGTAGACGAGCGTGGCCGCGTCGATGAGCCACCAGGCGTTGACCAGCTCGAAGCCCCGCGCGTCGTGGCGGAAGGGGTGGCGGTCGGCGCAGGGCTGGCCGTCGCCGTCGGCGAAGTAGATGTAGTCGCCGTCCTCCTCGTCGTAGGGCGGGGGCGCGTTCTTGAGGGTGATGCGGGGGATGCGTTTCTTTCTGTCTGCCATGAGAATCCTCCTTCGCACGCGCTCGCGTGCATGTCAGCGAGGCACTTCCACCGTGTTCAGGATGTCTTCGATGACGGCGTCGGGGGTGGCGCCGTCGAGTTCGGCCTCGGCGCGCAGGGAAATGCGGTGGCGCAGCGTCGCCGGCGCGACCGACTTCACGTCGTCGGGCGTGGCGAAGTCGCGCCCGCGCATCGCGGCCAGCGCCTTCGAGCACAAAAGCAGCGCCACGGACGCGCGCGGGCTCGCGCCGTAGGCGACCGAGGGGTGCTCGCGCGTGCGCCGGACGAGCTCGACCAAATACTTCTGCACGCCGGGCTCCATGCGCGCGGCGCGCACGTCGGCGCGGCAGCGCATGACGGCCTCGGGCTCCGCGAGGGGGCGCACGTCAACCTGTTCGAGCCGGCGCGCGCTGAAGCCGGAGTCCCAGTTAGATACGACCTGTCCCTCCTCCTCGGCCGTCGGGTAGTCGATGAGAATTTTGAGGAGGAAGCGGTCGAGCTGCGCCTCGGGCAAAGGGTACGTGCCCTCGTACTCGATGGGGTTCTCGGTGGCGAAGACGGTGAAGAGCGGGGAGAGGCGGTGCTGCTCGCCGTCGATGGTGACCTGCCGCTCCTCCATCGCTTCGAGCAGGGCGGCCTGGGTCTTCGGCGGCGTGCGGTTGATCTCGTCGGCGAGGAGGATGTCGGTGAAGACGGGGCCGCGGCGCAGGGAGAAGCTGGCGGTCGCCGTGTTGAAGACGTTCGTGCCCGTGATGTCGGAGGGCATGAGGTCGGGCGTGAACTGGATGCGGCCGAAGTCGGCGCCGACGATGCGCGCGAGCGTCTTGACGAGCAGAGTCTTGCCCGTCCCCGGCACGCCCTCGACGAGCGCGTGCCCCTCGGCGAGGAGCGCCACGAGCACCTGCTCGACGACGGCCTCCTGCCCGACGACGACCTTCGCCAGCTCGCCGCGGATGTGCTCGACCGTTGAGGTGACGTATTCAAGCATCGGGAAGAATGGGCGGGCCGCCCCGACCGCGGGCCGCCCGGACTGTCCTTTCGAGAAGAGGTGTTAGAGCGCGCGAGGGGCCGCCCCTCACCTAAAGAGCACGGCGATGATGACGGCGCCGAAGATGTGTCCCACGATCCAGACGGGCATGGCGACGAGCCAGAGCACGAGCGCGACGTTGCGCGAGAAGAGGGCGCGCTTGTAGTCCGGGTCGCGCGTCCGGAGCCCGCCGAACCTCACCTGCCAGCGCACGATCAGGAAGATGACCGCGAAGAAGGTGAGGACGTAGGCCAGCCAGACGAAGGGGACGAAGGGGATGAGGTCGAGCAGGAGGAAGGCGAACATCAGGTAGGCGGCCGTCGCCGTGTAGCTCGCGTCGCTGCACGCCTGATTGACGCGGGCCTGTAGCTCGCCGGCCGCGCGCGCCGCCTGCGGGTCGATGGGCGCGCGGCAGAAACGGCACTCGCGCATCGAGTCGTTGATGATCTCGTTGCAGTTCGGACAGGGGAACGTGTGTGTCTCGAACATCTGCTTTACTCCCGGGTTGAGGTCGGACTAACTCTCTCGCAACATCGCGCTGAAACCGGCTTGCCTGAAGTGTTCATCAGCCGTAAGCGCCTCCGTCAGGCCGTGGTCTTGCATGACGACGAAAGAGACGCAGTCGGTAAGGCCCCACTCCTTGTCGGGGCGGCCGGCGTAGAGTTGATACGCGCGCTCGTAAAGTTCTTCGGTGAGCGGGACGATTTCGACGGCCGGGTCGTCTTCCAGAGACTGTAGCAACTCCGTGGCCTCCGCACGGTACTTCAGTTTAGAGAGGGCGTTGCCGATCTCCAGGGTAACGGCGCGAGTGGTGACGAGCGACACGTCTTCGGACTCAAGTAGCTCGGCCACACGCACGGCCGGCTCGTGCAACTGGTCGGCCCGGGCGGACAGGGCGATGGCGTACGAGGTGTCGAGGAAGACGACTCTGTTCATGGCTCGGGGGTCTCGCCGCCGTAGAGGTAGTCATCGAGGCGCTCAGACCAGTCGGGCGGGCCTTGGAGGTTGAGGGAGAGCGCGGTGCGTAGGAAAGACTTCGACTTGCCGCGCGGCGGCGCGGCCGGCTCGATGGTGACGCGGACGCGCGTGTTCGGCTCAAGGTCTATCGGCTCGTCGGGCCGCAGCACCTCGCCGTCGAAGACGGCCTCAACCGTTTTAGACATCCCGATTTCCTCCTTCGGCCTTCAGGATACCCCGGCGGGGCGGGCGGCGCCTAGTTGTTTGTGGGGTCAGTCTTTGGGGCGCGCGGCGGCCTGGCGGACTTCGCGGGCGCGCATGAGGAGGCGGAGGTCGCGCTCCAGCTCGCGCAGCTCGCGGACGAGGCGGAGCGCGCGGCGCGCGGTCGTCGGGGCGCCGGCCGCGGCCGCCTCGCATTCGCCGAGCAGGGCTGCGAGCGCCGCGCGGTCGCGGCCGGAGCGGGCGGCGACGCGCTCGGCGAGCTGCGCCGGGGGGGCGTTGGCGGGCAGGCCGGCGTAGCGCGCCAGCGCCCGGCGCGTCCGCTGGTAGACGTTCTCGACCGCGAGGTCGTAGGCGCGCGCGCGCAGTTGCAGCTCGGCCATCGAGGAGACGAATTCGAGTTTCGAGCGGCGGTCGGGGCGCGGCTCGGGGACGGGGCGCGCGAAGCGCCGGCCGCGCGTCCAGACCAGCGCCAGCGCGACGAGCGCGCCCTGCCCGAACAGCCAGAGGATGGGCGTGCCGCGCAGGTAGGCGAAGACCTGATTCTGCGTCTCGCCGAAGCCCTGGTGGAACTCGTCGAAGGCGACGCGCCCGCGCAGGCCGCCCGTCACGACGTTGGCGGCGAGGAAGAGGTTGTCGGCGCGGTTGAGCCCCGCGTTCGAGACGACGTAAGGGTCTGAGAGCACGACGATGCGCCCGCGCCCGTAGGCGTAATCGACGAGGAGCGCGCCCTCGCCCTCGCGCCCGTCGAGGAGGTGAACGACGGGGGCGTGCGTGTCGGGGCTCGTGTCGGGAGTCGCGCGCGGCGCGGGCGGCGGCCGGTTACTCCAAGGGCTCCCGACGCCGCCCTCCTCCTCTTCGGGGGTCGGCGTCGGGGTGCGCGCGGCGCGCGGGGGGCCGATGCCGACCGCGCGCGCCGGCGTGGGCGCGTCGGCGTAGACGATTTGCAGGCGCGAGGCGAAGCGCGAGCGCGTCACCTCCGAGACGTTGCGCGTGAGCGCCGTCGGCTGCGCGGGCGAGAGCAGGGGCGCGCCGCGCGTGACGTTCTCGGCGTTGTAGGGGTCGGAGTCGGTGTCGGGGAACTCTACGAGCTGCGTGGAGACGCGCCAGCGCCCGACCTGCGGGAGGAGCAGAGGGCTCGGCTCGCGGTCGATGACGACGAGGCGTCCGCCGGCCGAGACCCAGCCGATGATGGCGACGGCCTCTTGCCGCTCGATCAGGTGGCGCGTCGGGCCGACGATGACGAGGCTCTCGGGCTTCTCCGGCCCGGAGAGCGCGGACATCGGCTGCCGCCAGCGCACGACGTTCGCGCCGCTCTCGCCCAGGTACTCGAAGAGCGCGCGCGTCCCCGTCCCGCCCGAGTTCAGAGTCGAGCGGTCGGGCACCAGCTCCGTCTCCGCCTCCCGCTCGACGCGCACGTACGACGCCGCGTTGAGCGCCGCCAGCACGACGACCAGCAGGACGACGGAGAGGAAGATGAGCAGCCGACTCTTCATGGTAAAGCAGTAGGCAGTAGGCAGCGGGCAGTAGGCAGTCGCCGCCCGGCGAACGTGATTTGCCGGGCGGCAGATGACAGTTGCCGCCCGGCGAATCCCACTTGCCGGCGGGCGAAAGCCATTTGCCGGCCGGCAACTGCTATTTGCCGCCCGGCAACTGTCATCTGCCGCCCGGCAACTGTCACCTGCCGCCCGGCAGGTGACAGTTGCCGGCGGGCAAATCACTTCTGCCCACGGGCAGACGGCATCTGCCGGCGGGCAGATGACAGTTGCCGGGCGGCAAATAGCAGTTGCCGGGCGGCGGGACGGCGGCGAAACGGCCCCGCGGGCGCCCGAAACGCTGCCGCCGCCTACCGCCCGCCGTCCAGCACCGTCCGGCAGCGCGTCTTAAAACCCTGCCAGTCGGCGTCCGTGGCGGGGCGCAGGCCGTACCAGTGCAGCTCGAAGGCGTTGGTGAGCGGGAGCAGCTCGGTGTAGAGCGCGGGGCGTGCGGCGCGGCGCACTGCGTCGAGGTAGTCGCGGTTCGTCTTGTGCTGCGCGAGGCGGACGACGCCGCGGTCGCCCAGCTCGCAGAGCAAAGCCACATACGCCTTGCGGATCGCGCCGCGCAGCTCGCCCGCGCGCGCCAGCCGCTCCGCCTCGTCCAGAAGGTCGGCGGCCGTCTGGTCGGCCTCGACCCTCTCGCCCAGCACGACGCGCGCCCCCCTCTTGAGCCCCCGCGGCCCCCACCCGGCCCCGCGGCGCAGCCACAGGCGACGCCCCACGTAGGCCAGCACCGCGAGGCAGAGCCCGCCGACCAGCCCCAGCATCAGCATCGACACGCGCGGGCTCCCGCCCGGCGCCACCCGCGCGCGCCGCGGGAAGAGGCCGCTCCACCATTCGGCGAAGTCCTCGATCATGCGCTCCAAAGCGCTCTGCTGCTTCGGCGCCTGCCGGTCGAACTCCGGGCGGCGCAGGATGGAGTTGAGCCGCCCGCGCTCCGCGTCCCGGTCTAACCCTTCGCGCGCCGACGCGTCCAACTCCCCCAGACGCGCTTCGAGCGCCCGCAGCCGCCCGGCCAGCGCGCGCAGGCCCGCCGCCAGCGCCTCCGAGTCTTTCTCGGACTCCAGGCCCGCCAGCGCCTCCTGCACCCAGCCGTTATCGACCTCGCCCGCGCCGCCGAGCCCCTCGACCCTCTCCCGCGCCGGCAGAAGTTTGCCGACCCTGGCTAAAGTCTCCTGCTTCCTCTTCGGCAGCTCGACGATGAAGTCGGAGTTGAAGCCCTCCTTCGACCAGACCTCGTACTTCTCGCTCTGCCGCACGCGCGCGTACGCCTCGGCCAGCTCTTCGAGCGGCGCGACCGCCGCGCCCACGCGGCCGCGGTAGTCCGCCAGCGTCGCCACCCCCCGCGCGCCCCTCGAAGGCTGGGCCGACGCGCCCGAGGCGAGCACCGCGAGCAGCAGGCAGAGCCCGAGGATCGAGCCGGCCGGCCTCTCCGGCGGACTGGGCGCGCGCGGCGCGGGCGCCCTCGGCGCGGCGATGGCCGGCGCCAGCGGCGCGTTCAGCCCCGCCGGCACCGCCGGCATCTCCCCGAAGACCTGCGCCGCCAAAAGCTCTATGTCGTAGCCCTCGTGCCGCACGCGCTCGTCCACGTAGAGCAGCGAGAGCCCCATCATCCAGACCGGCGCCAGCAGGACGGTCGAAACCTGCCACAGAACCTGTGAGCTGACCGTGTACCAGACCGGCGTCCGCGTCGGATCCATCCCCAGCGGGTCAACCCCGTTCAGGTACGCGTACCACCCGAGCGGCACCAGCAAAAGCATCGCCGCCGCGTACCACGCGAAGCCCGTGAACAGAAACATCGCCGTCAGCCGCCGCACGTTGCCGCGCGCCAGCTCCGCGCTCCGCCCGACCGAGTCGAAGACGCCCCGCCCCTCGACCATCAACACCTGCGGCACGTACGCCACGCGCCCCGCCACCAGGAAGAAGACGAAGAGCATCAGCGCGGCCGACGCCAGCCCCAGCAGAACGCCCGCCAACGGCCCGACCCACTCCGCCCCCGCCGCACTCGTCAGCACGAGAATGAGGGAGACCCCCGCGAAGCCCGGCAGCAGCAGCAGCAGCCCCGCGGCCGTCGCCGCCACCGTCGAGATGAAGAGCCAGAAGAGGACGACCACCGTCGCCCAGAACAGCCCCTTGAGGCGCGAGCGGACGCTGCGGTAGATGAGCCGCGCCGTCACCGGCTCGCCCCACAGCAGGTGCATCACGAGGTTGCGCGAAGCCCCGCCCACCACGACCAGCTGCGCCAAAAGCCCCAAAACGTAGACGGCCGCCCCCGCCAGCGCCCCGAAGAAGTATCCGGCCGCACGCCCCTCGCTCGCCGTCACCCCGAGCGAACGGACGCTCACAGACCACAGCACCGTCCCCACCGCCGAGACGATGACGGGCGGGGTGCTCGCGCGCACGAGCGCCCCGAAATGGCGGCGGTAGAGCCTGACGGTGCGGTCGATGAGGTCGCCCGCGCCGAGCGGCGCCAGTTGCAGGTGTTTGACGGCGAACATCGCCAAGACTTCAGCCCGTTTTGAGAGTTTTACGAAAGCGCGGCCCCCGCGCGGCGCCGCGGATTGTAGCACACGCCCCTCGGCCGAAACCGCCCGCCCGCCCGTCGGTTCCCGTCCCTCCAGTTTTCCGTCGAACTTTATTCAAAAATTTGAAGCGGCCTTCAAATTTTCGGTTCCAAAATCCAGATGAGCGTACACGCGGGCCGCCCGGCGGTACGCCCGCGCGGATGGCGAAGCCTCTTATTCACTTAACTTAAGGTGGAAGTCGTGGAGACCGGGCTGATGGCGGCCTTTGAGTTGCTTAAATCCACGCGGGTAATTCTGAACAGCAATGTGCCTCTTGATCTAGAAACTAAAACTTCTAGAGGGTTAAACACAACGAAAGGAATGGTTAGCATGAAAACTCCCATCCGAATCTTGACCGTGCTGGCCCTCGCGCTCTCGTTCTTCGTGAGCGCGGCGGCGCAGACGACCACGACGGGTTCGATTGAGGGAACAGTCGTTGACGTCAACGGCGCCGCCATCCCGGGGATCGCGGTCTCGGTCGCAGGGCCGAACCTGATCCGCACGCAGTCGGCGACCACCAACGACGAAGGCTACTTTAACCTCCCCCAGATCCCGCCGGGCCGCTACACGATCACGGTCGAGGCCGCCAAGGGCTTCGCCAAGTTCGAGCAGGCGGACGTGGAGGTCAACCTGACGAGGGTCTCGACCCTCGCCGTCACGCTCCGCCCCGCCGGCGCGACCGAGACCGTCGAGGTCACGGCCAGCTCGGGCGCGGCCGTGGACGTTTCGACCAACACGACCGGCACCAACGTCTCCACCGAGCAATTCTCCAACTTCCCGACGCAGCGCACCGTGCAGTCGCTCTACACGATTGCGCCGACCGTCACCCGCTCGGGCCTGCGCGACGCCTCGGGGCGTGACCGCGACCCGTCGGTGGCCGGCTCCTCCGGCCCCGAGAACAACTACATCCTCGACGGCGTGACCGTCTCCGACCCGGCCTTCGGCGGCTCGGGCGCCAACCTGCCGTTCGAGTTCGTGCAGGAAGTCCAGGTGCTGACGGGCGCCTACGGCGCCGACATCGGCAAGTCCACGGGCGGCGTCTTCAACGTCATCACCAAGAGCGGCTCGAACCAGATTCGCGGCGACGTGTTCGGCTACTTCACCGCGAAGAGCTTCGTCCGCGGGGTCAAGTCCTCGGCCATCCCGTTCACGGGCGCGGCGGCCAACGGCTTCTCGGAGCTGGACGCCGGCGCCGACATCGGCGGCCCGATCAAGAAGGACAAGCTCTGGTTCTTCGCCGCCTTCAACCCGCAGCGCCGCAAGAACTACTCGCTGACGCAGACCTTCCACCAGGAGGTCAGCAACAAGGTCACGACGCCGTTCTACGCGGGCAAGCTCACCTGGGGCATCAACCAGAACAACACCTTCAACATCTCGACCTTCGGCGATTTCACGAAGCAGGAGGGCTTCCTCTTCGGCGGCGCCGGCTTCGGCGCCGACCTGCGCAGCTACGAGGGCACCATTGAGACGGGCGGCCACAACTACGCCGCGCGCCTCAACTCGACCTTCTCGCCGAACTTCATCGGCGAGTTCTCGGGCGGCCTCCACTTCCAGCGCGCCAACACGCTGCCGACGCTGGCCGACCAGACGCTCGTCACCGACCGCTTCGCCGTGCTGCGCGGCGGCGCGGTGGTCGCGCCGGTCGAGACCTCCGTGCTGGCCTCCAACGGCCTGCAACTCTCCTACGTCGAGGGCACGGGCGGCACCGTCCAGCGCAACTACATCCGCGGCGGCTTCGGCCTCCAGACGGAGCAGGATCGTGACCGCATCGAGGCGGCCGCGCGCCTCCAGAACATCTGGGGCAAGCACACCTTCAAGTACGGCTTCGAGTTCAACCAGAACCGTTACAAAATCAACACCCGCTCGACTGGCCCGAACCTGGCCTTCAACGCCGCGGGCGTCCCCTCCGGCCCGTACCGCATCGAGAACCGCTTCGCCATCTGCTCCCGCACCAGCACGACCACGATCACCTGCCCCGACGCGACCCGTACCACCCGCGTCCAGCTGTTGATCGCGGCCGGCCAGGCTCCCGCGGGCGTCACGACGGCCGCGACCGGGCCGGTCGCCGTCAACACGACCAACCCGTTCCTGCTCCTCGACGTGGTTCGCGCCCGCAACTTCCTGCTCAACACGCAGGGCCAGTTCGTCAAGACGAACGTCGAGAGCTTCTACGTCCAGGACGACTTCAAGGCGACGCGCAACCTCCAGTTCAACCTGGGCGTGCGCTGGGACTACCAGCAGGCGCTCTCGCTCAACGGGGTCTCTTACCTGAAGTTGAACGACTTCATCGCGAACCTCGAGCCCCGCCTGGGCTTCATCTGGGACTTCACCGGGCAGGGCCGCGGCAAGGTCTACGCCAATTTCGCCCGCTTCGTCGAGACGCCGCTGCCGCTCGACATCAACGTCCGGGCCTCCGGCAACACCATCCAGTCCGACTACAACCTGAACGTCAGCCGCCTGAACGGTAACCCGACGGGCGCGACCGTCGTCACCAACTTCGGCAACCTCGGCGGCGACGCGACCCCGATCGACCCGAACATCTCGCCGCAGACCGTGGACGAGTACACGGCCGGCGTCGAGTACGAGGTCGTCAAGGATCTCGCGCTCGGCTTCCGCGGCATCTACCGCGCGCAGGACAACGTCATCGAGGACGGCTCGTTCGACGACGGCGACCACTACTTCCTCTTCAACCCCGGCCGCCGCGTCGGCACGGACGTGACGACCGAGGATAAGGCCTGTAACGACCCGGCCATCGGCTGCTTCGGCCACGCCCGCCGCTACTACCGCGCGCTGGAGTTCTCGGCCACGAAGCGTTTCACGAACAACTACCAGTTCATCGCTTCCTACGTCTACTCCAGCCTCATCGGCAACTACGAGGGGCTCTTCCGCAACGACAACGGCCAGACTGACCCGAACATCACCAGCTTGTTCGACCTCGTCAGCCTGCTCAACGGCCTCTACGGCCGCCTGCCGAACGACCGCCCGCACCAGTTCAAGCTGGACGGCAGCTACCGCTGGAAGTTCGGCCTGCTGACGAGCGCCTCGTTCCGCGCGCAGTCGGGCATCCCGTTCAACGCGCTGGTGCCGCACCCGGTCTACGGCGACAACGAGGGCTTCTGCATCCAGGGCCTCTCGTGCGTCCCGCGCGGCACGGCCATCAACCCGCTCACGGGCCGCAACCGCACGCCCACCACCTACAACCTGGACCTCGGCGCCTACTACCCGATCAACCTCGGCGAAGACCGCCAGCTCCGCTTCCAGTTCGACTGGTTCAACGTGGCGAACGCGCAGCGCGCGATCCGTCAGGACGAGACGGCCTTCTTGAACAGCGGGGCGCCCGGCATCACGCCGGCTCGGAACCCGTTCTACGGCACGGGGACGATCTTCCAGTTCCCGTCGGCCGTCCGCCTCGGCGTCAAGTTCCAGTTCTAAACTGCTCTGCTTTCACTAACCCTCCGGGGAGCGTGGAAGATTCCGGGGGGGGCGTAAAAATCGCCCCTCCCTTTTCTTTCTCCTGTGCTATTCTTGGCTATCCTTCGGGCTCGATCCCCGCGACAAAGAAGATAAATTTCAGGCCGCCAGCGACCGCTTTTCGAAAGGGGTTTGTGGATATGTTTTTCACGCCGCCGCCCGCCCGACCCGCCCACCGCCCGCCCGAAACCGTCGCCCCGCCCCTCCTCTTCGCGCTCCTGCTGCTCGCGCTGGCCTGCGTGCCGGCGGCCGGGCAGGTCGGCGGCCTCGACAACTCGGGCACGGGCGGCATCCACACCATCCAGGGCCGGCTCGTCGGCCCCTCGGGGCGCCGCTCCGACCTGCGGCTCAAGGTGCGTTTGGAGTCTTCCGGCAGCGGCGACAGCTACGTCTTCTCCGACGCCAACGGCACGTTCCGCTTCACGGGCCTGAGCCCCGGCAGCTACACGGTCGTCGTCGAGGGCGGCGACGAGTTCGAGACGGCGAGCGAGACGGTGCTCATCGAGTCGAGCACCATCTCAACGCCGCGGGGCGTGGTCGGCACGCCCTTCTCCCGCCCCCTGACGGTGCAGGTCTACCTCCGCCCCAAGCGCGGGGGCGACGGGCAGGCGCCGGCCGGCGTCCTCAACGCGTCGCTGGCGACCGTGCCGAAGCCGGCCGTCGAGTTCTACCACAAGGGCGTCGAGGCCGAGCGCCGGAACGAGAACGAGCGCGCCGCCGAACTCCTCCGCCAGGCCGTGGACGCGCACCCGGACTTCCCGCTCGCGCTCTACGAGCTGGGCATCACCTACCTCAAGCTCAAGCACCCGGAGAAGGCCGCCGAGGCGCTCACGGCCTCGCTCAAGCTCGTGCCCGAAGACCAGGCGTCGCTGCTCGCCTACGGCCGCGCCCTGATCGAGCTGCGCCGCGTGGCCGAGGCCGAGGAGCAGTTCCGCAAGGTGCTCAAGAAGAACGCGGCCTCGCCGTCGGCCCACCTCTACCTCGGCATGATCCTGCTCGGCCGGCGCGAGTTCCCCGGGGCCGAGGCCGAGCTGAAGGCGGCGGCCGGGACGGGCGCCGGCGAGGTCGTCAGGGCGCACTACTACCTCGGCGGCCTCTACTGGGAGCTGAAGGAGTACAAGCGCGCGGCCGACGAGCTGGAGACCTACCTCAAGCTCTCGCCCGACGCGCCCGACGCCGGGCGCCTGCGCACGACCATCAAGGAGCTGCGGAGCAAATGAGCTGGCCGGCGCGGGAAGCGCGCGGGGGTTTTAACCTCGGAACAATAAAAAGCCCGGGCGACATTTTCGCCCGGGCTTTCTGTTCGCAGAGGTCTGTGTGCGCGGCTCAGTTCCCCGCCGAGGTGACGTCGAACCACTCGTCCTTGAGGTCTTGGTTGAAGTCGAACTTCTCCAAGTTAATCAGCCAGTCGGCCTGGAACTTCCCGCCCTGCTGCCGGTCGAGGTCGAGGATGATCTTGTAGGTCTGCGGTAGCGTCAGCCCGCCGACCTCTTTGAAGTCCGAGAACTCCTCGAACATCTTCAGGCGCAGCTCCCGCTGGAACTCCTTCGAGGCGTCGGAGGCGGAGGCGGTTTGCGGCGCTTGCCCCGGCCGGGTGGGCGAGCCGCTCACCACCGCCGCCGCCGGCCCCGTCCGCGCGCTCACCACCTGCTCGTACTCGGTGCGGACGTGGCGGAAGGTCTCCTGGTCGAAGAAGAGAGTGATCTTCAGGTCAGAGCCCTTCCTGGGGGTGTAACGCAGCTTGTAGACGGGTTTGTCGTTCACCTTGCCCGTCCCGGCGAACTCCAGCTTCCCACCCTTCAGGTCGGGCGAGGCAAGCACCCAGCCCGTCGAGAGGACGCCGCCCATCAACCCCAGCCTGAGGAGCTGGTCGCGCTGCTTGATGAAGTCGCCGATCTCGGAGCGGATGCCGGGCTTCACGTAGCTGATGGTCACGTTCTGGCCGTCGAACCCGAACTTGTCCTGCGGGTAGTTGGGGTTCCTAAAGCTCATCGCGATCACGCTCTTGTCGCCCTTGGAGAAGAGCAGCGAGAGGCCCGTGTTCTGCCCCGAGCCGCCGCCGCGGAGCGTGACCGTGACCCGGCCGGCCATGAGGCGGCTCTTGACGGCCGCGCGCGCCTCGCTCGTGCCGACGGCGGCGAGGTGTTTGGCGACCAGCTCCTCCGGCGTCATCTTCTGCGCGCGCGCCGTGAAGGGGGTTAGGGCGAGGAGCGAGAACGCGGCGGCGAGCAGACCGCGTCGCGCGTAGGTGCGATAAAACTTCATCTCTTGAATCTCCTGGGTGTGGCCTGGTCTCAGGCCGAGTGAATCGATCCCGCGTATCGGGGGCCGGCGGGTTCGCCGCGTCGGCGCCGGCGAGGCGCGTATTTTCTCAGACGCGGGGCGGTAATGCAAAGCTGTCCCCCGGCCGCCGCGCCCTCCCGCCGGGCGAAAAAAGAGGCGCCGCCCTTCGCGGGGCGGCGCCTTCGAGTGGTTAGGCTCTGCGAGCCCGCCCGGTTAGAACTCCAGGCGGCCGACGAACTGGATGATTCGCGGCGAGAAGGTGCTGTTCACCCGGCCGAAGTTGGTCGAGGCGATGTTGAAGCTCGTGCCGGAGGGCGTGGACGAGACGTTGCCGATGAAGAAGTTCGCGCGGTTGAGGACGTTAAAGGCCTCGGCGCGAATCTGGAAGCGCATGCCCTCTCGGATGCGGTCGAGGGAGATGTTCTTGAAGAGGCCAGCGTCCCAGTTGAAGTACATCGGCCCGTTCAGGAAGTTGCGCTCCATGTTGCCGGTCGTGCCGGGCGCGACCGGGAAGAAGACCTGGTTCGAGGCCGGCGCGGTGCCGAAGGGGGTCGTGCCGAAGCCGCCCGTCAGCGCCAGACTGCCGCACTGGCCGGCGGCCAGCGCCGTCTGGTTGATGTTGAGCACCGACGGGTTGATGTAGAAGACGCCGCACGGGGTGCGGAAGGTGCCGACGAGGTTTTTCACCTCATCCTTGCTCAGGTTGGTGTTGGCCGTCCCGCGCGTCGAGCGGCCGGCGCGGTTGAGCGTGCCGCGCGGGTCGAGGATCGAGAAGGGCGCGCCCGACGCGACCTGGACGATGGAGGTCAACTGCCACCCGCCGACGATGGTGTCGAGCGCGCCGCTCGTGCCGAAGCGGCGGCCCTTGCCGATGGGCAGCTCGTAGATGCCGTTGAAGTTGAAGACGTGCGCGGCGTCGTAGTCGGCACGCTGGTACTCGAGGTGCAGGTTGCGGAGGTCGAGCACCGGGTCGAAGTTCGTCTGGCCGACGCCGCCCGTGTCGGTCAGCGTCTTCTGGAAGCTGTAGTTGGCCTGGAACTGGAGCCCCTGCGAGAAGCGGCGGCGCACCTCGAACTGGAGGCTGTTGTAGCGGAGCTTGGCCCTGTTCTGGAGCACGTCGGCCACGCCCGTGTTCGGGTTCGCCAGGAAGAGCTGGCTGCTGTTGCCGAACTGGTTCGAGATGTAGGTGACCGCCAGCTCGCCGGGCTGGCCCGTCGAGATCAGGTTGCGGATCGTGCCGTTCGAGAGCAGGCCGCCGGCCTCGATCAGCGGGAAGACCGTCAGCACTTCGCAGCCCGTCGAGGTCGCTTGGGCGGTGGTGCAGGCCGGGTTGCCGAAGGTGGCGAGGTTGCGGCGCGCGCGCTCGAAGTCGGCGAGGAAGCCGTTGTCGCGGATGTTGACCTGGTTGTAGTCGAGGCCGCGGATCAGGTTGTCCGACTTGGCGCCGACGTAGCGAATCTCCATCACCGTCTGGAACCCAATCTCGCGCTGGATGCCGACGTTCCACTCCTGCGTCAAGGGCACCTTCAGGTTCGGGTCGATGGCGAAGACCGTGCCGAAGTTGCCGGCCAGGGCGTTGTTGTTCGCGTAGGTGCGGGGCACCTGGAAGGTGGGCGTCGTGAACGCCGGGGTGCCGCCGGCCACGCGCAGGTTCAGGTTCGCGCGGGTGACGCCCTGGATGAGCCCGGCGTTGCCGGTGATCGCGTTGTCGGCGCCGCGGATGAACTCGTCGTTCACGTAGCTGATGCGGTAGCCGCCGCGCAGGACGGTGCGCCCCTCGCCCGGGAAGACCGAGCCGAGGAAGTTGTTCTTGAAGTTCGGCGAGTAGGCGAAGCTCACCACCGGCCCGAAGTTGTTGTTGTCCTGATGGAAGAACCGGCCGCTGCCGGGGTTGCCCGCGTTGCCGCCGGCGAAGTTGTACGTGCCGGCCGGATTCAGGGCGGCCACAATCGGGTCGGTGCCGGCCGCGATGACCGGCTCGAGCGCCAGGTCGTTCGGCTCGCGCACCGGCGTGAACAGCTCGTAGCGCAGGCCGTAGTTCAGGGTCAGGCGGGGCGTGACGCGCCACGAGTCGGAGCCGTAGAACGAGTAGTTCTCGAAGTTAAGCTTGTGCTGCTGCTGGGCGCCGGAGACGTAGCCCGAGGTGGTGGTCGTGGCGACGTAGGTCAGGTTGGCGCCGCTGACGAAGCCGCCGAGCAGGGCCAGCAGGTTGTTGGCCGTGGTCACGTCGGCCGAGCTGGCGCCCGGCAACTGGCTGGACACCAGCGAAGGCGTGGCGGTGCCGGTGCTGATGGTCAGCGTCGGGATCGAGGACTGGGAGGCCGTCGGAGGCCCGAACGGCGTGAGCCTGAAGAACTGCGCCTGGGCGCCGAACTTGAACGTGTGCTCGCCGCGGAGGTAGACCGCGTTGTCCTGGATGTTCCCGTAGTTGCTGAAACGCCCCTGCGCCTGGAAGACCGACTCAGGGCTGTTGATGAGCGGCAGGATCAGGAAGAAGTCGGTCGGCTCGTTCGTCCGGGCGAACCGCGGCTTGCTGTTGGCGAAGCCGCCGCGCAGCTCGTTGTTCAGCGAGTTGGTGAACGTGTAGCGGTAGGCCGCGACGACCGACTTGCTCAGGTTGTCCTGGAACCCGAAGGGCACGCGGTTGTAGCCGCCGCCCGTGGTCGCGGAACCGACGTCGGTGTCGGGGCGCAGCAGGTTCTCGTTGCGGCGGCCGACGATCAGCTCCCACGACTGCTTGGAGGTCGGGTTGCCGTCGAAGCGGAGCGTGACGCTGTCGCGATCCTGGTTCTGGAGCTGGCTGAAGCTGTAGCCGGTGGTGTTGCGCTGGTCACCGATGGCCGTGTTGTTGCCCGCGGTCGGGACGTTGGCCAGGATGCGGCTGGCGATGACCGGGTCGGCCGCCACGCCGGCCAACTGGAGGACGTTGACCGTCCGGGTCTGGCCGCCGACGAGGTAAGTGAAGATGCCCTGGCGCGCCGACGGCGTCAGGATGGTGCGGGTGGAGGTCGTGGACTGGCGCAGGCGGAAGCCCTCGTAGGAGCCGAAGAAGAACGCCTTGCCGTGCTCGAGCGCCGGGCCGCCCTCGCCGAAGTGCGGGAGCACCAGCGGGCCGCTCAGCCGGCCGCCGAACTGGTTGCGGTTCAGGAACGGCTTGGTCACACCGTTGCGGTTGTTGAAGAAGGTGTTGGCCGAGAACTTCGAGTTGCGGTTGTAGATGAAGCCCGCGCCGTGGAACTCGCTGGAGCCGCGCGGCGTGACCAGCTCGACCTGCGAGGCGCCGTAGCCCTTCGAGGCGTCGGCGTTCTGCGTCGTGATGGTGAACTCGCCGACGTCGTCAACGTTCGGCCGGTCGGGGCTGAAGTCGGTCGCGTTCGCGCGGATGAAGTTGTCCTGGATGTTGATGCCGTCGCGCGTGATGTTGGTGAACGAGCTCTGCTGGCCGTTGATGACCGTGTCGGTCGCGCCGTTGCTGGCGGTGCCGGACTGGAGGCCGATGAGCGCGAGCGGGTTGCGGCCGTTGAGCGGCAGCTCCTGAATCTGGCGCTGCCCGACCGTCGTGTTCAGCTCGGCCGACGTGGCGTTGACGACGTCGGCGCCGGCGACGACCGTGACGTTCTCCTCGACGCCGCCCGCCTCGAGCGGCACGGTCAGCGAGTAATCCTTGCTGACGTCGATCTTGACCTTGGTGGCGGTGAAGGACTTGAACCCGGGCGCCGTCACCTTGACGGTGTAGGTGCCGACTTCGAGCTGCGGCACCGTAAAGGTTCCCTCGCCGCTGCCCTGAACCGTCCTCGTCTTGCCCGTCGCCTCGTCGGTGACGGTGATGCTCGCGCCCGCGACCACACTGCCGCTGGGATCGACGACGCTCCCGACAAGGTTTCCTGTATTCGACTGTGCCAGCGCTGATAAGGCAAAGAGGCAAAGCATCAGCGCGGCCGAAGCAAATCTTCTCATCGTGGACTCCTTAACTTTAGGGTTATCTTTTTGCTACTCTCACGAAGCATTCTCAACCGGAGAACACCTCACCTACGCGTTATATCGCCTGAACGAACGACCGTAGATTAACGGTAGAGCCGTTTAGCGAGAGCAAATCGCCTTCGGTGAAGGATTTCCAACCAAGCAACCTTCATGCCCAATTTTTTGAACGTCTCAAGCCCTTCAATATTCGGCATTTAATCCGTAACGTCTAAAAATGTCCGGCTATTCTCTTGATAAATTCGGATAATATCCGAAAACCAGAAGACGGCCCGCCCGGGGCGCCGCGGCCTCCCGGCGCTCATTCTCACGTCAGAACTTCAAACGGCGGTGAGCCGAACCGGACTGAAGAGTCGTCCGGAGGTGGGTTGAGGTTGACGCCCGACCGGGACGACTTCGGCCGGGTGAAGATGCGCGCCGTCGCGGCGCGCTTTCGGCCGGCCGCGACGAAGACGAGGAATGGCCCGAATCTTCATAAATTCGGATTCTTTTATTTATATTTCTGAATTTTATCTGCCCATAAAGTCTCCCAAACTCGCGTTTTCCGTGATATCTCTACATAAACCAATAATCTGTATGATGGAACACTCCTTGCCCTGTTAATGGTTGTCAGCCTGTTCTTTAAACCTGCTCCGGCACGCCGCGCCCAAGCCCGTCGCACGAACGCCCAGAATTTCGCCGCGGGGAAGAGAATCAAAAGCTCCCTTACCATCCCCGCGGCCGCGTTCCAAGGCTCTGCGCTGTGCCCTAGCTCGCGAAGGTCGGTTCCCGGCCGCTCCCGTCTCCGCCGCGCCGTCGGAACCACGCCTGCGCCCTAACCCGCGTGGGTCAAGCACTCTTGACCCGGGACGTATGAAGCGCCCTTTTGCCAGTTCGAAAAGGAGATTCAATTCAATGAGAAGACTCACCTCAATGGCGTTTGCCGTGCTGCTCGTCGCCGCCTTCTGCGTGACGGCCTTCGCGCAGGGCACATCGACGCTGACGGGCACGGTCACCGACCCGAACGGCGCCGTCGTGAGCGGCGCCACTGTCACGGCGACCAACGTCGCCACCAACGTCTCTACCAGCACGCAGACCACCGACGCCGGCGTCTACCGCTTCCCGACGCTGCCCGTCGGCGACTACAACGTCAAGGTCGAGGGCGCCGGCTTCAGCACCGCCCAGATCGAGCGCGTCGTCCTGACGGTCGCCCAGGTCGTGACGCAGGACGTGAAGCTGGCCGTCGGGGCGGCGACCGAGACCGTGACGGTCGTCGCGGGCGGCGAGCAGCTCGCGCAGCCCTCCGAGTCGAGCGTCTCGCAGCTCCTGAACCGGAACGTCTGGGAGACCTACCCGCTCGAAAACCGCGACACCAACGAGTTCATCAACCTGCTGCCCGGCGCCGTCCCCGACGAGTTCGCGGGCAGCACCCGCGGCGCGGCCGTCAACGGCGTGCGCGGCGGCACGGGCAACTTCCTCGTGGACGGCTTCGACAACAACGACCAGGGGCAGGGCGGCCGCGGCGCGCTCGTCTCCGGCGGCATCACCAGCATCTCGCCCGAGGCCATCCAGGAGTACCGCGTCATCACCAACAACTACGCGGCGCAGTACGGCAAGGGCGGCGGCTTCGTGACCGACACGGTGCTGCGCGGCGGCACCAACGATGTCCACGGCTCGCTCTTCGAGTACAACCGCATCCAGAAGCTCGCGGCCAACGACTTCTTCTCGAACTCGGCGGGCGTCCACGACTCGCTGGTGCGCAACCAGTTCGGCGGCTCCTTCGGCGGCCCGATCGTGAAGGACAAGACCTTCGCCTTCGGCACGGCCGAGTTCCAGCGCCTGCGCCAGGCCGCGCCGCTGACGACCGTCGGCACCACCCAGCAGTTCATCAACTTCGTGAGCAGCGGCGCCTTCGCCACCTTCATGGAGTCGAACCCGAACGGCCTCTGCGTGGTCGCCAACGGCGCGCCCTGCCCGGGCGCCTTCACCCGCTCGCGCACGCTCGGCGCCAACTACCGCGCGCTGACCGCGGCTCAGGCGTTCCCGCTCGCCACGCGCAACCTGACGAACGAGGCCGGCGGCCTCTTCACCGCCGGCATCCTCGACTCGCCAATCATCTACCCCGTCCCCGTCTACGGCGACGTGACGGTCGTCAACCCGAGTTTCCTCAACCTGGCCCGCTTCAGCGTCAAGGTTGACCACACGTTCAACTCGAACAGCAACCTGACCGCCACGTTCCTCTCCGAGGACTCGGACAACGGCGACGCCTTCGGCGGGGGCGACGGCGGCATCGGCGCGCCCTTCCTCTCGCCCGGCCGCTCGATCCTGACCGGCCTGACCTTCAACCACACCTGGACGCCGACGATCACCAGCGAGTCGAAGGCGAGCTACCTCCGCCACCGCCGCGACTTCCCCGAGTGCCCCGGCACCGAGGGGATGCCCTCGGTCGTGACCGGCTTCGACCCGCTCGGCGTCAGCCTCGGCTGTTCGGCCAGCTTCCCGCAGTTCTTCACCGACAACCAGTTCCAGCTCCAGCAGCACTTCTCGATGCTGATGGGCGCGCACAGCTTCCGCACCGGCGTCGAGTACCGCCGCATCCGCAACGGCTCCGTCTTCGCGACGACCAAGAACGGGCTCATCCTCCCGAACGGCGTCGAGGAGCTTCTGACCGACGGCTTCTTCGGCGACGAGGCCGACCTCGCCCTCTTCGGCGCGCCGACCCTCGGCGCGTTCCTCCAGGCGCAGGTGACCATCGACCCGCGCAACGGCAACCAGCCCGAGTACTACCGCGGCTTCCGCGCCAACGAGTGGGCGGCCTACTTCCAGGACGACTGGAAGGTGCGCCGCAACCTGACCTTCAACCTCGGCCTGCGCTGGGAGTACTTCGGGCCGCCGCACAACTTCCGCCCGGGCCTCGACTCGAACTTCTACTTCGGGTCGGCCAGCACGCCCGTGGCGTCGGCTTCGACCAACCCGTTCTTCCCGCGCAACAACCCGCTGACGGCCGAGGTCGCCAACGGCGGCTTCCAGCAGCGCGACAGCAACATCTGGCAGAAGGATTGGAACAACTTCGCCCCGCGCGCCGGCTTCGCGTGGGATGTCTTCAACGACCAGAAGCTGGTCGTGCGCGGCGGCGCCGGCATCTTCTACGACCGCATCTGGAACAACCTCTTCGAGAACATCCGGTTCAACCCGCCGACGTTCTCCTTCAACACCATCAACAGCCCCGCGATCGGCGGGAGCACGCCCATCGGGCCGCTCGCCTCGCCCGGGCTCTACACCGTCCCGTTCGCCGAGTCGAGCCGCCGGCTCTTCAACAACGCGGCGTTCGCGGGCCTGCCGGCGCCGCGCCACATGGACGAGAACCTGGTGACGCCCTACGTCCAGCAGTTCTTCCTCGGCGTCCAGCACGAGTTCCTGAAGGACTTCCTGGTCGAGGCCAACTACATCACGACGGCCGGCAAGAAGCTGACGGGCGTCATCGACATCAACACCTACCCCGGCCGCACCCGCGGCGGGAGCTCGCTACGCCCCAACACGCACATCGCGGGCGACAACTTCCGCACCAACGCCTTCAGCTCGATCTACCACGGCGCGCAGTTCAGCCTGCGCAACCGCGGCTGGCACGGGCTCCAGTTCCAGTCCAA
Source organism: Acidobacteriota bacterium (assembly GCA_019242475.1). GTDB lineage: Bacteria > Acidobacteriota > Blastocatellia > Pyrinomonadales > Pyrinomonadaceae > QHXN01. The sequence continues at coordinate 3,520 of JAFAVK010000102.1, read as the reverse complement.
CTACACCTTTGCGAAGGCGATTGACCAGTTGAGCGACGCCTTCAACGCGGACGCTCGCCACGGCAACTTCCGCCCGCAGAACCCGTTCAACATCCGGCTCGACCGCGGCCGCGCAGACTTCGACGTGAGGCACCGCTTCGTCACCGGCTTCAGCTACGACGCGCCCTTCCTGAAGGAGAACCGCTGGCTCGGCGGGTGGACGGCGACCGGCATCGTCACGATTCAGTCGGGCGTGCCCTTTACCGTCTACAACTCGGGCCAAGACCCGAACGCGGACGGCTACCTCAGCGACCGCGTGGTCTTCCTCGGCACGAACGCGGGCAGCATCTATACGAACAAGAGCCCGGCCGACGGCTACTTCGACACGACGCAGTTCGTCGGCATGAACACGCGCGTCTCGCAGTTCCTCGCGGCGGCGGGCACCGACCCGACGGCGCGCGCCAACGCGGTGCGCGCGGCCTGCGGCCCGAACAACGGCGTCGTCGTCAGCGCCACGCAGTGGTGGTGCGACGGCACGCTCGGCCGCAACACGTTCACCGGCCCCGGCTTCTGGAACGTGGACTTCGGCCTGCACAAGAAGTTCAAGGTGACGGAGAACAGCGCCCTGCAATTGCAGGCCAACGCCTTCAACATCTTCAACCACACGAACTTCGGCATCCCCGTCGGCAACATGAACAGCTCGAACTTCGGCCGCTCGATCTTCACGGTCGGCACGCCGCGCGTCATGCAGCTCGCCATCCGGTACGACTTCTAAGTCCGCCGGAAGGCACGGCCTTCGACTTGAAAACTTCGAGGGCGCCGACTTCTAAAGTCGGCGCCCTCTCTTTTATGACAGACGCTCTTACGTGACCGGCGCCCTCCCTCACGGCCGGGCTCGCGGCCTGACACTTCAGCCGCCGCAGACCATCCGCCCGAAGCCTTCGAGGTCGAGCGCGCGGACGGGCAGCCCCAGCTTCTGCTCAAGCTCGTCGAGGCGCGTGCCGTCGAGCATGACGGGCTCGTCCGACTTGTGCGCCGTGCGCGGGATGACGACGAACTCGCCATCCAACTCGTCCTTCACGGCCTCGACGCACTGACCGGTCATGAGGCCCGCGACGACAATCTCTTCGCCGAAGTACCTGTTCTCCACCGCGAGGACGCGCAGGCGCGTGCCGGCCGTCTCGTTCAGGCGCCCGACCAATTCTTCGAGCACGGGCGCGAAGAGCTTGCCCGTCAAGACCGTCCCGTGCACGCGGGCGGCGTCGCGCACGCCCTTCCTCTCGACCTTCTTCAGCAGGCGGCCGAACTCCTCTCGGAACGAGCGCACCATGCCGACGCCGTCCTCGATCTGCGGGTAGTCGCCGTAGTGCCCGCGCCCGGGAACGTCCACGCCGGCGCGCAGGTAGACCTCGTCGCCGAGGAAGGCGAAGTTCGTCCCCAGCCGCTTCTTCAAACCCTTCTGCAGCGCGCCGACCTCTTGGATGATCTGCCGGCACCAGCCAGGCGTGACCGGCGTCAAACGCTCGTCCGTGTTGTAGCGCGTGAGCCCGAGCGGGACTATCGCCACGCTGCGCACGCGCGGGAACTCGGCGGCCAAATCCTCTACCGTCTTTCTTAAAACCTCGCCGTCGTTGATGCCGGGGCAGAGCACGACCTGCGCGTGTATCTCGATCCCGGCGTCCATCATCCGGCGCAGCTTCTCCGAGATGTCTGCGCGGCGCTCGTCAACGCCGAGGAGGTAGGCGCGCACCTTGAGGTCGGTCGCGTGGACGGAGACGTACTGCGGCGTGAGCCTCTGCTCGACGACGCGCGCCAGCTCGTCCTCGGTGATGGAAGAGAGTGTCGTGTAGTTGCCGTAGAGGAAGGAGAGGCGCACGTCCTCGTCGCGGAAGAAGAGGGCGGGGCGCGCGTCGGGCGGGTTCCCCTTGCAGAAGCAGAAGAGGCACTCGTTGGCGCACTGGCGCGGCGCGATGTTCTCGAACTGGAGGCCGAAGTCTTCGCCCTCACCGCGCTCGACCTCGACCTCCCACTCCTCGCCGCCGCGCTTGAGCACGTCGAGCGTCAGCTCGGTCTCGCCGCCCGTGTGGAAGCGGAAGTCAAGGTAGTCGCGCACGACGCGGCCGTTGACCTTGACGACGCGGTCGCCCGGCTCAAGCTCAAGCTCCGCGCCGAGGCCGCCGGGCTCGACCTCGGTGATGGTCACGCCGCGGCGGCGGATCTGCGTGACGGCTGGCGTGACTGCGAACTCGTACATCTCGAACTCTCTATGTCCTGACTGACATCGGAATGTCTCCGGGCATCCGCCCGACCCTTGAGTATGGCCGAAGCCCCGCGACACTTCAACCCTCCGGCGCGGCCGGTTTCGGCGAAAGAGGATAGATGAGCGGCCCTCGCGGCCGGTTCGCCGCGCCCCGGCGGAGAATGCTTCACGGCCGCGTTTCGCCGTGGCAGACTGACCGGGCGGCCCGGTCAGAAAGAGAGGGATTGACCGGGACGTGCCCGCGCCTCTACAGTAGATTCAGCGCCGCCCGCGCTGAAGGACGCGGGCACACGGGTTGCTCACGTTCTGTGCGGCGCCCGCTCTCTCCCGCACGCCCTCAGCCGCCGAGCACGCCGGAAAGGTTCTCAGACAGAAGCAGATGGTCATCCCGACACAAGGGTTCGAACAGCCCGCCGCACCGGCCACGCACGCGGAAGAGCCGCGCGCGCGCCCGACCGTGCTGCTCGCCGAAGACGACCGCGCGCTGCGGCGCTACCTGGAAGTCGTCCTGCGCCGCGCGGGCTACGAAGTGCTGCCCGCGGCCGACGGCCTTGAGGCGATGAAGGCGCTGCTCTCGAACGCGGTGGATGCGGTCGTGACCGACGCCGTCATGCCGCACCTCTCCGGCCACGAACTCTGCCGCTTCCTGCGCGAACACCCGCGGCTCAAAGACCTGCCCGTCGTGCTCCTGAGCGGCGAAACGTCGGCCCGCGCGGAAGAGGCGGGCGCAGACCTCTACCTCTCGAAGCCCGTCCCCGCCGAAGAACTCTCGGCCAGCCTCGCGCGACTACTCGCCTAAAAAAATAACCACAGAGAGACAGAGGCACAGCTTTGAAGACTTATTGCTTCAAGCCGTGCCTCCGTGTCTCTGCGGTTAAATTCTCTTAACGCCTCACGCGCCGCCGGCCTTCGAGCTGGTCTGCGGCGTGAGCCCGAGGATGTCGTCGAGCGACGTGTATTCGAGCCCCTGGTCGTCGGCGACGGCCTTGTAGGTCAGCTTGCCGGCGTAGGTGTTGACGCCCTCCTTGAGCCCCGGGTCGGACGAGATGGCTTCGATGAAGCCGCGGTTGGCGAGCCTGACCGCGTAGGGCAGCGTCGCGTTCGTCAGCGCGAAGGTCGAGGTGCGCGGCACCGCGCCCGGCATGTTCGCCACGCAGTAGTGCAGCACGTCCTCGACGTAGTAGGTCGGGTTCGAGTGGGTCGGCGGCCGCGTCGTCTCGATGCAGCCGCCCTGATCCACCGCCACGTCCACGATGACCGAGCCCTTCGACACGTCCTTCA